>NZ_MRAE01000033.1 GCF_002008345.1 Clostridium tepidum
CTAAATTAGTAATTTGTTTATTTGTGAAATATTTTTCATAAATAAACAAAAACATATTTTTATTTATATTTTTAACATATATATATATAGTTGAATTGTTAATTTTTGTTATAAATAATAAATTTTTTGTGAATTTTACTAGATGATTATTAAGTAAACTTATTTATAGTTATAAAACATATGTATATTTGGTTATTAATATGTGATAAAATTTAGAACTTAAATATTTATAATTTTTATACATATTTATTAACAAAACTTAAATATATATGCTTTAAAATAACTTGAATATTAAATTTTGGAAAAAATGTTGACAGTTTACTATTGAAAACATTATAATAAAGTAACAACATCACTTTATGGAAAGTTGCAAGTTGCAACTTCTACCATATAACTTATATTTATTAAGTAATTGTAATATTTTAAAATTAAAAAAGTTAACCATAAATAAAAGGGGGATAATTATGTCTAAGGAAAATGAGGTCAGTAGTAATAATCAAAATTTTGAAAGGGTTTTATCGAAAAAAGATATTATGGCCTTAGCCTTTGGAGCTATGATCGGTTGGGGGTGGGTTGTATTAACAGGCCCATGGATACAGAAAGCAGGAAGTGTAGGTGCCATATTGGCATTTATAATAGGTGGAATCGTGGTATTATTTGTAGGACTAACCTACGCAGAACTTACATCAGCTATGCCAAAGTGTGGGGGAGATTTGGTATTTAGCTATAGAGCATTGGGTAGAAAAGCGGCATTTATATGTACTTGGGGTATGATTTTAGGATATATTTCCGTTGTAGCTTTTGAAGCAGTTGCTTTCCCTTCAGTATTAGAAAATTTATTTTCTTTTTCATACTTAAAGGGATACATGTATACTATTGCAGGCTATGATGTTTATGCTTCTTGGGCATTAATAGGTTCCATAAGTGCTATAATTATAACAATAGTAAATTATTTTGGAGCAAAGCCAGCAGCTTTTATGCAAACTGTAGTAACAGTTATGATTGCTTGTGTAGGAATTGCATTATTTACAGGAAGTTTATTTAATGGAAGTATACAAAATATGTCTCCTATGTTTGTTACAGGTACTTCAGGAAAGGGAATTTTAGCAGTAGCTATAATGACTCCTTTTATGTATGTAGGTTTTGACGTAATACCACAAGCAGCAGAAGAGATAAACGTACCTTTTAAAAAGATAGGAAAAATATTAATTTTGTCAGTAATTATGGCAGTAATTTGGTATGCTATGATAATTTATAGTACATCAGTTGCACTAGACTCTAATGAAATAGCTAGTTCAAGTTTAGTAGCTGCAGATGCTATGAAAAAAATGTTCGGAAATAGTGTAGTAGCATCTAAAATATTAATATTAGCTGGTATAGGTGGAATTTTAACTAGTTGGAATTCTTTTTTTATGGGAGGAAGCAGAGCTATATATTCTATGGCAGAGGCTGGAATGTTACCAAAATTTTTAGCTAAAATACATCCTAAATATAAAACTCCAACTAATGCGGTAATACTAATAGGACTAGTGTCAAGCATTGCACCATTATTTGGAGAAAAAATGTTAGTATGGCTTAGTAATGCAGGTGGATTTGGTATATTAATATCCTATTTAATTGTATCTATATCATTTTTAGTATTAAGAAAAAGAGAACCTAATATGGAAAGACCTTACAAAGTAAAGCATCCTAAATTTGTAGGTACTATGGCTATAATTTTATGTATAGGAATGCTTATAATGTTTATGCCAGGTTTACCATCAGGACTTAGCTTGCCTTATGAATGGGGAATAATATTAACATGGTTCTTACTTGGTGGTGTATTTTATTTAGTAGCAAATAATAAAGCTGAAAACAAATCTAAGGATAATAAATATAAGATAGATTATTATGAAAATAAAAAAGTTAGTGTATAGTCAATTAAAAATGATAGTAAAATATTATTAAATTTATAGAAATAGCTTTAAAATAAAAATAAATTATAAAAGGAAAGTGCAATGCACTTCCCTTTTATTGTGGAATTATTCTATTAAATAGTTCTTTAAATTCATCAGCAAATTCTTCGATTCCTTTACCTTCTTTAATTCCATCGCCAATTTTACTTATTCTTTCATATATGTCTGCATCAGCAGATACTGCTACAGTGTCTATTTCTTTATCTGTATTTTTTACAGTGTCTTCTACTTTTTTCTTAAGTTCATCTGTTAATTTGCCTTCTGCATTATTAGGTATACTAACACCAACTAAAGCTCTTTTTTCAGATATAGCTACTCTAGCTTTATCTATACCATCTATTTTAATAACTTCGTCAGCTATTTTTTGAGCTCTATCTGTTAAATTTTGTGATGTGTCATTTATTTTGGCTTTACTGTCTTGTATTTTTTCTTTTGCAGTATCAGTATTGTTTGCAGGTGGATTTTGAGCATTTTTATTTGAACAACCTGTGCCTAAAAATAAAGATAAGCCCAATAAAGCAGTAGTAAATAATAATGCTTTTTTATTATTTTTTATCATCCTTATCACCTCAATATATAGTTTATACAGTTTGTTAATTTTTATTTAAAAAAATTTAATTTTATTTAAAAATATAAAGTATGAAAAAGTATAAGATTTTATTATAATATATAAATTTACCTAAAATTAAGTTTGATTTAGAAATTTGTACATATTATAATATAATTTGTAATATAAATTATATTTGGAGGAATTTAGATGATGCATCAAAAAGAAGTTAATAAAGATGAGGCGTTAAATATAAAGTTATCATTATTAGAAAAAGATGAAGAAGTAATGTCAAAAGTGCAAAAAGAAATACTTGAAGAGGAACTAGATGAGTTAGTGCCTATAAAAGAAGGACAAGTTAATGTGGCAGGAGTATATGCATATGATCTTGGAGACAAGTATGAAGTTAAAGCTTATTTAAGAAATGGTATGAAAAATGAAATAAATTTTGAAAAGATTCCTTTTAAAATAATAAATTCTAAAGGGGAAATTTTAGCATCTCAAACTTTTGATTTAAAAGCAATGGGAAATATTCCGTCTTATTCTGCTAGACCATGGATTTTATATTTTGATAAAAAAAATGTTTTGGTAGATAAAATACCTATGGATGATTGGAAATTAGTTTTTGATAATTCTTTAAAAGCTCTTAGGAACTTAACAGTAGATTTTGAAAACTTACCAGATGGAATTGATGATGAAAGTAAAAAAGTTTATACAGACTTTTTAGAAGAATTACAACCTTTAAAAGAAGGAGAAGTAAGCTTTTCAAAATTTAGTATAGGTATAAATGAACAAGGTTATTTATTGGTTACTATAGTTATTAGAAATGGATGCAATAAGGGGATAAATATAGAAAAATTGCCTATGACCATTAAAGATCAAGAAGGTAATATAGTTGTTTCAGAAATGTTTGAACTAAATGATTTAAAAGTTAGTCCAATGAAAGCTAAAGTATGTAATTTTGCTTTCCCATTACAAATTAAAGAAAAAGCATCAATACCTCTAGATTCATGGCAAATAGAATACAATGTTTAACATAATTAAAGGAACTGTTTGTGTAAAGCAGTTCTTTTTTATTCAACTTAAAAATTTTAGGACCATAACAGTTTTAATTTTAATCATTAATAAAGCTTTTAGTAAAAGAGGTGCAGAAAATGAAAAATATAATTTTAATGGGAGAAGAATATCAATATAATTTAAAAACTAAAAAAAGAAAAACTATTTCTATAAAAATTGGTGAAGAATTTGTTATAGAAGTTAAAGCACCTTTGGGAACTAATGAATATACAATAGAGCAGATTTTAAAAAAAGAAGAAAGGTGGATTATAAAGAAAATAAAAAAACTTAAAGAAGTAAAAAATTTTCATGGATATTATTATTTAGGTAAATTATATTGTTTAGAAGTTAAAGAGGTAAAGTCATTATATTTTAAATTGGAAATAGGTGATAATAAATTTATTATTTATATAAATTCCGGAATTTTAAAAGATAAAAGAGAAAAGATAATAAAAGATAATTTAGAAAAATTTTATAAACAGCAAGCTCAAAAAGTCTTAGAAGAAAGGACAGATTATTATTCTAATATACTGGGAGTTAAACCTAAAAATATAACAATAAAAAATCAGAAAACTTTGTGGGGAAGCTGTTCTTCTAAAAGAAATATAAATTACAATTATAAGATAATCATGGCTCCTTTAAAAATTTTGGATTATATAGTAGTTCACGAACTTTGCCATTTAGTACATATGAATCATTCCAAGAATTTTTGGAGTTTAGTTGAAAGTATAATACCTGATTATAAAGAAAGAAGAAATTGGCTAAAAGTAAATGGCTATAAATTTACCATTTAATAGCTTTAATAGTTGTTTATAATTATTATTTTTAACAATAGCCATATTTTTAGATATTAATTTTAATTGTTTTTAGTTGCTTATGATTATTATCTCTAACAATGGATATAAATATAGATAGTAAAAAGTGTTGTTGTGGAGGTAGTAATATGAATAGAGTTATGCTCATAGGCAGATTAACTAAAGATGCAGAACTTAAGTATATAGAGGATAGAGATGTTTCTTTATTAAGATTTGTAATAGCTGTAAATAGATATTACAACAAAGAAAATTCTAAAACTGATTACATACCTATTGTTGTTTGGGGAAGGCATGCTGAAGCTATACATGAGTATATGAATAAGGGAAAGTTAATTAGCGTGGTAGGAAGAATACAAACTAGAAATTATGAGGATAAAAACGGGAATAGAAGATATGGAATAGAGATAGTATCAAATGAAATAAAATTTTTAGATCCTAAGAAAATAGATAAAGTCGTTAATAGTTAGATATTTAGCTCAAGAAATAAAATTTTATTACATCCCTCTATGAATATTAAGGATAAGGTTATAAATTAATTTTATAGATATTTTAGTATTTATAAAATTAATTTATAAATAACAAAGTTGTTTATCAAATAACTTTAATCGTTATAAAAATTTTACTTTATATATATAAATAGTTAAGAAAGGATTTATTATTTGATATTAATAGGGGGATATGATGGAATTAGCAGAACTTTTTTTCTTAGCTTTGGCACTTTCTTTAGATGCATTTGGAATTATTTTATGCATCAGTATAAATAAAAATAGTACTTTCAAATCAATTATAACTTTTGTTTTTTCTTTTGGATTTTTTCAGTTTGCTCTTTCTTTTTTAGGTGGTTACATTGGTATAAATTTTAATAAATATATATTTCCTATTCCAACTTTTGTAGGCGGAGTAATAATAATAGTAATAGGAATATTAATGCTATTAGATGGTTTTAATGAAAAAGAAAAAAGCATACTCTTTAATAAAAGTATGTATTTTATATTAGGTATTTCTGTTAGTATAGATGCATTGGTTATAGGTTTTACAACATTAAGTCATATTAGTAATTTGTTTGATTTGCTTATATGTTCTTTGTTTGTGGGGGTAATTACTGCAATAGTTTGTACTTTAGGAGTTATTTTATCTAAGTATATTAAGAAAATAGCTATAATTTCAAGTTATATAGATTATATAGGAGGAGCAATATTAATATTTATTGGTTTAAAAATGTTATTTTTTTAAAATTGTTAATAAGTATTGAGTTATGTTTAATAATTATTGTATTATTATCATAAGGTGATAATTATGATAGAAGAGGATTTATTGAAGAAAAATAATTTAAAAGTAACTAAAGGTAGGATAAATATTTTAAATATACTTATGGTATCAAATTATTCTTTAGATGTAGAGAGTATAGTTAAAAAGTTACAGGATAGGAATATAAAATTAGATTTATCTACTATATATAGAACTTTAGAAATTTTTCTAAATAAGGATTTGATAGAAAAATTTGATTTGGGAAATGCAAAATATAATTTTAGATTCAAAAGAAAAAAACATACTCACACAATACAGTGTAAAGTATGTCATAAGGAGGTACAAATAGAGTGTCCTTTGTTTCATATTGATGAAATAGTAAACAAAGAAACTGGATTTTCTAGTATTGATCATCAGTTAAAAATAGAGGGCGTATGTGAAAATTGTAATAAGTATAATTGTGAAAAATGAAAAAAAACATTAAGGTATATTTGAAGTATTTTCTTTTGAAAATTTATAATTTTCATATATTTTTTTTACTTTCCATGCTCCATTTTTGCTTTTTGTGAGAAATAAATTATAGGATATATTTTTATGCGGTGAACTGTTACTAGTGCCATATACTTTTACAACAGCTATATTACCATCAGAAAAAGTTAGGTTAAGATTTGTAATAGAGTGCATTTTATATTTATTAAATAAACCATGAGTCATATGTTGTTCAACTACATAATTTAGGTCTTTATTTTTGTAAATTTTATATTTATAGCTTAGTGGTAGAAATAATAAAAACAAAATACATATTATTAATATTAATTTTTTTTTCAAAACAAACCTCCCTATATCTGTAATATAATATAATTTTACCTTATTTTCAAATAAAAGTAAATAAATGCATAATTTTAATCCTACCTTAAGCATAGTTTGAAGTTATACGAATATATTAGAGTGTTTATTTTTTATTAAACAATCTAATTTTTAATAATATTAATTACTATAAAGTAATTTTATAAAATATAAATAGCAATATTTTTTAATTGTATTTGTCATATTTTAGGGGGATTAATATAGGTTATGAGGTGTTTATTATAATGCGACTTGAATTTATTAATAGAGTTAAAGAAAATGATATTTTAGGAAGACATATTTTTTCAGAAGATGGACAAGTTTTACTTAAATCTGGTATTAGGTTAACGGAAAATTACATAAAAAAATTAAAAAATTTAGGTGTTTTTTATGTTTATATTCGTGATGAAAGGTTAGAAGATGTAGTAATAGACGATCCTAAATTAATGCAACTAAAGCAAACTACCATGAAATCTATGACTGAAATTATGAAAAATATACATGATTTTAATGGTAAAAATTTAAAAAAGTCCTTTAACCAAGTAGAAGAGATGATAGATTATATAATAGATATGGGGGATGTAAATAGAAGTCTTTATGATATTAAAACTTATGATAATTATACATATGTGCATAGTTTAGATACATGTATAATGACTACATTTATAGGGTTATCTAGTGGGTTAACTGAAAAAGAACTAAAAGATGTAGGTATAGGGGCTATACTTCATGATATAGGAAAAACTCGAATATCTAATAAAATAATAAATAAAGAAGGTCCTTTAACAGATGAAGAATTTATAGAAATAAAAAAGCACCCTATTTATGGAAGTGAAATATTAAAAAAAGATTTTACAATGTCAGATACAGTTATAAAAATAGTAGAACAACATCATGAAAGAATAGATGGAAAAGGATATCCTTATGGGCTTAAAAGGAATGAGATTTCTAGATATGCAAAACTGGTTTCTATATGTGACGTATATGATGCTATTAGTAATGATAGGTGTTATAGAAAAAAGTTTACCCCTAATGATGCTTATGAGCTTATACTATCTGGTTCAGGGACTATGTTTGATGAACAATTAGTTAAATCTTTTAAGAACACTTTTGCAATATATCCTTTGGGGTGCAGGGTTAGATTATCAAATGGAGAAGAAGGGTATGTAATAAATCAAAATAAGGGTTTCCCAGATAGACCTATAATTAGAATATTTAGAGATAATGATACTGAATGTTTCAATGAAATAAATTTGCTCCAAAATCCTAATTTAGTTATAAAATCTATAGTTATGTAAAGGTTATTATAAGTACAATATAAAATTTAAATTATATATTGTACTTATACATATAATAATATATATTGGTTAGTATAAATATTTTTTAATAGTGTCTGAAAAATAATGATTATTTTTATTAGGAAGTGATTAATATAGATAAATTTATAAAGGGCATTATAGAAAAACTTATTGCAGAAAATAATTATAGAGTTATGGAGATAGATACTAATTCAGGATTAGAAAGTAATTGGATAGCTGTTAATGAAAAAGAGAATATTTATAATGTATTAATTTTTTCTAGTGCTTTATCGATAAAAGATTTAAATGGAGAATATATAAAAGAATACATTCAATCTTTATTTATGGATAAACCTATTAATTTAAATATTGCTGTATTGATAGATAAAGAGTTAGATAGTTCTTTAATTAATTTTTTAGATATTAATTTAATTAAAGATATTTCTTTTGTTTTAGATTATAAGAATAGAAGTATAGTGTATTCAGGAGAAAGAACTGGAAACATTGTAGAAGATATAGTGAGAGTTCCAAATCAAAAGGAAAATATTTATTATAACGAAAATAATATATATAATCATGAAAAAGCACCTATTACTAAAATAATAATAGGTATAAATATCTTTATGTTTTTGATAACAGCTTTTTTATCCAAAAGTGTATTAAATAGTGATATTAGGGTATTAGTATTTCTAGGAGCAAAAGCAAACTCTTTTATAAGTAATGGTGAGTACTACAGGTTAGTAACAGCTATGTTTTTACATGGAGGGTTAATACATTTAGTATTAAATATGTATGCATTAAATTCTATAGGACCTTTGGTGGAGAACTATTTTGGTAAAATAAAATATTTAATTATTTATTTTATATCAGGAATATTAAGTTCTTATTTTAGCTATTTATTTTCTACTTCAGTTTCTATAGGAGCTTCAGGGGCTATATTTGGTGTACTGGGAGCTACTTTAATAGTAGCCTACAAAAATAGAAAAAGAGGGGGAAAAGAATTCTTAGATAATATAATATCAGTTATAGTTATTAACTTAATATTAGGTTTTTCTATCCCCAATGTGGATAATTTTGGACATATCGGTGGGTTAATTGGAGGAATAATTGTAACACTTCCTTTAATAAATACAATAGAAAGGTAAAATTGTAATTGAAGAAGTGTTAAATATTAGATAGATTTCTCTAATAAGTACACTAGAACGGTAAGATAAATAATTTAAAATATTATATAAATAAAAGAGAACAATAAATAGATTTAATTTTAAAGTTATAAATAGAAACAATACATTTATGTGTTTATTACATGTATTGTTTCTATTTACTATATTAAAATTAAATCTATTTATATTTTCTAAGTAGATTTTTTAACATGAAAAAATAAATATTCTTAAAACGTTAAAATTAAATTTGTTTATATTTTAGGTTGTTTTATTATCTAAAGTTTGAATATACTTATACTTTTTTCAAGTTTTATAGCCATTTCGGAAAGCTTATTTGAAACTTCCGCTACTTCTTTCATTATAGCTGTTTGTTCTTCAGCAGAAGCTGCTACATTTTGAGTATTACTGCTGGATTCTTTTATTATTGAGTTTATTTTTTCTAAAGAATTTACAACAGTTTCAGTACTAGCAGTTATTTCTTCTACTACTGCAGATACATCTTGCATTTCTCTAGATACTTTATCAATATCAGATAGTATATTTTCAAAAGAATTTTTAGTGTTTTCTACTATTACTATTCCTTCATTAACATTATTAGTTTCAATTTGCATAGAGTTAACTACCTTTGTAATATCATTTTTAATTTCTTTTATAATATTTCCAATACTTCCAGCTGATGTAGAAGATTCCTCAGCTAATTTTCTTACTTCTTCTGCTACTACGGCAAAGCCTTTACCAGCTTCTCCAGCACGAGCTGCTTCTATAGCTGCATTTAGTGCTAATAAATTTGTTTGTTCTGAAATAGAAGTTATTAAAGAAACTATTTCATCTATATTGTTTGATTTTTCTTCTAATGTATTTACAATATTTACAGAATCTTTTACGCTTTTTTCTATATCTTTCATTTTACTTATAGCAGTAGATACTGTTTTATCACCTTCTTCTGCTTTTTTATAAGTAGCTATAGAGTAGTTAGTAACAGATTGAACATTATTAGATATTTGTTCCATTCCTTTATATATTTCTTCTAAGTTTTTAACAGATTCTTGAGAAGCCCTTGATTCATTTTCACTTCCAGCTGCTATATCAGATATAGATTGAGCTATTTGATCTGAGGCACTTTGAGTTTGATCAGCACTAGCTGATAATTCTTCTGACATAGAAACTATATCTTTAAGGCTTGTATCAAAATTG
Source organism: Clostridium tepidum (assembly GCF_002008345.1). Lineage (GTDB taxonomy): Bacteria > Bacillota > Clostridia > Clostridiales > Clostridiaceae > Clostridium_F > Clostridium_F tepidum. The sequence goes on from NZ_MRAE01000033.1 coordinate 10,123, forward strand.
CTAATTATGTCATTTAAGGTATCTTTCATATTGTTTAAATTTTTTCCCATAGTACCTAATTCGTCTTTGCTATTTATGGATAATGATTTAGTTAAATCTCCGTTAGCAATATTTTCTGAGAAGACATTAACTCTTTTTATATTATTAGTTATGTAATTACTAAACCATAAAATAAATGAAATTATTAAAACTATAGCAATTAATATAAATATTATACTTTTTATTAAAAGTTGTTTTAAAGGTGCATTAACTTCTGATTCATTTATTGATAATGCTATAATCCAACCAGTTTCAGGTATAGAATCGTAATAAACTAATTGTTTTACACCTTTTTCATCATATTTTCCTGTACCTTTTTTATTAGATAACATTTCTTTTCCTAAAGCAGCTATACTACTATTATTATCTTTTTTTATATTTACTTTCATAATCTTATCTTTATTAGGATGAGCTAAGTAGTTACCTTCAGTATCTAATAATATAGCTTTACCTGTTTTACCGAATTTTAATTCAGACACCATCTTTTGCAAATTGGTTAAGTTTATATCAGCAGTAGATATTCCTATAATATTTCCTTGTTTATCTTTAAAAGGAGCAGAAGTTGTTACAATCATTGCATTACTAACGGTATCTAAATAAGGAGTGGACCATGTAGATAAAGTTTTAGAAGATTTGGCATCTTTATACCAACTTTGACTTGTATAGTCATATGATGCATTATTATACTTATCAGTATATATTATTTTATTACCATCTCTGAAATAATAAGGTCCAAAAAATTTCTCTTTAGGGTTAACCTTATAAGGTTCAAACCAAAAACCCGCACCATAGGTTTCGTCGTTAGTTTTTATAAAGTTTTGTAGAAGATTTTTATAAGTATCTGGTGGCATAATATCTTTTGAAGACTCTACAGTTTTAGAAAGAGTTTCAGCAATTTTTTTATGTGTTAATAATGATTTTTCTATGTGTTTACTTAATGATTTAGTTTCTGTTTTCATTTTATTTTCTATTTCACTAGAAATTATTTTTTTAGAATTGCCATAACTCATAATAGATAAAAAACACATAAATAGTATTGTAATTGGCAAAATAGTACATAAAATTAAAGTTTTAATACTTTTAAAATTAAACTTCATTTTAAAACCCCCCATATAAAGTTTATTTTGTAATAATTTAAGCCATAAGGATAATTATACAATACATATAATAACATAAACAAGAATTATGTCATTATTTGAAATTATTAACCAGTAGTATTATAAAAATATTCACTAATATAATTAACGATATTAATATAATTAACTTAAAATAAAAAAATGATTTTAAGAGAAATAATATTTAGTATGTATGTTCTAAATTTATATATTCTAATATTAATGAATAAATATTTAAGTGGAAATAAAACAAAAAAACTACCAAGAATTTCTACAGTCATTATGTGATTCACAGTGAGTGACTGTTAAAAACTTCGGTAGTTTTTATAAAAAGTTATATTAGATTTTAAACATATTTATATCTTTTTTAGTTTTATATATTTTTAAAGTCCTATAAAGTCTTCCTCATAAAGAGTTTCTTTTTCTAAGAGTTTTTCAGATAATATATCTAATTGTTTTTTTTCTTTTAACAGTATATCTTTAACTTTTATATAAATATTGTCTACTAAAGACTTACATTCTTTAATTATATCATTTTCATTTATACTTAACTCATGTTTTAAACTTCCCATATTTAATAATCCTAGAGTTTCACCCATACCATATTCTGTTACCATTTTATAGGCAATAGATGTACTTTTTTGAAGATCGTTATGAGCCCCTGTAGTTATGTTATCTTTTCCAAATATAATTTCTTCAGCAACACGTCCTCCTAAAAGTACCATTATTCTATTTATTAAGTATTCTTTACTTTGATATAAGCTGTCTTCTGGAATGCTTAAAGTATATCCACCAGCACCTTTTGTACTAGGTATTATAGTTACTTTTGATATTTTTTCATTAGGTAAAACTATGGAAGATATTAAAGCATGTCCTATTTCATGATAGGCAGTTATTTTTTTATCTTTATTTTTTATATAAGCTCTATTTTGTTTTTCGTAACCTGCTAGTACTATAGAAAAGGCTTTATCTACATGATAGTCTTCAATTTTTACGCTATTTTCTTTACAAGCTAATATAGCGGCTTCATTTAATAAATTTTCTATTTTGGCTCCAGAAAAATAAGCAGTTTTTTTAGCCCAATCTTTTATATTTACATTACCAATAGGTTTATTTTTTAGATGAAGATTAAAGATTTTTTCTCTAGCTACTACATCTGGTAAATTTATTTCTATATGTCTATCAAATCTACCTGGTCTTAATAGGGCCTCATCTAATATGTCTAATCTATTTGTAGCTGCCATTACTATAATACCTTCTTTTTCATTAAAACCAGACATTTCTGTAAGAAGAGCATTTAGAGTTTGGTCTCTTTCTTCAGAACCTCCAGATTTCTCGCTAGATCTTTTTTTCCCAATAGCATCAATTTCATCTATGAATATTACAGCCTTACCCTTACTTCTAGCTTTTTTAAATAGTTGTCTAATACGGCTAGCACCAACACCAACATACACTTGTACGAAGTCAGAACCAGACATAGCATAAAAAGGAACTCCAGCTTCACCAGCAACGGCTTTTGCCATTAAAGTTTTACCTGTACCTGGTTCACCATATAAAATAATGCCTTTAGGCATTCTAGCTCCATAGGAAGAATATTTTTCAGGATTTTTTAAAAAGTCTACTATATCTTTTACACTTTCTTTTGCTTCTTCATTTCCTGCTATGCTATCAAAATTAAGATTTATGTTTTCAACTTCATCTGTATCTAAAGAATCTACAGAAGAAAGTTTTTTGTTTTTTAAAATATTAGAATTTTTTATTGTCATGAAAATTATAGATAAAATAGAAAGAGCAAATATAGATAGGGGAATTACTTCTTGGGGTGTCATAGGAGAATTTTCAGATATTTTTACCCCTTTTTTTAATAAGTTTTCTTTAAAGTCATTGGATCTTGGATTATCTGTTTTGTATATTTCATTTGAATTTAGCTTTACTTTTATAGTAGATGTGTTTGTAATATATACTGTAGATACTTTTTTTTCATTAAGATCCTTTAAAAATTCATTATAATTTTTTGTTGCATTTTTAGAGCTATAAAAATTAAAGGAAAGCATAACTGCTATAGATAGAAACGCTGTTAATATAGGTAAAATAATGATTTTATTTTTAATTTTATTCATTAATTAACTCCTTTCTAAGATAGGAATTTTAATATTTTATTTTAAAATGTGTCAAGCTGTATTGTAAAAACATAAAAGTTATTTTTAATATGATAAAATTTTGGGGCAATATTAAATCGAAAAAATATTTTACTCTAGAAGTTATTTTAAACTTGTACAATAATACTATAATATTTTTTTAAATCAGTCTAATAATTATCATAAAAATTACTAAAGTAATTTTTGGTACAGTTAAAATTTTTTAGTAATGATTATATTGGTTTTAGTATTGATTGTTTTAGTGTATACTTATGTATAAATGAAGAAGTAGAGGGGGAAGCAATGGATGAAGGTATCATCTGTAAAGGTTACTTTGACAGAAGTAGATATAATGACTTTAATAAAGGATTACTTAAAAATTCCTAATTTACATATTGAAAGTGTTTCATTGGGGGATTTTATAGAAGTAAAGGGTTCCTATAGAAAAGGTATTTCTATCCCTTTTTTTGCTAAATTAGCTTTGGGTAGTGTAAATAACAATACTATAAATATAAGAATATTTAAAGTTAAGATTATGAAATTACATATAATTGATATAATAAAAAAGTTGGCTTTAAAATTATCCTTAAGTAATTTTAAAGATTATGGTATATACGTTAAAAAAGAAAATATAAAGATAGATTTGAATACACTATCTAAAAAGATACCTTATACTTATTTTAAAATAGAAAAAATAAATTTATATAGAGGATATGCAGATATTTTTGTAGATAATATAGTTTATTCTAAAGAAAATAAAAAAGAAGAGGATAAAGAAGTAAAATTTGAATCAAGTAAAAAATATAATCCTATATATAAAAGACAGGATAATTATTCTCTTACAAGAAAGCATTTAAAGATTAAAGTGCCGGATAGATTTAATAAATTTTTTGAGTATTCTATGCTTATACCAGATATAACAGTACTTTTATACAGACTACTTAAAGATAAAAGAGTAGATGTAAAAACTAAAACTTTTGTAGTTGCAGTGTTAAGTTATCTTGTTAGTCCAGTAGATATAATTCCTTCTTTCATACCATTTATAGGTAAAATAGATGATTTTGCTGTGGTATTTTTTGGTTTAAATAAGATAATAGAAGAAGTACCAAAAGAAATTATTTTAGAGAATTGGGAAGGTAAGGGTAATATAATATTTTTAGTGAAACAGGTAATAGGCTATATATCTAATATAATAGGAACAGAAAATGTAAAAACTCTTATGAAGTTTGTTAACAATATTGTAGGATTTGTAAAAGAAAAATCTGATAGGAAAAATAACTTAAAAATACATAAACAAGGACAAGAAAAAGCTTACGAGGAGGCGGCAGCTGTAAATGAAAAAAGTAATAATATATACTGATGGAGCTTGTAGAGGAAATGGACAAAAAGATACCATAGGGGCTTATGGAATAGTCTTAATGTACGGTGAACATAAAAAAGAAATAAAAAAAGCATTTAAAAATACAACTAATAATATTATGGAATTATCTGCAGTGGTAGAAGCACTTTCTTTATTAAAAGAGCCTTGCAATGTGGAACTTTATAGTGATTCTGCTTATGTTATAAATGCTATAAATCAAAAGTGGCTTCATAATTGGAAAAAGAATAATTGGAAGACTGCGTCTAAATCTAAAGTTAAAAATAAAGAATTGTGGCAAAATCTAGATGAATTGCTGAAAAAACATTCTGTTAAATTTATAAAAGTAAAAGGTCATTCAGATAATGAGTATAATAATAGATGTGATGAATTAGCAAATGAAGCTATGGATGAATTTAATGATTAATATTTTGCAAAATGCATATCCTAAATTTAGTATTAATATTAAATGAAGGAGAGTGTAAATTATGAAAAATGGCTTTTTATCAGGAATTACTACAGGTATCGTATTAGGAGCAACTGCTGGAATGTTAATAGTACCACAATTGGATAGAAGTACTAGAAGAAAAATAAAAAGAACTAGTAGAACTATGATAGGAATGGCAGGAAATATAGCTGGAAATATGAGAAGTATGAGGAGATAAGAAGATTTGGGCAAAGTCCCAAGTCTTTTTTTTATAAAATAAGTACGAAAATAGATAATAAATTTGAAAAAATATGTAATTACTTTTATAAAAAATTTATCCTGATTGAAAAAATATGTTATAATAATTGTATAAAACCTATAAAAAATTAACTAGTAATAGCGAGGAAGATACTTATGGAGATACTTTCTTTGGGGGAAAAAATTAAAAGAAGAAGAAAAGAATTAAATATGACATTAAAAGATTTAGCTGGAGATAGGATAACTCCAGGTCAAATAAGTCTTGTAGAATCAGGTAAATCAAATCCTAGTATGGATTTATTGGAATATTTAGCGGAAACATTAAATACATCTATAGAATATTTCATGGAATCTGAAGATACTCAGGCAGAAAAAATATGTAAATATTATGAAAATATAGCTGAATCTCATATTATAAATGATAATTTAAGTATAGCGGAACAATATATAGAGAAATCTCTTTATTATGCAGAAAAATATAATCTTGAATATAGAAAAGCTAGAAATCTTTATTTAAGAGGACTTATATATATGCATAAGGGAGATCTTCCAGTTGCTCAGCAATATCTTTTATCAGCTAATGTAATATTTATTAAAAACAATAATTATGAGGAGATAGTCAACACTTTTGTTAATCTTGGAAAGATAACAATATTTTTAAAAGCTTATCATTCTTCCTGTAGTTATTTTCAACAAGCAGAAAAAGTTTACAGTGATAATGATATAGGGAATGATAACATTTTAGCAGAGATATATTATCATATAGCATATACATATTTTAAGTTAGATAATATAAACAAAGCTATTGATTATTCTTATTTAGCAAAGGAAAAATATAGACAACTAAATAATAAGAAAGAATATGCAAATTCTCTTTTATTACTTTCTCAACAGTATAGTGAAAAAGGAGAAATGGATAGAGCTATAAAATATTCAGAAAAAGCTTTAAGTATATTTAAAGAAGTAGATGATATATTGTATACTTCCAAAATAGAGAATGACTTAGGTAAGTTATTTTACGAATTTGATAATTTAGAAGAATCTTTTATACATTTTGAAAGGGCTAAAAAAATAAGAGAATCTAATAAAGACCCTTTATTAGTAGAAACGCTAATAAATATTTGTGAAAATTATATTAAACAAAAGGATATTTATAATTGTAAAATAACTTTAGACGAAATAATGAATAATTTAGAAAATGGAAATGAATTAGCTTTAGTAGATTATTATTTATTAAAGCACAGAGTAGAACTTCTGCAAGGCGATTTAGAAGAAGCAGAAAGTACACTTTTAATGGCACTAAACTTTGTTAAAAATATGCAAGATAAGGCTAAAATAGGAGAGATATCCATAATAATAGGTAAATTCTATATAGATAATGGAAATGACAAAGAAGCGGCTAAGTATTTAAATGAAGGTGTAGAAATGTTCAAGGAAGTAGGATTATTAAAAGATATGTAACTAGATTTATTTTGTGGATGGGTGAGATTTTATGGAGATACTTTCTGTAGGGCAAAAAATTAAAAGAGCCAGAGTTTATAAAGGATATACACTAAAAGAATTATGTGGAGATATTATATCTGTTTCTAAAATGAGTTGTATAGAAAATGATAAAATAAAACCAGATGATGAAATACTAAAAATTATATCGCAAAAATTAGAAATAGATGTTAAGTATTTAAAAGCTGGGGTAAAAGAACAACTTTTAGATAATATTGATAAGCTTAAAGAAAATAAAAATGCACCAGATTATGAAACAATTTTAGAATATAATTTAAAATATGCAGAAGAATATAAGTATTATCATATAGCATTTTATATAATACATATGTTGTTTAATTTCTATTTGGAAAACAGTGAGATAGAAAAACTACAACTTATAATATCTAAGTATTATGATTATTGGCTAAAGTCTGGTATAGATGATAATAAAATAATTTATTATATGGACATTGCTAAGTTTTTCTTTGAAACTAATGAATATATAGAAGCTGCTGGTTATTATAGGAGTATTAGAAAAATTGCACATGAAAAAAATAATTATATATTATTATCAGAAGCTACATATGATGAAGCTGCTTGTTATATAAGGACAAAAGAATTTGATAAGGCTTACGAAATAGCTGTAGGTTTAATAGATTTAATAGATTTTTTAGATAATAATATTAAAAAAGCAGAAGTTTATAAAATATTAGCCATTTTATCTTTAAGGTTAGATAGAAAAAAGTTCGAAAATTATGAAGAAAAATCCTATATATTATATGGAAATGATTCAATTCATAAAGCAGATGCTACATTTAAATATGCTACAGCTCTGTTTGATATAGGTGAGAAAGATAAGGGGATAAATTACATAAACAAAGCTTTAGATTTATATCCTAAAAATAATACAAGAGCTTTTGTATCTTTTATGTTAGATAATATGAAGGTCTTATTAAAAAATAATGTATTATATAGAGCAGAGGAAATTTCAGATGAAATATTAAATTATGCTATAAAAATAAATAATATACGATTTATAGAAAAAGCTTATTATTATAAGGCTATAATTTTAGAAAAACAAGGTAGTTTGGATACTGCTGAAATGTATATGAATCTTTCTTTAGATTCTATACTAAAATTTGGAACAAAACAAGAAATATATGAAAGATACATGAAAATGGGAAATATGTATCATAAGATGAACCAAGTAGGGGAATCTATAAAATATTTTAATTTAGCAGTTAAGCTTTCTAAAAAACTTTAGTGTATAAAACAAATTGTGATTTATAAGCGTATAAAGCTTTAAAATTAAAATAAGAAATACTTTTAAAATAGTCAATAAATAACTATAAAAATAAAGAATACTGATATTTGTGTCTTAATATTTAAGTTAATTCTCTAGTTCTATGTTTTGTAAGGCAGAGCTAAAAAATTTTTGTTTATTTTATACTTAAATATTATCCCACAAATAAAGTATTCTTATTATTTTTATAGATATTTCTTTTTTAAAATATTTCTTTTTTTAATAACTTAAAATTTAGAATATAGTTATTTGTAAATTAAAAGAAATTAATTAGTGATAAAAAATTTTAATTTATTAGAAATATTATACTCAAAAAATAGATGAAATTTTATAAAATTATTATAAGAGTTATAAAAGAGAGGAGTATTTTATGGACATTAATTATGCTACTGTAATTGCTTTAGCTGTTAATTTAGTTTTAATATTTTTGATAATTACAGCAATATTTAAGGGAATTCAAAATCTTAAGCAATTTATAAATAGGAATAAAGAGATGGATAAAAAGTTAGATATTATCATAAATAAATTAGAAAACAAATGTAATGATTAGATTTTTATGTTTTTGCTTGAAAGTAAAGCATTTTTGAATATAATAGTAGTTAAATAATTTATAATATGTTAAGTATATTTAGATAATATTTAATATACAGGAATATTATAAGTTAAATTAAAAAAACTAATTCTGTACCAATATAAAAGGGAGGTAATTTTATGGATATTGAAAAATTAACTTTGAAGGTACAGCAAGCTATAAATGATTCCCAACTTATTGCAGTTAAGTATAATCATCAGCAGATTGATACTATACATTTATTTTTAGCTTTAATTTCTCAAGATGATGGATTAATTCCTAACATTTTAGGGAAAATGGGAGTAAATATAAGAGAGATTAATGCAGAAACTAATAGAGTTTTAGATAGTATGCCTAAAGTATTAGGAGAAGGAGCTCAGTCATCTTCAGTATATCCTACTAGAAGATTTGAGGAGGTCTTTGTAAAGGCAGAAACTATAGCAAAAGAGTTTAAAGATTCATATATAAGTGTTGAACACGTTTTATTAGCTATAATGGATGTTGATAAAAATAATGTTCTTCCTATACTGGAAAAATTTGGGGTAAAAAAATCAGAGTTTTTAAAAGCTTTATCAGTAGTTAGAGGAAGCCAAAGGGTTGACACTCAAGATCCAGAAGGTACTTATGAAGCTTTGGTTAAATATGGTAGAAATTTAGTTGAAGAAGCAAAAAAACATAAATTAGATCCTGTTATAGGAAGAGATGAAGAAATAAGAAGAGTTGTAAGAATTTTATCTAGAAGAACTAAAAATAACCCAGTTCTTATTGGAGAACCGGGAGTAGGTAAAACTGCTATTGTAGAAGGATTAGCAGAGCGAATCGTTAGAGGAGATGTACCAGAAGGTCTAAAAAATAAAATAATATTTTCTCTAGATATGGGTGCACTTATTGCAGGTGCAAAATATAGGGGGGAATTTGAAGAACGACTAAAGGCGGTATTAAAAGAAGTTCAAAATAGTGAAGGAAGAATAATTTTATTTATAGACGAAATTCATACTATAGTGGGTGCAGGAAAAACAGAAGGATCTATGGATGCAGGAAATCTGATAAAACCTATGCTTGCTAGAGGGGAACTTCATTGTATAGGTGCTACTACTTTTGATGAATATAGACAGTATATAGAAAAAGATAAAGCTTTAGAGAGAAGATTTCAGCCTGTAATAGCTGATGAGCCTACAGTAGAAGATACAGTATCTATATTAAGAGGGCTTAAGGAAAGATTTGAAATATATCATGGAATAAGAATACATGATTCTGCTATTGTGGCTGCAGCAAAACTTTCTAGTAGATATATTACAGATAGATATCTTCCAGATAAGGCTATAGATTTAATAGATGAAGCTTGTGCTATGATAAGAACAGATATAGATAGTATGCCAGCAGAAATGGATTCAATGAAAAGAAAAATATTTCAGTTAGAAATAGAAAAAGAAGCATTATCTAAAGAAAGAGATACAGCTTCAAAAGAAAGATTAGAAGCTTTGGAAAAGGAATTAAGTGAATTAAAAGAAAAAGATAAAGAAATGACTGCCAAGTACGAGAAAGAAAAATCTCATATAACAGAAATAAGGGATTTAAAAGAAAAGTTAGATGATGTTAGAGGTCAAATGGAAAAGGCTGAAAGAGAATATGATTTAAATAAAGTTGCAGAATTAAAATATGGTTTAATACCAACTCTTCAAAGGGAAATAGAAGAAAAAGAAAAACTAATAAAAGAAAATAATAACGGAAATGCCATGTTAAAAGAAGAGGTTACAGAGCAGGAAATTTCTGAGATAATATCTAAATGGACTGGTATACCTGTAACAAAATTAGTGGAAACTGAAAGACAAAAATTATTACAATTAGGTGATCAACTAGAAACTAGAGTAATAGGACAACAAGATGCAGTGAAAGCGGTAACTAATGCAGTTATAAGGGCTAGAGCAGGACTAAAAGATCCAAGAAAGCCTATAGGTTCATTTATATTTTTGGGACCTACAGGTGTAGGAAAAACAGAACTTGCAAAAACTTTAGCTAGAACTTTATTTGATACTGAAGAAAATATTATAAGAATAGATATGTCTGAATATATGGAGAAATATTCAGTATCAAGACTTATAGGAGCTCCTCCAGGATATGTAGGATATGAAGAAGGAGGTCAGTTAACGGAAGCTGTTAGAAGAAAGCCTTATAGCGTTATATTATTTGATGAAATAGAAAAAGCACATGACGATGTGTTTAATATATTCCTTCAAATATTAGATGATGGAAGACTTACAGACAATAAGGGTAAAGTTATAGATTTTAAAAATACTATAATTATAATGACTTCTAACTTAGGAAGTAATTATTTATTAGATAATGAAAGTAAAGAAGGTATAGATGAAAGTGTAAGAGGAAGGGTAAAGGAGGCTTTAAAGGCTAGATTTAAGCCAGAATTTTTAAATAGATTAGATGATATTATAATGTTTAAACCTCTCACTGTAGAAGATATTAAGAAAATAATAGATATATTTTTAGAAGATATAAGAAAAAGACTTAAAGATAAAAATATAAGGGTTAAAATTACTGATAGTGCTAAAGATTTAATGGCTAAAGAAGGATATGACCCAATATATGGTGCAAGACCATTAAAGAGATATATAGAAGATACTATAGAAACACAACTAGCTAAAAAAATAATAGCAGGAGAAATATATGAAGGCACTACTGTAGGTGTAGATGCTAAAGGAAATTCAATAGTTATAGAAAAAATTTAATGAAATTATGACCTAAAAGGAAGTTATACTATAAGTGTTTAAAAAAAAGGAAAGTGCAATGCACTTTCCTTATTTAGAGCTTTCTCTATTAACTATAAATTCTTTTGCTTTGATTTCTAGATTATCATCTAAAGGTTCTAGTTTTATATTTTCTCCGTATTTATTTTTAAGAGCAATAGAAAGAAGTCTATCTGCTAATTCTGGATTTTTAGAAAGTAGGGAACCATGGAAATAAGTACAGAAGGTATTTTTATATATACAGCCTTCTTTTTTATCTTCACCGTTATTACCATTTCCTACAATGACCTTACCTAAAGGTTTTAAATCTCCTATATAAGTTCTTCCAGAGTGATTTTCAAAGCCTACATATGTTTCATTGAATTCTTCATTTTTTATTACAGTATTCCCTATAAATCTAGTATCTCCACCTTCAGTATAGATATTTAATATATTTAATCCATCAAGTTTTTCACCTTCTGGAGTAGTATAATATTTACCTAATAATTGATAGCCACCACAGATAGCTAATAAAACTTTTCCTTTTTCTATGTATTCTGTAAGGTCATCTTTTTTAGTTTCTACCATATCTTTTGAAACTATGGCCTGCTCATAATCTTGACCTCCTCCAAATAGAACTATATCGTATTTATCTGTAAGAAACTTATCTCTTATGGAAATATTAGATACATTTATTTTTATGCCACGTTGTTCTGCTCTATATTTTAATACTAGAATATTACCTATATCCCCATATACATTTAATAAATCAGGGTATAGATGGCATATATTAAGTTCCATGCATTTCACCTTCTTTATATTAGTTTAAAATATATAATTTAAATTGATTTATATATTAATTACCATAATTTCTTTATATATCCCTTAGAATTTAGGAATTTTCTAAAAGAGGTCATAGCAGTGTATGTAGCTAAAATATATACTGTTTCTTCCTTACAATTTTTTATATTCTCCAATAAATCATCATGATTTTGAGATAATTTAAATTTTTCATTTGGAAGACCTGCTACTTTTAATCTTATAGCCATATCATATAATCTAACACCAGAGATTAGTATATTATCTATGTCTAGACAGGTTAATTTTTCAAATTTTACATCCCATATCCAAGATACATCTCTACCATCTGCATAGTTATCATTTAAAAGTAGAGCTAAATTTATTTTTTCCTTATCTAAAACTATAGTATTTATAGCTTGATCATATCCAGCAGGATTTTTAACCAATATTATTTTAACATCTTTGCCTTCTATATTTATACTTTCTTGTCTACCAAAACTACTTTTTTGACTTTTTAATGAGTTAAATATAATAGATTTTTCTATACCTAATGTTTTAGCTATGGAATAAGCACATAGGGCATTATAAACGTTATATAAACCAGGTTGATTTATGTAATATTCTTGATTATCAATTATTACTAAAGATCCCTCTGATGTTAAATCTTCTACTTCATCCAAAGAGAAAGTTAAATTAGGTCTTTTATATCCACAGTTTTCACAGTAATATTTTCCTAAGTGATTATAAGTTAAAAATTCATAAGAATAAGGATGCTTGCACTTTTTACAGAATTTTGAGTCTGCATTTACATCTATTACAGTGTTATTGTTTTTATAATTGGAGAACCCATAATATAAAACTTTATTAGGAAGAGAATTATTTAAATCACCTAAAAGTGATTCATCTCCATTTAATATAAGTTTTGAATTTGGGCATTTTTCTAATCCTTCTAATATTTTCTTTAAGGTAGTGTAAACTTCTCCATATCTATCTAGTTGATCTCTAAATAAGTTTGTTATAGTTATTATTTCTGGCGATAAGTATTCTGTTATAAATTTTACATTAGCTTCATCTACTTCTATAACCGCATATTTTTCTTCTTTGTTACTAAAAGAAAAGTTTTCTACAAAACAAGCAACTATACCTGGAAACATATTTGCACCAGTGCTATTTGATATTACAAACTTATTACTATCTTTAATCATGTTGTATATCATGCTAGTTGTAGTAGTTTTGCCATTTGTTCCAGTTACCAAAATTACTTTATAATCTTTAGCAACTGTTTTTAATATTTTTTTATCTAATTTTAAAGCTACTTTTCCTGGAAAGTTAGTTCCACCCTTAAACAAGGTTTTAGATAGTTTTAACACTATTTTTGAAATTATTATGCTGAAAAAAGATTTTATATTAATTTTACACACTTCCTTTTTAAAATTTTAAATAAGATTACAATTAATTATTATAATATAATTTTAACTATTTTACATTAGTATTAACAAAATGTTAAGTGAATTTTGGGCATTATCTTTTAGTAATTATATTTTAAACTATTTTTTTAGGTAAATAAATAATTGATTTAGCAAATATTTGATATTTAAAATAAGTTTTGATATTATTTAAAAACTTTATGTCATTAATTGTGAAAAATTTAGATTATATATTTAATTTTAAAATTTAAGTTAAACCGATGCTTTAAAATGTAATTAAATTTGTAGAAATTAGAATATATATTTAATTTTAAAATTTAAGTTAAACTAATGCTTTAAAATGTAATTAAATCTGTAGAGATTAGAATGTATATTTAATTTTAAAATTTAAGTTAAACTGATATTTGCAAATGTAATTAATTTGTAGAGATTAGAATATATATTAATTAAATCAATTTATATATTAAGGAGAAAAATGTACCCTTTAAAATTTGAGAATATATATTTAAATAAGGTGTGGGGAGGAAGAAGTTTAAAAAAATTTAGAGATAATCTTCCCAAAGGAGATATAGGTGAAAGTTGGGATATAGTATTTCATAAAGACTTAATAAGTGTAATAAAGAATGGAAAACTTAAAGGGAAAACGTTAAAAGATGCTATAGAATTATATGGGAATAAATTAATGGGAGACTGCATATTTAATAAATACAAAGAATTTCCATTACTTTTAAAAATAATAAGTGCAGAAGAAAAATTATCCATACAAGTACATCCAGGTGAAAAAGATATTTTAGATTTAAAAGAAAGTCCCAAAAAAGAGGCTTGGTATGTTATGGAAGCTAAAGTAGGTTCTTATATAATTTTGGGAAGTAAAATAAAAAATAAAACTACTCTTCGAGAGGTTATAGATAATGGCACGGTTGAAAATTATTTGTATAAAGTACCAGTAAAAAAAGGGGATGTATTTTATATAGATAGTGGAATGATACATGCTATAGGTAAAGGTGTTACATTAATTGAAATTCAACAAAACAGTGATACAACTTATAGATTATATGATTATAATAGAGGAAGAAAGCTAGACTTAGAAAAAGGGATGAATTGTGTAAATTTAAATATTAAACCTAGTAAAAAATCAGGATTAAAAGTGCAATTAAAAAATTGTAGCAAAATTTATTACTTTTTATCAGAAGCTTTTGCTATGGAAAAATATGAAGTATATTATTTTTTAAAAGAAAAAAGTGATAAAGAAAGATTTTTTATTTTCACTTGTGTAGATGGACAAGGACAAATTAGTTATAGTGGGGGTAGACAAAGTTTAAATAGAGGAGATAGTATACTTATACCTGCTCATATTGGAGATTATACTTTAAAGGGAAATATGAATTTATTAAAATTTTATATACCAAACATGGAAAAATCTATTAATAATATTATGGATATAATAAAATGCTAAATAAATTTTATATTATTTATGTGAAATAATATAATTTAAATACACTTATAAACTAATGCTTATAATGTTTATTAGGTGTATTTTTTATTTGCATTAAGTTTAAAAAAATAAACATTTTAATGTATTAAAGGCTAGAAGATTACCGTGTGTTATACCGATAATGAAAATTTAAAATTAATACTGTATACTTAAGATACGATAAATATACTAATATGAAAAAAGGGGGAAGTTAAAATGTATAGAAAAAAAATAAAACTGAAAACTGCGTGTGTTTTTATTTTTATATTATTTATTAATATGTTTTTTGTTTCTTGTAATACTACGAACACAAATAAGGATATTATAGTAGAAAAGTGGGATAATTTTTATGACGGCAATAATATACATTTTTATTATAGTGATGGAAAAAGTCCTAATCCTCAACAATTAAAATCTAAGTATTCTTTAGACAAACTTGTATCAACAGGAAAAGATGATATAGATAAATCTTTAAAGGTAACTAATTGGTTAAATAATCAATTGAAGTTTGCTAAAAATAGCATAAAAACAGAAGAAGATCCCTTAGCTATATTGGAAAAATATAAAAAAGAAGAAGGAACAGTTTCAGATAGAGAATTTAATCAAATATTTACAGAAGCTATTTCTTCTGTTGGCATATATGCAAGAATAGGGGAATTTAGAGTTAAAGATGCTCAGCATAGTAAGAAAGATGATTTCTTTATGATATCAGAAATTTGGAGTGATAAATATAAAAAGTGGATAATGATAGATGTAGTTAATTCATGTTATATGAGCAAATCTGGAGTACCTTTAAGTGCTATAGAAATTTTAAATAATGGAATAAATAATGTAGAAATAAATGGGGTTAAAGATAAAAATAAATATATTAAAAAAATGGAAAAATATTTTTATAGTTATACTATAGCTATTGATAATAATATTCATGATGGAGTTAAGAGTAATTCTTATATTACTTATGTACCAAAAGGACAATTACCAGAATTGAAAACTCTTAAGGGTTATATTAAGCCAACTATTTTTGTAAATGAAAATTCTTTATTTAATATTTCACCTAAAATTGAATATAAAGATTTACAAAATGATAAAAAATCTACTTTAGTGATTTCTAAAAAAAATATTGAAGAAAAAGAGGAAGAAAACCCAAGTTTTTATGTAGCTGCCTTTAAGGATAGTGTTATGGTTAAGGAATTTTATTTAAGTGTTAATGGAGCAGATTTTGGGAAAGTAAACAATGTTTTTGAATTAAAATTAAGAGAAGGTCAAAATTCTGTAAAATTATCAGAAAACGGCAAAGATGTAATAAGAGAAGTAATAGTAAATTATAAAAAGTAATAAAAATTATTATTTTCTTATATGTTTATTAATATATTTGTATAAGTGATAAAAAATAGTATAATATAGAAGATGTCAAATAAAAAAGAGAGTGAGGAGTTAAATCAATGCTATTAATATTAAAAGCGATAATAATAGGAATAGTAGAAGGTATAACGGAATTTTTACCAGTATCATCTACAGGGCATATGATAATAGCTGGATCTATTATAGGATTTGATGGAACAGTATATAGGAAAGCTTATACAGATATGTTTAGTGTTGTTATACAATTAGGAGCTATATTGGCAGTAGTGGTTTTATATTGGGATAAAATAATGAGTACCCTTAAAAACTTTTTCCCTAGCGATAGAGTTCCAGTGAAAAAATGTGGGTTAAAATTTTGGATAAATATAGGTATTGCATCAATACCAGCGGCTGCTATAGGTATTCCATTTAATGATAAAATAGAAGAAAAATTATTTTACCCATGGCCTGTAACCATAGCTTTAATTGTAGGAGCTATATGGATGATATATGCGGAAAATAAATATAGAAATAATTCTAAAGTTACTAGCATAGATAATATAAATGCTAAACAAGCTATTATTATAGGATTGTTTCAATGCTTAGCATTATGGCCAGGTATGTCTAGATCTGCATCTACGATAATAGGGGCTTGGATAGCTGGTTTATCTACAGTAGCAGCGGCAGAATTTTCATTCTTTTTAGCTATACCAGCAATGATAGGTGCATCAGGTATATCATTAATAAAACATAATGTACTTAGTACATGCTCTTCTGTAGAATTAATAGCTTTAGCAGTTGGATTTATAGTATCATTTATAGTAGCTCTTGTAGTAATAGATAAATTTATAGCATTCTTAAAGAAAAAACCAATGAAAGTTTTTGCTATATATAGAATAGCTTTAGGAATAATTTTAATTATTCTTTTATATTCACATGTAATAACATGGAATTAACATATTTAAAAATATTATTATGTAAGACTATTAGTGGATTTAAAGAGCTAATAGTCTTATATTTTATGTTAATTTAAAGATAACTGTACCCAGTGTATCAATATAAATAAGAATAAAAAAAATGAAGAAAATCAAAGAATAATAAAAATAATTTTATTATATTAAATATGAGGAAGGAAATATAGATGAAAGTTGTGATAAAATATTAATTGTCGTCGCGAGGTGACAGATTAAGGAAAACAAAAAAATGTTGACTAAGATAAAAAAATGTGTTATTATTAGTGAGCACTGAGAAATGGTCTTTGAAAATTAAACAGAGAATTAACAAGAAACATTCTTGTAACAGCCAGTAAGATAAGGTATTAAACCTTGTCAATGAATTTGAGAAGAGATTAAACTTTTAAATTTAGAGTTTGATCCTGGCTCAGGACGAACGCTGGCGGCGTGCTTAACACATGCAAGTCGAGCGATGAAGCTTCCTTCGGGAAGTGGATTAGCGGCGGACGGGTGAGTAACACGTGGGTAACCTACCTCAAAGTGGGGGATAGCCTCCCGAAAGGGAGATTAATACCGCATAATATAAGAAAATCGCAT
>NZ_MRAE01000034.1 GCF_002008345.1 Clostridium tepidum
GTTTAATTCTATGAATAATAATTTTTTTTAATAAATAACTATTTTTAAGAGTAGAACTTATAAGAATTTTGTTAATAAGATTAAGATAGTTTGAAAACTAACTATGAAGTTTATAACTATGTTCATAAATAATATGAATTTATATGTGAAATAAAAACATATTAAATTTTGCTTATAGTTTTAGCTAAAAATAATCACAGTTTTATATGTTTAGCAGAAGTGATTTAATATTTAAGAAATAAGTGTTTACATTTTATATAAGTGTCTATAATATAGATAAAATTTGAAAATTTATTATAGGAGAGAATTAAATATGAGCTTTTCTATGAATTACTTAGATTTAGAGGAAACTATACAAGATTCCAAAGAAATGAAAGGTGAGAAGCAGTGCCAAAATATAGATTTTAATGTTTTGAATATAGAGGAATCTTTATTAAAATTACTTCCAGAACATATTTGTAAAAAATATAATATATTACCTCTAAAAATAATCGATGAAGAATTATATATAGCATCTTCAAATTATTTAAATGAAAATATTATATATAAATTGTCTTTTATTACGAGTAAAAACATAAAGATAATAATTTGTAATAAAGAAAATATTTTGATAGCTATAAAAAGAATATATACGAACTATGATATACAACATAAAACTAAAGAAATAAAAGAAGATAAAACTTTATTTTATGAAAAAAATAAAGAAAAGGATTTAGAAGGGCCTATAATAAAGTTAACAGATTCTATAATAGAAGAAGCTATTTGGCGGAAAGCTAGCGACATACATATAGAACCTTTTAAAGATTTTGCTACAATAAGATTTAGAATAGATGGCACTTTACTGGAATTTAAAAAAATATCTAAAAAAGTTTATATGTCTATTTGCACTCGTATAAAGATAATCAGTTATATGAATATAGCAGAAAAAAATATTCCCCAAGATGGTAAAATACAAAGTAATTATAAAGAAAATAATGACTTTAGAGTATCTACTCTTCCTACCGTATACGGCGAAAAATTAGTTATAAGAATATTATATAAAAATGAAAAAATAAAAGGGTTAGATTCTTTAGGATTTTTAAAAGAAGACAAAAAGAATATAGAAAATATGCTTAAAAAGCCAAATGGGCTAATACTGGTCACTGGTCCAACAGGAAGTGGTAAATCTACTACAATATATTCAATGTTAAAATATATAAATAATAAGGAAAAAAATATAATAACTATTGAAGAACCAGTGGAATACACTATAGAAGGTATAAATCAGGTGAATGTAGATTATAGAAGAGATTTAACATTTTTTAAAGGGCTAAAATCAATTTTAAGGCAAGATCCAGATATAATAATGGTTGGAGAAATTAGAGATGAGGAAACAGCTAAAGTAGCAATAAGAGCTGCTATAACAGGGCATTTAGTTTTATCTACTCTTCATACTAATGGGGCATTAGAATCTATAGTAAGACTTTTAGATATGAACATAGAGCCATATATTTTAAGTGATGCTTTAAGAGGAATTATTTCACAAAGATTGGTAAGAAAAATCTGTCCTCATTGCAAAGAAGCCTACAGTCCTTCAAAAGAAGAAAAAGAATTTATAAATATAAAAGAAGAATTTCTTTTATACAAAGGGAGAGGATGTGAAAAGTGTAATAATACAGGTTATTTAGGTAGGAGTATTATTTATGAATATATAAATATTGATAAAGAAAAAAAGAATCTAATTAAAAATATGATAAAAGATAATAAAGAAAAAATTATCTTAGAAAACAGCTTAAAAGAGAATATTAATAAAGCGTTAAAGTATGGAAGGACATCCTTTAAAGAAGTCCAAAAAATAATATAATTTAGAATATTATATAGTCTATAAAAATGTCTTCATTTTAACTTGTTGTATACATTTAATTAAATGTTTTTAAATTTTAAAATAGCTCCATTTAAGGAAAGGAGGAGAATAAAAATATAAATATGGATTTATTTTATTATAAAGCTAAAGATCTTAATGGAAATACAGTAAAAGGAGTATGTAGTGAAAATGAAAAAATTAATATTTATAAAGAATTGAGAGAAAAAGGATACTTTTTATTAAATATAACTAATAAAAACATGTTTAAAATAAGAAGGAAAAAAATCTCGTTAAAAGATTGTTCAATTTTATGCAATAAACTTTATATGCTTATATCATCAGGAGTAAATATAACAGATGCTATAAATATTATTTACAACGATTTCAATAATGATAATATAAAAAATAGCCTTTATAATATAAGAAATAATATATTAAGAGGATATAGTATTTATGATAGTTTCAAAGCATTCAGCGATATGTATCCTAAATTTTTATTAAATATGTTATACATAGGAGAGGAAAGTGGAAGAATTGAGCAAGTTCTTTATGATTTGAAAGGTTTCTATGAAAATAAATATAAATTTAATAAAGAAATAAAAAATGCTTTAGTATATCCTATAATAGTTTTAATAGTGTTTATAATAATGTTATCCATACTAATACATATAGTGATACCTAGCTTTATAGGAATATTTAATGAACTAGGAGGAGGCATCCCTAAAGAAACATTAGGTATGATTACTGCAATTAAGATTTTAAATGTTATTTTAGGAATATTATTTATAAGTATAAGTTTTATTTTATTAAGTAATAGAGTTTTTTATAAAAAATATAAAATAAAATATGCAATTGATAATTTTAAAATAAAAGTACCAATATTAGGACAAATCTACGAAAATATATTTATATGCAATTTTTCTAATAGCATGAATTTGATGATAAAATCAAGCCTTCCTGTAAACAAATCCCTAAAATTACTAGAAGAAATTACCGATAATTATATATTTAAAAATAATATAAAAAAATTAAACGACAATATAAAAGATGGAAAGAGTATAAGTTCTTCTTTAAACAACTGCAATTTTTCTAATAAGATACTTTTATCAATGATACATGTAGGAGAAGAAAGCGGAAGATTGGAAGAAAGTTTTTATAGTGTTTATACTATTTTAAAAAAGGATTTGGAAGAAAAATTAAAAATAAGCATAAAACTTATAGAACCTATAATAATAATTTTCATGTCTTTAATAATATGCATAATATTTATTTATGTATTTATTCCAATGATGAATTTAGTAGATTTAATTTAAAATTTCATTTAACTTAAAGTAAATTATTCACATACTTATATATATTAAATACTTGTATATAATTGCATTAGTAATATGTTATATAAAGTATATAGTTATGTTATAAAATATTACAACTAAAATTATAGGAGGATAAAAATATGAAGTTAAATTTTAAGAAAAATAAAAAAAAGAAAGGTTTTACTCTTATTGAACTTATGGTAGTTATTTCTATAATACTCGTATTAGCAAGCTTTTTGGTACCAAAACTTTCAGCTTATAAGGATAAAGCAAAAGATACTAAAGCTATAAATACAGGAAAACAAATACAAGTAGCTGCTCTTAATAGTTATAACGAAAATAATGAAATATTGAATATTAGTAATTTAAAAAAAGATATAGAAACTTTTACAGGATTTATAGTAGATTCAGCTAATGAATCTAGTGGAGGAAAAGCAGTTGATATTGCTTATAAAAGCGATAACGAAAACTATATAGTACAAATAGATCTTGAGGGAAATAGTTATGTTGTGAAAAAGAATAATAAAACCATATTCCCTAAATAGTATGAAGTAAAATATATAGCATTTAATTCCATTATTCTGTATAATCAATTTATATTAGGAACTTTTTAGGTTTAGCCATATATGTTTTTTAATACATATATAAAAAATATATAAATTTTTAGTTTATTATTTCATATCTTGTTTTACCCTAAATTTATATTCTAAGAACTTATTCCCTAAAAACAAATTTCATCTTAAGCAAATATAGTCTCGCAAAATTTAACAAGGGGTGAAAATATTGGTCAAATGCACATATAAGAAAGGTCTAACCTTAATAGAATTAATTTTTTTTATGAGTTTATGCACTGTAGTATTTACTATTAGTTTTATAAAACTATCTGGCTATAACAAAATTAAAAACAATATTGCAGTAGATGAAATTGGAGTTTCTTTAGTAAACTTTATAAATAACTCTAGGGAAATGTGTATGGAAGAAAAAAAGCAAGGGTACATTTATTTTAATGTTAAGGAAAATAAGATGATATTTAATATAGCTTATACATATAAAGAAGAATTGCATTTTCCAAAGGAAATTATTATGAAGTCAGTAAATTCACCAGGTGGAAAAATAATTATAGATAATAGAGGATTTACTAGTAATGCTTGTACTATAAAGTTTAAAGATGAAGAAGGGAGAATACACAAAGTAACTATTTGTGTTGGGACAGCTCATGTTGAATTTAAAGGATAAAAAGGGCTTTATAATTATAGAGATTTTATGTGCATTATCAATATTTATAATGCTTTTAGGAGGTGCTTTAATAGTTGGGAAAAATTCTTCTAAAATAAAATGTGAATATGCAGAAAGAGAAAAGTATATAAAATTTTTACAAGGAATAAAAAATGAAACTATGTATAATTTTTCTTATGAAGATTTAAAAAAATTAAAAAATGAGAATAAATTATATATAAATAAAGATAAAATAGAATGTGATTTTCATAAAAATAAAGATATAAAAATATTATTTACAAGTATTAATCCTAAAAATAAACCATATTTAGAAATGAGAATTAATGGAGAAGATGTATTTAAAGTTAATTTAATATTAAATTATGAAGAAAGAAAGGAAAAAAAGAAGATAGAATGTGAATTTTATAAAGGCAGGTACAAAAGATGATAAAAAAGAAAGGATTTTCTATAATAGAAATTTTAATAGGTTTATCAATTATGTCTATAATTTCTCTTTATATAATTAAAGTAACTGTAAAATATACAAGCAATTACAAAATTAAAAAAGAAGAAATATTAGAATATATTTATGTAGAAGAAGCTTTTAATACCATAAAACACATTTTAGATAGAGAATCTTCATCAATAGTTGTAGGAGATTCTATAAAGATAGAAAGGTATGATGATAAAGGATATGATTACATAAGAAAAGATAAAGCTGGAAATATAATAATAAGTTATGGAGCCAAATATTCATCTAATACTAATAATGTATGTAGGGGAATAAAAGAATTTAAAGTAAAAGAAAATGGTGAAGTAATATATTTAAAAATAGTAGGAAAGAAAGGTAAAGAATATACAAGATGTTTAATAAAAAAGGAGTAAAAAAAGGATATATACTTTTGTATGCACTACTTATGGGAGGATTATGTATGTTTTCTAGTATGTTCGTACTTAAAATGGAAAATATAAAATGGCAAAATAGCAGTAAAGAACTTAAATCTTTAGGTAAAATAAGTAGAATACAAAAAGATAGGGAACATATATTAACCTATATTGATAAACTTTTTTATGAAAATATAGAGAATATAAGTTCAGATAATGTAAATAATTATGTAAGAAGTTTAGATAATGATTTTAAATTTATTTATAATAATAATTTAGCTTATTTTTATAATGGAGATTTGATAATAGATTATTATAAGGATAAAATTTTTTATAAGCAGGAAAAATATAAAATTTATACTAATAATTCTAATATATTTTATAAAAGGAAATATATATCCTACGAAAGGAAAGTGAGTAATTAATTGTTTAAAAATATTAATTTGTTAGAAATGGATAAAGATAATGTATGTTTAAAAAATATGAAATTTAATAAATTAAAACAAAAGAGTATCATAGAAGATAATATAATAAAAATAGTTAATGTGCAAAAAAGAAAATTATATCTAATATTAGAGGGAGAAAGAGTGTATGCTAGATTTATAACATTGCCTAGGATAAACAATAAAAATAAAATAAATGAATTAATAAAAAATGAATTAATATATGAATTTAAAGATATAGACAATATATTATACAGCTATGATATTTTAAAAAAAAATAAAACTATTATGGAAAGTATAATTTTTTGTATTAACATAGGTAATAATAATATGTTGAAAAAATATATGTTAGAGTGCAAAAATATAGCAGGGATATATTCTATACAATTCTCTGTATTAAATTTATACAAAGATTACATAAAAGAAAAAAATTATATTTTTCTATTTAAACATAAAAAATACACATATATAATACTTTATGCAGAAAAAAAATTAATTTACAGTAATTTTATATATGAAGAAGAAGGAAATAATAAAATAAGAAAAGTTTTAAAAAAAGCAAAAGAATTAAGAATAAATTTAGATACTATATACGGAATAAATATAGAAAAAGACTTTATAAAGGGTGAATTTAAAGATTATAGATTTATTTCTTTAGAAAAATTTGAAGAAAAGGATTATAAAAAAATAATATAATAATATAATTAGGAGAAAATTAAAATGAAAATTAATTTTATACCAGAAAGTTATATAAAAAGTATTCATAAAAAGTACATAAAAATATATATTATTCTAATAATTATTTTATTAATTACAAATGTTATATTATTCAATAAAATATTATTAAATAAAAAAAATATAGATACTATAAATAAAGAAATTTATAATTTAAATTTTAAAAAGCAAAAAAATAATAACTACAATAATAAAACGGATAGAAACTACACCCTTTTTATGAATCTATATCAAAATATAAATGAAGAAATTATAGTAGACAGCTTTAGTATAAAAGATGGTAAGGCAAGCTTAGAAGGCAAATGTTCAGATTTACGTAACTATTATAGTTTATTAAATTTATTAGAGGAAAATAAAAAAATAAATATTAAAAGTTTAGATACACCAGAAAAAGAAAAAGAATTTTATAAATTTAAATTTATTGTGGAGTGATAAAATTGAAAAAATTGAATATATGTAAATTTATTTTTATAATAAATTTATTAATACTTTCAATTATTATATCGTTTAATATAAACTTAAATAACAAAAGTGCTTTAATTAAAGAGGAAAGAAATAATTTACTTACAGAACTTAAAAATACTAAAAATGATGAAAATATAAATTGTGCTTATATTTTAGAAAAACTAAGTGAAAAGCCTTGTGTTAGTGTTAAAAGTGTAGAAAATGAGAAAAATCATATATATGTAAATCTAAAATATTATGGAAATAAAGAAGAATTAAAAAATTTCATAAAGAGTGTAATTTCTTCAAAGTATTTTAAAAGTATTAAAAATTTAAGTATAAATAAGGGGAAAATAGAAAATAACAGTGATGAAAATAATAATGGTAATAGTAACAATAATGAAGAGGAAAAAGCAGATATTATATTAGAATATAGTAAAAAATTAAATTAATGAATTAAAATTTTCTTTAAAAATAATTTATTTATAATTTTAATAGTTTAACAGTTTATATTTATAATAAATTATCCATATATTTTTAATTTAAAATATAATTTTTAGTAAAGATGGTGATATATTTGGGAAATATCGTTCTAATAGGAATGCCGTTAAGTGGAAAAAGCACCCTAGGTAAGGAACTTAGTAAAATTTTAAAATATGGTTTTATAGATACAGATATATTTATAGAAAAAGTAGAAAGCAAAAGCATAAATGAAATATTTGCAATATATGGAGAGGAATATTTTAGAAAAAGGGAATTAGAAATTATAAATAAATTAAAAGAAGAAAAAAATAAAATTATATCTACAGGTGGTGGTTTGCCTATATATAATAATAACATATATAAGCTAAAAAATATTGGATTTACTGTGTATCTTAAAGTTCCATTAAAAGAATTAATAAAGAGAATGAATAAAAAAGAAAATAGCACAAGACCTTTGTTGAAAAATCATAATATTAAACTTTTAGAGGAAATGTATAAAAATAGAATAGAGATCTATGAAAAAGCTCATACTACAATATATAATACAAATCAAAAAGAAAGTTTAATTACAATTGTAAGAGAGTATAAAAAATGGAAGTGTATGAAAGAAAAAAATAACAATATGTGCATTTTATGAAAAAATATTTATAAATAACTATAATATTATTTGCAAATAAAGTGAAGTTTTGATAAAATATCATTGTTTGAGTATTATATAGGACAGCATAATATATAGTATCATTAAGAAGGAGAAGGCTTAAAAGGTGAATAGTATATTGATTATTAATGGCCCTAATTTAAATTTATTGGGTAAAAGGGAGCCAAATATATATGGCAATATTACTTTAGAAGATATAAACTCAAAAATAAAATCATATTTTAAAAATGAAAATTTAAAAATAGATTTTTTTCAGAGTAATGAAGAAGGAAAAATTATTAATAAAATATTAGAATCAGAACAAAAATATAATGCTATAGTTATAAATCCTGCAGCCTATTCTCATTATAGTATAGCCATATTAGATACTATAAGAAGTATTAATATACCTGTGGTAGAGGTTCATTTAAGTAATATATATAAAAGAGAAGAATATAGAAAAAAATCTGTTACTGCAGAAGCTTCTTTAGGTGTTATTAGTGGTTTTGGTTATTATGGATATATAATGGCTATAGAATTTATTTTAAATAATTTAATAAATAATAAATAATATTATATTATACAAAAATTAGTATATAAGACCTTACAAAGGTTATAATATAAAAAGGAATATTTAGTTTTGGAGGGATACATAAATGATATCAGCAGGAGATTTAAGAAAAGGAACTACTTTTGAACAAGATGGACAAGTATATGTAGTTGTAGATTTCTTACATGTAAAACCAGGTAAAGGAGCGGCTTTCGTAAGAACAAAATTAAAGAATGCCATAACTGGAGCTGTAACAGAAACAACTTTTAACCCAACTGCAAAACTTCAAGAAGCAGTTATTGAAAGAAAAGAAATGCAATATTTATATACTGATGGAGAATTATACTACTTTATGGATCAAGAAACTTTTGAACAAATTCCATTAAATTATGATAAAGTTGAAGAAGCTATAAAATTCTTAAAAGAAAACATGTTTGCTACAATAAAATTCTTTAAAGGAGAAGCTTTTTCAGTAGAAGCACCAAACTTTGTTGAATTAGTTGTATCTCATACAGAACCAGGTGCAAAAGGAAATACTGCTACTAATGTAATGAAACCAGCAACATTAGAAACTGGAGCTACAATTCAAGTTCCATTATTCGTCAATGAAGGAGAAACTATAAGAGTAGATACAAGAACTGGTGAATATATGGAAAGAGTTTAGTCCATACTATAGGTAGTATAATTTGTAAGGATGTGATTTTGTGAAATCTATTACTTCAAAAGTATCCTACTTAAAAGGTCTTATAGAAGGACTGGAAATTAAAGAGGATAGTAAAGAAGGAAGAATAATTTCTGTTATGTCTGATATATTAGAAGATATAGCTTATGAAGTTGAAGATATGAAAGAATCTCAAAGTATAATACAAGAATATGTGGATACTATAGATCAAGATTTGCTTTCCCTTCAAGAAGATTTTTATGATGAAGATGAAAATGAAGATTTTCTAGATGATTTTGTAGGAATAGAATGTCCTATGTGCGATGAAACCATCTATATTGATAAAGATGTATTTGGAGGTAAAGGAAATATTTGTTGTCCAAATTGCCACAAAGAAATATCCTTAAATAATATGTGTAGTTGTGACTATGAATGTGAAAATTTAAGAAATGAAAATGATTAGAAAAATACCTTATAAGATTTTAATCTTATAAGGTATTTTTTATGCAAAAAATTATGGTATATACATAACTAATATTATTAAAACTAATCTAATATATATTTAATAATTATTTTAATAAAGTTTTTGGAATAATTTTGTAAAGTTTGAAATAGATATTTTATAAAGAAAGGAGATGATAAATTTGTACACAAAAGAAATTTTAAATATACTTCCCAATCATATAAGTAAATTAATATATGATTTAGATGAAGTAGATAAACTTCAGGAAATAAGATTTAAAATAGGAAAGCCCATATGTTTTCAAATAGGAAATGAAGAAAAAATGTCATCTTATAAAATAAAAAAAGAAGATATAGTATCTATAGTTCAAAGAATGAGTAATTACTCTATTTATAGTTTTGAAGAAGAAATAAAACAAGGATACCTCACTATAAAAGGCGGTCACAGAGTTGGGATATGTGGTAGATGTGTAGTAGATGGAGGGAAAGTTAAAACTATAAGGGATATAAGTTCTTTAAACATAAGAATATGCAGGGAGATATATAATGCATCAAAGTTGGTTATGCCCTATATAGTAGAAAATGGACATGTTCTCAATACTATAATAATTTCTCCACCTAAATGTGGTAAAACAACAATAATAAGGGATATATCTAAAAATATATCTGATGGGATGGATTCGCTAAATTTAAAAGGCAAAAAAGTATCCATTATAGATGAAAGAAGTGAAATAGCTGGTAGCTATAATGGTGTTCCTCAATTAGATGTAGGTTTAAGAACTGATGTATTAGATAATTGTCCTAAAAGTGAAGGTATAGTAATGGCTATAAGAAGTATGGCTCCAGAAGTAATAATTTGTGATGAAATAGGAACATATAAAGATATAGAAAGTATGCTTATTGCTTTAAATTCAGGAGTGAATTTAATAACAACTATACATGGATTTGGAGTAGAAGATCTTTATAATAGACCTGTATTTAAAGAAATAGTAGAAAATAAAGTTTTTAAAAGAGCTATAGTTTTAAGCTGTAAAAAATCAATAGGAACTTTAGAGTATGTATATGATTTTAATAAAAATAATAAACTTTACCGTAGAATAATTTAATAAAATTTTTCTTAAAAATAGGAGTGTACAAAACTATGTTTAAAATTTTAGGAAGTTTATTGATTTGGGGTGGAAGTCTATATTGGGGAATAACTACTGCTAATAAATTTAAATATAGAAGAGATGAGCTCTTAGAATTAGAAAGATGTATAAGTGAACTAAAAAATGAAATAACTTATACTTATACTTCCATACCAGATATATTAATGAATATATCTTTAAAAAGTAAAAAACCTATAAGTACTCTGTTTGAAAAAATATCTAATATACTATATAAAAACCAGGTTAATAGCATTTATGAGGCTTTTACTAAAGTTTTTTCAGAAGAAAAAAATAATATGGCATTAGAAGAAGAAGATATAAATATAATACTAGATTTATCTAAAAATTTAGGACAATGGGATTACAAGGGACATGAAGACATAATAGAATTGACTCTTTACAATTTAAAAAAACAAAGTAATAGAGCAGAGGAAATTATGATAAAAAATATGAAAATGTACAGATATTTAGGTTTTTCTATAGGAGCAGTATTGGTAATTATATTTATATAAAATAACATAATAAAAATATAGCTAAAAAGGGGGTATAACATGCTAGACATAGAATTAATTTTTAAAATAGCAGGAGTAAGTATACTAGTTATAATTTTAGATAAAATATTAAAGTCTAGTGGGAAAGATGATTATGCAGTAGTGACTAATTTGGCAGGTATAGTTGTAATACTTATGATGGTAATAAATTTAATAAATAAATTATTTAATGCAGTAAAAACTATGTTTCAAATTTAAAATATGCTAAGGCTTAGGAGGGAAAAATGGAAATCATTAAAATAGTAGCCTTTGCATTTATTTCGCTATTTTTAATACTAATATTTAAAGACAGAAGAGAAGACTTAGCAGTTCAGATAAGTATTGCAGCAGGAGTTTTAATATTTTTATTTTTATCATCTAAAATAACAGCTATACTTCAATTTATGCAGCAATTAGCTTCAAAAACTAATATAGATTTTATATATTTAACTACAGTTTTTAAAATATTAGGAATAGCTTATTTAGCTACTTTTTGTAGTGAAATATGCAAAGATGCGGGAGAAAATAGCTTAGCATCAAAAGTAGAATTTGCTGGTAAGATACTAATACTTGGACTTGCCATACCTATACTTATGGCAGTGCTTCAATCTATTTTAAAGATTATGTAGGTGAGAAAATGAAAAAAAGTTTAATGACTGTTTTATTAACGTTTTTATTTGTGCTCATTTTAGGTTTCAATGTACAAGC
Source organism: Clostridium tepidum (assembly GCF_002008345.1). Lineage (GTDB taxonomy): Bacteria > Bacillota > Clostridia > Clostridiales > Clostridiaceae > Clostridium_F > Clostridium_F tepidum. The sequence continues at coordinate 12,058 of NZ_MRAE01000034.1, forward strand.
CGCACCTATCCAGCATAATGAAATAAAAGAAGATAATAAAGAAATAGAGAAACTATATGATTATATATCAAACATGAAAAATCAATATGAGATTTTAAAAGATATAAATGCTAAAGATTATGTAAAAAACTTTATGGAAAAAGGAGAAAGCAATATTTCTATAAAAAAAGCAGCAAAAGCTATAACTACATATGTATTTAAAGAAATAGCAGCTTCCTTAAAATTAATTGCTCTTTTAATTATGGTGGCTATAATATGTGCTTTGCTGAATAATTTACAAAAGGCTTTTAGTAATGAAACCTTATCTGATATAGCTTATTTTGCCTGTTATGCATTAATAATAATAATATTAGCTAGAAGTTTTTATTTAGGGGTTAATATAGCTAGAGATACTATAAATAAGATGACAGAATTTATGATGGCTTTAATACCAATTTTAGTAATGCTTATAGCTTCAATAGGAGGTATTGTAGAAGCTACAATGTTAGATCCTATACTAATAGGAACTATAAATATAAGTGCTAATATATTTTCAAAGTTTATAATTCCATTAATATGTATGACTTTTGTTTTACAGTTTGTAGACAATCTTTCAGAGGATTATAAGATAAACAAACTAACAAAACTATTAAACCAAGTAGCTCTTTGGACTCAGGGAATTGTAATGACTATATTCGTGGGAGTAGTTACTATAAGAGGAATAACTTCTAAAGCTATGGATCAAGTAACTGTTAAAACAGCTAAATATGCAGTAGATAATTTTGTGCCAGTGGTAGGAAAATGTTTATCTGATGCTATTTCTACTGTAGCTGGTTATTCATTGCTTTTAAAAAATTCCATAAGTACTTTAGGGCTTATTATAATAATAGCTATGCTTTTAATTCCTACTATAAAACTTTTAATAATGGCTTTTATGTATAAAATGGCAGCAGCTTTAATAGAACCCATAAGTGATAGTAGACTTGTAAATTCCATAGGAACAGCGGGAGATTCATTAATACTTATATTATCTTGTTTGATATGTGTATCTGTAATGTTTTTCATAATGATCGCCATATTGGCTTCGGCAGGGAAGGTATTCATAGGAACATAATTTAAAATATAACATTATAAAGAGGTGATTGTAATTTGCTCCAATGGTTAAAAGAATGGATAACTAATATAGCTGTAGCAGTATTTTTTATCACTGCTATAGAGATGCTTTTACCCAAAAATAATATAAAAAAGTACGGAAAATTTGTTCTTGGGTTAATATTAATAACTGTAATATTAAATCCAATAATAAAAATATTTAACAAAGACTATAATATATCACAATATGCAGAAAAAGCTACAGCTTCATTTAATAGTATGGAATACAAAAATGATTTTAATAAATATAAAAAAAAGAACAGAGAAGAAACTCTAAATAATTTTAAAGTTAATCTTGAAACTCAAACCAAAAAGAAATTAGAAGAAAAATTTCCAGAAAATAAATATGAAATAAGTGTAAAAATTACTTATGATGAAGAAAAAAATAATTTAGAAATAAAATCTATAAATATAGGTGTAAAAGATAAAAAAATAGAAAAAATCAAAAAAGTAAACAAAATAAATATTGGAAATAACGAAAATGGAAAAGAAGATGAAAAAAACTTTGAAGGAGAAGGAAAAATAAAGCAATTTATAAGCAATGAATTTAAGGTTTCATCTGAGGTAATAAAAGTTTATAAATTATAATGGTGATTTGATTGTATTTAATTAAAGATAAAATACAAACATGTATTTTAAAAAGTATTAAAAATAACCTAGCTTAAAATAATAGTTTACTAAAAATCAATTCATTATGATTTAGGAGGAAATTTTATGGATATAAAAAATTGGCTCAAAAAGTTAGAAACTAATCCTAAGAATAATAATAAGAATATAAACATATTAATAGTAATATTAGTTGGAGTGTTATTTTTAATTGCAGGTAGTACTTTTAAAAAGGAAAGTGTTATAAGTAAAAGTGAAGACCCTAAAAATAAACAAACTCAAGAAGAAAAAATACAAACAGAGAATGAGAACTATGAGAAAGATACACAAAACAAGCTTAAAAATACTTTAGAAAAAATAGAAGGTGTAGGTAAAGTAGAAGTAATGATAACTTTTGAAAGTGGTGAAGAAAAAGTACCAGCTGTCAATATAAATAATTCAACTAATAAAACTGTTGAAAAAGATACGGAGGGAGGTACGAGAAATACTATCCAGGAAAATGAAGGAAGTTCCGTAGTTATAACTAATAATGGAGATAAAACACAGCCTCTTATTGTTAAAGAATATAAACCTAAAATTAAAGGGGTTTGCATAGTAGCAGAAGGGGCAGAAAACAATATAACTAAATTAAGAATATCAAAAGCAGTAGTAGATCTATTTTCATTAGAAGAAAATAAAGTAAATGTATATCCTATGAAAAAATAGTATATTAATTAAATATTATGCATATAATTTTGTAGAATTATAATTTGGGGGGAATGAAGTTATGAATAAAAAACAAGGAGTTATAATTGTAACGTTATTAGCACTCATAATTTGTACAGGAGTGCTTGCGACAAAATTAAATAGCCCACTTTATGTAAATGGAGCTGATGAAGGAAGTACTGTTTCATTTAACAATACTTCTAAAAGTTCAAATAAAACAGAAAGCAAGGAAAATAGCCAATCAGACTTTTTTGCAGAAACAAAACTTACTAGAGATCAAAAAACAGCTCAAACATTACAAACATTAAAGTCTTTAATAGACGATAAAAATGTTCCAAAAGAAGATAAAGAAGAAGCTACTGCTAAATATACAAAATTAGCTATGGATTCAAATTACGAATCAAAAATAGAATCTGTATTGAAAAGTAAAGGGTTTGATGATGTTATATGTTCTATAGAAAATGATAAAGCTAGAATAATAATAAAAGGCAAGGATAAATTAACAGATAAAGAAACAAGAGAGATAAAAAATGTAGTTATGAGTATATCAAATATACAAGAAGTAGAAATTGAAACTAAACAATAATAATTGTAAAAACATACACCTTTTGATATAATAAACCTAAGATTACGTTTTGAATAGCTCAAAACCTAGGAGGTACGGAAAATGGAAGAAAATATTAAAAATAAAATTGATATGGGCATAGTTAAGATATCTGATGAAGTAGTAGGTGTTATAGCAGGACTTGCAGCTACAGAAGTAAAAGGTATTGTAGGAATGAGTTCAGGAGTAGTTGGAGGAATAACTCAAATACTTAAAGGAAAGAAAAATATTTCTAAGGGTGTAAAAGTAAATGTAGGAGAAGAAAGTGCATCTATAGAGTTATATGTAGTTGTGGAATATGGTGTTAAAATTCCTGAAGTAGCTCAAAAGGTTCAAGAAGATGTTAAAAAATCAGTTGAAACTATGACAGGTCTTACTGTATCCTCAGTTAATATTCATGTTCAAAATGTTTTGATACCTAAAATGGATAAAGAGTTAGAGGATATTGATTTAGAATAATAAATAATTACACCCTCTCAGGTAGAGGGTGTTTCTATGTGAAGAATCAATATTCATAATAATATAAAAAATCTAAATAACAGTAGTATTTAAAGTTAAAAATTACAAAATTAAACACAGAAAATTAGGAGGAAAATATGAATAGAAGAAAATCAAGAGAAGTAGCTATGAAGTTATTATTTCAAACTACACTAAATGGAGAAAACTTAGAAGAGGCTCTAGAAATTTTAAGGGATGTTAGAGATTCTAATGAAGACATAAAAGAAAAAGATTATGAATCTATAGACTTAAAAGATGTGGATATAAATTATGTTAAAAGAATAATAAAAGGTATAGAAAATAATAGAGAAAAAATAGATGAAAAAATAAAAGGGAATTTGAAAAATTGGAAAATAGAAAGACTATCTAAGGTAGATTTATCTATACTTAGATTATGTACATATGAATTGAACTTTGAAGAAGACATACCAAGTAAAGTATCAATAAATGAAGCTATAGAATTAGCTAAAAAATATTCTGGAGAAAAATCTGCAACTTTCATAAATGGTGTTTTAGGAAAAATGATTTAAATTTAATATATAATAAAAAAGTGAAGAGCTTAGCTTTTCACTTTTAATATTAATAAAAAGGAAGATGTTTATGCATATTAAAACACTTACAGTTTCTCAGTTAAATAGATATATAAAAAATACCTTAGATGCGGACTTTATATTAAACTACGCTTCTGTAAAAGGAGAAATATCAAATCTTAAAATTCATAGTAGCGGTCATATTTATTTTTCTTTAAAAGATGAAGGAAGTAAAATAAATTGTGTAATGTTTAAAAGCTATGCATATAAATTAAACTTTGATTTAGAAAATGGTATGGATATAATAGCTCATGGAAATATATCTGTGTATGAAAAGGAAGGCTCTTATCAATTATATGTTAAAGAAATGAAAAGAGAAGGTATAGGAGAGCTTTACATAGCTTTTGAAAAATTAAAAGAAAAACTTAAAAATGAAGGCTTATTTGATGAGTCAAATAAGAAGGAAATACCTAGGTTTTGTAAAAAGATAGGAATAATAACTTCACCAACAGGAGCAGCTTTAAGAGATATTATAAATGTGACCAAAAGAAGAAATAAAGGAATAGAACTGTTGATTTATCCTGCATTAGTACAAGGGATTGATGCTAGCAAAACTCTTATAGCTGGTATAAAAGCATTAAATAAGATTGAGGATTTAGATATAATAATATTAGCTCGTGGTGGTGGATCTATAGAAGAATTATGGGCTTTTAATAATGAAGATTTAGCTTATGAAGTATATAATTCAAAAAAGCCTATAATAACTGGAGTAGGTCATGAAACGGATTTTACTATTGTGGATTTTGTAAGTGATAAAAGAGCCCCTACTCCTTCTGCAGCTGCAGAAATAGCTGTTTTTGATAGAGAAGTCTTAGTGAAAGAAATTTTAAATTATAAGTATACTATAAAGAATTCTATGGAAAATATAATAAAAGAAAAAAGAAATTATTTAAATTTATATAAACAAAGAATAGAATCTAATAGTCCTATAAATATAATAGTAAATGAATATAAAAATATAGATAATTTAAAACAATTGCTAAATTCAAAAATAAAAAGTAAAGTAAATAAAGAAAAGGATAATTTATCTAAATTGTCATCTTTACTAGAAGCACACAATCCATTAAATGTATTAAAAAAAGGTTATACATTAGTAGAAGATGAGTCAAATAATTTGATAACGGAAAAGGAAGAATTAAAAGAACTAGATAAAATAAATATAATATTTAAAAATGGTAAGGTAAAACTGAATATTAAATATATAGAATAATTTACAGATTACAAATAACAAATTGAATTAGGAGGAAAATATGGGAAGAAAAAAGGAATCCTTTGAAAATATGTTAGAGAAATTAGAAAGCATAGTAGAGAATATGGATAATGGAGAAATAACATTAGAAAATTCAATTAAAAGTTATGAAGAAGGTATAAAATTATGTAATAAGTTATATAAAGTACTAAATGATGCAGAAGGGAAAATAAAGATTTTAGAAAATGATAAAGAAAAAGATTTTGAAACACTATAAATAATTATTATAACTAAAATTTTATAATTTTAAAGTCCTTTAATCAATTGAACAAAATACATGTAAAATTATAGTTTAATTATAATACAATATAAATTAGGTTTTGCTTTATATAGCTAAAATCAATATTAAGGATTGGTGAACTTTATGGATAAGATAAAACAACTAAAAAACGAAATAGAACTATGGTTAAAAGAATATTTATATAATAAAGGAAATTATGAAAAGAAAATATATGAAGCTATGGCGTATAGTCTAGAAGCTGGTGGCAAAAGAATAAGACCTATATTATTTTTAAATACTTATAGTTTATATAAAGAAAACTATAAAAAAGTTATGCCTATAGCTGCAGCCATAGAAATGATACATACCTATTCTTTAATACATGATGATTTGCCAGCTATGGATAATGATGATTTAAGAAGAGGTAAACCTACAAATCATAAAGTTTTTGGTGAAGCTATAGCTATACTTGCAGGGGATGCACTTTTAAATGAAGCAATGAATATAATGTTCGAATATTCAATGAAGAATGGAGAAAGTGCATTAAAAGCATGTTACACCATAGCTAAAGCTGCTGGAGTAGAAGGTATGATTGGGGGGCAGGTAGTAGACATATTAAGTGAAGATAGATCCATATCTGTAGATGAACTTTATTATATGCACAAAAAAAAGACTGGTGCTTTAATAAAAGCATCTATAATAGCTGGGGCTATTTTGGCATATGCTGAATCTACAGATATAGAACTTTTAGGTGAATATGGTGATAATTTAGGATTGGCATTTCAAATAAAAGACGATATATTAGATGTGGAAGGAGATACTATAACTTTAGGTAAGAAGGCAAAAAGTGATGAAAATAATCATAAAACTACTTTTGTTAAAGTTTATGGTATAGATAAATGCAACAAACTTTGTAAAGATATAACAAATAAATGTTTTAATATATTAACTAAACTAGAGAAAAATGCAGATAATTTAAAAAAAATCACTATGTTTTTATTAAATAGAAAGTATTAATATTAATAAAGCTTTAAATTAATTTAAATAAAAAAATAATTCTATGCAATAAATATTTTTCTGTGATATAATAAAAAATGTTTTATACATCAAATGAATATTTTTATATTAGGAATATAAACTTTTATTTTGAAAGTATATAAATAAAGGTGGTGCAGTATTCTAGTCAGGTAAGTATAACTTGAAGGCGGGGCTAAAAATCCGCTAAAGGGCACATCGATGAAGCTTCTGGTGCTGGCTTATGACGCCCAGTTGTGGGCTGGTGCTGGGAGAAAGAAGGCTGGGGCAACCACAAAGGCATGTGACAATTGATCCTACCTTCGTGGAGGCCATTGATTGTGTGTAGGGAGAGAGTCCCTATGGACGACAATGGATTAAACCTGCAATGTGGCGAAAGCTATGTGCAGTGTAGCCTGCCTTGAGTGATGGGGGGAGAGGTTAAGTTTAAATCTAAAAGTTAGGCCAAACTTTTAGACTATTGCTTGCTGAAACCTTCATTGCAAAAGAGGCTAGAGATATACCCAACTGCTGAGGAAATCTCCTAGACTGTTCTATATGAGGTATATTGGGGATTACAGTGCGGACTAAGTGGCAATCCAGTTCTATTTCTGGTGACAGGGTAGGTAAAACATTAAAGGGAAACCGTCAAAATGGTGACATTTTGATTGTTTTACGGGAAATCCTACTGGACCTAAGCCGCAAGATTTACTCAATATACTACCACCTTATAAATTTACATATTAAAATTTATAATTTATAAAATAAAAATTTAATGTGGAGGAATCACAATTGGGAAATAAAAAAGAAAATAAGAAGAGTGACTCCAAGGTCAATGTAAAATGGGTATTAACTATTGTTACATGGTCTGTTATTTTTTCAGGGAGTATATCTCTTGTTTCGGATGTGCTACTAGACAAGGTAAACTTATTAGTAGCTTTTATTATATTAATTTTTATTATATTAATTGGTATAATATTTGATATAATAGGAGTTGCAGTAACTGCATCCAATGAAACCCCTTTTCATGCAAAAGCTGCTAATAAAGTGCCAGGAGCAAAACTTGCAGTGACTTTTATTAGAAATGCAGAAAAAGTATCAAGTTTTTGCAATGATGTCATAGGAGACGTTTGTGGTATTATAAGTGGTTCTATAGGTATAATAATAACAAGTAAGATTTTATCTTCAAATCCAAACTTGAATTCTACATTAGTAACAACAAGTATAGGTGTTACAATAGGTGCTTTAACTATAGGAGGAAAAGCTTTAGGAAAAGGATTTGCAATACAAAATAGCAATGATATATTAGATAAAGTTACAAAATTAATATATTTTTTTAAAAGAGGATAGGTAAAAATGAAAAACATATTAGATAAATATCAAGATTTTGATACTATAAAATCAATGTCTATAAGAGAGTTAAATCAATTTGCTTACGAAATAAGAAAATTTTTAATAGATAACGTATCCAAAACTGGAGGTCACTTGGCCTCCAATTTAGGAGTAGTAGAACTTACTTTGAGTATTTTTAATGTATTCGATTTAAATAAAGATAAAGTTATTTGGGATGTAGGTCATCAAGCTTATGTATATAAAATTCTAACAGGAAGAAAAGATAAATTTAATACATTAAGGCAATATGGGGGATTAAGTGGATTTCCTAAAAAATGCGAAAGTCAATATGATGTATTTGAAACAGGTCATAGCAGTACATCTATATCTGCTGCTCTTGGTATGGCAAGAGCAAGAGATATAAAAGGAGAAAATAATAAAGTTATAGCTGTGATAGGTGATGGGGCTTTAACTGGTGGAATGGCTTTAGAAGCATTAAATGATTTAGGTTTTAATAAGACAGATTTAATCATTATATTAAATGATAACCAAATGTCTATAGCTGAAAATGTAGGAGGAATGTCTAGCTATTTAAGTAAAGTAAGGTTAGATCCAACCTATAACAAATTAAAAAAAGAAGTTAATAATACTTTAAATAAAATACCTAATGTTGGGAAAGGAATGGCCCGTTCTTTAGAAAAGGTGAAAAATGGTATAAAACAAATGGTTGTACCAGGTATGCTTTTTGAAAACTTAGGAATAAAATATTTAGGTCCAATAGATGGTCATGATATAAAAGAATTAAGTAAAGTTATGAATATGGCTAAAAATATAAATGGACCAGTTTTAATACATACTATAACTAAAAAAGGAAAAGGTTATACTTATGCAGAAAAAAAACCTGATAAATTTCATGGGATAGGACCTTTTGATTGTGATAGTGGAGAAGTTAATTCAAAGACTTGTCTAACTTACTCAAAAGTTTTTGGAGAAGAGTTAACAAAAATAGCAAAAGAGGATAAAAAAGTTGTAGCTATAACTGCAGCTATGAAAGATGGTACTGGTCTTAGAAAATTTGCGGAAACTTTTCCTAAAAGATTTTTTGACGTTGGTATAGCAGAGCAGCATGCGGTAACCTTGGCAGCAGGTATAGCAACAGAAGGGTTAAAACCTGTTTTTGCTGTTTATTCAACATTTCTTCAAAGAGCATATGATCAAATATTACATGATGTATGTATACAAAACTTGCCTGTAGTATTAGGCATAGATAGAGCAGGTATAGTAGGAAGCGATGGAGAAACACATCAAGGAATTTTTGATTTATCATACTTGTCTTCTTTACCTAATATGACAATAATAGCGCCTAAATGTTTAGAAGAGATAGGTATAATGTTAAGATGGGCATTAAATCAAAATTCACCAGTAGCTATAAGATATCCTAGAGGTGGAGATATAAAATCATTAGAAATGACTCCTATAAAAAATATGCAAAAAGGTAAGTGGGAAGTAATTTGCGAAGAAGGAGATATAGCCATAATTGCTACAGGAAAAATGGTTCAACATGCTATAATAGCACGAGAAAAATTAAAATCATATGGAATAAAATCTACAATTGTAAATGCAAATTTTATAAAACCCATAGATAAAGAATTAATAAAAAACTTTGTAAAAAAAGGATATAAGATAGTAACTGTAGAAGATAATGTAGTAAAAGGTGGATTTGGTTCTTTAGTTCTTCAATATATAAGCAAATTAAAAGCTAATAATGTTATTTTAAATCTAGGATTTAAAGATAAATTTGTACCTCATGGTAATACAGATATATTATACAAAATAGAAGGATTAGATCCAGAGGGTATTGTTAAAAATATAATAAAGATTATATAATATTATATGAAGGAGTTAAATATGGCAGAAAAAAAAGAAAGATTAGATTTGCTTTTAGTACAAAAAGGAATTTTTCAATCTAGAGAAAGAGCGAAAGCTAGTATAATGGCAGGAGAAATATTTGTAGATGGCAATAGAGTAGATAAGTGTGGTGCAAAAATAAAAGAAAGTTCTAATATAGAATTTAGAGGAGAAAAATTGCCATATGTAAGTCGTGGGGGACTAAAGTTAGAAAAATCCATAAAAAATTTTAAAATAGATTTAAATGAAAAAGTATGCTTAGATATAGGTGCATCTACAGGTGGTTTTACAGATTGCATGCTTCAAAATGGAGCAAAAAAAGTTTTTTCTATAGATGTAGGGTATGGACAGTTTGCTTGGAAACTTAGAGTTGATCCAAGAGTAGTTTGTATGGAAAGAACTAATGTTAGGTATGTAACATCAGAAGACTTAGGAGAAAAGGCTGATTTTGCAAGTATAGATGTATCTTTTATATCTTTAACTTTAGTAATACCTGTGGTAAAGGAGTTATTAAATGAAAAAGGAGAAATAATGGCTCTTATAAAACCACAATTTGAAGCAGGAAGAGAAAAAGTAGGTAAAAAGGGGGTAGTAAGAGAAATTAGCACTCATAAAGAAGTAATATATAAAATAGTTGAATTTGCTAAAAAAATAGATTTAAATATATTAAATTTAGATTTTTCTCCAATAAAAGGACCTGAGGGAAATATAGAGTATCTTATATATATGACAAAGGATAAAGAAATAAATGGTGATTTTAAAGATGATTATGTAAATTATATTGTAGATAAAGCTCATAATAATTTGAATGGTGATAAATAATGAAAAATATTGGCATAAATATAAATACAGATAAAGATATAAGTAAAGACACTTTAGACAAAATTTTTACGTATATATATGAGGAATGTAGTGAAGCTAAAATAAAAGTTTTTTATGATTCAAAAGGTTTAGACAACGAAGAAAATGTAGAATTAGATGCAGTTATGGTACTAGGTGGTGATGGAACTATTTTAGGTACTGCTAGAGCATTAGCTAAATATAACGTACCTATATTCGGAATAAATAGGGGGCATTTAGGTTTTCTAGCAGAAGTAGAGCTAGAAGATTGTAAAAGTGCTATAAAAAATTTGTTTAAAGGTCAATATAAAATAGAAGATAGAATAATGTTAAAATGTGATCTAAACCAAAATGAAGAGGATTTTTTAGCATTAAATGATATAGTAATTACAAAAGGTAATCTATCACGAATAGTAAAATATAGTATATATGTAGATGATATATGGTATACAACTTTTGTAGCAGATGGGGTTATTGTATCTACACCTACAGGATCTACAGCGTACTCTTTATCTGCAGGAGGACCAATAATATATCCAGATTTGGATATATTAGAGGTTACACCAATTTGTCCTCATTCTTTAGGAGTTAGGCCTATAATATTAAATGGAAGTAGTAAAATAAATATAAAGGTTTTAAAGAAATATGAGGATCCTGTTCTTACTATAGATGGTCAAAGATATAAAAAAGTAACAGTAAATGAAGTTACTATAAGCAAATCTAAATATAAATGTAGACTTATAAAATTTAAAAATAAGGATTATTTTAAAATATTAAGAACTAAAATATCTTATAGATCTAGAGAATGTGAAGGTGAATAATATGAAAGTTTCAAGACATGCTAAAATTTTGGAAATAATAAATTCTAAGGATATAGATACTCAAGAAGAATTAGCAGAAGAGCTAAGAAAATTGGGGATGAATGTTACTCAAGCTACAGTTTCAAGAGATATAAAAGAACTTAAATTAATAAAGGTTTTAGGAAATACAGGCAAGTATAAATATGCAAGTATAAATCATACAGAAAGTTATATGTCGGATAAACTTGTAAATATTTTTGTTCAAACAGTAATAAGCGTAGAAAATATTGATAAATTTATAATAATAAAAACTGTATCAGGTTCAGCTCCAGGAGCGGGAGAAGCTATGGATTCTTTTGGTTTTGATGGAATAGCTGGTACTATAGCTGGTGATAATACTTTACTTGCTATTGCTAGAACTGCTGAAAAAGCTCAAGAAATAACTGTAAAATTAAGAAAAATTCTTACTTCATAAGGAGGGAATTTAAATGCTCCTTCAACTTAATATAAAGAATTTTGCACTTATAGAAGAATTATCTATATCTTTTGATAAAGGATTTAATGTGTTAACCGGAGAAACTGGAGCAGGTAAATCTATTCTTATAGATGCTATAAGCTACGTTTTGGGTGGTAAATTTAATAGAGATTTAATAAGAACTGGAGAAAACAAAACTTATGTAGAAGCAATATTTTCTATTGAGAATGAAAATACAGAGAGAATATTAAAAAAACAAGGTATAGAGTTTGAAGATATACTAATAATATCTAGAGAAACTTTTCAATATGGTAAAAGTATAGCTAAAATAAATGGGAAAAGTGTTTTACTAGCTAATTTAAAAGAAATAACAAGTACTTTGTTAGATATTCATGGTCAGCACGAAAATCAAAATCTTTTAAGTTCTGAAAATCATATAAATTATTTGGACTATTTTAGTGAAACAGAATTATCTCCTATTATGGAAAAATACAGAGAAAAATATTCAACCCTTTTAAATATAGAAAATAAAATAAAAGAGCTGTCTGGTGGAAATGAAAGTGAAAGAGAAAAGCTAATGGATTTTTTAAAATATCAAATTAAAGAAATAGGAGAGGCTAATTTAAATGAAGAAGAAGAAGAAGAATTAGATAACAAATTTTTAGAACTTTCAAACGCAGAAAAAATTAGTAAAGTATTAAATAATAGCTATGGAATATTATATGGAGGATTGGAAGAAGACTCCTCAGTTTTTGATAAATTAGGTTATGTTATAAGGGAAATGGAATCTATTAATAATATAGATAAAGTAACCAATATATGTCAAACTTTAAAGGACGCTTATTATATAATAGAAGAATCCATAAGGAATATAGGAGATATAAAAGATAATATATATTATGATGAAAATGAACTAGATCGTATAAATAGTAGACTTTTTTTGATATCTAACCTTAAGAAAAAGTATGGTACAACCATAAAAGAAATTGTAGACTATAAAAATAAAATAGAAAAACAATATGAAGACATGATAAATTCAAGAGAAATAATAGAAAAATTAAACAATGATAGAAAAAAGATATTAGGTGATTTAAAAGAATTAGCTTTAGAACTTCATAGTATAAGGGTTAAGTATGCAGAAAAGTTAGAAATAATGATAAAAAAAGAATTAAGCTATGTAGGTCTTTCTAAAACTAGATTTAAAATTAATATAGATTTAGTATCTGGTTTCTTTAAAAGGGGTTCTGATAAAGTAGAATTTTACGTATCTACTAATCCAGGAGAGCCTTTAAAATCTTTAGATAAGGTTGTATCAGGAGGAGAACTTTCAAGAATAATGTTAGCTTTAAAAACTGTATTTGTAGATAAAGATAAAATTTCATCAGTAATATTTGATGAAATCGATACAGGTATAAGTGGAGTGGTAGCACAAAGTGTAGGAGAAAAAATGTACTCCATATCTCATGGTCGTCAAGTATTTTGTATAACTCATCTACCACAAATAGCTTGTATGTCGGATAACCATTATTATATACATAAAGAAGTATTAGAGAATAAAACTTATACAAAGGTTACAAAATTAAATAAAGAAGATAAAGAGATAGAAATAGGAAGAATGATAGGAGGTTCAAATCTTACAGATATAACTCTTGAAAATGCAAAGGAAATAATAAAAATAGCTAATGATAAAAAAGAACAAATACTAAAAAATTTCTAAAATGATATTATCAAAATAATATATACACTTACTATGAATATAAAATATATTTAAAATTAAATGATATTTTCTTATCAAGATTGGTGTATGAATCAAGACTATAAAAGTCTAGCAATAACTAATTAGCCTAGAACTGTGTTAAGCCTTGCATCAGATTCACTGGGAGATAAGAGAGCAAAGTCACCGTTTTTTTAATATTTATAACTATAAAAAAGTCATTTCTTATGAAATGGCTTTTTTTAATACCAATTTTTAAAATATTATTATTTTTTCATTTCTATCTATAAAAATTTTTTCTTTTTTAAATGTAAATTTTAAAGAATGATAAAAGTAATGAAAATATTAAGAAATAAAGCTAGTATAGGTAGAATTTCTAAAGAACTATTTCAAAGAAAATGATTTAATATAGTTAAGTAATGTTG
>NZ_MRAE01000035.1 GCF_002008345.1 Clostridium tepidum
ATTATATACTGTATTATATACTGAAATTATTTAGCTTCTAAATAATATTAAGTTCATAGTTTTAAATCTTATAATAATGAAATATATTTTTAAAAATATGTTAAAAAACAACTCTTAAGTTCATATTCTTAAATATCTGCATTTAATATTTCTTTAAATTTATTTAAATCTGTTATAGGTTCTCTACAAGAATAATTTTCACATACATAAACTGTAGTTTTATCTTCTATAGAGGTTTTATATTTAATATTTTTATTTATTTTTTCTATTTTATCACTTTCACCATTTAAAATTATTATTGAAAAAGGCATATATCTGTTATTTATTTGATCTATAAATTTATAAAATTCTGAATCCTTATTCTTATAAGCTATTGTTATTTCTTTTATAGGTAAAACATTATACATATAGGCTATTACAGAAAATAAGTGATACATTGGTCCACTTTTTATGTTTGCTGCAAAAAATTTAAATTGTTTATCCACTATATCTTTATACTTATCTTCTCCTGTAATATAATAAAGTAAACTCAATGCTAAAGATGCCACAGCATTTCCTGAGGGCATTGCTCCATCATAGATTTCCTTCGGTCTTATTATGAGCTTTTCACTATTGTTGCTGTATAAGTAGAATCCACCCTTTTCTTTATGCCAGAATAAATTTATCATTTTATCAGCAACTTCTATAGATTTTTCTAAATAATAAATATCAAAACTTGCTTCGTACAATTCTATAAGTGCCCATAAAAAGAAAGCATAATCATCTATAAATCCTTCATTTCCTAGCTGGCCTTCTCTAATTCTTGTATATAATGTTCCTTTTTCATCCATTAAGTTTTTTATTATAAAACCTGCTGATTGTTTTGCTATATCTATATAATTATCATTTTTAAAACTCCTACCTGCCCTACAAAAGGCTATTATCATTAAAGCATTCCACGAAGTTAATATTTTATCATCTTTATGAGGATGTATTCTTTTTTCTCTGTAATCAAATAGTTTTTCTCTAATTTTTTCCAATTTATCTTTATTATTATAAATATCCTTTAAATCTGTCTTTATAAGATTAGCTATATTTTTGTTTTCAAAATTTCCTTTAGATGTTATATCATAAAGTTTACAGTAAAACTCTCCCTCTTCTTCTCCTAAAATATCTATTATTTCTTTTTTAGTCCATAGATAAAATTTTCCTTCTACTCCTTCAGAATCTGCATCCTCTGCAGAATAAAATCCTCCCTCTTTACTAGTCATAGATTTTTTTACATAGTTTAATATTTTTTCTGTTATAACTTTATATAAAGGATTCTTCGTAGCTTCATAAGCTTCTGCATAGGCTATAGATAAGAGCGCATTATCATAAAGCATTTTTTCAAAGTGAGGTACAAGCCACTTATTATCTGTAGAATATCTTGAAAATCCAAAACCTATATGATCAAATATGCCACCTTTATACATACTAGTTAATGTTTTATCTATAACATCTAACACTTTTTCATCCCTTTTAAAATAATAGTATCTTAATAAAAATAATATATAATGAGCTGTAGGAAATTTAGGTTCTCTTCCAAATCCACCATATTTACTATCAAAATTATCTAGTAGAGTTTGAACAGCTTCTTCAATAATATATTCTTCAAGTTCCTCTTCTCCATGATTATCTTGAAATCTTTCTATTTGCTCTATAATTCTATTACTAGATTCTAATATCTTATTTTTATCTTCGCACCAAAGCTTATTTATAGATTTTAAAATATCCATAATTCCAGGTATATTATACTTCCCCCATTTTGGGAAATAAGTTCCTGCAAAAAAAGGCTTTTTATCTGGAGTCATAAGTATAGTTAAAGGCCATCCTCCACTGCCTGTGTATACTTGACAAAAACTCATATATATATTATCTATATCTGGTCTTTCTTCTCTATCTACCTTTATGGAAATAAAATTATTATTTAAAACCTCTGCTACTTCTTCATCCTCAAAAGACTCTCTTTCCATAACATGGCACCAATGACAAGTAGAATAACCTATACTTAAAAATACAGGCTTATCCTCTATCTTTGCTTTTTCAAAGGCTTCTTCTCCCCAAGGATACCAGTCTACTGGGTTATGAGCATGCTGAAGAAGATATGGGGACTTTTCTTTAATTAATCTATTTGTTTTTTTACCTATATTTTTCAGCAATATCTTCCCTTCCTTTTTACTATTTTTGTATAGTTTCTCACTATAAAAGCCTTATTATTCATAAATTAATAACTGTTGTGCTCTAATATTTCCTTCCTATAGTTTCATAGTCTACAAATTCATTAGATAAATTACTATCTGTTGTATCGTAAGATTATACAATCATATATACTTCATCTGAGTCTTTTATAAATTATTTAATTTTAATCTTTAATTAGATGAAAGCTTTACTATAATATCAAAACATAACTTTTATATTTTTTAATTTAAATTAAATATATTATTTTGAAAACATTATAAATATCTAATCATATCATATAAATGTGGGTTTAATTTTTAGCTAAAATTTAATTTATTTCTTCCTTGACTATCCATATTAACACTTTTCCATAAAAATTAAAATAAAAGTAACTATATGCTTAGAATAAGGAACAATTAATTTCTAAATAAAACTTTAGAAAAATATATACTTATATACCATTTATAAGCTTTATTAGAAATAAAAAAGTTTGTTTTAAACTCATGACTTCCTTTGTTTATAAATTGTTTATACATTAAAAGGAGCTGATATAGTGAGCAATAAAAAAAAAATAACATTCTTTATTTTACCGGGACTGGATAACTTTATTGATGATATTATTGAATTTCTATCTCAAAAGTATGATACAAAAAAGGTAATCGTAAGAAATTATAATCAAATTGATGAAGAAATGAAAAAAGCAGATATTTGTTGGTTTGAATGGTGTGACCCTCTTGTGGCTTATGGAAGCAAACTTAAAATTGCAAAGGATAAAAAAATAATATGTAGACTCCATAGTTATGAAGCTTTTACTAATTATATATACGATGTTAATTGGAGCAATGTTGATAAAATTATATTTGTAGCAGAGCATATAAAAAGGATTGTTCTAAGTAAGGTTTTTATACCACAAGAAAAGGTTTATGTTATTCCCAATGGTATTAATTTAAGCCAACAAAAATATAAGGAACGTAAAAAAGGATTTAATATAGCTTATGTTGGATATATAAATTTTAAAAAAGGACCTATGTTACTTATACATGCCTTTAAAAAAATTTTTGATACAGACAACAGATACAAACTCCACATTGCTGGTACCTTTAACGAGGAACGATATAGATTATATTTTAATCAGATGATTAAGGAATTAGGTTTAGAAAAAAATATTATATTTTATGGATGGCAAAAGGATATTAATAAATGGTTAGAAGATAAAAATTATATTATTTGTACAAGTGTTTTAGAAAGTCAAGGACTTGGAATTATGGAAGCTATGTCAAAAGGAATTAGACCCCTTATCCATAATTTCGTAGGGGCAAAAGAAGTTTACCCTGAAAAATATGTATGGAGTTCTTTAGATGATTTAGTTAATATGCTACAGGATGAAAAATATTCTTCCATAGAATATAGAAATTTAGTAGAAAAAAATTATTCACTATCAGATACCAATAGTATGATTATCAATAAAATTATAGAAGATGAAAATATAAATACTAAGCCAAATAATAATTTAATAAAACTTAATTCTGAAATTTCACTGTATACTAATAAAATTATAAATACCCAAGAAAATTTGGTATATAGTCATAGCAATGATGAATCAGAAATAACTATAGTTACTCCTGTTTATAACGGTGAAAAATTCCTTGAAAATATTTTTAATAGCATGGGAATTCAAACTATAAAAAATAAACTTGAATGGATATTGGTAGATGATAAATCTAAAGATACTAGCTTAGATAAATGCATTTCTTTGGCAAAAAAATATAAAGACAAAATAGGAACTATAAAAATTTACTCTTTAGATAAAAATTCTGGAGCAATATATGCTCTTAAATTTGGGTTTAATATGGCTAAGACCAATTATATAGGATGGATAAGCGTAGATGACTTATATATAGATATAGATAAATTAGAACAAGATCTCTATTTATTAAAGAATAAAAATTATGATATTGTTTTCTCAAATAAAATGATTCTTGGAACTAATATTACAAATGGATCATTATATAATATGGACAATAATATTCTTACTCTAATACAATCAGATAATACAATGAAAAAATTAGCATATTTATCATATAGTAATCCTATAAATGGAAGTAGCCTTGTTTTTTCAAATGAAGCTTACAAAAAATGTGGAGGTTTTGATACGAGTTTAGTTAATGTAGATGGTGATTGGGATTTATTAAGTAAAGCTATTTTACTAAACTCAAAATTTATTCATGACAATAAAACTGTATTTAATACATCTCATTCAAATCAAACTTCCAAAAATAAGGTAAAAATGATAGTAGGTTCTAATATAACTAGGTTAAGAATTTTAAATTTATTAAAAAAGCACAATAAAATGGAAAACTTTTTAAAATTTATAAATGAATTTAATTGGTTTAATGATAGTTGTTTAAATGTAAGACCTATATTTAGCTATTATTTAATTAAATTAAATGAAGATATCCTAAAAAACAAAGGAGCTAATTTCCTGTATAAAATGGAAAATACATTTTATAAAAATGATTTAAAATACATTTTTGAAAAATCAATAGAATTAATGGATAGTAAATCTTTTAGTGAATTTTATAAAAATATTAATTTTATAAAGGGGATGTAAAAATTGAAAGATGTTATATTAGTTACAGGTGGATTAGGATTTATAGGTAAAAAATTAGTTGAAAAATTAAAACTAGAATATAGTGATTATACAATAGTTGTTTTAGATCAATATATTAGAGATTATGATGATTATATAAGATCAGATATTACTGATTTTGGAGAGGTTTATACTAATGTAAAAAGAATAGATGGAAATATAAAATATATAATTCATGCTGCTAGTGAAGTTGGTAGACTAAATGGTGAAGAGCATCCTTGGAAAATGATTGACTCTGCAATAAAGGGAACATTAAATTTAATAAATATTGCACTAGAATACGATGCTAAGCTAGTATATTTTAGCACTTCAGAAGTTTACGGAGATATCTTTGATGATAAAGAAGTTAAAGAAAGAGATATGTTAAATGTAAGCCCTTTAACTTTAAATAATGTTTACGCTATAAGTAAGCTCTTTGGTGAAAGCTTAGTTAGACATTATGTTAAAAATTATGGATTAAAAGCTGTTGGTATAAGACCATTTATGGTATATGGACCAGGAGTATACTCTTCAAAATATAAATCTGCATTGGATATTTTCATATGGAATCTCTTAAATGAAAAAGAAATTTATGTTGATAGAGATTGTGTTCGTTCTTGGTGTCATATAAATGATTTTATAGAAGGAATTCTGTTAATATTGAAAAAACATGATTTTAATAGCAATGAATATCAAGCATATAATATAGGAAATAATAAGGAATATAAGACTATAGAAGAAAGTGCAAAATTCATTACAAAACAATTAAAAGCAGATCCTAATTTAATAAAAAGACAAAAATTTAATGGTAAATTTAAATCCCAGAGTAAATATTTTAATACAGACAAAATAGAAAAATTAGGATTTACTGCAAAAGTAAGTATTGAAGAAGGTATAAAAGAAATGATTAGCTGGTATAAAAAAGTTAAAGAAGAGAATATAAAATGATAGCAGTTTTAGGCGCTAGTGGATTTATAGGACAGAATATTCAACAAACTTTAATTAAGCAATATAAATATAAATGTAAAGATATTTTAATGATATACTTCAATAATTCAAACAATATATTAAAACATTTTAATAAAATGAGTTTTGAAAATTTTATTAAAGATCAACAGCTCATAGATAATATTGAGACTTTAATAATCACATGTGGAAACAGTAATACACATATTACCACAGAAAATTTTTATAACTTTTTAAAAAAAGATACCCAGTATATTTTAAAAATGAAAAGTAAAATAAATTGTAATATAATATTTTTATCTAGTGCAGCTGTTTATGATGGAAACTGTGGATATATTAAAGAGGATGAAAAAATATATCCAGGTAGCCTATATGGAATATGCAAATATAACTCTGAAATAGCTATAAAATATATAATGCAAGATATAATAAACAAAAAATTAATCATATATAGACTAACCTATGGTTATGGACAATTTGAAAGAAATAATAGATTAATGTCTTTAATAAAAAATTGCATTAGAGAAAATAAAATTTTAAAAGTTAATGGATATAATAATTATTTAAATCCTTTATCTAGTGAATTTATATCCAAAATTATAATAGAATCAGCTAAAAATATTAATATTTTTCCTAAAGATGAAATTATAAATTTAATACCCTTAAAAAAATTAAAACTAAGAGAAATATTAGATATTATCGCTAGTAAAAATAATTTAAAATATGAATTAATATCAGAAGAACCTACTATTAAATACTTTCCTTCTAGCTCTAAACTAGAATATTATCTAAAAAAATTAAATATACCAGAAGAAAATATTGAATCAAAAATAGTAGATTATTTTTCTTAAATTATAATTAATATAACAATTGGATTTAAACTATAAAATTTTTCCTAATACACGAAATATCAAGTAATTTAGTAGCATAATAAATATACGATTTAAATTTAACATATATAATTTAGTTAAAATTATTCTAATTTTAGGGATTAATTTAATAGTTTAAATCCTTTCATTTCCCTATTTTTTACGCACTAGGTATCTTCCATAATCCCCCCCATTTCCTCATAGCTATCTAATCTAATATTTCTATTTTGTTGAAAATAATAGTAAATACATCTAAACAAAAATTTCTAAACTTTAATATAAACAAAGCTTGTCTTCCTTTCCAACACTATATTTAAAATATAAATACTTTAAAACCTTAGTACTTATATATAGTTACTATATATAAGTATTTGTTATTTTAATTTTTTATATAATATTTTTGATATTATTATATTTAATAACTATCTATAAATGTTTATTGATGCTATTTTTGTATCACTGGCTAATAAAATTGCATAGTATATATTGAAGCTTTTATAGGCTTCATTTTTTATAGAGGAAGTGATTTTTGTATGGCTAACAGTATAGTTTTTTCAAATTCAGCTGAAGAATTAAAAACCGCTGTCTTTGGTTATGACGGTAATAATTATTTACCTCTTAAAGTAAATGAATATGGTGAACTAAATACTACTTTAGGAACCATCGATAAAATAGATTCTATTACTAACGGTACTATTTCAAATGTTAACTCCATTACTAATGGTACTATTAACGTTACTGAACTAAATTCTATTACTAGCGGTACTGTTGATGTTACCCAAATTAGTTCATTAACTAACGGTACTGTTTCAAACGTTAACTCCATTACTAATGGTACTATTAACGTTACTGAACTAAATTCTATTACTAGCGGTACTGTTGACGTTACCCAAATTAGTTCATTAACTAACGGTACTGTTTCAAACGTTAACTCCATTACTAATGGTACTATTAACGTTACTGAACTAAATTCTATTACTAGCGGTACTGTTGATGTTACCCAAATTAGTTCATTAACTAACGGTACTGTTTCAAACGTTAACTCCATTACTAATGGTACTATTAACGTTACTGAACTAAATTCTATTACTAGCGGTACTATTGACGTTACCCAAATTAGTTCATTAACTAACGGTACTGTTTCAAACGTTAACTCCATTACTAATGGTACTATTAACGTTACTGAACTAAATTCTATTACTAGCGGTACTGTTGATGTTACCCAAATTAGTTCATTAACTAACGGTACTGTTTCAAACGTTAACTCCATTACTAATGGTACTATTAACGTTACTGAACTAAATTCTATTACTAGCGGTACTGTTGATGTTACCCAAATTAGTTCATTAACTAACGGTACTGTTTCAAACGTTAACTCCATTACTAATGGTACTATTAACGTTACTGAACTAAATTCTATTACTAGCGGTACTATTGACGTTACCCAAATTAGTTCATTAACAAACGGTACTATTTCAAATGTTACTTCTATTGCTAATGGTACTATTAATGTAAATTTAAATGATAGATATTTCACTCAAACATCTGAAACACTTTCTGCAATAACTTTATCTAATCCTCAATACAGTACCCCAATAGATACTTCAAAGATGCAGGATATTACCTGGTATGTTAAAAAAATTGATGGAGGAGATGTACCTTTAACAGTTAAGGTAGCAGTATCCCCAGAGGAAAATGGAACCTATGTTTTAGTTGGAGAAACAGCTACTATAGTATCAAATGGAAGTGCCAAAGTCTTAAGTAGTTCTTATTATATGCACTATACTAAAGTTTATCTTTCAACTACTTCAACTACCGAACAAAGTGTACAAGTCTTCTTTAACGGTAGGTATTAGTAAATTAGCTGAGGAGTACCCTTTGGTACTTCTTAGCTTCTTTGAAATAGAGGTGATAATATGCCCAATCATGATATAAGTTTGTGCATGATTGTTAAAAATGAAGAAGCAAACTTAGAAAGATGTTTAAACAGTGTGCATGATTTAGTAGATGAAATAATAGTTGTTGATACTGGTTCTACAGACAAAACTGTAGAAATCGCAAAAAAATATAATGCAAAAGTTCACTATTTCCCATGGTGTAATGATTTTAGTGCTGCTCGAAATGAATCTTTAAAATATGCATCAAAAAATTGGATCTTAATAATGGACGGCGATGATGAATTTTGCAAAGAAGATAAAGAAAAATTTAGAAATCTTATAGAGAAAGGGTTAAATGAAGATATAATATATTTTTTTCAAACTTTAAATTACTCTGGTTATAGTGTAAATTCTAATGATATAAGCATAAATTTAAATCCTCGATTGTTTAAAAACAATTATGGATTTCATTATGAAGGCAAAATTCATAACCAATTAGTTAACCATGAAAAAGATGTGCAAGGAAAAGCTTATGATATAAGAATATATCATTATGGTTATCTAAATAAAAGCATTATATCCAAAGATAAAAGAAATCGAAATATTACTCTTTTAAAAGAACAAATACAAAAAGGAGAAGACATCAAATTTGCATATTTTAATTTAGGTAATGAATACTTTGCCTTAAATGATAAAAAATCAGCTTTAGAAAATTATTATAAATCCTATGAAGATTTTGATCCAAATACAGGATACGCTTCAAGATTAATAGAAAGAATAATTATATCAAATTATATGTTAAAAAATTATGATAAAGCTTTAGATTTCGTTGATATTGGAATAAAGTATTATCCTAACTTTACTGACTTATATTATTTAAAAGGAATCATATTAGAAGAAAAAAATAGCCCTATTTTAGCCATAAAAGCTTTTGAAAGATGCCTAGAACTTGGAGAACCTCCTTTAGCTTTAAAATCAATTTACGGCGTAGGCGGATTTAGACCTAAATATGAATTATCAACTATTTATATGGATTTAAAAGATTATGATACTGCATATAAATATTCTGTTGAAACCATTAAATCAAAACCAGACTTTTTAGTACCTCTTTATAATATATGTCATATATTAAAAGAAAAAAAATTCAGTGTAAAAGATATGAAAAAAATTTTAGAAAATTTCTTTACCGATTTCCCTAGAGAATATCCTATAATCGCAGATTTATTTTATATGGAAGGATATTATAATACAGCCTTGGAATATATAAACAAAAGTGAAGAAGCTGGAACATTTTCAGACGATTTAAAAATATTTAAAGTTAAATCTCTACTATATTCATGCAAGATTGATGAATGCATAGAATATATTGACACCATAGAAGAAAAAAATTTATACTATTTTCAAATAATGATGTATAAAGCTTTATGTTTTATTATGAAAGATAAATATGATTTAGCTATTGTATCAATAAATCAATTTAATAAAAGCAATTTATCTGAGCACAATAATACTACTTTAAAAGTGTATAAAGAATTTCTTAATATGTTTACTAATAAAAATACTAATATTCTGTCAGAAGATAAAACTATGTTAGATTATACTCCAGTTATCTTCCAAATATGTGAAGTCATGCTTGTAAACAAAGAATTCGCCAAATTTGAAAAGGCTTTAAATTTATTAAATCTTATAAGTGATGAATCCGTCCTATTAAACTTAGGTAAATTATATTTTAAGCATGGGTACAACAAAATGGCTAAAAAAGAAATTATTAGATCAATAAAAATTTTTGAAATTATTGATAAAGAAGGTATTGATATATTAAAAGCTCTTTTATAATAAAAAAATATTTATCCAACTACAATCCACTATAACACTCCTTTTTCTGAAAATAAAATTAAATAATAATTGTGTTCTAGTATATAGATTTATAAATTTTAGTGAAAATAAGTATTTAAAACACAATAAGATAAAGCTAGATTATTTATAGGCTTTAGTGAAAATAAAAACTTCTTATTTTAAAAAAACTCTGCTTATAAAAATAAAAGAATATATTTTAATAGGACTTCTATATATTGGGGGTGATAATAATGCTCACTAACCCTAGTAAAATATTCACTAAAGATGAAGAACTTATAGAAGTAGGAGAAGATATTTTAAACTGGCTTCAAAGCTATAATCCACCGCCATTATCCCAAAATGTAAATATAGTTGGAAAAAAATTTAGTGAATACAGCTTAGATGTATCTGCTATAGACGAGTACCAATATAGTCCACCATTTGAAACAATTGAGCAATCCACAGTTACCTTTTTCGTAAAAAATGCTGGGGAAAATAGTGCAAAAGTTAAACTTCAAATAAGTCCTAAAAAAAATGAATCAGATTACGGTTACACAGATGATAGTGTTGCTGTTAAAACTATAGAACCTGGTAAAATAATTACCTTAGTACCTATGATTTTTTCAAGATATGTTAGGTTAGCATATATATCAAATTTAGGTACGGACTTAAAAATAATCGCCCAAATGCAAATATAAATGCTCTATTAAAAAGGGTATGCAAGTAAATTGATTTTACATCAATATACCTACATACCCTAAATTTGCTTTTCATAAATCTATACATATATTAAAATTTGGTTAATTACCTTCAATTATTTAATTATTAATATTTTCATTATTTCATATTCTAATTATCCACTTTTTAAACCATTCTTTTTTTAGTTACTAAATCTTTAATAAATCAATCATAAATATATCTCTTATTTTTAGATATAATTTTTACTAATTCTAAAGCTTATTAATAAAATTTTATAAATTTTTACATTCTCATATAAAATTAGTAAGTTCAAGGCTCCAAAGCTTATTAACAGAGTTATACTCCTTATAAGTTATTATTCTTTAGGAAAATATTATCCATAGACATAGATCCTCTTTTGGCGATTTTAAAAAATATATTTAAACTTTAACAGTTTTATATATTATAGCTTTAGCATCTTCTAAAGGATAATTTTCAGCATGAGTAATCAATACCCTAGCATAATCCATATACGCAGTTGTAGTTAATATTATATTATCACCCTTTAATAAAATATAATCACTAACATAAGGCAACTTATTATCTATCCAATTTATATTATCAGAACTAAGTTGTATTCTTACATTAATAGCCCCTACTCCTTTATTTTCTATTGCAAAAGTCCCTACATTTGGTCCAAGTGGAATAGAATTAGAATTCACAAAATCCTCTGATGATAATAATTGAACTGTTTCTTTAGGATATGAACTCAATCCCTTACAATACTTATAGTATATTTCTAATTTAGGAAATTTCGATTCATCTTCATCAGATGTACTAGCAAAACTTATAAAATCAAATTCAGTTTCTGCAGTTTTTATTAACATACCATAATTAGAATTAGGTGAAGAATACCACTCCCTTAATAAATCTGTTATATTAACTTGAACAAATTCATTAATTTTATTTTTTATATTAAATGACACACGAGGGTTGTCCCTAAATTTTGGCTGATTGGAATAAGTAACAATACTTTCATCAAATGGTTGAAGAAGTTCGTGTATTGTTATAGTTTTTCTAACATTTTCATCAGGATTTTCCTTTATATAAAGTTTTAAAACAGCGTTGCAAATACATATATTGCGCGGAAGAAAAGAAATATCAAAATACATTAATATTCTATATATATTTAAATAACTATTATATCTGCCACAATTTAATGAAGGTAATTCTTTAAAATTAGTATTAGGATAAAGCTTTGCCACATACAAATCTGATTCTGGAACCTTTGTTAAAAATGGCATAAAATCCACTCCTTTAATGTAATAACAAATTACCAGATTTATAAAAATTTAAATCCATTATAAATTATAATATGTTCCTAATCTGTAATTTGTGATTATAGTTGATATTTAACAATAAAAAATCAACTGGATAAAATTAAAAATAATCTTGAAAATATTAATAAAAACTAAATAAGGTCTAAAAAATATAAATTTCTATAAAAACTTAACCCATTAAAAGGCTAAAATTAACACTTACCTTTCAATGGGTTTTTATTTAATTAAAAAGCAATATTAAATATACTAATATCAATTTTTATATCTAAATTTTCTATTATATAAAATATTAAAATAAAATTTTTAGTATTTTAACTCTTATATAATCTTTCATTATTTAATGACCTCTTTTATTTCCTTTAACATTTCAGTAGTAGATACTATACCACCTGATGATATATACCAAAGTTCTGGATTTAATGAAATAATCTTATTATTTTTATATGCAGTTGTAGTCTTTATTAGGTCATTTTCCAATATTTTATTTATTGATTTATGTCCACCTTGTACAACTGCACCTCTGTCAATAACAAAAATATAATCTGGATTTTTTTCTACTACATATTCAAAAGATATTTTTTGACCGTGAACCGCTGTATCTATATTTTCATCTGAAAGTGGAAACCCTAGTTCTTCATGTATAATCCCAAATCTTGATCCTTTTCCATAAGCACTTAACGCTCCATCATTAGCTAAAAGAACCAAAGCTTTTTTTCCACTTTTATTAACTTCTTCATTTATAGATTTTATTGAATCATCAAGTTTCTTCATTTCAGTTTTTACAAAATCTTCTTTATCAAATATCTTTCCTAACTTTTCTAAATTTCCTTTAACTGACTCCATATATTTTCCGTCTTCTACATTTAATTGTATTGTAGGAGCTATTTTATTAAGTTCTTTGTATACTTTAGATTGTCTTCCTGATATAAATATTACATCTGGTTTAATTTCATTTAACTTTTCATAATTAGGTTCAAATAAAGTACCTACATTTGCATACTTATCATCTTTATATTTTGATAAATAACTTGGTATATTTGACTTTGGAAGTCCTTTTACTTCTACTCCCATTTTATCTAAAGAATCTAAAGTACCATAATCAAAAACTACTACCTTTTTAGGATTCTTTTTTAATCTTGCCTCTCCAAGCTTATGAGTAATTGTTATATCTTTATTGCTAACTTCCTGTTTTTTATTTTGTTTAGATTTAAAAATTAAAGTTCCGCCAATAATAAATACTATTAAAATTCCTACTATTGTCCAATTTTTTTTATTCATATAATTCACCTTGTATAATGAATATATAATAAAAATTCATTATACTACTCCTTTCTTAAAAGTTTTTATGGTTATTAAATTTATCCAACTAAAAATTGTATAATTCATTTTAAACATAAATATATTACTACACTGTGCTGAGCTATTTTTTTAAAACAATTATTATATTCAAAAATAAATTCTTTAACTATACAAAATGACCAATTCATAAATCTTTATATAATAAATTAAAAATATATACAAATTTTTTGATTTTCTATATCTTTGATTTTAAAATCCATCTCATATATTACTTAAAATACTTTTATTTATAATTTGATTAGTACTGCCTTCACTTTCAACAATTCCATTTTTTAAAGCAACTATATAATCTGAATAGCAGGATGCAAAGTTAATATCATGTATTACTAAAATAACTGTTTTATTTCGCTCTCTAACTAATTTTTTTAGAATTTTCATAATCTGTACAGAATGTTTCATATCTAAATTGTTTAATGGCTCATCTAGTAATATATAATCTGTATTTTGAGCAACTATCATTGCTATATAAGCTCTTTGTCTTTGCCCACCACTTAACTCATCTAAATATTTATTTTCTATATCTTTAAGCTCTAAATATCCTATAGCATCATCAACATATTGTAAATCTTCTGAAGAAAGATTACCATTACAATAAGGGAATCTCCCAAAACTTACTAATTCCTTAATTCTCAACCTTATATTTGTATGATTAGACTGTTTTAATATAGAAATTTTCTTTGCCAAACTTTTATTGTCCCATTTTGAAAGCTCTGTGCCCTCTATAAACACTTGCCCTTCATCTTTAGTTATAAGACGACTTATTATAGAAAGCAAAGTACTTTTTCCTGCTCCATTTGGTCCAATAAAAGAGGTTATCTTTCCTTTTTCTATATTTAAAGATACATTATCTATGACATTCTTATTTCCATATTTCTTTGTTACATTTTTTATTTTTATCATAGTTTGCTCTCCTTTAAAAGTAGATACATAAAATAAATTCCTCCAATGAAATTTATAATTACACTTAATGTTGTACCAAAATTTAAAAATCTTTCAACAAGAAGTTGTCCACCAACTAAAGCTATAATGCTTATCAATACGGAACCTACAATTAGGTATTTATGCTTATATGTATCTATAAATTCATAGGTAAGATTTACAGAAAGCAATCCTAAAAAAGTTATAGGTCCAACTAATGCTGTAGATATAGATACTAATATTGAAACTACTATAAGCATCTTTTTTATAACTTTATCATAGGAAACACCTAAATTTATTGACTCTGCCCTTCCTAATAACATTACATCTAAAACTTTCACATAATCATACACATAAGCTATAACAAGTAATATTCCTATAATAGATATAAGAAGAACATCAGTATTTATCTTATTAAAACTAGCGAACATTTTATCTTGTATTACCAAAAATGCATTAGGATCTATTATTGTCTGCATAAAGGCTGCTAAACTTTGAAATAGTGTTCCTAATATCAACCCTGTTAAAATTAAGAAGAATATATTTTTGTGTTCTCGTTTAAATAGATACTTATATAAAATCATTGAAAATATAATCATAAAAATGATGGATACAATAAAATTGAAGTTGTTGTTTATAACAACCTTACTATTAACCCCAAAAATAAATACTACAAAAGTTTGTATAAACATATATAATGAATCTAATCCTAATACACTAGGAGTTAATATCCTATTATTAGTTATAGTTTGAAATATCATTGAAGAAAAAGCTATTGCTCCTGCTGTTAATGATATAGCTAATATCTTTGAAATTCTTCTTGGCAATACATAATCATAATTACCCTTACTTATACCTGTAAATATAAATAATAATATAAGAGCTATAGAAAAAATGCCTAATAAAAATATCCTTCTTCTATACTTCATTGCCATTCCTCCTAAATAAGAGATAAATAAACACTATACTTCCTATAACTCCAACCATAAGTCCTATAGATATTTCATAATGATAAATAATTAACCTACCTAATATATCACATATCAAAAGAAATACTGCCCCAAGTAATGCTGTACTCCAAATACTATTTTTTAAATTATCTCCTTTATAAAGAGTAATTATATTAGGGACTATAAGTCCTAAAAATGGTATTTTCCCTACAGTAATAACCACCAAGGAAGATATTAATGCTACTATTATAAGTCCTATATTTATAATCCTATTATAATTAACACCTAAGTTTTTAGAAAAATCTTCCCCCATACCAGCTACCGTAAATTTATTAGCATAAATAGATGCTATAATTACTATAGGTAAACTTAAATATATAAGCTCATAATTTCCTTTGATAATCAATGAAAAGTCACCTTGAAGCCAAGATGCAATGATTTGAATAAGATCATATTTATATGCAAAAAACGTAGTTATTGAATCTATTATATTACCAAGCATTATACCCACAAGTGGTATAAATATAGAATTTTTAGATTTTATTTTTTTTAAAATTTTCATAAATAACAATGTACCCATCAAAGAAAATATGAAAGAAACTATCATTTTTTCAGTAATATTTGCTGAAGGAAATATCATCAAAGCAACTAAAATTCCAAGCTTTGCACTATCTACAGTTGAAGCTGTATCTGGTGATACAAATTTATTCCTACTTATTTGCTGCATAATAAGTCCTGATATACTAATAGTAGCTCCTACAATAATAATACTTATAAGTCTTGGAATTCTGCCAATTAACAATACTTTAAGCTTAATATCATCTGCTTTAAATATATCTAGAAAACTAATATCTTTAACTCCTATAAATATTGAAGCAATAGATAAAATAATCAATGTCAAAATTAAATATCTCTTTTTCATTGTTTCTCCCCTTTAGGAACGTAAAAAACATTTTATGGTATAATATAACCCATTTTTAACCTTATCTATATGTAAATAACATTATATTTGACACCTCCAATACTTCATTGATATAATCATTCACATATACAATGTTATTGATTTTCATTTTCAATAACATTGTACAACCTTATCCCTTATTTAACTTTAATTATATTTAGATATTTATAACTATATTTAGATAAATTTTAAAGGAGTGATCATATTTGTGTGACGCAAATAAACATATATGTCCTGTAGCTGAAAAGTTCTTTTTATGCACTAATATTCCGATAAAAGCTTTTAGTTATAACGGTGATTTAATAACTTCTATGGGATACAACTATATTTTTGAAAATATAGTTGATGACAATAATATATATGAAAAATTAGATTATGACTCTATGGCCGAGAATAATTATTATACTGTAGAAACTAATCTTTTAAGCCACATTCGATTTACAGGCTTCTACATTTGTCCTAAAAGCATTCATCGAGGTGTATATATAATAGGACCATATTCTTTATCTAAAGGAAATAAGGATGGTATACCTTATAAACCACTTTGTTGTATTCCTCATTTAATTTCTCTTTTAAGAAATATAGCCTTAGATAGTAAATACATCAAAGAAAAAGTTCTTGCTTGTAAAACACCCAATAATCCTCATATTAGAAAAGCTATGGATATTTTATATGCTAACTATAATGAAGATATAACCTTAGACAATATTGCTAAATATCTAAATATAAATAAATCTTATTTTTGTTCTATATTAAAAAAAGAAACAGGTAAAACTTTTTCTCAACTTATAAATGAAATTAGAATAGAAAAAAGTAAAGAGCTTTTAGCTAAAAATGATTTATCTATATTAGAAATTGCTCTTTCTGTTGGATTTAATAATCAAAATTATTTTAGTTCAACTTTTAAAAAATTTAATAATAAAACCCCTATTGAATTTAGAAACGAAAACTTTATAGTTCAATAAAAAATTGTTATGTTATCTAAAAAAGTTATTATTAGAAAAGAAAACTTTATAGTTCAATAAAAAACTAATAAGATTTTAGCCAATATAAATAAAAAATGAAAATAATATAAATTATTAAAATATTTATTTCTAACTCTTTATTCAAACTTTAAAGAATATAGGAATAAAAATAAGACAATCATCAAATAAATTAAATTGGCTGCCACCCTAAGAATAAATTTTACAATATATTGTGATAAATTTGAATTTGTAAAACAATATATTGTGTGTAAATTCCTTAATGTGACAGCCAATTTTTATTTTGCCTTATTTTCTTGTATATATTCTTCTAAAGTAATACCCCTATTCATAATTTCTGTAGCAACCTCTACCCCTACATACCTTATATGCCATGGTTCAAATTTGTAACCAGTAACATATTCTTTTTCCTTTGGATATCTAATTATAAAACCATGCTTATAACAGTTTTGTTTAAGCCATTTATATGCCTTAGTATTAACAAAATTTTCATCTAAATTAATATATTCAGTTGAAACTATGTCCATAGCTAACCCTGTTTGATGTTCACTTGCTCCCGGTTGTGCAACATAGTTATCTGCATGCTCTTTTCCATTTCTATAAACTGAATTATTATAAACATTTACCTGATAATTATAATTTCTATATCCTGATACGCCTAATAATATTATATTCTCTTTTTTAGCTTCTTGAAAAAGATTCTCTAAGGCTTCACTTGCTTCTCTTCTCAATCTCTTTATTTGAAAATTTCTGTTTCCCAAAAATCTTACATTGGGTACAGTAAGATCTCGTGGAAAATAATTTTCATCTAGCCTATTATCCCTATTTACTAATAATAATCTTTGATTTAAATTTTTATTATTAGATTCCTTTTTATCAATCTTTTTATTACTTTTTTTACTATAATCTTTACTATCATTATCATTTTTATTATTAGATTTTTTTTCAACCTTCTGCTCACTATTTCCTTTATTACTATTATTCTTATTTGCTTTAACAACTTTTGTTTTCTCAGTTTTTAGGCTTCTATGATACTTATTTGATGTTATTTGAATAGTGCATAAAATTATAACAATAATTACTACAAAATTAACCCTTTTCAATACTTTTTTTTTCTTTCTTATACTTCTCATATATGTCCTCCTATATTTTAAATACGAGCTTGTTATCTTTTAACTAAAAAAATACAATAATAACTGTATTTTTTAACGTTATTTTTCCACAACTGTTTCATACATAAAATATTTTTTAGTATTATATATGTAACATCATAAAGGTTATTTTTTCATAATTGCTTCATACACTCTATTTAAAAAAGTTTTTAAAAAATTCATTAATAATATGTAATTATTAAATTGATTGCTAAAAAATATCCTATTACTAAAACAAAAGTAATTGGTATTTTTTTGAAATAGTAAGTATAATAATATTATCAAAAGAATTGAAAATTTGCAAATATATATAAATAAAATCTATAGTAATAGTATAATAATATAAAAATTATATGCTCCCTTATAGTAGGAAATTTTTATTTTGAATCTTTCTACTAAAAAGAGAGCATATCCAAATAAATTTCACATTAATAATTCAAATAAATATCTGTTTTTTAAACTTTAAAATAGAACTATTGTGTAAAAAAAGAATCTATTTTCAAGTGATTATTTATAAAACACTTAAAAAATAGATTCCTTTATTTTTTACTTTGACTTAGTAGGTTTGCATGAGCTGTGACAGTCACAACAACTTCCACTACAACAGTTTCCATTTTTTTTATCTTTGTAAACTTTGTATCCAACAAAAACAAATAATCCTATTACTAATGTACCAATTATAAATGTAGCCATAATTATTATCTCCTTACGCGCTAAGCGCTAATATTTTCTACCCTCTCTCTTTTAATATTAATTGAATCAGAAAATTTTTTTTGTGGTCTAAATAACATATATAAGAACCATGCTAATAATACTAATGCAACTAATGTTCCAACTCCAAATCCTTTTCCTGTAACAAATAATCCTAATTGGTAAAAAGTAAGTGATACTCCATAGGCTAATGCAGTTTGATATCCAACAGATATCCAAGTCCATTTAGCATTACCCATTTCACGTTTAATTGCACCAATAGCAGCAAAACATGGAGCACACAATAAGTTAAATATTAAGAATGAATATGCAGATAGTTGTGTAAATGAGCCCTGTAAAGTTTTCCAGATTTCTACACCATCTTCTGCTACTTCTCCAGCGCCGTATAAAATACCAAATGTACCAACTACATTTTCTTTTGCAATTAATCCTGTAATAGTAGCTACTGCTGCTTTCCAATCTCCCCATCCTAATGGATTAAATATAGGAGCTATCACTTTACCAATTGAAGCTAAAATTGAATCTGGAGTTTCCACCATTGCTAATGACCAGTTAAATGAACTTAAGAACCATATTAATCCACAAGCAAGGAATATTACAGTACCAGCCTTTTTAACAAATGATTTTGCTCTATCCCACATATGAATAAATACACCTTTTAAACTAGGGACATGATATTTTGGTAATTCCATAACAAATGGAGCAGGCTCACCTGCAAAAGCTTTTGTTTTCTTTAAAATTATTCCAGAGCATACAATAGCTGCGATTCCAATAAAATATGCTGAAGGTGCTACCCAAACTGACCCTGGGAATAATGCCCCTGCAATTAATGCTATTATTGGCAATTTAGCAGAACAAGGCATAAATGTAGTAGTAATAATAGTCATTTTCCTATCTGATTCATTTTCAATAGTTCTTGATGCCATAATACCTGGAACTCCACAACCTGTTCCTATAAGCATAGGAATAAATGACTTACCTGAAAGACCAAACTTACGGAATATTCTATCCATTATAAAAGCTATACGTGACATATAACCACAATCTTCTAAAATAGCAAGACATAAAAATAATACCATCATTTGTGGTAAAAATCCAAGTACAGCTCCTACACCAGCTATAATACCATCATTTATTAAAGAAACTAACCAATCAGCAGTTCCTATAGATGTAAGGAATCCTTCTACTGCTGGAGGTATAATATCATTAAATAAAACATCATTTACCCAATCCGTAGCTCCAGTACCTATTGTTGAAATAGATAAATAATAAACAAGAAACATAACACCTGCAAATATAGGCAATCCTAAAATTCTATTAGTAACTATTTTATCTATTTTATCGGAAGTAGTTAATTTAGATTTATTTTTCTTAACTACACATTTATCAATTATTTTACTTATGTAATTATAACGTTCATTAGTTATAATACTTTCACCATCATCATCTAATTTATCTTCAAAACTGGTCACAATGGATCCAACTTTATCCTTTAAAGATTTTGAAATATTTATTTGTTCAATTGCTTTTTCATCATTTTCAAATAATTTTACAGCAAACCAGCGTAAATGCTCTTTTGGAACTTGATTATAAATTTCATTCTCAATATCAGATAAAACTTTTTCTACATCATCTGAAAAAACATGCTCAATTGCATTAGTTTTGTGTGACTTAGCCAATTCTATTGCCTTATTAATTAGTTCTTTACATCCATCACCTTTTAAAGCAGATGTTTCAACTACAGTACAGCCTATAGCTTTCTCTAACTTGTCCTTATCTATGACATCTCCATTTTTTCTAACAATATCCATCATGTTTAAAGCTATTATAACAGGAATTCCAAGTTCTATAACTTGAGTTGATAAATACAAGTTTCTTTCAAGGTTTGTACCATCTACTATATTTATAATAACTTCTGGTTTTTCTCCAATAAGATAGTTTCTTGTTATAACTTCTTCTAAAGTATATGGTGAAAGTGAGTATATTCCAGGTAAATCTATTACTCTTATATCTTTATTTTGTTTTAATTTACCTTCTTTTTTTTCTACAGTTACTCCAGGCCAGTTGCCTACATACTGTGAACTACCAGTTAAATAATTAAACATTGTAGTTTTACCACAGTTAGGATTTCCTACAAGAGCAATTCTTATATTTTCCATTTAATTCCCTCCTAAAAGGTATATATTTTATTTTTTTACCTTACTTCTATCATTTCCGCATCAGCTTTGCGAAGTGTTAATTCGTAATTTCTAATATTTACTTCTATTGGATCTCCTAATGGTGCTAATTTACGGACAAAAATTTCTACACCCTTAGTTATTCCCATATCCATAATTCTTCTTTTTACAACTCCTTTTCCATGGAGTTTTACCACAGTTACTTTTTGTCCACATTTCACATCTTTTAACGTCATCATAAATAATTCTCCTCTCTAAACAATGATTCTATTAGCCATACTTTTACCAATAGCTATCCTTGAATCTTTCACATTTATTATCATATTTCCTGATATCTCTGATATGACAGTAACACTTTCTCCTTCTACAAAACCTAATTTTGCAAGAAATTGTCGCACATTATCCCTACCTGTTATTTTCTTTATTTTATTTACCTCACCTTCTCTTGCCATAGCTAATGTCATAACACTCACCTCCCCTTAAGGCAATTATTTAGAATCAATATTTTTTTATTTTAAATATCCTATAAAATATTAAATTATTGATTTAAAATATTATATTTCCAAATTTTTTATGTTAGTTTAAACTAACCCTTGTACAAAATAAATAAGTTAACCCTAATGCTTTGTTAACTTTCATGCAATGCTATTATATCATCATTGATTAATGATTTCAATAGCTATTGAAAATCTTTATCAAAATGATTGTAATTCATTTATTTATTTAAATAAATTTATAAATTTTATAAGATATTTATATTAATGCATTTCCACTTACTCTTAATTTTTTTAAATATAATCTCTATTATTTAAACATATAAATTTATACATAAACCTTATATTTATAGTTTAATCTTAATAAAATTGTAAATATAACAATATAGACCCTATTAACCTGCGAATATAATAATTGTAAATACACCAATATAAAATCCCAATTATGAAATTTCTAATTTAATAAAACTTAACAATATAATTTAAAGAAATATATAAACAAAAGGCTGTTGACAAAACATATTTATCAACAGCCTGAAGGATTATAATAATGCCTTTTTGTAATTTAACTAATTAAAATCCAAATAGTGGTGCCATAAAATAAGCCATTACCCCTAAAACGATTACAAAAACTATACAAAATTTCAAGGTTGCATTTAATATTTTACCTTCTGCTCCAGCAAGTCCAGTAGCTGCTGTAGCTACAGTTATACTCTGTGGTGATATCATTTTACCAACAGTAGCCCCTCCAGTATTAGCTGCTGCAAGCCAATAAGGATTTAATCCTAAAGTGTTAGCTACTTCAACCTGAAGTCCTCCAAATAATACATTAGCAGAAGTATCACTACCTGTTACAAAAGTTCCTAATGCTCCAATTATAGGTGATATTAAAGGATAATATTTTCCTGTAATCGCTACCAATACAGTGGCTATTGATTTTATCATTCCACTATATCCCATAATTTTTGCCATAGCTACTATAGCTATTATTGTTATTGCAGATTTACCCATCTGCTTTATAGTTTTCACAAATACAGATACTAATTCTGAAAATTTAGCTCCTTGTATTAATCCTCCTATAAAAGTAGCTATTATAATTAAGGTTCCTGGTGTTGCAATCCATAAAAATGTAAATGGATCGGCATTTGGACCTGTATAGATATAAAAAGTTGATTGTATCTTAGATAATCCTGTGTTTATTGTTGGGAACAATGAACTACTTAAAATTATGAAAACAAAAACTAATATAAAAGGTAACCATGCTAATATTCCTTTTTTAAAAGATATTTTTTCTCCATCTTTAGAAGCAGTATCTTTATAAAATATTTTGGTTATAAGTATAGTTACTACCATGCATGTTATTGACCCTATTATAGCCGGTAATTCTGGTCCCATATATTTAGTCACTAATAATTGAGGTACAGCAAAAGAAAGTCCTGCAGCTAATGATATTATAAAAACCCCTTTAATAGCTTTTATACTTTTTCCTGTTAACATTACTAAAGCTATTGGAATTATTACTATTAAAAATAATAATTGCAAACCTACTGCATAACTAAGTTGCATTATATCTATATTAGTTATTTTAGCAAGAGTTGTTACTGGAATCCCTATAGCCCCAAAAGCTGTAGGTGTAGTATTGGCTATAAGACATATTATTGCTGCAAAAACGGGATTAAATCCAAGTGCTGTCATTATGCCTGCTGGAATAGCAACCGCAGTACCAAAACCTGCTATAGCCTCTAAAAATCCACCAAATCCCCAAGCAAGTATTAATACCAATATTCTTTTATCCGTAGTTATAGAAACCATCATCTTTTTTATAGTATCCATACTTTTAGTATGAAGAGATACATTATAGGTAAATACTGCAGCCACAATTACAAGTATTATAGGCCAAATAGCCAATGCTGTTCCTTCTAAAGCAGCTGAAAATGCATCTGAAATTGGCATTTTCCAAACTATAACTGCTAAAATTGCAGTTACTAACAATGTTACAGGACATGTTTTATGACCTGGCATTTTAAGAACTCCTAACGAAATCATTAACCATACTATAGGTATCAAAGCAATAAAACAAATTGTATAAATATTCACATAAACCCTCCTTTTTAATATTGTATATGATAGTTTTTGGTATTATGGTATGTTGGTATTTTGGTATTTTGGTATGACCTTTCAACCAATACTGTTTTATTCTACTTTATATTTCTGAAAATTTCCACAATAACAAATTTATTTATTAATATTATAAAGCCTGAATTTTTATAATTTTATCTTGTTCAATCGTTTGCCAATTGATATTTTATCTGAAATATCTGAATTTATTTATCTTATTGAAAATTCAACATAATTATTCACTAAAAATATACTTTTTTTAGAATTTTTATTTAATGTAATAAAATATATAATTTTTTCAATTTAAACTCTTTAAAACTTTTGTATATCTTACCTAAAAAGATATAATTACATTTATTGATTTTATAATTTTTAAGAATAAAAGATGTAATAAATTTATTAATTTCCCTATTTTAAACATAATTATATAGTTTATTGTAATAATCTTTTAACAAAACAAAATAATAATTTAATAATATTTTGAATATTCCTTTTTCTGAAAAAAATTAATTATTTTATAATTAAGTATAGACCTTTATAAATATTGTTATATTTTAAAAATATTAATTTAAATGTATCTATTTTATGATAATATTTTAATATAATTATATAA
>NZ_MRAE01000036.1 GCF_002008345.1 Clostridium tepidum
AATAATGTAATAAATTACACTATCTATTTCTTTTTTCATAATATTATTTATATTTCTAATATTTAAAATATAATAATTAACAATTAATATTATACTGTTTATTTTAAAAATAACATAACATTAATTTTATTAATATTTTTTATTTTTCATAATGATTATATAAATATCAATTTTAAAATGGATATTTATATAATTACAAATAAGTACAGCTCCAATATATATAGAGAATAACTGAAGTATATGGTAAATGTTTAAAAAGATTTTTTATAAGGGAGTAAAAATTAAAAATACTAAAATATTAATTATGGATATCTTAAGAGCTAATATAATATTAAAGTTCATAATAGTTTTTTGTATAAATAATTATTATGGTAGAAATGTTAAAATGGAAAGATTAAATTTAGTGAATCAACATTTTAAAACAAATATAATTGATTATTTTATATTTATTTTAAAATAATTAATAAACTGTAAAGATTTATAAAAAAAATATCGAATAATAAAAGGAAATTTAGTAATTTTATAAGGAGGAATAATATATGAAATTTAAAACTATGAGAGGAAAGATGCTTACATATTTTTTATCCCTTTTTTTAGTTATTTGTATTGCTATATCATTTATGTCATACTTTATGTCTAAAAAAATGATAGAGAAAAAAGCTTCAAATCTTATGTTAGAAGTAAGTAAACAAGCTGTTCAAAATATAGAAGCACGCCTTAAAGGAACTACTGATTCAATGGAGTCTTTAGCTAATATTCCAACAATAAAAGATCCAAAATTGGGTTGGGATAAAAAGAAAGTTATATTGGATGAGGAAATAAAATTACATGGGCATATAAAAATGGGTATAGTTAATAAAGATGGAATATCTGTTCAAACTGATGGAACTAAAGTAGATATAAAAGATAGAGATTATTTTAAAAAAGCAATGGCAGGAAAAAGTGCTATATCTGAACCTACAGTAAGTAGAGTTAATGGTAAAGTGGTTATAGTCTATATATCTCCAATTAAAAATGGGAACGAAATTGTCGGAGCACTTACAGCTGTAAGAGATGGAAATGATATAAGTAATATTTCTAATAGTATAAAAGTAGGAGAGTCTGGAGGAGCATATTTAATAGATTCTAAAGGAACGGTAATAGCTCATAAAAATAAAGAGTCTGTTATTAAAAGGGAAAACAGCATAAAAGAGGCTGAAAAAAATCATGAATTAAAGGAAATAGCTTCTGTAGAAAAATCCATGATTGAAGGAAAAGAAGGTGCTGGGGAATATAAGTATAAAGGTGATGAAAAATATATAAGTTATAGTCCTGTGAAAAGTACTGGTTGGTCTTTAGCCATATATGCACCTAAAAATGAAATTTTAAAGGAAGTATCAGAAATTACAAGAAATATAATTGTGGTATCTATTTTAGGTATAGGTATAGCTTTAGTTTGTATATGGTTTATTTCTACACAAATATCTCGTAAACTAATATCTATGAAAGATAGTTTAAATGTAGTATCAACAGGAGATTTAACTAATAACATAGATTCTAATATACAGAAGGAAAGAGATGAAATAGGGCATATGGCAAAGGCTCTATCTAAAACTGTACTTTCTATAGGCAGTATGATAAATAGCTTAAAAAATAATTCTTTCAATATAGATGATAAAGCAAATAATTTGGCTGCTATATCAGAAGAATTTACAGCCACTACAGAAAATGTATCTACAGCTATACAAGAAGTAGCTACTGGAGCAACTAATCAAGCTCAAGCTTTAACAGAAATAGTATCTATGCTTAATGAGTTTAGTGATAAAATAAATTCTACAGTAAGTAATATAGAAGAAATAGATGGAATGTCCAAAGAAATAGATGAAAAAGCAAATGATAGTAATAAAGATATGAATGAGCTTTTAAATTCTATAGAAAATTTAACTAAGGTATTTGAAAGCTTTGAAACTAAAATATGGACTATGGAATCTAATGTACAAAAAATCAATGAGATAACTAATCTTATAAATAATATAGCAGAACAAACTAATTTATTAGCTTTAAATGCTGCTATAGAAGCGGCTCGTGCAGGTGAATCAGGTAAAGGATTTGCGGTAGTAGCAGAAGAAATAAGAAAGCTTGCAGAAATGAGTAGAAAGTCTTCAGAAGATATATATAATATAATAAATGGGGTTCTAGAAGATACTAAGGACATGGTTAAAAGCTCAAAGGAAGTAAATGAAAAGTTAAATGGGCAAAAAACTACCGCAGATGAAGCTGTTAATTCATTTATGGAAATATCAAAATCTGTTACAAATATGATACCTAAAATAAGAAATATCAATGAGTCAGCTATTATTATAGAAAAAAATAAAAATGAGATTTTGAATAAATCTGAAACCATAGCGTCTATATCTGAGGAAATATCTGCTTCAGCAGAAGAAATATCTGCATCTTCAGAGGAAATGAGTGCATCTTCAGCAGAAGTAGCTAATACAGCTCAAAGTTTAAATGAAATGACACAAGACATGTTAAATGAAATGAATAAATTTAAAACAGAATAGTTAAAATATTATATTAAAAAAGAAATAAGAAGGAATAAATTTACCTACTTATTTCTTTTTTTAGAATATAAATTTGTAAATATTAAAAAAAATTATATTCTATTTAATTTCTAAATATTCATCATAAGTAACTTTTTTATCCACAAATTTTGTTTCGGATATTTCTATGATTCTATTGGCTATAGTTTGAATAAATTGATGGTCATGGGAAGTAAATAATAAGTTACTCTTATAGTCTATTAATCCATTATTTAATGCAGTTATAGATTCTAAGTCTAAGTGATTAGTTGGTTGGTCTAATATAAGTACATTAGCATTGATTAACATCATTTTTGCTAACATACATCTAACCTTTTCTCCACCAGATAAAACTTTAACTTCTTTTAAAGCTTCTTCGCCTGAGAATAGCATTCTTCCCAAAAATCCACGTAAATAGCTTTCAGATTTTTCTTCTGAGTATTGTCTTAGCCAATCTACTAGATTTAAATCCACATCATTAAAATATTCAGAGTTATCCTTTGGAAAATATGCTGTTGTTATAGTTATGCCCCATTTATAAGTGCCGCTATCTGGTTCTAATTCACCTGATATTATTTTAAACAAAGTAGTTATAGATAATTCATCGCCTACAAAAGCTATTTTGTCGTTTTTACCCATTATAAAGCTTATATTATCTAATACTTTTGTTCCGTCTATGGTTTTAGTTAACCCCTCTACTCTTAATATATCATTTCCAACTTCTCTTTCAGGTTTAAATGCTATGTAAGGATATTTTCTACTAGAAGGTTGTATATTTTCTAAATCTATTTTATCTAATAATTTTTTACGTGAAGTAGCTTGTTTAGATTTCGATGCATTAGCGCTAAAACGAGCAATAAATTCTTGCAGTTCTTTTACTTTTTCTTCTTTTTTCTTATTTTGATCTTTAGCCATCTGAAGTGCTAGCTGGCTAGATTCATACCAAAAATCATAGTTTCCTACATATAATTTGATTTTACCAAAGTCAACATCTGCCATATGAGTGCATACTTTATTTAAGAAATGTCTATCATGGGACACTACGATAACTGTTCCTTCAAAATTTATTAAGAATTCTTCAAGCCAGTTTACAGATTTTATATCTAAGTGGTTAGTAGGTTCATCTAGTATAAGAACTCCTGGATTCCCAAATAACGCTTGAGCTAGTAATACTTTTACCTTTTCACTACCAGATAAATCCTTCATGTTTTTTTCATGGAGTTTTGTTCCTATTCCTAATCCTTGAAGTAAAGATGAGGCCTCCGCTTCTGCTTCCCAACCATTTAAGTCTGCAAATTCTGCCTCTAATTCAGATGCTTTTATGCCATCTTCATCTGTAAAAGGAGTTTTAGCATATATAGCGTCTTTTTCTTTCATTATTTGGTAAAGTCTTTCATTTCCCATTATAACTGTTTCTAAAACAGGAAATTCATCGTATTTAAAATGATCTTGTTTTAAAATAGACATTCTAACTCCAGGTTTTATAGATACATCTCCAGTATTAGCTTCTATTTCTCCAGATAAAATTTTTAAAAAAGTACTTTTCCCGGCACCGTTAGCACCTATTACACCATAGCAGTTGCCAGGTGTAAATTTAAGGTTTACATCTTCAAAAAGTTTTTTATCCCCGTATCTTAAACTTAAATTTGTTACTGTAATCAAGTTTATACCATCCTTTACTAAAATTTATGTTCTCGCGACATTATACCATAAAATAAGTCATTTAAAAAGAAGGTATTTGCTAATCTTTCAAACCTTTTAAATTAATAAATTATTTTAAATAAAATTAGTTTTTAAAGTAGCATTTTATAAAAATAAATAGAATATTTGATTAATTTAATATGGTATAATATTTATAAAAATCATTATAAGGGTGGAATTATTATTTAATTCTAATTCTTAAATTTAAATTTTAAGAAAAAATATATGATAAAAACAATATATAGCTATGATAATGATAGTGTACATTATATACTATATATAAAAAGAAGGTGAGGGTTATGAGTTTAGAAAGTGTAAAAAAACAATTCGCAGATGAAAATTTAGATTTAAAAATATTGGAATTTAATGAAAGTACAGCTACAGTAGAATTAGCAGCAAAAGCTTTAGGTGTAGAACCAGGGCAAATCGCAAAAACTTTAGCTTTTCATGTTAAAAGAAAAGACATACTTATAGTAGCTAAAGGTGATGCTAGAGTAGATAATAAAAAATTATTTTAATGGAAAAGGAAAAATGATGACTCCGTAGATGGTATTTAAAGTAACGGGTCATTCTATTGGAGGGGTATGTCCTTTTGGTCTTAAAACACCAATATCTATATATTTAGATGAGTCATTAAAAAATTTTAAAAAAGTTTATCCAGCAGCAGGAAATTCAAATACAGCTGGGGTATGGATTGATGTATGTAAATAGTTTGCAACATTAAAAATATAATATTTTATATAATATAAGAAAAAAGTTTTTAGTATAAATATTTTATACATAGATTTTATAAAGTAAATCAAGAATAAATATATTAAAACTATATAAAATTGATGAGTACTTTTATGTGATTATTTGTGTGGTATATATTGCTAGTCTAATAGTGATATATACTTTTATTTTTTATAATGAATCCAAATTTATATAAGTAAATAGTTATTATATAGATAATAAAATAACTATTTTATTATCTATATATGTTATAGTAATATTATAATTGAGAAAGCAAGGAGTATACATAGAACTTATAAAGATAATTTTAGTTAAAATAAAACTTATAACAGTTAATGCAAGTTTGAAAGTTAAAGTAAGGTTAGGTATTCTTAATAAATTAAGAATTTAAATAAAATATATAAAGTAA
The DNA here is from genome assembly GCF_002008345.1 of Clostridium tepidum. Taxonomy (GTDB): domain Bacteria; phylum Bacillota; class Clostridia; order Clostridiales; family Clostridiaceae; genus Clostridium_F; species Clostridium_F tepidum. The sequence goes on from NZ_MRAE01000036.1 coordinate 5,404, forward strand.
AATAGGAAGGTAGGTGAAAGGTTGCTTAATACTTAGTTAAATTATTTTTATTTTGATGTTAATAAAAATTATTTGAAATTAATTTCAAATTTAAAATAATTATAAAAAGGCTAGTTTAAAGGCAACTAATGAAAATGATAAGTAAAGATGAAATTTCAAAACTTAAAGGTGAAGGGTTTCTGGAGCAAAAACAAGAAGGTTATTTTTCAGTAAGAATATTAAGTAGAGCGGGGAATTTTACTTCTAAACAAATTATAAAATTGGCAGAAATAGCAGATAATTATGGGAAAGGTTATTTAGGAGTAACTACAAGATTAGCTACAGAAATTCCTTGGATTAAATATGAAGATATAGAATCAGTTAAAAAAGAAATAGTATCTAGTGGTATGTTCCATGGAGGTACAGGTAAAAAAGTGAGACCTTTAGTATCTTGTAAAGGTACTGTTTGTGTTCATGGATTATATGATACACAAAAACTTTGTAGTGAGCTTCATGATAAATACTTTGGATATGAACTACCATCAAAATTTAAAATAACCATAGTAGGATGTCCTAATAATTGTGCTAAAGCTTCTATTAACGATATAGGTATTATGGGACAAGCATTTGTAGATTTTAATGAGGAAAAGTGTAAAGGGTGTGGTTTATGTACTAAAGTTTGTAGGCAAAAAGCTATTACTGTAGAGAATAAAAAATTATTATATAAAAAGGATTTGTGTGTAAATTGTGGTAAATGTGCTTCAGTTTGTAATTTTAATGCTATGATTATTAAAGAACAAGGATTACAAGTGTTTTTAGGTGGAAGATTTGGGAGAGAATGCAGGATAGGTAATAAGTTAAAAAGATTATACAAAGAAGAAGAAATATCAAGTTTAGTGCAAAAGATTTTTTATGTATATACTAAAATGGCTAACCCAGGTGAAAGATTAGCTAAAATGGTAGAAAGAGTAGGCTTTGATAAGGTAGAAGAGGCCATATTGCAATAAAATAATACGTGTAACCTCTATTTTAGAAGTATATAATATGAGGTTACACATATTGTTTATACTTTTTATTATTTTATGGGAAGTATTAGTATTCAGTATTGAGATTAGGTATACAGATTTATTGTTCTTGTTTATTTAGTTTTATTCTATATAATTATCTATAATGGATACTAATTCTCCTATATCAGGTTTGCTTAATTGTTCATCTGCACCCACAGAGGTTCCTTTATGTTTTAAATCATCAGTAATTAAAGATGAGAATATTATAACAGGAAGTTTTTTTAGTATTGGATGTTCTTTAATTTTTCTTGTAAGAGTATGTCCATCCATTTGAGGCATTTCTATATCTGTAATAAGTACTTGCACATCTTCAAGAAAATCTTCACCTTTTTTATCAACTATTTCAAGTAATTTATCTAATGTTTGTTTTCCATCATCGAATATTGTTAATTTTTTAAATCCAGCTTTAGTAAGGGTATCTTTTAAAAGTTTTCTTATTAGTGAAGAATCATCAGCTAAAAATACTTTTATATGAGATCTATCTTTATAATCTACATTAACTATTCTTTCTTCACTTATACCTGTACTTGGATTTATATCTGTAACTATTTTTTCAAAGTCTAATAATAATATAATTTTATCATTTAATAATATGTTTCCTATAACCAGTGGATTGACAGTTATATCATCTGGTTTTAATATTTTATTCCATCCTATTCTATGAACAGCCACTATGTCATCTATTTTAAAAGCTACGCTAATTTTATTAAATTCACATATGATAGTTTTGAATTTTTTATTTGTAGAACATTTTTGACCTAATATATAAGAAAGATCAATTAATGGGAAAATTTTTTCTCTGCATAAAATTAATCCCTCTATGGCTGGATTACTTTGAGGTACCTTAGTTACATTATCTACTTCTATCACTTCTTTTACCTTTATAACATTGATAGCATAATGTTTATTATTAACTAAAAATTCTATTATTTCTACTTCCCCTGTACCAGATTCTAATAATATATTAGTTTCCATTTTTTTTACCCTCACTTTCTGGATTATAGCAAAAATGCTTAAATTTTATTTATTGTATATATTCGTATATAAAAAAATTTACTTTATATTTTACTTGTTTTTATGAAGTTTATAATCAATGAGTATTATATAAAATTAATTATTTTCTTGACAAAATTATTTCCTAAGTTTAAACTTATATGAGTTTTTAATCATAAATATAAGTTGTATACATAAATAAAGGAGAATATTATGAATAATTCATTTGATGCATTAAAATTAAATCCTATGTTAGTTGAAGGATTAAAAAAATTAAATATAAATGAACCTACAGAAATACAAAAAAGAGTAATACCCTTAGCTATGGAAAACAAAGATATAATAGGTCAATCAGAAACGGGAACAGGTAAAACTTTAGCTTATCTATTACCTATATTTGAAAAAGTAAATGCAGAAAAAAAAGAAATGCAAAGTGTTATATTAGTTCCTACTTATGAATTAGCTATGCAAATAAATAATGAAATAAAAAATATAGTTTCAAATTCAAATATAGTGATAAGATCTATGGCTATAATAGGAGAAGCAAATATAAAAAGACAAATTGAAAAATTAAAAGAAAAACCACATATTATTGTAGGATCACCAGGAAGGATATTAGAGCTTATAAAAAAGAGAAAGATAACTGCACATACAATTAAAACTATAGTTATAGATGAAGGAGATAAACTTTTAGATAAAAATAATATAAAGGTAGTTAGAGATGTAATAAAGACTACTTTGAAAGAAAGACAGTTAATGTTATTTTCAGCTACAATAACTGAATCTAGTTTAAATATTGCAAAAGATTTAATGAAAGAAGCGGAAATAATAAAAGTTAAAGGACAAAATACTGTAAATGAAAATATTAAACATTTATGTATTACAGGAGAACATAGAGAAAGAATTGAAATTTTAAGAAAACTTATATCAGCTACTAATCCTAAAAGAGCTATTGTATTTATAAATAAAAGTGAAGAAATAAAATTAACTACTTTAAAACTTCGATATCATAAAATTAAAGCTTATGGTATATATGGTGCTGCAGAAAAAGAGCAGCGTAAAAAAGCTTTAGAGGATTTTAGATTAGGAAAAATTCAAATATTAGTTTCATCGGATTTATCTGCTAGAGGACTTGATATAAAAGGTGTAAATTATATATTTAATTTAGATTTGCCTGAAAACCCTAAAGAATATTTGCATAGAGTAGGAAGAACAGGGAGAGCTTCTGAGGCAGGAATTGCTATTTCAATAATAACAGAAAAAGAGAAAACATTGATAAGAAAATATGAAAAAGAATTTAATATTAATATACAGGAAAAAAGGATTTATAAAGGAACTTTAATTGATTTTAAAGGAGAAAAAACTAGTCAACATAAAAGTAAAAATAAATATAGTTGGAAAAATAAAAACAATAATTCTATGAATAAATTAAAAAGTAGTTATAAAAAGAAAAAACATTAAGTAATATGTGAGCCTTAAGATAACGATTATTTTAAGGCTTATTGTTTTGTTTTAATGTATAAATGAATATCATAAGTTATGAAGTATAAAATATTATATGCGTATACAAAATATTAATAAACTTTATTAAAAGAATTAAATAGATGAATATAAGAATTATATGGTATAATATATAAGTTATTCTTATATAGGTAAATATATTTGCTAGTTATTATATTTGATAATTAGTAGTTTTATAATAATGAAATAGATTGTTATATAGATAACATTAAATTAATTATAAAGAAGGTGTAGTATGATAAAATTAGGTGAAATACAAAATTTAGAAATAATAAGAGAAGCTCCTATGGGAGTATATTTAAACTCTAAAAAGAATAAAAGTGAAAATGATATATTATTACCTGGAAAGCAAGTACCTAAAGATGCTAAAATAGGTGATGAAATAGAGGTCTTTGTTTATAGGGATTCAGAAGATAGGATGATAGCTACTGTAAATAAACCTAAAATAACTATTGGAGAAATAGGAGTATTAAATGTTAAAGAAAAAACAAAAATGGGAGCTTTTTTAGACTGGGGCTTAGAAAGAGATTTATTCTTACCTTTTAAAGAACAAACTTATAGTATACAAGAAGGAAAGGAATGCTTAGTTTATTTATATATAGATAAAAGTGATAGGTTATGTGCTAGCATGAATGTTTATAGAGTGTTAAGTACAGAATCTCCTTATAAAGAAAATGATAAAGTTAAAGGTTTTATATATGATATAAAAAAAGAAATTGGAGCTTTTGTAGCTGTAGATAATGAATATCATGGTTTAATACCTAAAAATGAAATATATAATAAACTTAGATATGGAGATATAGTAGAAGCTAGGGTGACTAAGATAAAAGAAGATGGAAAATTAGATTTAAGTATTAGAAAGAAAGCATATAAACAAATGGATGAAGATGCCAATATTATTTTAGAAAAGTTGAAATCTAATAGAGGAAAACTTTATTTAAATGATAGTAGTGATCCAATAGCTATAAAAAAACTTTTAAATATGAGTAAAAATGCTTTTAAGAGAGCAATAGGAAGACTTTTAAAAGAAGGGAAAATAGAATTTATTGAAAATGGTATTAAGCTTAAATAAAATAAACAGCATCTGCTATGTTAATATAATGAAAAGTAGATGCTGTTATATTATTTTAAAGTAAGGCTTTTGTGATTAAAGATTATTAAAAATCTACACAAAAATTTAATTTAAAAATATTAATTATTATAAAGAATTATATAAAAATGAGGATGATTTTATGAATAAGTTAACTTTTAAAAATTATAAATTAAGTGATGAAATATTAAAAGCATTAGAAAAGTTGGAATATAAAAATCCATCTGATGTACAAAAACAAGTTATACCATTAGTATTAGAAAATAAAGATATCATTGTAAAATCTGAAACTGGTAGCGGGAAGACTGCAGCATTTTCGATTCCGGTTTGTGAAAAAATAAAATTAGAAGAAAAATATCCTCAAGCATTAGTACTTACTCCTACTAGGGAATTAGCTCTTCAAATAAAAGAAGAAATATCCAATATAGCTTTATATAAAAGATTAAGATGTACAGCTATTTTTGGGAAGCAACCTATGAGTCATCAAAAGAGAGATTTAAAACAAAGGGTACATTTGGTTGTAGGGACTCCTGGTAGAATACTAGACCATATAGAAAGAGGAAATTTAAATTTAAATAAAATAAAGTATTTTATTTTGGATGAAGCAGATGAAATGCTTAATATGGGATTTATAGATCAAGTAGAATCTGTTATAAAAAAATTACCTAAAGATAGAGTGACTATGCTATTTTCTGCTACTATATCAAATGAAATAAATAATTTATGTAGAAAGTATATGAAGGAGCCTAAAAAAGTAGATATAAATCCACAGAATATAACTACAGATGCAATAAATCAAAATTATTATGAAGTAGAAGAAAAAGATAAATTCTCTCTTTTGCAAAAAATAATATATAAAGAGATAGTTGATAATGCTATTATATTTTGCAATACAAGAGAAAAAGTAGATGAAGTATTAAATAATATGAAGAAAAAAGGGTTTAATTCTATTGGATTACACGGTGGAATGGAACAAAAGGATAGATTAGAAACTATGAAAAAATTTAAACAAGGTAAATTTCAATTTTTGATATGCACGGATGTAGCTTCTAGAGGTATACATATACAAAATATAAGCCATGTTATAAATTATGAAATGCCATATGAAAAAGAAAGTTATATTCATAGAATAGGTAGAACTGGAAGATCAGGTAATAAAGGTACAGCTATAACTTTTATAGAACCTAACAAAGTTAGATTTTTAGAGTATATAGAGGACTATATAGATAAAAAAATTCCTAAAAATGAAGAGCCAACTTTAGAAGAAGTAAATAAAGGCAAAATAATATTTAAAGAAAATATTAAAGGTAGAGTTAAAATATCAAGGTTAAAGGATGATAAAAATCAAGAAGATATAACTAAGATATATATAAGTGCGGGAAGAAAGAAAAAAATTAGACCAGGAGATATAGTTGGTGCTATTACTAATATAGAGGGAATTAATGCAAATGATATAGGAATAATAGATATACAAGATAATCATTCTTATGTAGATATATTAGAAGGAAAAGGTAATATATTACTTGAAAATAGTGAAGATATGAAAATTAAAGGGAAAAGAGTAAAAATACAAAAAGCAATAAAATAAAGTATTTTTTTGATTAAAAAAGTGTAGTTTTATAAAGTTATAGACTTGGAATATAATAAAATTATAAAATTTAAATCCTGTATATAGTATTTTGATTTATTATATACAGGATTTTCTTAAGGAATTAAATATATATACGATAATTATTTTAAAAGAATTTTTTCTTTTAAAATTTAATAATGGAGGTGTTTGATATATTTAGTAAAAAAATTGTAACAAAGATTTTATTATATTCTTCTATAGCTATTGTATCAATATTTAATTACAGTTATGTACAAGCAGCGTCATCTAAGCAATATGAAACAAAATACAATGTTTCATTAGATAAAGTATGGAAAATTAGATTTTCAAGAGAGGTAGATAAAAGTACATTAAATCAACAGAATATAAAGATATTAGATAGTGAAGGTAAAGAAATGCCTATAGATTTATCTTTAGATGCAGACAAACATTATGTAAAAATTGCTCTTAAAAGTGGAACTTATAATGGAGTCCATTATTCAGGAAAGTATGAAAAAGATAAAAAATACAGCTTGATTGTAAAAGAAGGTCTTATGAGTGAACCTTCTAAAAATAAAAAATCTAAAAATCTCGCATATGAGACCATAATGGACTTTAATACTATAGGTGATAATGAATACCCAGGTCTTCCTATAGAAGATGGTTTAGTAGTAATAGGCGATAAAGCTTACTCTATAGAATATCTTTCTAAGCATTCTGCTATAGCTAATGAAATAACTTCTAATGGAAATTATTATATAGCTTATATAAGTAAAGAATATGGAGAAAAAATAAAACAAGTGTTAGGAAGTAACACTACTAAAGGTAATCAAGAAAGAGCAAATAAAATATTATATTATGCACCTAATGGAAATCAATATGAATATGAATGGAATGAATCTTTTGGTGAATATAAAATAGTTCTTCCAAAAGCTTATGTGGATGTAACTCCAGGGGTTATAAATGGTGTAGTTAATTTGGCTGTAAAACAAGTACAAGCAGTGCCAGGAGCAAAATATTTTAAATTAGCTCACAGTAATACAATCAAACCTATAGGAGAATCAATTTCTTATTCTATGACTTATCCAACAGAAAAATTGACTATTTTATCTGCTGATGAAACACCTTTAGCTACAGCTTTGGTAGATGTATATTTACCTAAAACTGGTTATATTAGCTTAAGTAGTGTAAATGAGACACTAGGAAATACAGCAGGTAATATTAGTAATAATGGTAGTGCGGCTATGGATTTAGATTTTTATGTTTACTATGTAAATTCTGCAGATAAAAACTCTTTATATAGGAAAACTCTAACAGGAAAAATGGATACCCAAATAAGCCTTGATAAGGCTCAGTACATTAATGTAATGGGAGATTGGGTATATTATAGTAATTATAGTGATAATGGTAAAATATATAAAATGAAAAAAGATGGTACTAAAAAACAAATATTATGTGATGATACTGCAACTTATATAACAGTATCTGGTGGTACTATATATTATGCAAATCAATCAGATAAAGGAAGACTGTATAAAATAAATACAGATGGTACCATAGATGGGGGAGCATTAAATAGAGATCCTTCAGGAAAAGTTCATGGTGCACCAGTAATGGATGATTATGGTAATTATAATAAAGCTACAGATCAGGCTAATTTTATAAATGTAGTAGGAGATTGGATATATTATAGTAATTTTTCTGATGGTCATAAGATATATACCGTAAATAAAGATGGAAATATAAGAAGAAAAGTAAATGATGAATGGGCAGATGGAATTCAAATAGTGGGAGCTTGGGCATATTATTGCTCTGGATCTGGTGCTATAAGCAAAGTTAGAGTAGATGGTACTAGTTCTGTAGTACCTTTAAGAGGAACTACAAGAAAGGTGGATAAGGGATATCATTTAAACATAGTAGATGGATGGTTATACTATAGTAACGCAGAAGATGGTGGAAAGCTTTATAGAATAAAAGAAGATGGATCTGGAGAAAAGAAAAAATTAGCGGATTTAACTACGGATTACATAAATATAGTAGGAGATACTATGTATCTAATTAGTGGAGGAAAAACTTATACACTTCCACTTAATACAGATGGAACAATAAAACCTACTTTAGTAACTAAAGATAATAATGGTAATACTGTAGTAGATGTTAAGGATTTAAGTATAACTGTAGCTTATGAAGATGCTAATAAAACTATAGGAGAGTTAGAATCTAAATATTTACCACAAAAGGTTGCAGTGTTTATGAAAGATGATACAGTACAACAATTGCCAGTAGATTGGAATATGAAAAATAGAAAATATAATGGCCAAGGCGTATATACTTATACAGGTACGGTTTTAGGCCATGGCAAACAAATAAAATGTACATTAACTATACCATCTGAAATGCTAAATGCAACTAATATAATAGAAGTGTATAATAATGGCCCTAAAAACGGTTCTATAATGATAAAAGAAAGAAGCTTTGGACCGTCAAAACAGGATCAAGAGTTAAAAGAAAAATTAAAACTTGCCAAACGAGTAGAAATAGGAGACATTATAAAAGTTTATGATAATCCTAACAGTGAAAAACCATTAGGAAATGTAAAAGTGGATGCTAATAACGCTAATGCTCCTTTAGTCAAAGGATTAGATTTAGATATGTATGGAAGAAGTTTTTGGATAACTATAACAAGGAAAGATAAAGCAGAAAGTAAACCAACAGAGGTAAGGCAGTTAGGAGGACCTGTTTTATCAGGAGATGTATTAGATGAGGATGGTGAAGCATTAGGTGTAGATGGAAGAGATATTTCTATAAAGGGATGGAATAATCCTACTATAAGGGATGATGGTTTTATATCAGATACTACAGAAATAACTGCACAAGCAATTAAAAGTATTTATGTAATTCCTGGAACAGGTAAATTAAATATGGAAAATCAAGGTGTTATACCTGTAGGAATTACTAATGCAAATTACTGGAATGGTGGAAATGCTAGAGATTTACTCACTAATTATGATCTTTTAACTAATGATAGTTTAAAAAACAAATTAAAAGAGGGTAATTATAGTATTTATGTAGTAGCAGGTTATGATGGAAAAGCAGAAGAGGATGTAAATGGATTTGGGTCACCTATTGTAATAGGAAAAACAGCAAGTATTCCAAAGGTTATGAAAGCTATAGAGGAGAAAATTCCTAAAGCTCCAAGTGTAACTAAGCAATATGTCAAGGCAGGAGATGAAATAAAAATATCTGGTGTAACAAGTGAAGATGAAATTTATTTGGCACCAGAAGGAGCTAGATATATAGCTAAGGATATAACTAATAAGCCTTATAAATCCCATGATAATTTATTCTTTGAAGAGCAAAATAAGAGTAAAGATGAGAGGGAAAAAGAATACGAAAAGAGCGGAAAACCTTCTATAGAAGATGGTTATCAATGCAAACTTATAAATGGTAGAGTACCTCAAGGAACTAGATCAGGAAAATATAAAATTTATTTAGTAAATGCTATAGGTTCTTCTAGTCCAGCTTCTGGAGAAATTATTGTAGATAATGAAGATCCAATAATTAGAGTAGATTCTGCAAAAATTGAGGAAATAACAAGGCAAATACCAGATCCTAATAATCCTAATGGTACAGTTGATGAATTTGTTGAAAAAAAGATTAAAGTAAATTTTGCAGCTTTTGATAATAGTTTTGATAATAATATAAAAGAAGGAATAAAAGTTTATGTAGCAAAACAATCTACTCCAAAGAGTTATGTAGCATATATGGAGGTTAAAGATAAGGGAGATAATAAAAGCTTTAATATATCAATTAAAGATAAAAATGCTGAGTTAACAGATTATGCTATATATGCAGAAGATAAAACAGGAAATATTACTCAGATAAACTTACAAGATAAAAATCCTTCTAATGAAACAAACAATATAGCTTTAGCTATTAGAACAGCTAATGAAGGTGTGGATTTAATTAAATCTAAATTAGTTGGAAGAACAAAATATGTGACAAAAGATTTAACAACAGTTAGTGATAATTATGAAGTTATTGTAGGTGAAGTTAAATATGTTTTAGAAGAAGAAACTTTAAGAAACTTAGGTTCAAATCCATCTATAGATACTTTTATGAATGCACTTATGCAAGCAAAACAATGGGATATAAATAATAATAAACCAATGGATGATAAACCTAGGTTAAGTTCAAAGGTAAGTATATATAAAGTAAATGATGTAGTATATATAGAAGGAAATGATAATGCTCCTATAAAAATAGAAGATAAAACTAAAATAGGTACAGATACTGCTATAGTAAGCAATATGTTAGGTTTAAATCCTAATGAAAATAGTACAGGAGGAAATTCAAAGCAACAGCAATATATAATAAATGTAACTGGAACAGCTCAAAAGAGTGGTAAATTAAGAGTATGTTTAGCAGGAAAATACTTTGATATTAATATGGTATCTGGTGATGACGCAACTAATATAGCCACAAAAATTAAAGAAGCTATAAATAACAATACAATATTAGATACTTATCAATATCCAGAAGTAAATGTGGAATCTACTGGTAGTGAAGTTAAACTAACTAGAAAATCCCCAGGAGCTGTAGTGCCTACATTTGCTATAGATTATTTCAATTATGATGATTAGCAATATGGTCAAAAAAATATTTTAAAATAATAAAAGGATATAACATGTAATTATTAAAAATTAGTGTTATATCCTTTTTATATTATTATTATTATAAATATATCTTAAATTTCAATTATGAATAGAAAGAGTTAATGAATATCTAAATACACTGATTTCCATAAAAAATTTCATTAATTGAAAATTTTTACTACATAAACGTAAAAAATATACGAAGATAATAAATAGGTGGAATATAGTAATCTATTAAAATAAATGTAAATTTTTTAGTGAAAATATAATTAAAAATAATTTGATATTTATGAAAATAGTGGATTTATTTAAATATATAAATTTATAAATTTATATAAAGTTAGAGTATTGATTAAAGGAGGTACATAATGAATAAAAAAATTCTTATTCCGGTAGTTATGGGGACTTACCTATGCTTTTCATCATTGTCTGTAAAGGCCGAAGATTATTATAAATGGGATAGCAAAGTAACAGCAGATAAAAATAAAATATGGACTATTAAGCTTTCAAAAAAATTAAATAGTAACATTAATGATATAAAAGATAAGGTTTATATAAAAGACTCTGAAGGTAATAAATTAGATTGTAATGTTATAATAAAGCCAAATGAAAAAATATTGGAAGTATTACCACCTAAAAATGGTTATAAAGAAAAAGAGAACTATTATCTTTATATAGATAAAAGTATTCCATCAGATAAAAATAAAAATTTAAAACAAACTGTAAAAATGAATTTTTATATAGATGGTTATATAGAATTTGAAGATAAAAACTTAGAAGAAGAGGTAAGAAAAGCAGCAAATCCGAAAGATAGACCTAAAGGACCGTTAACATATATGGATGTTTCAAATATAAAAGAATTAAATGTTCATAATAAAAATATAAAAAGTCTTAAGGGGATAGAGTATTTAAAAAACATTACTAAATTAGATATATCAGATAATAATATAAAAGATATATCTTATTTAAAAGGACTTGATAGCTTAGAATTATTGAATTTATACAATAATAATATAGAAGATATATCTCCTATTAGTAATATGAAAAAATTAAAAAATATAAATTTATCTAAAAATAAATTAAAAGATATATCTTATTTAAAGGATTTAAATTTATATCATTTAGATTTAAGAGATAATAAAATAGAAAATATAGAAGTTTTGAAAGATAAAATATCCTTACAACATTTATATTTATCCAATAATAGTATTAGAGATTTTTCACCTATATCTAATTTGAAAAATCTACAAATACTATATTTAAGTCACAATTATAGTTCAAATTATGATTATGCTAAAGAATATTATAATAACCTTAAGGATAAAGATTTCAAATTAAATATACCTATAGAATTTAAAGATAAGGTATTTGAGGAATTAGTTAGAAAAGAGATAAATAAGCCTTCGGGCTATATATATCCTAGTGATTTGGAAAATATTAAAGAATTAGATTTTCATAATGCTCATATAGAAAAATTAAATGGTATAGAAAATATGACATCTTTAGAAAAGTTAAATTTAAGTGGAACTGATATAAAAGATATATCTCTTTTAAAACATTTAACTAAGTTAAGAGAGGTAAATATATCAAATACTAGTATAAGTGATATAACAGCTTTAGAAAATTCAATTTATATTAGATATTTAAATTTGAATAAAACAGAAATAACTACTTTAGAAGTTATTAAAAATTTTGAACATATAGAAAAGTTATATGTATCCGGTACAAAGGTAAGTAATATTCCGGTTTTGAATAGTTTAACGGAGCTAGATTTATCTAATTGTAATCTCACAAGTAACAATTTTTTATCATCAGATTTTAATAATTTAGTTTATTTAAATTTAAATAATTTAAAAATACAAGGTAATTTATTATATGAAATAAACAATATTAGTACATTAAAAAAACTTGAATATTTAAGTATAGCTAATACAAATGTAGTTAATATAAATGAACTTAGAAGCTTAGTTAAATTAAGAAAATTAGACATAACAGGTTGTGCTAAAATAGATACTCAGGTTTTAAATCACCTAAGTGATATAGAAATAGTAGGAAATGAAATAGTTACATTTGGAGATAAAGCTTTAGAAAGAGAAATAAGAGAATTAATAAACAATTACTCAGAGCCAATATATAAAAGACAGCTTCTTTCTATAACTAAATTAGAACTTTCAGGAAGAGATATAGTAGATTTACAAGGATTGGAGAGCATGGAAAACTTAATATATTTAGATTTATCTAATAATGAGATTTCTAATATAGATTCTATAAAAAAGCTTGTAAATTTAAAAAAGTTGGTACTTCATAAAAATAAAATAGGATCAATAAAATCAATAGAAAGCCTTAGAAATTTAAAAGAATTAGATTTATCTAATAATATAATTGGAGATATAACAGCTTTAGGCCAATTATCTCAGTTAACTAGATTAGATTTGTCAAAAAATAGAATAGTAAATATAAATAGTTTAGGCAGTCTTATAAATTTACAGTATTTATCTTTATATGAAAATAAAATTTCAGAGGGAGAAGAATCCTTAAAAAATTTATATAGTCTTAGAGAACTTTATTTAAAGAATAGTGGAGTATCAAATTTTGATGTAACATTAGTCTATTATAATAATTTAGAAAAAAAAGATTTTACAACTAATTCAGATTTTATAGTATTTGATGAAAAACTTAATAGTGATTTAGCTAAGATTATTAGAGAGATTTTAGGTAAAAATGAAAATACTAATATATATAAAAGTGAGGTAGATGCTATAACAGACTTAGATTTAAGTGAAGAAGCTATTTCAAAACTAAATATAAGCTCTACATTAACAAATAATAATGTAATTGATTTAGATGGTATACAATATTTTTCTAATTTACATTCTATAAATCTAAGAGGTCATGGTAAATTAGAAGGGTTAGAAAATTTAATACCAATTAAAGGATTAATTAAATTAGATTTACAAGGAAGAGAAGTAAACTATACTTCTTTATATTATATTAGATATTTAACCAATTTAAGATATCTATATTTAAATAACATGAATTTAAGTGGAGATTTATCATTTTTAGAAGATCTTACAGATTTAAGAGTATTAGACCTATCTAAAACTGGAATATCTGATATAAGAGTATTAGATAAACTAAGAAAATTAAATGAGTTATATTTAGGCGGTAATAATATAACAAAACTATCCTATTTAGAGAATCTTACAAGTTTAGTTAAATTAGATTTAGTTGAAAATAATGATATAACTAGTATATATGGACTAAGAAATTTAATTAATTTAAGGTACTTAACTTTGCCAATAACAAATCCTAAAAAAATACAAGATTATAGTGCTGTGGCATCATACTATTGTAATCTTACTTACAAGAATTTTGAGTTGGAAGATGGTAATGTAATAATTATAAAAGAAATAAGACCTATTGAAAAAGAAGTAAATAAAGGCGATAAATTTACTCTTCCAGATTATGTTGAAGCAACAATGAGTGATGCCTCTAAGGATAAGTTTAAAGTGCATTGGAAGGAAAAGAATGTAGATACATCAAAATCAGGAATATATACTTATATAGGCTCTGTAGATGGGTATGCAGGGGAGGTAAAGTTAATTCTAAGGGTAAATGGAGAAATACCTTATGGTATGGGCAATTCTTCTAGTAATATATTAAATGGAGGATTCATTATAAAAGATAGTGAATATATATATTATATAAATAGAGAAGATGGTAATGGTAAAATATATAGAAATAAAATAAATGGAGCGGAAGACAAATTACTTTCTAGTAATGTAGCAGAATTTTTAAATATATATGGAGAATATATTTATTATGTGAGCAATGGTAACATATATAGAATAAAAAAAGATGGTAGTGAGGAAAAGCTAATAAAAGAGGCATCGGCTTCCTATATGATAGTATATAATGATTTTATTTATTATTTTGATAAGAGTAAAACTGGTATATATAGAGTTAAAATAGATGGGACAAGCTATAGTTCTGTAGTATCTGGTGGAAAGTGGAGATTAGATTCACAATTTATAATATCAGAAGAATGGATATATTACACTAATTATGAAGATAAGTCATCTATATATAAAATTAAAATAGATGGAACAGGGAAGGAAAAATTAAATAATATACCTTGTAGTCAAATGAGTATAATAGGAAGTTCAATATATTATATTTCAAATGGAAATCTATATAAAATATCTATAGATGGAAGCAATAATAGCTTAATATATTCAGGAAATATAGCTAATATAAATGTGTATAATAATTATATATATTATATAGATAATAATGATAATGAAACAATGTATAAGATGAATTTAGATGGTAGTTATAGGGTTAAATTAACTAAAAAATCAATTAAGTATATAAATATATTAGAAGGGGAAATTTATTATATTTCTTTAGATAATGTAGATAAAATATCTAAGTTTTACGAAGGATAATGATTTAAGATAAAAACTTCAGTATTATAATAATTTTGAACATATATAATAGTAAAGAGAATTAACATTCTTTATATTAAAAGAGTTAATTCTCTTTATTTTATATTGTATAACTTAATAAAATAAAAAATATTTATTATAAAATAGTATAGTATTATTTTAAATTCAATTAATATTACTATACTATTTTATATTTAGAATAAAATAATTTACGTAATAAATATTATGTAAATAAAATAAAAAGTAAACCAAAACTATACTATAAAATAATTTATTAATTAAAATTTTCTTATATATTTATTAATATTAATTTGTAAAGTAATTTTTTTATATAAATTATATATTTTTTTGATATAATAATCTTTAAAAAGACACATATATTACATAAAAAAGATTATGGAGGATTTTATGAAAAAAATAGTAGCTTTATTATCAATTTTTACTATTTTTATAATATTTAGTTTAATTACTTTGAATAAAACAAAAGAAAAGTTTTTGCCAGAAAGTATAATGAATATTTATATTAAAGCTGCAGATGAAGTTAGTCAAAACAAATTACAAGTTAATTGGAAGTACATAGCTGCTTTAGATATAGTAAAAAATGAAGAGGATTTTTCCAGAGTTAATATAAAAAATGCAAAAATGTTAGGGGAAAATTTTTTAGAAATTAGTAAAAATAGAAAGTTTAAAAATACTAACTATAGATTATTAAAATTAGATGAAGTTATGAATAAAAAATCTTTTAGTGAAACTGAAAAAAAGAAAGTATATAATTATTTAAATAAACTAGATGATGTTTATCCTATAAAACCAGATAAATATAAAGCACAATTTATAGAGGAATTAATACCATCATCAAAACAATTATATAATCAATATGGAATCTTACCTTCTATAGTTATAGAACAAGCTATATTAGAATCAGATTGGGAAAGATCAGAACTTAGTAAAAAAGAAAAGGAAATAATTTATTCGGTATTAAAGCCACCTCTTCTTGGCAAGGTAAGGTTTTAAATATGGAAACATCAGAAAATTATAATGATAAAATTAAAGATGTTTTTAGGTGTTATTCGTCTAAAGAAGAGTCTATAAAAGATTATGCAGATTTTTTAGTTAATAATAAAAGATATAGGGAAAATAAAGTTTTTAAGGCTACAGAATATAAAACTCAAGCGAAGTCTATAGAAAATGCGGGGTATAGTACTAAAAAGGATAAAGATGGTAATTTGTTATATAGTAGTTTACTTGGAAAAATTATAAGAGAATATAATTTACAGCTAATAGATAGTAAAATTCAAGAGGATATAAGCAATTATTGAAGAAGATAATATAGAATTTTCTCGTTATGACATATTTGCTTATTGCATAGTTAAATAAAAATATTCAAATAAAAACAACTATTAAAGGTTAAAATAGTTGTTTTTATTGTATATATTTTTTATTATTGTCTAAAATAATATATGAGCTATCAAAGTAATTATAGGTAAAGTTACTAACGTTCTTTCAAGAAATATAATAATTAAATCTTTTAATGAAACAGGTATTTTAGATCCTAATAGTAATCCACCTACTTCAGACATATAAATTAATTGAGTAACTGAAAGGCAAGCTATTATAAATCTTGTCATTTCACTTTGAATAGTCGCTGCAATAACTGAAGGTAAAAACATATCTGCAAAACCAACTATAATTGTCTGAGAAGCTAAAGTAGCTTCAGGTATTTTTAATAAATTAAGAAGTGGTATAAAGGGTATCCCTAACCATTTAAAAATTGGAGTATATTCAGCTAATATAAGAGCTGATGTTCCCATAGCCATAACTACAGGGGTTACACCTAAAAGCATATCTAATACATTTTGTAGTCC
Organism: Clostridium tepidum; assembly: GCF_002008345.1. GTDB lineage: Bacteria > Bacillota > Clostridia > Clostridiales > Clostridiaceae > Clostridium_F > Clostridium_F tepidum. The sequence continues at coordinate 22,610 of NZ_MRAE01000036.1, forward strand.
TTGTCTTATAAAATTAATAGGATCATCATTGGAACTTGCTTTCTTAACAGCTTTTTCAACTCCCCATGTGAAAGCTGTATATCCTTTTGGAATAGCTTCGGAGTTGTTACTTTCTCCACCATTTAAATAAGCATCTGGTTTTTTTGAAAGTGGTGGTATACGAGGAATTATAATAGCTGCAATTATGCCTGATAAGCAAACCGTTAAATAAAAGGGTACAAACATATGAGCAAGTTTAACTTGAGATATTACAACCAAACTAAAAGTTATAGAAACGGCTGAAAAGGTTGTTCCAATAACTGCAGCTTCTCTTTCGCTATAAAACCCTTCTTCATATTGCTTACTGGTAAGTAACACACCGATAGTCCCATCACCAAGCCAAGAAGCTATACAATCTATAGAGGAACGACCAGGTAAATTAAAGATCGGTCTCATTACTTTAGTAAGTAAGGAACCAGCAAATTCTAATAAACCAAAGTCTAATAATAAAGGAAGTAACATTCCTGCAAATATAAATACTGAAAATAATATAGGAAGTAAATCATGTAGTAATAATCCGCCTGTATTTTCTGACCAAATCCATTCAGGTCCTATTTTAAAAAATGTAGAGATAATAAATATAAAACCTAATATTCTAGCTAATACCCATGCAGGAGATACATTGAATAAATTATTAAAGAATTTACTTTTTAAAATAGCTTTAGGCTTAAATATTTTAGTAATTATTGTACAAATAAAAGTAATACAAATGATAATTCCCATAAGTTGAGGTAAAATACTACCTAAACTTGCTAAAACAACTTTTGAAAGTACTGCAATAGGAATTGTTATTTCTCCATCATAAGGGATAGGAATTATAAATAGTATAAAACCTATTAAGGATGGCAAAATAAATTTAAGTAGTTCGTTGGCTGAATATTTTTTATATTTTTGATTTTCCAAAAACTCATCTCCTTTAATTTTTTTTATTCATATTATTTAAAATTATAATGCATAATTATAATAAAATCAAGCTAAATAAAGATAAAAAGTTTAGGAATATAC
>NZ_MRAE01000037.1 GCF_002008345.1 Clostridium tepidum
TGTTATCATGTTCTTTACATAGTCAGCGTGTCCTGGACAGTCTACGTGTGCATAGTGTCTATTTGCTGTTTCATACTCTACGTGTGATGTATTTATTGTGATTCCTCTTTCTTTTTCTTCTGGAGCTTTATCTATTTCGTCATATTTTGTTGCTGCTGCTCCTCCTTTTTGTGCTAATACTGTTGTGATTGCTGCTGTTAATGTTGTTTTACCGTGGTCTACGTGACCTATTGTTCCTATGTTTACATGAGGTTTGCTTCTTTCAAATTTTGCTTTTGCCATTTTTGTTTCCTCCTTTTTGTGTTTATATAATTTGTTTCTACAAGTAAACTCATCCTGGTGTGTTGTGTTCCTTGTAATTTCTGGAGCCCATAACCGGGATTGAACCGGTGACCTCCACCTTACCAAGGTGACGCTCTGCCAACTGAGCTATATGGGCAATTTTAATATCAATGTTTGGAGCGAGAAACGGGGATCGAACCCGCGACAACTAGCTTGGGAAGCTAGTGTTCTACCACTGAACTACTCTCGCTCAAAATAATCATATACCAATTATTAATTATAGTAAAATCAGTTTTTATTGTCAATATGTAAAAATTATTTATTATTTAAGCATTTTTCTAATTTTCTTTTTACTCTTTGCAATGCATTATCTATAGATTTAGCATGCCTATCTAAATCACAAGCAATTTCTTGATAAGATTTTCCATCCAAATAAGACATTAAAACTTCCATTTCAAGATCTGATAATACTTCACCTATTTCATTTTGTATATGCTTTAATTCTTCTCTGCTTATAATCAATTCCTCTGGATTAGCCACTTTAGCTTCTGATAAAATATCCAATAAGGTTCTATCTGACTCCTCATCATATATTGGCTTATTTAAAGAAACATATGTGTTAAGTGGAATGTGTTTTTGTCTAGTTGCAGTTTTTATAGCAGTTATAATTTGCCTAGTAACACAAAGCTCAGCAAAAGCTTTAAATGAAGATAATTTATCAGGCTTAAAGTCTCTTATGGCTTTATACAAACCTATCATACCTTCTTGATATATGTCTTCTTTATCTGCCCCTATTAAAAAATAAGATTTAGCCTTGGCTTTAACAAAATTTTCATATTTGCTGATTATATATTCTTGTGCCCTAGAATTTCCTGCTTTAGCTTCCATAACTATTTCCTCATCTACACATCCTTCAAAGGAGGAAATTTTACTATTAATTTGAACCTTTCTATCCAAGGTATCCCCCCCCAAATAAATAAATATAACCACATATTTGATTATACATTAGTGTTAACAGCAACGTCAAGGCAAATCACGTGCTTCTTCTTATTTTTTCCAACTTTTCCAACAAGTCTTCTTGCAATACTTCTTCTAATCTATTTCCTCTTTTAGAAAATTCCTTTTTTATTTTATTCTTTATATTATTTTCTGTTTCTTTTACCTGTGAATAAAATTCTAATGAAGATATTCTAGTAGCTCCTCTTTGAAATATTAATTGTTGTTCTAAAGAGTCTGATGTTACAACAGACACATCTATTTTTCTTCCTAAATCATTTATATACCTTTCAATAAAGCTGTCTGCAGTTTCTCCTTCTCTAGTAAATACCACTATTAAATTATTATTTATTTTTTCTATGTTCTCTGCCCCATCTGTTTGATGTGCATCAAAAACTACATAAATACGATATTGATTATATGAAGCATAGTTATTTAATATATCTAATAGTTGCTCTCTTGACATTTCTAAGTTATAGTCTTTTATCTTTTTTAATTCTTTCCAACTATTTATGACATTATAAGCATCTACAAATATATATTTCATATCTACTTACTCTTCATTCTTTGTTTTAATATTTCATACATTAATATTCCACTTGCAACAGATGCATTAAGTGATGTTATTTTTCCAAGCATCGGTATTTTAACTAGAACATCACATTTGCTTTTAGTTAACTTTGAAATTCCTCTTCCTTCACTTCCTATAACTAATGCTATAGCTCCAGATAAATTCGCATCAAAGCAATAATCGTTACCGCACATATCTGCACCATATATCCATATACCTTTCTCTTTAAGTTTATCTATAACATTATTTATATTAGTGACCTTACTTATTTTCATATATTCTGCTGCTCCAGCCGATGTTTTATATACAGTAGGAGTAACTCCTACATTTCTTCTCTTAGGTATTATAACACCATGAACTCCGCAAACTTCTGCTGTTCTTAATATAGATCCAAAATTGTGGGGATCTTCTATTTCATCTAATATTACTATAAAAGGATCTTCGCCTTTTTCTTTTGCATATCGTATAATATCATCTACTGAGCAATATTTATATGGAGTTGTAAAAGCTATAACGCCTTGATGTGATCTTGTTTGAGATATAGAATCAAGTTTTTTTCTGTCAACTTCATTTATCACTATACCTTTTTCCTTAGCTAAAGATTTTATAATCTTTATAGATCCTTCCAATTCTCCCTTTGCCATTACTATTTTTTCTATAGTTTTATTTGATTTTAATGCTTCTATTACTGCATTTCTACCTTCTATTATATCTTCCCTTATTTCTTCCTGCTGGCCAACTCTATTTTTCATTATTACTTACTCTCCTTGCATGATTTTACACTATATTTTTCCCTAACTTCTTTTATTTTACCACAGGACATTTTTCCTTCTGGACAATGTCCGTTTACACAACCGGGTCCACAATATTTAAATAATGTCGGTGCAACTTCTTTAACTTTAAAAAGCATAATTTCAGCTAATTCTCTTATTTCCCACTGTGCTCTATTACAGCATCTATGTCTAAAGAAATTTATTAAACTTCTTGCATTCATTGTAACTATAATTTTGCTTGTACAAGCATTGGGAAATACATATCTTGCATCTTCTATTGCTTTTTTCTCTGCATCTATATCCTTTAATCCATTATTTATATATTTTTCTTTTAAAACACTTGCAATATCATCATAGGATTTTTGACAACTTTTCATAGTTTCTATATATATTTTTTTAGCACCTTCATCCTTTTCTATAGAAGGGGGAATTACATATTCAAATTGATCTAATCTAACATATCTTTGACTTTGTTGTGAATAAGAACCTATCCTGTGTCTAACAAGTTGATGTGTTAAACTTCTTGAAACCCCCTCTATACCAAACGTAAAAGAGACATGTTCTATTGGTGATTCATGTCCATAAGACATTAGCATATTTAAAAATTTATCTACTTTTTCTTTATCCAAATTATTTTGTAATTCTTCAATCCCAGAGGAACTATAACATAATTTTGCCGCAGAAGCGACTAATTTTTCTGCATTTGGTGTATATTCTAATAATTTAACTTTCATTATCAAGTGCTCCTTTTTTCTCATTTAAAGTTACTATCTTATTTAATAAATAATTTAATCTTTCTTGTTGCTCTGTGATATATAAAAAACCTATAAGAGCTTCAAAGCCAGTTGCAAATCTATATTCTTGAACATCAGCATTTTTAGGTACTGTACCTGATTTAGCATTTCTTCCTCTTTTAAATATATAAAGCTCATCTTCATTTAAATCCCCCATTATATCTTTTATATAATCACTTTGTCCATGAGCTTTTACATATTTTATAGCGTTCACATGTAGCTTATGAACATTTAATTCCCTGTTATTATCTACAAGAAATGTTCTTATAAAAACCTCATATACTGCATCACCTATGAATGCAAGTACTAGAGGATTTAATGTTTTTGCATCCTTAATAGTAAATCTATTTTGAAATAAATTAAAATCCATATTACTCTCCACTCAATGTATTTTTATTAACCCACTAGTACTTATATTTTATATTTGTTTCCATCTTACTCCTTGTGGTGTATCTTCTAAAACAATGCCTCTTTCTTTTAAATCATCCCTAATTTTATCTGCTAATGCCCAATTCTTTTCTTTTCTAGCTTTTTGTCTTTCTTCTATAAGCTTTTCAATTTCCTCTTCCACGTTAACTTTAGTTGATTTTTGTAATATTCCTAAAGGCTTTCCTAATTCCTTTATCAAGTCTAATGCATATTTAACTAATTCTTTTGATGATTCTATACTAATATTAGTATTAACATCTCTTACTAAATCAAATATTACAGATATAGCGTCCGCTGTATTAAAATCATCATCCATCTTTTCTTTATATTTTTCTTTATATTTTTCTAATTCATTTTTATATTCCAATTCTTCATCTTTAAACGATTTTTGTTTTACTTCATCTAATAAGTTTTCTAAATTATTTATAGAATTGTACAATCTATCTAAAGCTGCTTTAGTTGAATCTAGTAATTCTATACTAAAATTCATTTGAGTTCTATAATGTGCTGATAACATAAACATTCTCAAAACATCTGCATCATATTTTTCTAATATTTCTCTTGCTGTAAAAAAATTATTTAATGATTTAGACATTTTTTGATTGTTTACATTAATAAAAGCTGAGTGCAGCCAATATCTTGCAAATTGCTTTCCTGATCTTGCTTCACTTTGAGCTATCTCATTTTCATGGTGTGGGAATGATAAGTCTGATCCTCCAGCGTGTATATCTATAGTTTCTCCTAATAAATTATGAACCATACAAGAGCACTCTATATGCCAACCTGGTCTTCCCATTCCCCAAGGACTTTCCCATGCAGGTTCTCCTGGCTTTTGACTTTTCCATATAGCAAAATCCATAGGATCTTTTTTTCTTTCATCTACATTTATTCTTGCTCCTAATTGTAATTCTTCTAAATTTTGTCCTGATAATTTACCATAATCATTAAACTTTTTGGTACTAAAATACACGTCTCCATCTACTTCATAAGCATATCCTTTTTCTATTAGATCACTTACAAATTTTATAATTTCTTCTATAAATTCTGTTGCCCTTGGATTTTTAGTTGCTCTTTCAATATTTAAATTATCTGCATCTTTATAGTATTCTTCTATAAATCTATCTCCTAGTTCCTTTACTGATATTCCTTCTTCATTTGCTTTTTTTATCATTTTATCATCTATATCAGTAAAATTTTGAATAAATTTCACCTTATAGCCTCTATATTCTAAGTATCTTCTTATAGTATCAAAAACTACAAAAGTTCTTGCATTACCTATATGAAAAAAATTATACACAGTAGGACCGCAAACATACATTTTTACTTCTCCTGGTACCAACGTAACAAAATCTTCCTTTTTATTAGTTAAAGTATTGTAAACCTTCATTTATTTACCTCCTGTTTTACTGAATTTATTACAGACATATATTAGTTTGTATATTATACCCTTTTTCTCTAAGTTGTTTCAATAACTTATCTCCTTGTTCTTTACTTTGAACTTCTACTTCAAATATTACATTTGCATATTCTAATCCTTTTTCACTCCAATTAGTATCCTGTCTAGCCTTAACTATATTAGCTCCCATAGAAACAATGTTTGAAATAACGTCCTCAAATTCTCCTACTTTATCTTGTAATTCAACCTTAAATCTCATTCTTCTCTTAAGCATTATAAGTTGTCTATCTATTATTTTAGATATCATAGCTATATCTATATTACCACCACTTATTAAAGCTACCACTTTTTTACCTTTTCCAATATTAATTTTATTAGCTAATAAAGCTGCAACAGTTGATGCTCCAGCACCTTCTGCAATAACCTTTGTTTTTTCGATAAGTTCGAAAATTCCATAAGCTATTTCATCTTCTGTAACAGTAACCACTTCATCTACGTATTCTTTAATATACTTAAAAGCAATATCTCCTGGTGTTTTTACTGAAATACCATCTGCTAAAGATTTAGCTCCTGGTAAAGTTACAATTTCATTTTTTTCCAAGGATGCTTTCGTGGAAGCTATAATCGCTGATTGAACTCCTATTATCTTTATATCTGGCTTTATAGATTTAGCTGCTACGGCTATTCCTGATATTAATCCGCCGCCACCTATTGGAACTATTATAGCATCTATATCTTCTATTTCTTCTAATATTTCTAATGCTATTGTACCTTGTCCTGCCATAACATGTATATCATTAAAAGGATGTACAAAAGTAGCTCCTGTTTCTTTTTGTATTTCTAATGCTTTTTCATAACATTCATCATAAACTTCCCCATGTTGTACAACTTCTGCTCCATATCCTTTTGTTGCGCTAACCTTAGCTTGAGGAGCATTCTTTGGCATCGCTATAGTAGATTTTATTCCAAAAGCTGTAGCTGCATAAGCAACACCTTGAGCGTGGTTTCCTGCAGAAGATGCAATAACACCTCTAGCCTTTTCTTCTTCAGACAAAGAAACTATCTTATTATAAGCACCTCTTAATTTAAAAGCTCCTGTCTTTTGCTTATTTTCACATTTTAAATACACTTCATATCCTGTTTTTTTAGAAAAAGTACTTGAATAAAATAAAGGTGTCTTTCTAGCTACTGCCTTTATATTATTTTGAGCCTTTTTTATTGTATCTAAAGTTAATTCCATGATTATACATCTCCCATCCCATTCTAATTATATTTTTATAATAAACTATATAATATTTTTATTCAATGTATTAAGATATACCCAATAAACATTTAATACTTTTTTGTAATTGATCTATTGGAATTTCTCGTTTCTCCTCTGAATTTCTTAATTTTATTTCCACATTGTTGTCTTTTATATTTTTGCCAATAGTTATTCTAATAGGTATTCCCCATAATTCTGCATCTTTAAATTTTGCTCCTGCTCTTTCTTTTCTATCATCTAAAATTGTGCTTATACCATTATTAATTAAATTATTATAAATTTCTTCTGCTATTTTTAATTGTTGTTCATCTTTAACATTGGCTATAGTTATTATTACTTTAAAGGCTGACGCTTCAGTTGGCCAAATAATGCCTAGTTCATCTTTATTTTGTTCTATTATCAATGAAATAATTTTATATATATCCATAAATCCTTTGTAAATTATAAATGGTTTATTTTTGCCTTTATCATCAATAAATGTAGCAGATTCATTTTTTATTAGAGTAGTTTCTATCTTCTTAATTTCTCCTAAAACAAACCCTGTATTGTTTTCTAATTTATTGCCGCATAATATGCATTTACTATCTTTATGTATTTTTCTAAAATCTCCAACTATTCCATTAAAATCTCTTTCATAATTAACATTTTCATAATGATATCCTGTTTCATTAGCACCTACTATAAAATTATTCATTTTAGTTACTTCTTCATCTACTAATATCTTGTCGACTGCTAAATTAATTGGTCCTGCAAAGCCTATATCTGCATTTGTAACTTGCTTAACAACATCCTCTCCTGCTAATTTTAAATTTGTTATATTGCTCAAATTTTGAATAACTTTAAATTCATTTATATCCCTATCTCCCCTTACCATAACTGCAACAATAGAATTATCGTCACACTCATATATTATTGTTTTTGCAAGCTTATTATAGGGTACCTTAAAAAACTCACCAAGTTGATCTATAGTTCTTATGTCTGGTGTTTCTATTTTTTTTAATTCTTTTAAATCCTTTTCTATATTATTTTCTGGCATAGTTAAAGCTCTATTTATTTCATTCCCATAATTACATTTTCTACATGCAACTATATATGAATCTCCTATATTATTATATATTATAAACCTCACACTGCCATCTATTTTATCTTCTACTGTGCAGTATTGTAAATTTAAAAGTTCAAATATATCTTTATATAGTTTTATCAATTGTTCCTTATTAAATTCATCATTCTCTTCATCTAATACCATATAAAAATACTCTTTTAATTCTTCCTTTCCACACATAATACCTAAATTATTTTTAAATTTATGATTGGTTTTTATATTGTTATCATACAAAAACAAAGGCAATTGCTTATAAGAAGTTACACTATTTTTTAAAAAGCTTATAAATTTTGAAATTTCATCATCATAGTTTGATATATGCTCATTATTTTTTTTACCTATATCTTCAAAATTATTTACATGAGGTATAGATATTTGAGATGCTCCTATTTTTTTAAAATTACTCTCAATTACATTCTGTATATTTTGTAAAAAGCTATATCCTAAAGGTGTAAATCCATATAACCCACTACTTATTTTTGTTGTTAGCCCTCCTTTTAATAATAGTTTTTGACTTTCCATTTCTACTTCTGCTGGATACTCTCTTAAGGTTCGAACTAATACTTTTGATAATTCCATAAATTAATCCTCCTAAATTACTCATTATATTAAAAAGTATTACTAATAAAAATTCACCAGATGTAAGCAAAACTCGCCCCTTATTAGGACGAGTTTTATTTCTAAGTTAAATTTTCTAATATTTGTTCTCCTAATATTAAATCTTCAGGAGTTGTTATTTTTATATTACTATAGTTACCTTCATATAAATATACTGACTTACCATAAATTTCAAAAACCATAGTGTCATCTGTAACTTTTTTATTATGTTTTTTTAAATTTTTGTGACAATCTAATATTAAATTGTAATTAAAACATTGAGGCGTTTGAACTATAAATAAATCTTCCCTATTAGGAGTATTTATTGAAAATCCTTTTTTATCCTTTATTTTTATGGTATCCTTTGGAATTACTCCACAGGCGGCAGCCCCATATTGCTTTGCATACTTTATACCATTATCTATAATATTACTAGTAACAAAAGGTCTAGCTGCATCATGAATTAATACTATATCGCAATCATTTGATACAGCCTTTAATCCATTATAAACAGAATCCTGTCTCTCTTTACCTCCTGAAACTATTTTAGATACTTTATTAATATTATATTTTTTTATAATATCCTTACAAACTTCTATTTTATCTTCTAAAGTAACTAATACTATTTCATCTATAGATTTATGGTTAGAAAATTTGCTTAAAGTATAATATAGAATAGGTTTATTTTTTATATTTAAAAACTGTTTACTTATACTGCTATTCATTCTTTTTCCTTTTCCTGCAGCAACTATAACAACAGAATTTTTATTCATACTAAGATTCCTCTTTTCTTTTAGCAAAAATCATTCTTCCCGCTGCTGTTTGTAGGACAGAAGTTACTACTACATCTAAATTTTGTCCTATACGGTTTTTAGCACCTTCTACTACAATCATTGTTCCATCATCAAAATAAGCTATTCCTTGATTAGCTTCTTTACCATCTTTAACAATTTGTATATTCATTTCTTCTCCTGGTAATACAACAGGCTTTACTGCATTTGCTAATTCATTTATATTTAATACAGGTACTCCTTGAAATTCAGCTACTTTATTTAAATTGTAATCATTGGTTATTACTTTACCATTTAAAACTTGAGCTAATTTTAATAATTTACTGTCCACTTCTGCTATTTCTGGAAAATCTTTTTCATATATTTGTACATCTATATTTAGTTCTTTTTGTATTTTATTTAATATATCTAATCCTCTTCTACCTCTATTTCGCTTTAACCCATCTGAAGAATCAGCTATGTGCCTAAGCTCTGCTAAAACAAAAGTAGGTATTACCAAAGTTCCTTCTATAAATTCAGTCTGACATATATCAAATATTCTTCCATCTATTATAACAGATGTATCTAACACTTTAGGAGTTGCACTATTATTTTTATTAGCCTTTGCCTTTTTTTCCTTAGTTGCTGAATTCCTTTTTATATTAGAAAAAAGTGATATTAATTCTTCTTTTCTTTTAATAGCAATATTAGCTCCTAATGCTGCCATAATAATAGCAACAACTACAGCTAATATTATTCCTATCACAGGTATTTTAGCTAATAAGTTAACAAATAAAGCTGATATAGCTAATCCTAATATAGCACCAACAGTTCCAAATACAATTTCATTTGCAGATAATTTTTGTAAACTTTTTACTATATAATCCATTATTTTTAATATTATAGAATTTATCCATGGGGATATAAGAAATAATATTATTCCAAACATTATAGAACATAAAATTAAAAAGAACGCTGACTTAATTTGGCTTCCGTTAAAATAAGATAAATTAGAAAAATAGGTAGTTGACATAATTAATCCTCCAATTATGTAACCTAATGCTAATCCTATTATGGTAAAAAGCCATTTTAATATTTTATTTAACATCCACTCACCTCCTCTTAATAATTGTTAACAATTATTAAGATTTTCAATCCTTTTTATATTTAATATATATTAATAATTATTAATTTTCAATAATCATAAAAATAATTAATAATTATTTATGAAAATATACATTTTGTTTAAGATTTGTTTTCTTTTATATTAAGTTTTTTATTTTTTCTATTAAAATTATTGATACTTTACCATTATAATATATTCTTCATATTTTTTCCATTTCCTTCTTTTATTATTTATAGGTATTATTTAACATGAGTATCCCCCTATAAAAAATATCGATTTTAAATTATGATATAACTATGATTTAACTTATACACTTATTGACAAGGTTAATGATAGAAACCTATAATAGTTTATAGTACACATATGAAATCTTTATAAGGAGTTGAACCCTATGAAAGATGTAATTTTTGATGATTTTCAAAATTCTGTTAATGATTCTCTCTTAAGACATAAAAGTATATTAGATATTTTAACTAAATATAGTGAATCTAATGCTAGAGTAAATAGAGCTATAGCTAAATCAATAACTAACTGTGGTTGTATTTCAGTTAATGCAGAAAAACAAAAATTGCCTTCTGACGGTATAGATATAGAAGCTCTCAGAGATTGTTTAAAATCTCATGTTGATGGCGAACTTTGTGATAACTGTAGAGATGTAATTGAAAGAGAAATTGGAAATAATTTATTTTATTTGACTTCTCTATGTAACTTATTAGATTTAAATTTATATGATATCTTATTAAAAGAATATAATAAAATAAATACATTAGGTAAATATAGTATGAGATAAAGTATAGCACAAAGTATTTTAATACTTTGTGCTATACTTTATCTAGCATTATTTGTTCTCTAAGCCTTCTTAATCCATTTTTTATAGCCTTAGCTCTAGCTTCTCCAATACCTTCTACATTATCTAATTGCTCATAGGATGCTTCCATTACACATTTTAATTGATTAAAATTAGCTACTAAATTTTCTATTACATTGCTTGGTATCCTTGGTATCTTGTTAATCATTCTATATCCTCTTGGTGAAATTAATGTATCAACTAATGGTACTCCTGAATACCCCATAATTTTTGATAATCCTTCTAAATTTAAAAGTTCTTCTGATGAAAGACCCTGTATCTGTTTATATATCTCCTCATATTCCATATTGCTTCTACAATAATCTCTTATAAGTAGAATACCATCTTCTTCTACACTTTTTACTAATTCACTTAATTGCATATCAATTAGTCTTCCTTCATTACCTAACTCACATATATATCTTTCTATTTCACTAACTATTCTCATAACCATTTCAGATCTTTGAATAGCAGTTACCACATCAAATAAAGTTGCTATATCCTTGAATTCTAGTATATTTAAGTTATTTACTACTCTGTCTAAAACAGCTACATATTTTTCTAAAGTTTGCAAAGCTTGATTGGCTCTTGCTAGTATTATACTACTATCTCTTAGTACATATTTTATTCCACCCTTATAAACAGTTATTATATTTCTTCTCTGAGAAATAGCTATTACTATAGCTCCTGTTTGTTTTGCTACTCTATCTGCAGTTCTATGCCTTGTTCCTGTTTCAAAAGTGGGTATAGATGAATCTGGTATTAATTGAGCATTAGCGCATAATATTTTTTTTAAATCGCTACTTAATACGATTGAACCATCCATTTTAGCTAATTCATAAACATAAGATGGACTATACTCTGAGTTTATTTTAAATCCACCATCTACTAACTTTAATATTTGATCGCTATCCCCTAGAACTAATAATCCACCAGTTTTAGCTCTCAATATATTTTCTAAACCTTCCCTTAGCGGTGTACCTGGTGCCATTATTTTAAGTATATTCATTAACTCTTTATCTTTTTCTATTCTCACTTCTCTCACCCTACACAATTAAAATACTTTACTAATACCTTCTTTTAAAGAAGATATGCCAATTAAGTTAATATTATTTTTAACAGAAATTTTATCTTTATTTCTATCGGGTATAATTATATTAGTAAATCCCATTTTTATTCCTTCATTTACTATTCTATCACAAAAACTTACTGGACGAACCTCCCCTGTGAGTCCTATTTCTCCTACAACTAAAACTTTAGGCAATTTTATATCTTTTGATTTAGCACTAGATAATAATGCTAATGCTAATCCTAAATCAGCAAAAGTTCCTGTTAAATCTAAACCTCCTACTACATTAACATATACGTCACAATTATAGAAAGGTATATTTAATTTTTTTTCTAACACAGCTAATATTAAATTTAGCCTAGCTGTATCTACTCCTACTGCCGTTCTTCTTGGCATATAAGCTTTTGTTTCACTTACCAATGCCTGTATTTCTATAAGTATTGGTCTAGTTCCTTCCATTATACCTATTATTACAGAGCCTTCCCTTTGAAATTCAGTTTCTTCTAAAAATACAGCAGAAGGATTGCTTATTTCTAATAATCCTTCTCCAGCCATTTCAAATACTCCTATTTCGCTTGTAGTTCCAAAACGATTTTTTACCGTTCTTAAAATCCTAAATTCTTGTGTTCTTTCTCCTTCAAAAGATAAAACTGTATCTACCATATGCTCTAAAACTCTAGGCCCTGCTAATTCTCCTTGCTTTGTAACATGTGCTACTATAAAAAACGGTATATTATTATTTTTACTTATAAGCATAATATCGTTAGAACACTGTCTAACTTGAGATACAGTACCTGGAGCCGAAGATAATTCACTTTTAAAAAGGGTCTGTATAGAATCTATTATAACAAATTTAGGATTAATTGTCGTAATATGCTCTTTAATTGCATCTATATTTGTTTCTGAAAGTATGTATATATCCTTTGATATTACTCTAAGCCTGTCTGCTCTCATTTTTATTTGTTCTTCTGATTCTTCTCCTGATACATATAAAACTTTACCATACTTACTAGCAATATTATTAGCAGCTTGTAATAATATTGTAGATTTGCCTATTCCCGGGGACCCAGATATTAAAGTTAAAGAACCTTTAACTATACCCCCACCTAAAACTCTATTTAGTTCATTTATTCCAGTATCTAATCTTTCATATTCACTGGATTTTATAGTAGAAATTATTTTAGGTTCTGATTTAATATTTAAGTTTTTTATGTTCTTACCAGTTGACTGTTTTTCTTCTTCTACCATACTATTCCAAGTATTACATCCTGGACATTTTCCTACCCATTTTATAGATTCGTAGCCACATTGCTGACATACATAAACAGTTTTATTTTTAGCCATTTAATCAACTCCAAAACTTAATTACAACAATAATATTATAACATCAATTAGTAAAAATAATTTAAAAAAACCAATAATTAAATAAGTTTAATTATTGGTTTAAAATTAAATTTTAAATCTATATTTTAGAAAAATTCAATTTATCTTCAATAGCATCAACCTTAACTGAATCACCTTTTTTAATATTACCTTTCAATATCTCTTCTGATAATTTATCTTCTACAATCTTAGTTATAGCTCTTCTTAAAGGTCTAGCTCCATAATTAGCATCAAACCCTTCTCTTGCCAATATCTTTTCTGCTTCCTCAGTAAAATCTAATTTGATTCCTTGGCTTTCCACTCTATCAGATACAATTTTTAACATAAGCTTAACTATTTCTCTAATATGCTCCTCTGTTAATTGGTGGAATACTATTATATCATCTATTCTATTTAAAAATTCTGGCCTAAATGAATTTTTTAATTCATTCATAATGTTATCTTTCATCTTTTCATATTCTGTTTCTCTTTCTTCTTCTATAGATGCATTAAACCCTAATGTCTTTTGTCTGCTTATGGTTGATGCTCCCACATTAGATGTCATTATAATTATAGTATTTCTAAAATCTACTGTCTTTCCCTTTCCATCTGTAAGCCTTCCATCTTCTAATATTTGAAGTAATATATTGAATACTTCTGGATGAGCTTTTTCTATTTCATCAAATAAAACAACTGAATATGGATTTGTTCTTACCTTATCTGTTAATTGTCCTCCTTCATCATGACCTACATATCCTGGAGGTGATCCTATTAATCTAGATACTGAATGTTTTTCCATATACTCTGACATATCAACTCTAATCATATTATTTTCATTTCCAAACATAGCCTCTGCTAAAGCTTTAGTTAATTCAGTTTTTCCTACACCTGTTGGTCCTAAAAATATAAATGAACCTATTGGTCTCTTTGGATCTTTCAAGCCTACTCTTGCTCTTCTTACAGACCTTGATACTGCCTTAATAGCCTCTTCCTGACCAATTACTCTATTGTGAAGAATATCCTCTAATTTTAAAAGTTTCTCAGATTCTTTTTCAGTAAGTTTGTTAACTGGTATATTAGTCCATTTTGAAACTACTGATGCTATTTGTTGTTCTGATACAATTAAATTAGAACCCTCTTTTTCCGCATTCCAGTCCTTTTTTAATCCTTCTAGTTTTTCTTTTAATTCTTTTTCTTTATCTCTTAAAGTAGCAGCTTTTTCAAAATCTTGAACTCTTATTGCATCTTCTTTTTCTTTAATAACCTTATCTAATTGTTCCTCTATCTTTTTCAAATCTGGCGGTGCAATTAAATTTTCTATTCTAACTTTTGAACCAGCTTCATCCATTAGATCTATTGCCTTATCTGGCAAAAATCTATCTCTTATATATCTGTCAGATAAGTTAACTGCTGCATATATTGCATCATCTGTAAATTTAACTCTATGATGTGCTTCATACTTATCTCTTAATCCTTTTAAGATTTCTATTGTTTCTTCTTTTGTAGGTTCTCCTACATTTATAGGCTGGAATCTTCTCTCTAAAGCCGAATCTTTCTCTATATATTTTCTATACTCATCTAGAGTAGTTGCACCTATACATTGAATTTCTCCCCTTGCTAATGCAGGTTTTAATATATTTGCCGCATCTATAGCCCCTTCTGCTGCTCCAGCTCCAACTATTGTATGAATTTCATCTATAAATAGTATTGTATCTTTGGAATTCTTTACTTCTTCCATTATTTTCTTTAACCTTTCTTCAAACTCTCCTCTATATTTAGCTCCTGCTATCATAGATGTTAAATCTAATGTAACTACTCTCTTATTTTTTAATATTTCTGGTATATTTCCATTAATTATATTCTGTGCTAATCCCTCTGCTATTGCTGTTTTACCTACCCCTGGTTCTCCTATTAAACAAGGATTATTTTTAGTTCTTCTACACAATATTTCTAAAACCCTTTGAGTTTCTTTATCCCTTCCAATAACCGGATCTATTTTGCCTTCTTCCGCCATTTGAGTTAAATCTCTTCCAAATTGGTCTAAGGTTGGAGTAGATGTTTTAGAACCTTTTTTGCTAGATTCGTTTTTGTTAATTCCTTCTCCTGATAAGCTTTTTATTAATTCCTTTCTTAGTCTTTCAACATCCAATCCTAGGTTAGAAAGAATAGTAAAAGCTACTCCTTCCGCTTCTCTTATTAATCCTAATAATATATGTTCTGGAGTTATATAATTATGATTTAAATTCCTAGCTTCCAATAAGCTCATTTCTAATAATCTTTTTGTTCTTGGAGTAAGAGGAATTTCATTTTTGTAAAGATCCATATCTCCTTTTCCCTCATATTTTTCTATTAACTCTCTAACATTATCTTCGTTTATATTAAAATTATTTAATAACTCTTTAGCTACTCCATTTTCTATTAAAATTCCTAAAAGAATATGCTCTGTACCTACATATCCATGTTTAAACTTTTCTGCTTCTTCTTGAGCATTCATAAGTACTTTCTGAGCTCTTTCTGTAAATCTTCCAAACATCATACTAATCACCTTCCTTAAACCTTTGTTTTTTTAATCTTTCCTTAACTAACATTGCTCTGTAATATCTACTTTCTTTCTCAGTCATTTCTTTATTATAAACTCTATTTAAATTAGCTGGTTGCGTATCTATTATTAATTGATTAATTACATTCTCATCTACATCTTTTATTATTGACATCTCTATACCTAACTTTACATTAGATATATAATTTAGACACTCTAAATTATCTAATAATATTGCTGATTCTAGCAATGCTAAAGATCTATATATCTTATCCTTTATTTCATATTCATATCCATCTATAAATTTTTGTCTAGCCATATTTTCTTCATTTATTATTTGATTTATTACTGCCTTTAAATTATTTATTATCTCCGTTTCATCTAATCCTAAGGTAATCTGATTTGATATTTGATATATATTTCCTAAAGCTTTAGATCCTTCACCATAAATACCTCTTACCGTCATACCTAATTGACTTATAGCATTTAATAATGCAGACATTCTATTATTCATGGAAAGAGCCGGTAAATGTATCATGACAGAAGCTCTTAATCCAGTTCCTATATTCGTTGGACAAGATGTTAAATATCCTAAATCTTCATCAAAAGCTAAATCTATATTCTTCTCAATCATATTATCAATCTTATTTGCTTTGTGAAATGCTTTTTCTAAATTAAATCCCTTTGTTATACTCTGTATTCTAATATGATCTTCTTCATTTATCATAATACTATTTTCTTGAGAATTATCTATTATTACAGCCGCTTTATCTATATTATTAATTAGGTTAAAACTTATAATATGTTTTTCTAACAAGGAATCAATTTCTTTTTTTTCTAAATTCCATAAATATATAGTTTTAAATTCATCTTTTATCGCTTCTTTATAAAATTCATTTTCTATTTTATATACAATATCCCTACCATTTTTATTATCTATTTTATTTGGGAAGGGTGCCTTGTCTATATTCCTAGCTAATCTTATTCTACTACTTAAAACCATGTTATCATTTAGTAAATAATTTTCTTTATTTTCACTCATATATTTATACCTCCTTCCCTTTTTCATTTTCTAATAATTTTATTTCATCTCTTATTTCTGCTGCTTTTTCATATTCTTCTTTTTTAATACATTCCTGTAATTTATTTTTTAATTTTTGTAATTTCTTTTGCTTTATTATATATTGTCCTGACTTTTCAGGAATTTTTCCTGTATGCTCTACACTTCCATGAATTCTTTTTACTATTGGAATTATACTATTACTAAAAACTTTATAACACTCACTGCATCCTAATAATCCTTTCATCTTAAATTCATTATATGTTGTTCCACAATGTGGACAATTAATTTCATAACTTATATTTTTCCCTTGAGGTTTATTCATATAATCTAATATGTTAGCTAATATATTTTGAACTGAAAAAGATGACATAAGACTAAAATTATCTGTTATTCCCATTCCTTGCTCTTGTTTTGCGCAACTTTCACATAAATTAATCTCTTCTTTATGTCCATTTATAACTTTTGTTATATGAACTGTTGCATTATTTTTATTACATTTATCACATAACATAAAATCACCCCCAATTTTTATATTAAATTATAACCATAATTATATTTTTTAGTATATTAGCCCTTAACATATTTTTATTTATATCAACATTTCCAAACACTCTATCATTTATAGCAATTTTCATTATAATACCTTCTCTTTCTGTTATAACATCTGTTTCCACTAACCCATGTATAATATTTATTGCATTATCGTATGTAATGCTATTTCCTATTTTATCCATTATAATCTCTTTTAAATTTTTATTGTTAGTGAATTTTATACGCTTAATTATAATACAGCCTCCGCCGCCCCTCTTACTTTCTATATAATATCCTTTATCTTCTGTAAAACGAGTAGTTAAAACATAATTTATTTGAGATGGTGCACAACTAAAATAATTAGCTAATTCATTTCTTCTTATTTGTAATTCTGATTCATTATTTTCTTTAAACATTTCTTTTATAAAATCCTCTATTATATCAGATAACCTAGCCACAAATATCATTCCTTTTCTTGACTTTATCTTTCTTTGACCTTAATAATATAATAATTTACATATTTTTTTTATTCAACATATATATATATGTAAATAATGTTATTATATTAAATTGCTATAATTTTTCTCTATATTTCTATTAATTTTACAAACTTTTAATGTATTTTTAGTAAAATATTATTACACAAAATATCTATTTTTTATTTAACAATATTTTATAGTATAAAACTATATTCCTTTATATTTTTCATATTTATTAACTGTCTACCTTATGTACTTACTAGCATCTTGAGTATCTTCCAAATCTTTTATTGCGGTTCCTCAAATATCTATTCTATGTACTTACTAGGAAGAAGATTTTATATTTATTTTAATGTATAAATTATCTACTAATAAAATTCTCATATTTAAAATATTATTTAAATAAATTTTTAATTCACTACATAAAATTCTATAAAACCTATTTATTTATAATAATTCAATTTTTGCTTATTATTATTAACATCTTCTTCCTAATTTATATAAAAATATTTAACTATATATTTTTATTTATTACTATTTTTCCTTATTCTCAGTATTATTAATAAATTTTATTATTTAAAACTATTTTTTATAAGCCTCTATATAATAATCATCTTCCAATATGTCTTTCCTATTTATTTCAAAGTTACTTCTTTCTAACATATTACATATTATATCCATATTTTGTTTCTTTTCACAATTCATTTCTATTATTACTTCATCTTTGGAATCTAATATATTTATATAATCATTTACACTACTATAGTCACTCAATCCCATAGGCCCCTTAATATTCAAACGATAACTTGACATTAAATCTCCCCTTTTTACTTAATATAACATTTATTTTTCTATAATATTATTTCACATAATACACATTTTATTACTAATATTTATATCTTATGTATAATAACTAAAATATATGGCAAAAATCAATTATATTTAATTCATTTAAACATTACTATAATTTATATATAACTTGGATTTACAATTATAACTGTTGCCTTAAACATATTGAATATTTAATCTTAATCATCATTTTTAAAATATGAAATTTCTCATAGATATGATACATGAAAAAATGGGCAAAAAACATCCTAAATACTAGTTGTTAATCTAGTATTTAGGATGCTTTTTAAAATAATACACTCTTTTTATATTATATCTTATTTTTGTCAGACAATACTTTTTCAACTTCAATAGGATCTAAAATTTCATCATATCTTTCAAACCTTAAGGAAAATTCGCCCATACCTTGAGTTATACTTCTTAAATCTGTAGCATAATTTAATATTTCTGATTGTGGAACTTCTGCTATAATTTTTTCTAGATTATTTTCTTCTTGCTCCATACCTAAAATTTTGCCTCTTTTTCTATTTATATCACCTATAATATCTCCCATATATTCTTTTGATGATATTACCTCTAAATGCATTATAGGTTCTAACAAAGTTGGTTTAGCCTCCTTTATACCTTTTTTAAATGCAATAGAAGCTGCGATTTTAAAAGCCATTTCAGATGAATCCACTGAATGATATGATCCATCATATATTGTAGCTTTAATTCCTATGACAGGATATCCTGCTAGTACACCCTTTTTCATACATTCTAAAATACCTTCCTCCACTGCAGGAATATATTGCTTTGGAACTACCCCTCCAACTATATTATTTACAAATTCAAATTTTCCATCTTTATTTGGTTCAAATTTTATAAATACCTCTCCATACTGTCCATGACCACCAGATTGTTTTTTATGTTTTCCTTGAACTTTAGATACAGATTTTATAGTTTCCCTATATGGAATCTTAGGTGGATTTAATACTATTTCTGTACCAAATTTATTCTTCACTTTATTTGCTGTTACTTCTAAATGTATATCTCCCATACCTGATATTAATGTTTCTGCATTTTCTGAATCTCTACTTATGCGTATAGTAGGATCCTCTTCTACTAATTTATCCAAAGCATAAAACATTTTATCTTCATCATTTTTTGATTTAGGTAATGCGGACATAGTCATATTCGCTTTAGGAAAACTTATATTTTCCAATACTATTTTTCTTTTTAAGTCACATAAAGTATCACCTGTAGAAGTATGTTGTAATTTACTCGCTGCTCCTATATCTCCTGCTATTATTTTATCTGTTTGAATTTGCTGTTTACCACGTAAAAAATATAATTTACCTACCTTTTCTTTTTTATCTTTTGTTGAATTATAAATAGAGCTTTCTTCATTTAATACTCCACTCATTACTTTAAGTAATGATAACCTACCTATAAAAGGATCTATAATAGTTTTAAAAACTATTGCTGAAAACGGATCATTTTCATTACATTGTATTTCTATATTTTCTTTATTTATATTATCTAATCCTACTATCTGTTTTACTTCTATAGGTGATGGGAACCATTGAACTATATCTTCTAATAAACTTTTAATACCTATAACTTTTGTTGCTGCACCACACATCACTGGTACTATTTCTCTCCTAGCAATTCCTAACATTAATCCTTCATGTATATCCTTATCACTGAGGGTACCTTCACTAAAATATTTTTCTAAAAACTTCTCATCTGTTTCAGCAACAGCTTCCACAATCATGTTTTTATACTCATCTACTTTATCTAATAATTCACTTGGTATTTCTTTTATCTCTCCACTACATGTCTTTTCATTAAACATTGTAGCTTTACCAGAAACAATATTAATTACCCCTTTAAAATCTCCTTCTTTTCCTATAGGGTATTGAACAGGAACTACAGATACACCATATCTTTCTCTAAGTTTATTTAGTGTGATTTCAAAATCCATATTTTCTTTATCTAATTTATTTATATAAAACGCTTTAGGTATTTTTTCTTTTGTTGTATAATTCCAAGATTTTTCTGTTTCAACATGTATATTACCTGTTGCTGATAGTACTATAATAGCAATATCAGTAGCTTTCAAACCTTGAACTTTTTCTCCTGAAAAATCAAAATAACCAGGCATGTCAATCAAATTAATTTTTGTATCTTTCCACTGACACGGCTGTATAGTTGTAGATATAGATATTTTACGATTCTTCTCTTCTGTATCATAATCAGATACAGTGTTGCCTTCTTCTATGGTACCTAGTCTATCTACCATATTTGTAAAATACAAAATAGCTTCTATTAAAGAAGTTTTTCCTGATCCACTATGTCCAATTATGCCTATATTCCTTAGATTGGTGGTGCTATAATTCATATTAATTCCCCCTATCTATTTAATGGCTTAAATATATATTCTATTTGCTAATATAAAATCCTTTCAAAAATTAATAATTTTCTTAATAATCAGAATATATACAAAAAATAAAAAGCTACTAAATATATATTATATATCTAATAGCTTTTATTACAACTTTTTATATGAAATTATGCAAAAAATAAAATGGCTCCGCGAAAAGGATTCGAACCTTCAACCTATCGGTTAACAGCCGAGTGCTCCACCGTTGAGCTATCGCGGAATATTTTATAAAATTTAAATGGCTCCGCGGAAAGGATTCGAACCTTCAACCTATCGGTTAACAGCCGAGTGCTCCACCATTGAGCTACCGCGGAATATTTATATCTGGCAATGACCTACTCTCCCACAGGGTCTCCCCTGCAGTACCATCAGCGCTTTGAAGCTTAACCTTCGTGTTCGGCATGGGAACGGGTGTTACCTTCAAGCCATAATCACCAGATATTTAACATTATAATCGTTTTTTAGAAATTTGTCAATAGAGATCTAACAATTTTTTTATTGTTTCCCTCAAAATTACACAGTGAATTTTTTATTTGGTCAAGCCCTCGACTTATTAGTATCAGTCAACTTAACATGTTACCATGCTTACATCTCTGACCTATCAACCTGGTGTTCTTCCAGGAGTCTTACTAGCTTACGCTATGGGAAATCTCATCTTGAGGTTGGCTTCACGCTTAGATGCTTTCAGCGTTTATCCAGTCCCAACATAGCTACCCAGCTGTGCCACTGGCGTGACAACTGGTGCACCAGAGGTTGGTCCATCCCGGTCCTCTCGTACTAAGGACAGCTCCTCTCAAATTTCCTA
>NZ_MRAE01000038.1 GCF_002008345.1 Clostridium tepidum
AATTAAAAGAAAAGAAAAAAGATATTTTAGAGATGTGAATTTTTTAAATTTTGCACAAATATAAAATTAGAAGGGATATTAATAATACACTAAAGCTCAATATACAAAACTTCATCTAGCTTTTCAAAGTTATATGCTAAAACTATTGATTAAATTTTAGATACATTTGTTAAAATTTAATATAACTTTAAAAAGATATCCGTTTATAAAGATATTAAAATAATATTTTTTAAAATTAATTTTCAAAAAAATCTTTTAATATCTCTATAGTATAAGAACACTTTACTGTAATTATTAACTCCCTTCTTTTATATTTTATCCCGTAATCTTTATAATTATTTATTTAAATTTATAAATTATCTAATTGGATTCTATATAATAAAACTAAGTAAAAATATAGTAGTATATGCTGTTCTTTAAGTTAATAGAAATATTTTATGTAAAAAAAATAAGTAAAAGCTTTATGAAATGGAAATCATCATACCAAACTCTTAAATTTTATATAGTAAAAAAATAACTCAAAATGAATTTAATAAAAAACATAAAAATAAAAAATACACTTAATAAACTAATATTCCTCTGAGAAGTTTTAAGTCTAAATGTATTAAAAACTACTAGAGTTTATTTATATATTTATTAGGCGTATTTTTATATTTTAATATATCATTATTTTAAACTTTAATTAAAATAATGTTTTACATCTACTCCTCCAAAAGCTGCTACACAATTAATTTTTAAGGTTGGTCCACCATTATTCATATTTCTATTTCTAGTTTTATTGCTCCATCCACCAAATATTGGTATTCCATTTATAACTACATTCCAATTTTCTGGAACTATTATATCTACTCCTCCAAAAGCTACAAATACATCTATACAAGCACCACCTACACTCAACTGAGCATCTAATAAATCTAAATCTATTCCTGCAAATATAGTTGTTATGCTTCCACCTTTAAAAGATTTTGAATAATTTTTAGTTTTAGTACCTGCGAATATCGCTCCTGTTTTTATAAAATCCTCTGTATTCTGTCCACCAAAAAAAGTTCTATCTTTTAACTTAAAATTATCTTTATAAGTCAATAAATAAAAACCTATTAAAATGAAAATTCCTGCCCAAAAGAATTTAGACATATTATATAATATATTTAAATTTTTTAATTGAAACATTACTCCCAACAATATTAATACAATTCCATTTAAATATGAAACTGACTTTTCTAAAAGCTTTTTAATACCAATAACTATTAATACCATTGGCCAATAATTACTTATGATATATCCAAAATCCCATAAATTTAATGCTTCTAAAAAGATTCCCAAACCTATAACAAGAAATATAATACCTAAACTACTTTTCCCTTTCATCTTTTATCCCTCCATCTAATGCTTAATGTACTAAATTATATACTGATTTAATTTGTTTATAAAGATATATTCTTGTTTACATCAAAAATACCTCATTTTATGTTAATATAATAAATCAGTTAATTATTACTAATCTTATTATATAAGAAAATACATTATATGAAAATTAAAAATCAAATTATCTTTTTATAATACATAATTAGACTTTAAAAGGTGCTAGAAAAATTAAATCAATGGCATAAGATAGCTTTTATAACACATAATTAAACTTTAAAAGATACTAGAAAAGTTAAATCAATAGTACAAGATAGCTTTTTATAGCACATAATTAAACTTCAGCAGAATATTAAGTAAATTAATCTTTACTTAATATTCTGCTGAAGCTCTAAAATTTGTATAGGGATAATTTTATTTATTATTTTATAAACAAAGTTATTAATTTTAAATCTACATATAAAATATTGTGTTAAAAAAATATACTAATTCCATAAATTTAATAATTATATTTCATAATAGATTATAATATTTTACCAATTACTAAGCTTTTAAATTTGTATTAACTTTTTTATTTTTACTTAAAGTATTATAAGCCTCCAGTGCAAGCACCACAGCTAATACAAATAATATTACTGCCATTACTCCTAGTATATAATTTGGTGTTGTTCCAAATAAATAAGATTTTATTATTAAAAATAGTGCAGATAATGTTACAGCAAACATAAATACCATTGGTATTATTATCATTATTGTTTTCTTTTCTCTTCTTGCAAGCCATGCTGTTAAAGATAATAAAGCTAATGCAGCTAACAACTGGTTTGCTGACCCAAATATAGGCCATATTTTTTCATATCCATATAATATTAGTCCTAATGCAAAAAATACCGTTATTAATGTTGATACATACATATTAGTAAATATAGATTTCTTTTCCCCTTGTTTTTCGCTATCTCCTTTGAAAAATTCCTGAAATATATATCTTCCTATCCTTGTTGCTGTATCTAAACTTGTTAGTGCAAAAGCAGAAAAAGATAGTGTTACGAATACTTTCCCTACAGCCAATGGTATTCCAAAAGAATTCATAAAAGCTGCACAACCATTAGCGAAAATTTCAGCTGGTGTACCTTTAGCTTTAGCAACATATCCTACAGCAATCAAAGCTATAATAGCTACAACTCCTTCAATTAGCATAGAACCATATCCTATAAGTTGAGCATCTTTTTCATTATTTAATTGTTTTGATGACGTTCCTGAACTTACTAAAGAATGGAATCCTGAAACTGCACCACAAGCTACTGTTACAAATAAGAATGGAAATAAAGTTTGCCCTTTTACTGTAAATGATGTGGTTGGAGCTAATTTCATTGTTGGATGAAGAATTATTATACCTATAAAAGCTCCTATAAGCATAGCATATAACAAAAATGAACAAAGATAATCTCTTGGTTGTAAAAGTAACCAAACTGGCATAGTAGATGCTGCAGTAATATATATTAAAAGAACTATCTGCCATTGAAATTTGCTTAATTTTAATACTGGAAATCTATATCCTATATATATACAGAAAAATAATAAAGCAACCCCTATTACTGTAGACAAAGCTATTGGAGTATTTTTTCTGTATACAAAAAATCCAAAACCCATAGCTAAAAATATAAAAAGAATTGACGCTGTTCCAGAACGAGCTCCTGTTAAAAGTTCCGGTGTTTGTGGATTATATGCAAAAGTAGAAGCACATATATCTGTAAAAGCTGCTACAACTAAAACCAGTGTAACCCAAGCAAAAACATTAAATAATTTCTTACCTCTTTCACCTATATTAGCACGTATTATCTCACCAATAGAATTTCCACCATGTCTTATAGATGCAAACAAAGAACCAAAATCATGAACTCCACCTATAAAAATACTCCCTATAACAATCCACAACATTACAGGAACCCATCCAAATATAGCTGCTTGTATAGGTCCTGCTATAGGTCCTGCTCCAGCTATAGATGAAAAATGATGTCCTAATAAAATTTTAGCATCTGCTGGACAATAATCTACATTGTCAAACTTGGTATGAGCTGGTGTTTGTTTACTTATGTCTATGCCCCAATGTTTAGCAAGCCACCTACCATAAGTCAAATAAGCAATCAAAAATAAAATAATACCGGTTAAAAGTAACACAACTGAGTTCATAAAACCCCTCCTAATTTTTATTAAAGTGTTTTTGATACACCTTTTTAACAAATTTACCAGCTTTATTAGTTATAACTTCTTTGTTTTTTAAATCTACTAAAATTAATCTTATATCGCACCATCCAAACCAATAAAATTTATAAGCTTTTGCAAATTTGAATTTTTTAACATATTGTTTTATATCATCATCAATGGGATTTTCACTTATTAATATGCCAGTTAAATAGGAACTCTTATGATCTCTATGAGGTGTTACACACAATTTTTCTGCTTCTATAAGCATATTTATATGTTTATCTAGTACTTCTTTTGAAATGTTATTTAAATTTTTTACAAAACAAAATTCATTTGTTTCAAAACTATCGATAATATCTTTTTCTGTAATCATAGTTCTAACATTAACTAATTTACAATGAGCTAATATATCTAAATGATTTTCTAAAAAATAAGTATCTCTCTTTATCTTAAAATGGGTTTTGTATGAATTCTCTAACTTATCAATGTATGATTTACCATCCATAAATTTCCTACCCCCTACTTTAAGTAAAGCATAACACTTTGATAAATAGTAATCAAACTTCATATAATCTTATTTTTAGCAGAATTTTACTATATATTTTTACATATTATGAATTATCTACAAATATTAATATTTTAATAAAAATGTGCTATATTAAAATATTTTTATCTTAATATTAATCAATAAAAATATAGTTTTTAGCCAAATTTAAGAAAACTTTATCCATATGCCTTCCCCAAATCCCCATTTGTATAAATAATATAAACTCTATTGTAAATTTATTTTTTCTAAAAATTTATATACATATTCCCTGTACTCTTTCTTATTTTTTATATAGGATTCTGCATGATCTGCATTAGGAGCTAGATATATATCTCTTATTCCCTTTTTTTTATTTTTATACATATCTATACTCATTTCTTTAGGAATATATGCGTCTTTCATACCATGTACAAAAAGTATAGGTGTTTCTACTTTTTGTATATCTTTTATAGGAGAAACTTCTGAAAAAAATAATCCAACTCTTAATTTAGTTATTAAACTTGCTAAAGGTATAAATGGGAAACTAGGTAATTTATAATCTTCTTTTAATCTTAACTTTAATATACCTTCCATACTGGAATATGGACAATCTGCTATATAAAAAGCTATTCTATCATCAATAGCTGCATTTTGGAGTATAGTTCCAGCTCCCATAGATTCTCCATGAATACCAACTATAGAATCTTCACCATTTTTTTTAAATACCCAATCAGAAACAGCTTTTAAATCCTGTTTTTCATAATATCCAAAAGTAGTATTTTTCCCACCACTACTCCCATGATTTCTATGATCATATATTACACCATTAAAACCTTTATCTAAAAATATTTTCATATATTTCACAGAATTATATAAATTACATTTAATACCGTGACATATTATTACAGTTTTCTTTGAATTTTTTCCTGGGAAATACATTCCCTTCAAATCATATCCAAAAGGAGATTTTATAGTAATTTCTTCTTTTTCTAATTTATTAAATTCTCCTTCTGAAAATCCACCCTGCTCTATTTCTTTTTCATAAGTAAATTTTGCCTCTCTCACTACTGGATAAATAACTACATTAGTTAATCTCCAAGATATAACAAAAACTATACCCAATAATGATATTAATAAAATTAATAATATTACTTTCATATTATCCCCCTAACCGCAAAGACTATATTGCTTTTATGCTCTAAAAATTTTTAAACTTAAGGCTCTATTTTAAATATATCAATCTTAAACTTCCATAACCTCAGTCAATTGTTCTTAAGTTATGACTCTCTTACAATTTTAATCTTCGCTTTAAAAATTTTAACCTTTCTTAATAACCTACTACTCCCAATTTACCTAATATGACCATATTTTATTCCATATAAAGTTAAATATCAAGTATATAATACCTTTTATGTTATATATAGTTTAATTTATTGAATATATTTTATAGTAAAAGGAAAAATAAATTTTTTATTACAAAAATATAATACTACAAAAATAGGTAAATTGCCCAATCAAAAACTATAGAATCAAATAAAATTTCATAGAATTATGTATTTCTTTTAATTATGTGCAGATATTTGCAAAAATAAATTTTAATCTTATATATTAAAAGTAATATACTGACTACGCTTTAATAATATATTATTTAATCAATTAAATTTAAAAATATAAAATTCATAACCCTACAAAATAATTTTATAGTAACGTAATCATTTTATACAATCAATTAGGAACTAAAAAACACTAAAATAAAGCTACTGATAATAAATCAATAGCTTTATTTTTACGCCTTTTATTTATATGAAAAGAATTGTTAAAAATACTGATAATATCATAAATAGTTAAATCACATATCTATAAACCGAAAACTAATCTACAATAAAATCTTGACTAAATATACTTTATAGTATTTCTCCTATTTTGAGTATTCTTCTAATAATTTTTCTATAGTATAAGTACATCTATTTCCCTTGCAAGATCCAGTACCCGCTCCAGTAGCTTTTCTAACTTCTTCAACAGTCTTAGCTCCTGATTTTATTACATTTTTTATAGTCAATCTATTTATACTTTTACATATACATACTTTCTTTAATTTATCCATTATTTGTTCATTTGCGTTATTATCCATTTTAAATTTCTTCCCTTCTATAATATTTATTATTTATTAATAATAAATATTATAACCATTTTTAAAATTTAAGTCTACTACTAATAATAAAAAAATATTAATTAGTTGATTTAATGTTATTTAATATAATAATTGCTTTTATAATTCCTTGGATTTCAGGCATAGTATTTTATTTTAAAGATAGAAAAGCGCCTTTTACTATAGCACATTTTCAAAGTGTTATAGCATATACAGTTAACTCATTAGGATTCTTTTATAACTTTTGGAGCATATATCCACAACAATATGTTAAATTTGCTACTATACCCTATGATTTAGGAATATATTCTATACTCTCGGTTTATTTAATTCATTTCATTAATAAATCAAAATCAAAGCTCTATATTCTCATATTTATAGCCATAATTTTCACAACATTTCTGGAATGTCTTGGGATACTAATGGGAAAAATATTCTAATTATTCTTATAGATACTTATTTTCCTTAAAAATACTTGTTTATTTTAATACCCTTAAAAGTTGTTATAATAATTTCCTACTGGGAGAAAAACGCACAAAAGGATAATTGTGTTCCGCTCTGATAGCCAAAATCTTTAATTTAAATATTTTTATTAAGATTATTTAGCAGTTTAAAGATTATAAAATTAAATTTTATATATATAGATGACTTGAAAAAAGCGATAGCGCCGCCGTAGGCTTTCTATAAAATTAGTATTTAGTTTTATAGAAAAAATGTTAAGTTTAATCAAACATAATTGGCGTAGCCATTCTAAAAAAATTAAATGAAAAATATATTTTTGGTCATGCTGCCGCATTAATTTTCTATCAAAAATTTTTTTGAAGGCTTTACTGAAAAAAATATAAATAACTAAAAATTTTTAATCTAACTATAAATCCATAAACACCATATAAGAGAAAATATAATTGTGGATTTTACGTAACAGAGTGGAGTAAATTCTTCCTTTTGTACCTCTTGTACCTCTCTTGCCCCATAGAAAATTATCATTAAAAAGTTATACTAACTTCAGCCTATTAAAAATAGGGATATGTAGTGTAAAATGCATTCGAAAAAGCTTAGAGATTCTTATTTGGTTTTTCAAAATATATTAAGAAAAAAATAACTGTTTGAGCGGTCAGCGAGTTTCATTTTTTTCAATATATTTTATAAAAAAACAAATTAGAATCTTTTAGCGAATTGAGACACATTTGTAGACACATATCCCTTTTTAACAGACTGTGGTATAATTTTCTTTAAGTCGTAATTTCCTTATTTCATAAAATTTTCTATATCCTCTACACTTTTAATTATATCTTTACTTAAAACCTCACATCCATCCTCTGTTATTAATAAATCATCCTCTATTCTTATGCCAATACTTTCTTCCTCTATATAAAGACCTGGTTCATTTGTTATAACCATGCCTGGTTTTAATTCTAATTCATAACTCCCTACATCATGAGTATCTAAACCTAAATAATGTCCAAAGCTATGAAAATAATATTTTCTTAATTCTTTTTCATCTTTTAATATCCCTAAACTTTTGCATCCTTCTGATAATATCTTTTTAGTTATATCCTCTATTTCTTTAAAAGTAACTCCTGGTTTTGCATTTTCAATTATAGCTTTATTAGCTTCCAAAACTATATTGTATACTTCCTTTTGTCTTGTAGTAAATTTGCCATTAGCCGGAAAAGTTCTGCTTATATCTCCATTATAATATTTATACTGAGCTCCTAAATCACAAAGCATTAAAGAATTATCTTCTATTTTACAATTGTTTTTGCTATAATGTAGCACTGTAGCATTTTTCCCAGATGCAGCTATAGTTTTAAAAGCATAATCTGTAACACCATTTTTCTTTAATGAAAAATCAAAATATGCTTCTACTTCATATTCCATCATATTAGGTTTTATATTTTTCATCATATTATATATGCCTTCTTTAGTTATATCTATGGCTTTTTTTATTAATTCTATCTCTTCTTTGCTTTTTATTACCCTTAACTCACATATTCTATTATAAATATTTTCTATTTTTATAAAAGGGTATCTTTCCTTTAATCCTTTAGCAAAAATTTGAGCTGGAGTAAAATTTTCTTCCCACTCTCTTCTTTCTAAATCTAAATATACTTTGTTAAATCCTTTTCTATTTATAAAGAAAGGAAAATCATCAAAAAATTTATCTACATATTTTATATTTTCTACTCCACTTACCTTCTTAGCTTCTTCTTCACTAATAGTTGCTCCTAACCATCTTGCCATTATTGGATCTGGTCTTTGTATATATAGGTACTCTTCTATTTCTTCATTTTTCTTAGTTATAACTAAAATTATCTGTTCCTCATCTATGCCAGTTAAATAATAAAAATTTCTGTTAGGTGTAAATGGATATGTTTCATCTGCTGATTTATAAGGTGCTTTACCTGCAAATATAACAGCTACTCCCTCTTCCATAGTATTCCCTAGGTTTTTCCTATTTCTAATAAAAAAATCTTTATTCATAAAAATCCCCCTATTTAATTCACTGAGATACATAATAAAATTCTACAAAGATCCATTATAATTATATTAATACCATAAATTGTAATTTGTTTCAATCTAATATATCATAAACTACAACATTTTTGATTAATTATAGTATGCTTAACCAATAGGTATATAAAATTATTAAAACAAATAAAAAGCATTAAATATTTTAATAAAATTATGTTTATACACATTATAATCTTCTTACCCTGCACTACTTATATTAGTAGCATCACATTTCAACTCTCTAATATATCTTTCAAGCAAAATTCCTGATGTTGTAAAAATTACTTCTCCTATAAAAAAATTTCTAATATTAGAATTAATATATAAAAAATTTAATCCATTCATTAACATATGGGAAACTATACATAAGACTACATATCTTGTTCTATAACATATTATCCCTAGATTTACTCTCAGTTACTTCACTTTTGTCCAAATACTCACCTACATTTCTCTAAATAACAGCCATAGATTTGATTTATACAAATCTATGGCTGTTATTTATTTATTATCTATATTTACTATCTTATTTGTCACTTTATTTATTATCTTTATTTAGCAAATCTCCTATAGCAGCAATGCTACCTAAAGAAGACAATGTTTCATTTGGCAATATAAGCTTATTAGCTGGATTTTTAGCCATTTCTTTTAGCGCATCTACTTGTTTTAAAGCGATAACCACTTCATTTGTTCCTGATTCTATTATAGATGCATTTACTTTTCTTATAGCTTCTGATTCTGCTAAAGCTATTTGTTCTATGGCTTTAGCTTTACCTTCTGCTTCTAACAATTGAGATTCTCTTAATCCTTCTGCTCTTCTTATATTGGCTTCTTTTTCTGCTTCTGATTGTAATATCTTTGCTTGTTTTTCACCTTCTGCCCTTGCTATTTCAGCTTGCTTTTCTCCTTCTGCTTGAAGAATAGCAGCTCTCTTATCTCTTTCTGCTCTCATTTGTTTTTCCATAGCTTCTTGTATTTCTCTTGGTGGATCTATATTTTTTATTTCTACAGATAAAATTTTAATACCATAAGCATCTGTGATTTCATCTATTTGTTCAAGTAACTTTGAATTTATTTTATCTCTTCCTGATAAAACTTCATCTAGAGTCATGTTACCTACTATATTTCTCATATTTGTTATTGTTGAATATGTTATACCTGCTTTATAATCTTCTATATTATAAACTGCATCTTTTGAGTTCATTATTTTATAAAATATAACATTATCTATAGATATTTTTACGTTATCTTGTGTAATAACACTTTGTGGATCTATATCTATTATTTGTTGCTTTGTTGAAACTTTCTTTCTTACAAAATCCGCAAAAGGTATAATTACGTGCCAGCCTGGTTCCAAAGTTCTATGGTACTTACCAAATCTTTCTACAATTGAAACATAACCAGTGTTTACAACCTTTATAGATAGCAAAAATGTGATTAATATGATAATTAATAATACAATCATAAGTATAGTCATACTTTTATTCCCCCTCTAACTTTTTAACAAAAATTTTATTGCCTTTTACCGAAATTATTTTTACTTTATCCCCCTTTTTTATATAACTTCCATTATTTGTCGCTCGCCAACACACTCCTTTAAATTTTAGCACTCCTTCTTGTTCTATATCCTTATCTGCAATAAAAGTTTCGCCTACATAATTCTTTTCAATAGACAATGTAGAACCATTTTGCTTTTTAATAATCTTCTTTACTATTGGATAACCTAATATCATACATAAAAGACTAATTAGTGCAAAAACAATACTCTGTATTAACATAGAATAACCTAATATTTCAACTATAAGTGCAGATATGGCTCCTAAGGTGAACCAAACAAATAAAAAAGAACTAGTAGCAAGGTCTAATACTAATGCAACTGTTCCAATTATTCCCCAAAGAATAATGCTAAAATTACTCCACATGCTCTTCCCCCCTTTTCTAATTGATTAATATTATTATACATCAAAATTTTATAAATACTATAAATAAAAATTTTCAACTTTATAAAATTATATAATACATGATAAAGTTTTATAGTAAGATATGTCTTATATAAAATTTATTAATATTTTAATATTAAAAGTTTAATTATTTACATCTAATTTGGTATAATCATAGAATAATAATATTTTTAATGGAGGATTTTATATGAATAACTCACAATATTACATAAGAGTATCTACTGCTTGTCCTATAACTAATGTAGCAGATATAGATTTTAATATAAAAAACATAAAAAAATGTATAGATATGTCTTTAGAAAAAAAATCAAAACTAATAGTTTTCCCAGAACTTTCTATAACTTCTTATACCTGTGGTGAACTTTTTTCCCAAAACTTACTAATATCTAAAGCTATAGATGGAATACATGATATTTGCAAATATTCTATAGACAAGGATATTCTAATAGCTATAGGTGCACCTTTATTGTACAAAAATAGTCTTTATAATTGTGCTGTTATAATATTTGATGGAAAAATATTAGGTATTGTGCCTAAAAGTTATTTACCTAATTATTCTGAGTTCTACGAAAAAAGATGGTTCACAGAAGGATATAAAATAAAAAGTGAAAAAATAAATTTACCTTTCCAAGAAAATATTCCTTTTGGAGTTAACCTTATTTTTTCTCATAATAATTTCAAATTTGCCTTTGAAATATGTGAAGATCTTTGGGTTACAATCCCACCTAGTAGCTATCTTGCATTAATGGGAGCTAATATTATTGGAAATTTATCTGCTTCTAATGAAGTTGTTAGTAAGGCAGATTATAGACGAAATTTGGTTGCATCTCAAAGTGCTAGATGTTTAGCATCTTATGTATACTCATCCTCTGGTGTATATGAATCTTCTACAGATTTAGTGTTTAGTGGTCACTTATTAATTGGAGAAAATGGTTCTATATTAAATGAAAATAAAAGATTTCAACGAGAAAATGAAGTCATCACAAGTATTATAGATGTAGATAAAATTAATAGCGAAAGACTTAAAAATGTAAGCTTTACAGACAATTCAAAAAATATGAACTTAGAATTAGAAGAAATAACATTTAAATTTAAAACTAATGATATTAGAGATTTTGATAGACCTATAAGTAAGTATCCTTTCGTTCCTTCTAATGAAGATGAAAGAGCAATAAGATGTAAAGAAATATTTAATATACAAACATCTGCTTTAGCTAAAAGACTGGAACATACTAATATGAAAAAAGTAGTTATAGGTATTTCTGGCGGATTAGACTCTACATTAGCTTTATTAGTTGTAGCTAAAACCTTTGATAAATTAAAAATTCCTAGAGAAAATATACTAACTATCACAATGCCTGGCTTTGGAACTACAGATAGAACCTATAATAATGCAGTAAGTCTATGTAATCACCTAAATACAACTTTAAGAGAAGTTAATATAGTAGATGCAGCATTACAACATTTTAAAGATATAGGTCACGACAAAGATATACATGACGTTACCTATGAAAATGTTCAAGCAAGAGAGAGAACTCAAATACTTATGGATATCGCTAATAAAGAAGGCGGTCTAGTTATAGGAACTGGTGATTTATCTGAATTAGCTTTGGGGTGGTGCACATATAATGGAGATCATATGTCCATGTACAGTGTAAATTGTTCTATTCCTAAAACTTTAGTAAGATACTTAGTTAGATATGTAGCTGAAAATGAAGTAGCAAAAAAAATCTCAGAAATACTTATAGATATATTAGATACACCTGTAAGTCCTGAACTATTACCAAAAGATAAAGAAGGCAAAATTACTCAAAAAACTGAAGATATAGTAGGTCCTTATGAATTGCATGATTTCTTCCTTTACTATTTTATTCGCCAGGGAGCTCATCCTGATAAAATAAAAGAATTAGCTAAAATAGCATTTAAAAATTCTTATGATAAAGAAACTATTGATAAATGGTTCTCTTATTTTATAAAAAGATTCTTTACCCAACAATTTAAGCGTTCTGCCATACCTGATGGTCCTAAAGTAGGAACTATAAGCTTATCCCCTAGAGGAGATTGGAGAATGCCATCAGATGCAAGTTTTAACCTTTGGAAATAAAATAGTTTTTAATTAATGTAACAGCTCTATTTAAAAATGAATTATTTTTTCCAATTATAAAATTACTTTATAATTAAATAAATAGCCATAAAATCAATTTCAATGATTTTTATGGCTATTTTTAATCCA
The DNA here is from genome assembly GCF_002008345.1 of Clostridium tepidum. Taxonomy (GTDB): domain Bacteria; phylum Bacillota; class Clostridia; order Clostridiales; family Clostridiaceae; genus Clostridium_F; species Clostridium_F tepidum. The sequence continues at coordinate 12,948 of NZ_MRAE01000038.1, forward strand.
AAGATATTTATATAAAAATATTTATTTATATAAAAATTTATTTATATATATCTATAATAAGCTTATTTATTGTTATTATATATTTTCATTTAAACTATATAAATACTATTACATACTTATTGTAAAATTCCATTACAATTGCATATATATAATAAGTATTATTATATGACTATTGTTTATTTTTATTACTATTATTTATATATATCTACAATAAGTCCTGTTATATCATCTATAGTTTTCGCTATATCTAAATTCTCTTTTTCTGCACTAAGTAACATTTCTGTCAATTCCTGAAGCTTTTCATCTACTATTTCCACTGTAATAAAATATTGAGTTTGCCAAAAACTTATGTCCTTCTTTACAGAATACATATATTCCAAAACCGACTTTAGATATTCCTTTATCATTTTCTTATATGCTTTAACATCAGCATAGCACTTAGTTATAGCTAATCTATTTCCTTTTTTATTTATATTATCCATCATATTTTTTAACTCTTGCTCTGACTTTTGTTGACGAGCAAAGTTAAAACTTTGAGAAAACTCTTTCCTATTTCCTATTGTTCTCTTATTTTCTGTTTGCATAGGTGCATTAGTTCTTACTCTTTTGATTTCCAAAAAAACCACTCCATTAAACATTTTTATATTATCTATATTATAGCTAAATTTCTTTTAAAAATATAGATAAATATAATATGTTTTGTTTTTTTAAAGAACTACATTTTTATTTAAATTATTTTATTTTTATAAAACCTAAGTAATTACTAAATATAAAGTATAAATTTAATTTTTACAAAAATTACTTTGTATATTTAATATTAGAAATTAAAAAAGACTGATACAGAATCAGTCTATGATATGTTATATAATCTCTCGACCTATGCCGAGTATGTTATTCAATTTAAAGAAAGGATATATGAGATATAATCTCCTAACCTCTGCTAGGTATGTTTCTCCTGAACACAATTGTTATTATAACATTAAACCAAAAATTATACAACATAAATTTATAAAAATTTAATATTTTTTTATAAAATTCTTTATAAATTTTGATTTTACTACAAATCTAGCGAAATTTTTATTTTAGAATCCAAAAGCTGCATGAATTTGTCTGATAAAGTAGCAACATGCCTTCCAAGTCTAGCTTTTGATACAATTCTTATTTGTTCTGCTAATACTGTTCCTGTTATCTCCATCTTTTCCCCTTTAACTAATTCAAAATCTCCATTTCTTATGGAAATATGTACAGCTATCTTCTTTGGTCTATTAGAAATAGGTACTACTATGGTTGTAGGTGCATTTTGGTTACCTGTATCATTTTGAATAATAATAACTGGTCTAATTTTATTTTCTTCTGATCCTATATTTTGACCTAGTTCACAAGTCCAAACTTCACCTCGTTTAGGAACTATCCTAATTCTATTCTTGACATTATTATTCATTTCTATACCATCATTTACCCATTCTACATATTTGTATAGTTTACTTAATGCATATGCTTTCTCTTTCGAAGTTTTAGCATTTTTATTTTTATCTATTTTATTGTTAACCTTACTTATGTACTCATCTAATAATTTATGTATCTGATTTTCTGTATCTTTTATGTATCTTTCTAATTCTTCAGTGTTCATATCATTTAAGTTTTTCATTGCTCTTTCCCCCTATAACAATTATATAATACCAAAATTTGAAAGAGAAATAAAATTTATTAATAATCTATTTATCTATCATTTACCTACTTTATTTATATTATTCTATTAGAAAATATAGTATTCATAGGTTATAATTAATTTGTCTTTTATTTTTTTCGAGGTGATTTTAATGATTAAATATTTTAAAATGTTCTGGACCTTCTTTAAAATAGGTGCTTTTACCTTTGGTGGTGGTTATGCTATGATTCCACTTATAGAGGAAGAAGTTGTAAATAAAAACGCTTGGATATCTAAAGAAGATTTCTTAGATATACTTGTAATATCCCAATCCTTTCCTGGTGCCTTAGCAGTAAATTGTTCTACTTTTATTGGATATAAAATAAGCAATTTACCCGGAGCTATAATTGCGCTTTTAGGAACCATATTGCCATCCTTCTTTATAATATTATGTATTGCAAAATTTTTTATGCAATTTAGAAATAATTATTATGTAGATTTAGTATTCAAAGGAATAAATGGAGCTGTTCCTGTACTAGTATTAGTTGCAGTAATAAGCCTTTCTAAATCTATTAAAAAAAATTACATTAATTATACCATAATTATACTAACTGTGGTACTTTTAAAATTCTTCAACATACATCCAGTTATAATTATACTTATGTCTGGAATATATGGTTACGTTTTTTTTAGAAAGAAGGTGAAATAATGAAATCATTGCTAGAATTATTTTTTTCTTTCTTAAAAATAGGTATGTTTAGTTTTGGTGGTGGCTATGCTATGCTCCCACTTATAGAAAGAGAAATTGTACATAATAAACACTGGATAAACTATAAATCATTTATAGACATTATAGGCATATCTCAGATGACACCTGGCCCTATAGCTATAAATTCTGCCACCTTTGTAGGCTATAATGTAGCTGGATTTAAAGGAAGCTTGATGGCCACATTAGGGGTTATAACTTTCTCTTTTATTTTGGTAACAATAGCAACTCATTTTATTATAAAATTTAAAGAATCAACTGTTTTAAAATCAGCCCTAATGGGAATGAGACCTGCTCTTATAGGGCTTATAATATATTCTTTTTTAAATTTATCCTCCCAATCCTATACAGATTTTAAAAGTATAATAATAGGAATAATAACATTTATACTTTTGCTTTCAAAAAAAATACATCCTATTATTATCATAGTGATATCTGGACTTTTAGGAATAATTTTTTATGGATTCATTTAATAACTAAATATTTACTCTAATACGAAAAAACTATAGATGAGGTAATTAATAAATTAGAAGATTCATCTAATTACTATTTCCTCTAATATCCCAATCTTATTAAAAATAAAAAGCAGTTATATCTTTAAATAAACATTTTTAAATTTTAAAACAAATAAAAACTCTCTAAAACTTTAGATTCCGCTTATTACTTTTCAAAATGTTTTAATAAATATTGTACTTATTAGAATAATATGCTATAATTTGAAATGTCATGAAAACAAAGGGGAGTAGCAAAAGTTACATACTTTAAACTGTTCGTCATTACGGATTAATATCCCGGATAGTTTTCTCTTTAAGAGATTGCAAGACCTTTGTCCTATACTTATATAGGACAAAGGTCTTTTTATTTATAAAAAATACTTATAAATATTTTTTATAATTTTATTCAATTCAAACATTTTTTACTTAATTTAAATATTATATATTTATTTTATAATATATATAATTTTACAAATAATAATAGCGAGGTGAATATTATGTGGTTTAACAAAACTTCAAAAGAAATACTAGAAGAACTTAATGTAGATATTTCCACAGGATTAAGTTCTGACGAAGTAGAAAAAAGGCAAGAAAAATATGGGCTCAATAAACTAACTTCTAAGAAACAAAAATCTTTATTAAAAATGTTCTTTGAACAAATAAATGATATCTTAATTTATATACTATTAGCTGCAGCTATAATTTCTGGCGTTTTAGGTGAAGTTAGTGATGCAATAATAATAGGAATAGTTATTATTATTAATACCATTATAGGAGTTGTACAAGAATCAAAGGCTGAAAAAGCTTTAGAGGCATTAAAACAACTTTCTACTCCTAAAGCTTTAGTAAAAAGAAATGGAGAAAATATAGAAATTCCATCAGAAGATGTAGTTCCTGGAGATGTAATAATTTTAGATGCAGGTAGATATGTTCCTTGTGATTTAAGGCTTATAGAAACTGCTAATCTCAAAATAGAGGAATCTGCCCTTACAGGCGAATCTGTACCTGTTGAAAAACAAGCTGAAGAGAAATTGGAAGATCCTAAAACTCCTTTAGGCGATCAAAAAAATATGGCATTTATGTCTACCTTAGCTACTTATGGAAGGGGTATTGGTGTTTCCGTAGGTACAGGTATGAATACTGAAATAGGTAAAATTGCTAAAATGCTTGAAGGAGAAGATAAAGAATTTACTCCACTACAAAAAAAATTAGCTGAATTAGGTAAAACCTTAGGTTTTGTTGCTTTAGGTATATGTGCTTTAATGTTTCTTGTTGGATTACTTCAAAAAAGAGATATATTAGAAATGTTCTTAACTGCTATAAGTCTTGCAGTAGCTGCCATTCCAGAAGGACTTCCTACTATAGTTACTATAGTATTAGCTATGGGAGTTCAAAAGATGATAAAAGAAAATGCTATAATTAGAAAGCTTCCTGCAGTGGAAACTTTAGGTGCTGTTAATATCATATGTTCTGATAAAACTGGTACTTTGACTCAAAATAAAATGACTGTAATAAAATTTTATGCTAATAAAGAAACCCAAGATATAGATAAACTAAATATTGAAAATGCTACTCACAAGATGCTCCTTGAAAATTTAGTTTTGTGTAATGATGCTACTTTTTCTAAAGATTCTAGCACCGGTGATCCTACAGAGATAGCTTTATTAGAAGCAGGTTCTAAATATAATATTATTAAAAATAATATAGAAAATGAACATAAAAGAATAGATGAGATTCCTTTTGATTCTGACAGAAAATTAATGACTACTATAAATATTTTTGGTGATAAAAATTATGTAATGACTAAAGGTGCTACAGATAATTTATTAAAAGTAAGTACCAAAGCTTATATAAATGGAGAAATAGTTCCTTTAACAGATGAAATAAAAGAAAATATAATGGACGCATCTAATAAAATGTCAAAAAATGCTCTTAGAGTTTTAGGTGCCGCTTACAAAACATTAGAGGATGATAATTATAACAAAGAAAATCTAGAAACAGATTTAATTTTTATAGGTTTAGTAGGTATGATAGATCCACCTCGTGAATCTGTAAAAGATTCTATTTTGGAATGCAAAAATTCTGGCATAAAAACTATAATGATTACAGGAGATCATAAAATAACTGCTTTTGCTATTGCTAAAGAATTGGGTATAGCAGAATATGAATCTCAAGCTATATTTGGATATGAACTAGATGATATGTCAGATTCAGAATTAAGTTCTAAAATTGAAAATTTAAGAGTTTTTGCTAGAGTATCTCCAGAACACAAGGTTAAAATAGTAAAAGCTTTAAAATCTAAAGGTAATATAGTTTCTATGACTGGTGATGGTGTTAATGATGCTCCATCATTAAAAGCTGCAGATATAGGTGTGGCTATGGGAATAACAGGTACAGATGTTGCTAAAGGCGCTTCTGATATGGTATTAACAGATGATAATTTCTCTACTATAGTATCTGCTATAAAAGAAGGAAGAAACATATTTAATAACATAAAAAAATCTATTATATTCCTTTTATCTTGTAATCTAGGAGAAATATTAGCTTTATTTATAGGTATACTCCTTGGTTGGCCAGCCCCTTTAAGACCTATACATCTTTTATGGGTTAACTTAATTACAGATAGTCTGCCAGCTTTATCTTTAGGTATAGATCCTGGTGATCCTAGTATTATGGATGAAAAGCCAAGAGATCCTAAAGAAAGTTTATTTGCAGGCGGCGCAGGTGTTTCTCTTATATTAAATGGTTTATTAATAGGTGTACTTACATTAATAGCTTTTGAAGTTGGAAGAATAAGATATTCTGATTCATTAATGCATGCTCAAACTATGGCATTTGTTGTATTAAGTGTATCTCAACTATTCCATTCCTTTAATATGAGACATCCTAAAAAATCTATATTTCAATTAGGTTTCTTTACAAATAAATATTTATTTGTCTCTGTTTTATTTGGAATATTACTTCAAAATATGGTTATAATCATTCCATTTTTAGCATCTACTTTTAAAGTTTTCAAATTAACAATTCAAGATTGGATATTTGTATGCGCTTTATCAATAGTACCTTTAGTTGTAAATGAAATAATTAAATTTTTTAAAAGATCAAAAGATAAATAAACAACTGGAGTCTCAAAATCAAATCAATTTTGAGACTCCATAAATTTAAGATGTTAATTTCAAACAAATATTATCGAAGATTCTTTTACCTTTATTTATATAATGAGAATATCTATTCCAAATTATTTTATTATCCCTAATTATTATATTACCTTTATTGCTTGTGGTAAGCACTTTTATCCCTTTGTTTTTTAATCTATTTATTATAACTTTATCTGGACTATAAATACCATCACAAGTAACAATAGCAATTTTAGGTTTAGCTATTTCTAAAAGTTCATCACTATTACTAGTTTTAAAACCATGGTGAGAAACTTTTAAAATATCACATTGTTGAATTCTTTCATTATATATCATATCTATTTCTTCTTTTTTTTCACAATCTCCTAAAAATAAATATTTAATTCCATCTATTTTACCAAATAATACTATAGAATTATTATTTTCGTTCTTAATATCTATATTCATGGGAGCTATAGCCTTTAAATTTAAATTTTTTCCTTTAACTTCCCATCCATCTTCTATCCATTCATACTTAACTTTGTGTTTTTTTATAATGTTAATTACTTTTTTCTTATCACCACCATCATGTTTAGGCAAATACAACTTTTTTATTTTGGCTGTTTTTAAAAGCATATTTAATCCACCATAATGGTCGTTATGATAATGAGTCAATATAACTCCATCTATTTTATCTATATTATTAGAATTTAAATAATTTAATAATTTGCTACTATAATATTCCCAACCAGTATCTATTAAATAATTTTCTTTACCTGTTTTAATTAATATACAATCGCTTTGACCTGTATCTATAAAATGTACTTCTGGAACTCGGTCTTTTGCTAGAGCTTTTGTATAAAATAAACTTACTACAACAATAAGCACTACAAAAATTCTAGGTGCTTTTATTTTCATAATACACCTCCTTGCTATGCTTATTTTTTGTAGTAAGTTATATTTTATTCTCTCCTAAAATTTTTATTTAGATCCATATAATCCTGTGCTGATTCTTTTATACTCTCTATTTCTTTCTCACTAAGTTCTCGTATTATTCTTGCAGGTGATCCCATACATAAAACTCCTGAAGGTATTTTTTTATTAGAAGTCACTAGACTTCCAGCTCCAATTATGGTATTTGAGCCTATCTCAGCTCCATTTAATATAATAGAACCCATACCTATTAAAGAATTATCATTTATTTTACATCCATGTAATATAGCTCCATGTCCTACTGTTACATTATTTCCTATATGTACATTTAAATCTCCTTCATCTACATGTATAACACAATTATCTTGTATATTAGACCCACTTCCAACATATATACTATTTATATCTCCTCTTAAAACTGCTCCAAATAACACTGTACAATTTTCTTCTAACACTACATCTCCTATTAATTCTGCACTTTTAGCTAAAAAAACATTTTCTTTTATTACAGGTTTTTTACCATTATATTCATAAATCATTTTTTCTCCTTAAGTAAAACTATATATTTTTTATATTTTATTTATATTATTAACTATAATGCGTCTATTTAAAATAACATTAATAAACAATATTAACTAAGTTTTACTAAGGTTATTCACCTCCCATTTTGTGAATTTATACATAGATTCTGTAATTATTAAGATTTTAAGTTTATATTTAAAATATAACTCTAAAGCTCTGCACACTTGCACAGAGCTTTTAACAATATTATTATATCATTACATTAAAATATGTGACAATTTTTTATTAAAAATCTCATTATACTACAAAATTTATTGTTGCTTTATCATATTTATATATGATTTTATC
>NZ_MRAE01000039.1 GCF_002008345.1 Clostridium tepidum
GTTGTCTTGACTTAATAAATGTACTATAGTATATTTATTATAAAAAAGGAATAAAGACAGTTCGTAACCATCCTGTCTATAAACAAAACTAGGACGTGACTACCGCCTTAGGTAGTTTTTTGTTTATGGGCATTTAATGCCCTTTTTTATTTGCAAAAATTTACATACAATATATTTCGTTCTATAAAAGATTATTTAAATGCTTTATAAAGTTGTTATAAGTAAATATAAAGAATAGATTTATAAATAATATAACTGTTCTTGTATTTACTTTAAAGGTTAAAAAGAGAAAATTCATATTTAAAGATCTAATTAAGAAAGTTTATTTATATTGTTGTTTTAGAAATAAATAGACTTATATAAGCTTATAGACTAAGGAGGAATAAAATGAAAAGAATAGGACTAACAACCACAGTGCCAGTGGAAGTTCTTGTTGCAGCAGGATACAGACCAGTAGATTTAAATAATATGTTTATAACTTCAGAGAATTATTTAAAATATATAGATATAGCTGAAAGGGATGGTTTTCCAAAGAGTTTATGTGCTTGGATAAAGGGTATCTATGGAGCATGCCTGGAAAATGATATTAATGAAATAGCTGGAGTTATGGAAGGGGATTGTTCTAATACTAAAGCTCTTATTGAGGTTTTTAAACTAAGAGGAATAAAAATTTATCCATTTTCATTTCCCCATAGTCATAGTTTAGGAGATGTAGAAATTGAGATAAGAAAATTTATGGATATTTTCAATGTTAAGGAAGAGAGAGTAGAAAAGATTAGAGAAAGATTAAATAAGGTTAGAAAACTAGCTAAGAGAATAGATGAAATGACTTATATAGATAATAAAGTTACTGGTTTTGAAAATCATCTATATCAGGTAAGTTTGAGTGACTTTAATGGAAATATAGAAGAATTTGAAGATCAGCTTAAGAAAGCCATCGAAGATACTGAAAAAAGAAAACCAATAAATAAAAAACTAAGATTGGCATATATAGGAGTTCCACCAATGACTGGAGATATATATGAGTTTGTTGAAAACTTAAATGCTCGTTTTGTATACAACGAAGTTCAAAGGGAATTTGCTTTTCCTAGGGGAATAGAAAAACCAAATATATTTCAACAATATTATGATTATACTTATCCTTATGATATAAAATTTAGAATTAAAGAATTAAAAAAACAAATAAAGGAGAGAAAAATAGATGCTATAATTCACTATACTCAGGCTTTTTGTCATAGAGCCGTTGAAGATATAGTATTAAAAAAAGAACTAAATGTTCCTATATTAAATATTGAAGGTGATAAGTTAAATACATTAGATGCAAGAACTAAGCTCAGATTGGAAGCTTTTCTTGATATGTTACTGGATTTAAAACAGAAGTAATAAGTAATTTTGTATAAGGATTCCTGTTTTTATATAATATTGGATTTAAAACTTAAATAATAGATAAGTTAATAAAAATGTTTTTGATTTAAATAGATTATTAAATCAAAACTATAAGGGCAAATTAAGTGCCACAATTTCATTATATTTATTACATTTTAGAGGAGATTAATTAATGAGATTATTAGGAATAGATCTTGGAAGTAGAGAAGTTAAGATTGTTTTAATGGAAAATAGTATTATAGTGCAAAAGAAAAAAGTAAGTACAATGAAATTTTACAGAGATTACTGTAGCTTTAATGGCAAGGTTATAGTAGATTTAGAAAAACTACATATAAAAGGAATTGATAAAGCAATATCAACAGGTTATGGGAAAAATAATACAGATTTAAATCTTTTCACACCGATAAATGAGATAAAAGCTCATGTTTATGGAGCTATTTATCAAAGTAGTTTAACAGATTTTATACTTTTAGATGTAGGTGGTCAGGATGTTAAAGTAGTAAAGGTAGAAAAGGGGATTGCTACTGATTTGGAGCTGAATGAAAAATGTGCAGCTTCCTGTGGTAGATACTTAGAAAATATGGCAAATGTCCTTGAAATATCTTTAGATGAAATGAGTAGGTACTCAGAAAATCCTGTAGATTTAAATTCTACATGTGCAGTATTTTCAGAGTCGGAATTAATTGGAAAAATGGCGGAAGGAATAAAGATAGACAGGTTATGTGCTGGAGTTAACTATTCTTTGTATAAAAGGTTACGACCTCTTTTAAATAAATTTAAAGGTAAAAAATTAGTTTTAACTGGTGGTGTTGCTAATAACTACTCAATAAAAAAATATTTAAATAATGATTATGAAGAAATAGTATCTATAAAAGATCCTCAATTTAATGGAGCTATTGGATGCTGTTATTTTGGAGAGAAGTTTTTAAAATAAACATAGGAGGAGAAATATGTATACTTTAAAAGTAGAACATAGTTTTGATAGTGCTCATTTTCTTGCAAATTATGAAGGTAAATGTGGAAATATTCATGGACATAGATGGAAGGTTGAAATTCAAATTAAGTCAGAATCTTTAGTACAAGGTGGTCAGCTTGATGGAATGGTAATAGATTTTGGAAATTTGAAAAAAGATGTTAAATCTATGGTGGATTATTATGATCATGCATTAATAATAGAAAAGGGAACGATGAGAGAACAATCACTAAATTCATTAAAAGAAGACGGATTCCGTATAATAGAAGTTAATTTTAGACCAACAGCAGAAAATTTTGCAGCATTTTTCTATAAAACTATTAAGGACAAAGGGTACAACATAAAAAGTGTTACTGTTTATGAAACACCTAATAATAGTGCTACTTATGAAGAGAGTGGGGTAATTTAAAATGGACTTTAAGGTGGTTGAAAAGTTTGTAAGTATAAATGGAGAAGGAAGACGTGCAGGACAGTTGGCTATATTTATAAGATTTGCAGGTTGTAATTTAAATTGCAGTTATTGTGATACATCTTGGGCAAATGAAAAGGAGGTATATTATGAATTAATGACTTCCGAAGATATATACAAATATATTAAGTCACAGGATATTAAAAATATAACTTTAACAGGTGGGGAACCTCTTTTGCAAAAGGGAATAGTGGAGTTATTAAAACTTTTGTCTCAGGACAAAGAACTTAATATAGAAATTGAAACTAATGGCAGCATATTATTGGACAAGTTTTTGGGTATAGAAAATCCGCCAAGTTTTACTATGGATTATAAGCTTCCTTCAAGTAATATGGAAAATAGGATGGCATTAGATAATTTTAAATATTTAACAAATAAGGATACAGTGAAATTTGTATCTGGCAGTATTGAGGATTTAAAAAAAGCTACAGAAATAATAGATAAATATAGTTTAATAAATAAAACTAATATATATATAAGTCCAGTCTTTGGGAAAATCGATTTAGAAAATATTGTGAAATTTATGAAAGATAATAAAATGAATGGAGTTAATTTACAAGTACAACTTCATAAAATTATATGGGATCCTAGTAAAAAGGGGGTATAGAATGTGGCAATTGATGTTAAATCAATCGAAGAACATATAAAAGGAATTTTAATAGCCTTAGGAGATAATCCAGAAAGAGAAGGATTAAAGGATACACCAAAACGTGTAGCTAAAATGTATGAAGAAATATTTAAAGGTATGTCCTATAGCAATGATGAAATTGCAGAAATGTTTAATGTGACTTTTCAAGATGATTTATGTGTAAATGAAAATGTAGGTGATATGGTTTTTATGAAGGATATAGAAATATTTAGTCATTGTGAACATCATTTAGCACTTATGTACAATATGAAAGTAGCCGTAGCATATATACCTAATGGAAAAATTATTGGTTTAAGTAAGATAGCTAGAATAGCAGATATGGTAGGACGTAGATTACAGCTTCAAGAGAGGATTGGGAGCGATATAGCAGAAATACTGCAAAAAATAACTGACTCAGAGGATGTAGCTGTTATTATAGAAGGGGAACATGGATGCATGACTACTAGAGGGATAAAAAAGCCAGGAACTAAAACTATCACAACTACCTTAAGGGGAAAATTCAACACTGATTCTATTTTAAGCAATAAACTAATGATGATGTATGCCAAATAAAAGAATCATTAGTTTTAGACCAGATAGTAAAAGTCAATAAAAATAAATAATATTTATAAGTGTGAATAGGTTGAAAATAAGTATAAAGTTGCATATATGATAAAAGTATTTAAATTTATAGCTGTGACAAGGGGCTTTATACCTTGTACGTTACATAATAAAAGGATGTGTAGTCAAATGAATAAGGAAAAAGCAATAGTAGTATTTAGTGGTGGACAAGATAGTACAACATGTTTATTTTGGGCAAAGAAAAAGTATAAAGAAGTTATAGCTGTATCTTTTGATTATAACCAAAAGCATAAATTGGAGTTAGAATGCGCAAAGGATATATGTAAAAAATATAATATTGAACATAAGATTTTGGACTTAAACTTACTAAATCAATTAGCGCCAAATTCACTAACAAGACAAGATATAACTGTTGATAAAAGTGCTCCTAAAGAAGGAGTTCCCAATTCTTTTGTAGATGGAAGAAATCTATTATTTTTAAGTTTTGTTGCAGTATTTGCAAAACAAAGAGGAATAAATACTATAATAACTGGTGTATCGCAAAGTGATTTTAGTGGATATCCAGACTGTAGAGATGTATTTATCAAATCTTTAAATGTTACATTAAACTTAGCTATGGATTATGAATTTGAAATACTAACACCACTAATGTGGATTAATAAGGCAGAAACTTGGAAAATGGCTCATGATTTAGGCGTTCTTAATATTGTTAAAGAAGAGACTCTAACTTGCTATAATGGGATAAAAGCGGATGGATGTGGAGAATGTCCAGCTTGCAAATTGAGAAAAAAAGGATATTTGGAGTTTGAAAAAGATTTAATGAAGTAAAATTAATTTAGGAGGGCTAGTAATCTAATTACTAGTCTTTTTTATTGTGAAACTATGGATATTTATGATATAATTAGTCTGAACTTAAGTAAAACATTGTAAAATTATGAAGTTTATATAGAAAAATAATATGTTTTTACAAAGGACAACAAGGTGAATACTATGGAAATATCAAATAAAAATACAGGTATATCTATAATAGACAGTATTATATTATTTTTTGAAATTAATATAAAGTTAGAAATATATATGATACCGTTTTTGATTTTATCTACATACTTTGAACATAATAAATCAAAAATTACTTATTTATCTATTAAACAATTAGGAACAATGGTATGTTATATCTTTATTATAAAAAATATATATAAAAGATTTAAATCTGAAGAAAATTTTAAATTTAAAGTTGAATGTAAACTTACTTTAAAAGAGTATATTTTTATAATCATAGTAACAATGGCATATATTTTTGTATTTGATAATACTATAGGGATAATACTACAAAATATTCCTGAAGCCGAGTGGATTAAAAATGCTTTTACCGAGCTTAAGAATGCACCTTTATTATTGCAATTTATTTCATTGTGTGTAATTGCACCAATTTTTGAAGAAATAATTTATAGAGGAATAATGTTAGAACAATTAAATAAGAGATGTGGAGCTGTAAAAGCTGTCCTAATTTCTTCACTATTTTTTGGTATAATACACTTTAATGTTCATCAAGCAGTAAATGGATTTTTTATAGGTATAGTTATGGGATTTATTTATATTAAAACAGACTCATTGTTAATCACTATGTTTTTACATTTTATAAATAATTTATATTGTTTAATAGTGAGCTATATACCATATCTAGACAAGATTGAATCTGATTTTAGTATAGTTATATTACTGTGTGGAGTTATATTACTTTTTGTAGCTTATAGGTTTTTTAATAATTTAAATGGCAATATAGATAGGAATACCAATCTAAAGCTTTAAAATATGTTAAAAGGAAAAATTAATTCTAAATAATAATTTTATAAGTATTGATTGATCATACTACCTCTTTATATTGTATATTCAGTTTTTATAAATTTTGTCGATAATTTATTATGTTATTATAAGTATGCAATATTAGGAGGATTATATTATGATAAATATTTTTACAAAAAAAGATAGTAAAAAAGAAAATAAAAATGATACTATTGATCATGAAGTTATTGAAGAAAAATATAAATCAGAAACTACAGATACAATGAAATTTTTAAAGGAAATGACTGTACAAATAGAGGAAATAATAAATCAGCATAACAAAGTTAATGGTGAACATGAAGTTCTTGAAAAATTAACGAAGCAGATTGAAAATCATATGGAGATAGTGTCTAATTTGACTAAAAATACTAATAAATCAACGGATACTCTTTTTAATCAAGGAGAAGCTTTATTAGAAGTTACAAAAGACACTGTAGATAAATCTTTAGAAGGTAAGAAATCCATTGAGGATATGGTTAAAGTAATTGAAAATCTAGATATAGAAACAAAAGATACGTATGAAAACATTAATGCTTTAGGTGAGAAATTAAAAGAAATTGGAGAAATAGCTCAATTAATAAGTGGCATAGCATCAAAAACCAATCTTCTTGCTCTTAATGCTGCCATAGAAGCAGCTCGTGCAGGAGAACAAGGAAAAGGCTTTGCAGTAGTTGCTGATGAAGTTAGAAAATTAGCGGAGATGACTGGTGAAAGTAGTAGTAATATAAGTAATTTAATTACCGGAATAGATTCTCAAACCCAAAATGTTTTAAGTAGTGTAGAAAAAAGTACTTTAGTAGTCACAGAGGGGGTAGAATCTTCTAAAGGAGCTCTTCAAAAAATAGAAGAAGTTTTAGATTCATTTAATAAAGTTGAAGATGATGCTGATAAACTAATTAAAACAATTGATGCTCAGAAAGAGGATATAAGTAAAATTTTTAATGGGATAAATGAAGTAAACAAAGTTCTTGCTGAAACCAATGATCAAATTATAAGACATATAGACGAAGCTCACAAAGTAGATGAGAAATTAGAAAAAAGTGTTTATCATATAGCGCAGCACTTGAAATAAAACTAAGAGAATGAATTTTATAATTATATATACACAAAATTTTAAGTTATAGATTTGATATAAAACCAAGAAATTAATGACTAAAATATTATTTATAGAATAAAAATTATACTAGGAATCAATGTAAAAATTTATAAGGAGAACAATTAAATGTGGACACGAGAACATATCAAAAAAAGAGCTAAAAGAATGTTGTCACTTAATTATTGGAAAGCTTTTTTAGTAAGTTTAGTTATAAGTATTGCAACTTTAGATAATTATGGAGAAGTAAAAAATAATGTTAACAAATTTAATGATGAGTATACTATTTTTAATAATACAATATTTGATGAATTAATAAGTTTGGCTGAAGAATTTATGGTGTTTTTAGCATCCATAGCCATAATTTTAATAATTTTAAGAGTTATATTAGGATACATGCTTGAAGTAGGGGGAAGAAAGTTCTTTATTAAAGCATCAGAAGGGGAAACTAATATGGAATACCTTGGATATTGCTTTAAAAAAGGAAGCTATTTTAGAGTACTTTTAACAATGTTATTAAGAAGTATTTATACATTTTTATGGTTTTTATTATTAATAATACCAGGAATAGTTAAAACATATGCATATAGCATGGTACCATATATATTAGCAGATAACCCTGAGATAGGGGCTGAAAGGGCTATACAATTAAGCAACAGAATGACAGATGGAGAAAAGTGGGATATGTTTGTACTTGATTTATCATTTATAGGATGGTATATTATAGGGGCATTAGCGTTAGGAATAGGTGTATTATTTGTGAATCCATATGTTGATGCTACAAAGGCTGAATTATATTTAATTCTTAGAAAAAAAGCAATAGATAATAAATTAACGTCTTATGAGGAATTAAATATTGTAAATTTCAGTACAAATATTTAATTAAGGATTAAAATAGGATATTACATTAAAAAAGTAAATTATATTAATAAGTAAAAAGTGATATTTAGGACTAAGTTTATAATGACTTAGTCTTTTTTATACAGTTTACTAATATGGAAAAAAGTGAAAAATTATATTTATTTTTATTTCAATAAGTGATATCATGAATATGCAAATAAATTTAATAAGTAAAAAATGGAAAATAATTTATAAAAAATATAATAATATAGTTGAGAGGAGACATAAATTATGAAATTATCTAAGTATATTGATCACACATTATTAAAACCACAAGCAACAGAAAAGGATATATTAAATCTTATTGAAGAAGCTAAAACTTATGATTTTGCATCTGTTTGTGTAAATCCTAGCTGGGTTAAATTGGCACATGAAAATTTAAAAGATACAGACATTAAGGTCTGCACTGTTATAGGATTTCCTCTTGGAGCCACTTCAACTGCCTCTAAAGTGTATGAAACACAAGTTGCTATAGAAGATGGTGCAGATGAAATAGATATGGTTATTTCTGTTGGACAACTTAAATCAGGAAATGATGAATATGTAAAAGAAGAAATTAAAAAGGTTGTAGAAGTATCAAAGGATAAGTTAGTTAAAGTAATTATAGAAACCTGTTTATTAACAGAAGAGGAGAAAGTAAAAGCATGTACTTTATCTAAAGAAGCAGGTGCAGATTATGTAAAAACTTCAACTGGATTTTCAGCTGGTGGAGCAACCCCAGAAGATATTAAATTAATGAGAGAAACAGTAGGAAAAGATATGGGGGTTAAAGCTTCAGGGGGAATACATACTAAAGAAGAAATGGAATCTATGATTAAAAATGGAGCTACAAGAATTGGAGCAAGTTGTGGAGTACAACTTATAAAATAAATATGATTTGTTTATATAAGGTTGGATTTTAAATGGGTATGAATGATATTAATTCGTTACATACAATTATTTAAATAAAAAATCAATCTTTCAATATAAATATGTTTTAAAATAAATTATGTAATTTTATCAAATGTTAAAATAAGAGAATATGTATGGATAGCATTATATATTGAAAGGTAGGGAATAAAAGTGGATATTGCAGTTATTGGTTCAAATATGGTAGATTTGATAAGCTATATAGATAGAATGCCTAAAGAAGGAGAAACTTTAGAGGCATCAAGCTTTAAAATGGGATGTGGAGGTAAAGGCGCCAACCAAGCTGCTGTAGCTGCAAGATTAAAATCAGAAGTTATGATGGTAAGTAAGGTTGGAGATGATTTATTTGGCGAAAATACTATTAAAAATTTAAAAAATAATGGTATAAATACAGATTTTGTAACTGTTGAAAAAAATCAAGCTAGTGGAGTTGCACCTATTTTTGTTGATAAGGAATCCAAAAATAGTATTTTAATTATTAAGGGTGCTAATAAAAATTTATCGCCTAAGGATATAGATGATGCAAGCGAAGAATTAAAAAAATGTTCTTTAATTATTTTACAATTAGAAATCGAATTAAAAACTGTTTATTATGCTATAGATTTTGCTAATAAAAACAATATTCCTGTATTATTGAATCCAGCTCCTGCTACAAAAGAACTTGATTTTAATTATGTTTGTAAATGTGATTTCTTTATGCCAAATGAAACAGAGCTAGAGATTTTAACAAATAGGCCTGTAAATACAATAGATAACATAAAAGAAGCTGCTTATTTAATGGTGGACAAAGGTGTTAGAAATGTAGTTGTAACAATGGGAGATAAGGGTGTATTATGGGTAAATAAGCATAAAGAACATTTTATAAAAGCACATAAGGTTGATGCAGTAGATACCACTGGTGCTGGAGATGCCTTTATTGGATGCTTTGCTCATTTTTATATAAATACAAAAAATATATTGTTAGCTCTTGAGAAAGCTACAGCTTATGCAGCACTTAGTGTTACAAAATATGGAACTCAAACATCCTATCCTACAAAGGAAGAATTTGAGCAATTTTTAAAATTAATTTAGATATGTAAATTAATTTTTGTTTAGTAATATATTAAATTCTAAAAAACTTCTATACATTAGTATAGAAGTTTTTTAGAATTTAATATACTTATACAGGAGTTTTTATATAGCAATTTATAAATTTAAATATTATTATTTTAGTATATAAAAATTGTTTTTTAGATTGAATAAAGTATTTAAGATATGAATATTTATTAAGAAAGTTTTTGGTTTATTGTGAGTAATGCAAGTAAAAAATTATAGAAAAAAAGTTATAGAATTTAATCTTGCGGAATAAAAATTAATATACGGATTAACCAATAAATTAATTTACCTATATCATAAATATAATAACTTAATATTTTTATAAAAATATTAAGAGGATGAGAGGAGTATATCATGTCAAAAAATAAGGATAAGAAAATTGTTTGGTATATGCTTGCTTTTATGGCGTTTTCTACTGTATGGGGTTTTGGTAACGTTATCAATGGTTTTTCAGAATATGAAGGTCTTAAAGCAATTGTTTCTTGGATTATAATTTTTGTTATTTATTTTGTGCCATATTCTTTAATGGTAGGTGAATTAGGATCAGCATTTAAAGAGTATGGAGGTGGAGTAAGTTCATGGATACATGAAACTATAAGTCCTAAACTCGCTTACTATGCTGGATGGACATATTGGGTAGTTCATATGCCTTATATTTCACAAAAGCCATCAGGTCTTATGATTGCAACAAGCTGGGCTATTTTTCAGGACAAAAGAATTAGCTCAATGAATACAAAGCTTATGCAATTGATTTGTTTGGCAATCTTTTTAATCGCTATTTATATTGCATCTAAGGGATTAAATCCGTTAAAGAAATTAGCAACACTTGCAGGAACATCAATGTTTGTAATGTCTATTTTATTTATTATTTTAATGATAGCAGCACCTGCAATTACAAGTGCAAATTTAAATCAAATTGATTGGTCTTTTAAAACATTTATGCCAACCTTCGATACAAAATTTTTTACTAATTTAGCTATTTTAGTATTTGCTGTGGGAGGGTGTGAAAAAATATCACCCTATGTTAATAAAATGAAAAATCCGGAAACAGGATTTTCAAAAGGTATGATTGCTTTAGCAATTATGGTAGCTGTATGTGCAATTCTAGGTACAATTTCTCTTGGTATGATGTTTGATTCAAATAATGTTCCTAAAGATTTAATGACTAATGGGGCATATTATGCATTTCAAAAATTGGGTGAATATTATAAATTAGGCAACACATTTGTAATTATATACGCAATTACAAATATTATTGCTCAATTTGCTGTATTAATTATATCAATTGATGCACCTTTACGTATGTTACTTGATAGCGCAGATGAACGTTTTATTCCTAAAAAGATGTTTGAAAAGAACCAATATGGGGCATATAAAAATGGTAATAAACTTATTTTAGTAATTGTATCAATTTTAATTATAGTACCAGCTTTAGGG
Source organism: Clostridium tepidum (assembly GCF_002008345.1). GTDB lineage: Bacteria > Bacillota > Clostridia > Clostridiales > Clostridiaceae > Clostridium_F > Clostridium_F tepidum. The sequence goes on from NZ_MRAE01000039.1 coordinate 11,315, forward strand.
ATTAGTAGTGTAGATGAGTTAGTAAAATGGTTAGTAAAATTAAATGCTGTATGTATGCCGCTTCGTTATCTATGGGTATTTGTTGCATATATTGCATTGAAAAAAGCAGGTGGAAAATTTAATAGAGAGTACTATTTTATAAAGAATGATGTGATAGGTATTATTTTAGGTGCATGGTGTTTTATATTTACAGCATTTGCATGTATTGGTGGTATGTATTCTACCGATATGTTTAAATTAGCACTTAATATTATAACGCCATTTGTATTACTAGGTTTAGGTGTTATTATGCCTTATCTTGCAAAAAAGAATAATATTTAGCAATTTTTAAATAAAATTTAATTTAGAAATTATTCACAATAAAAATTAATTGTTTTAATAGAGTTGTTTTATTAGCAAATATGATCCATAAGAGTCTTTTTAAATTTGTTATTAAAATTTATAATTTAATTATGAAAGTACAAAAATTTCAGTATATAAAAAAACTGTCTGCTATTTAAAGCAGACAGTTAAATTTTAGGAAATCCTTATGCATTTGCATGAGGTTTTATAATAGCTAAATTTTTATGTTATAGCATTTCGATTTTTATATACAAATATTTCTTTTTTACACGATAACATATTTTTGTAACCCATTTTTCAGGATTCTGTGTTTCATAAGGACTGACATAGTATATACAAAAATATATAATCTATATGAATAAAATATTATTTAGCATATAAAAAATACGAGATATATTAAGGCAAATCTAATAAAATGTTTTGATATTATAAAAATAATTTATAATCTATATATTTTATAATAATAAATATTTATTGGACGAACTATTGTTTAAAGTGATAATGTTAAATAAGTAATGTTAAAATTATGTGAAAAAAACGATTTATATAGGGAGGCTATTATATGCATAAAGATGATCAAATGACACCAAATGAACGGTTAGCTGCATTTATGACAGGAAAATCTATGGATAGAATCCTTGCTATGCCAGTTGTTTGCTCTATGTCTGGACTAGCATTAGGAATGACTCATAAGGAAAAAAGAAGCAGTGCTTTAAATGAAGCTAAAGCACAGATTGCATGTTATGAAAGGTTTGGGAATGACTTAACTGTTATTGAATATGGATTACATGGTGTAGGTATGGCTTTAGGTACCCAAATGACTGATCCAGAAGATTCAGTTCCAGCAATCACGAAATATATATTAGATGATTTGAATAACATTCATAAATTAGATATATCCAAATTGGAACTTAAAAATGATAAGGCATTTCAATTATATATAGAAGCTTGTAATATTTTAATTGATAAAGTAGGGAAAGAGGTTCCAACTGGTGTTTTGATATCTGGACCTTTTACTGCCGCTGCAAGTGTTTATAAAACAGAAGATCTTTTAAGAGCAACTAGAAAAAATCCTGAAAAGTTACATCAGTTGATTAAATTTTGTACCGAAGGATTAAAAATGATTTGTAGAGAGTTTATAAAGACAGGCTCTCTTATTTTGTTATGTGATCCTATTGCATCAGGAACAATTCTTAATCCTAAAAAATATATAGAATTTGTTTTGCCATATACCATAGATTTAATAAAAGATATTCATGATGTAAAAGGAACGGTTTGTTATCATATTTGTGGAGATACAACTGCAATCGTAGGAGATATGGTGAAATCAGGTTGTGATATGATTAGTGTAGATAATCGAGTAGATTTGGAATATACAAAACAAGTAGTAGGAGATAAGGTTCCTATTCTTGGGAATGTAGATCCAGTAGGTACTTTAATTTTAGGCAGTATTAATGATGTGGATTTAGCAGTAAAAACTTGTATTCAACAAGCATATGATAGTCCTTGTGGATATATTTTAGCATCAGGATGTGATCTTTCAGGAGGAGTTCCTTTAGAAAATATAGATCAGTTTATGACTTCTGCTAGAAAATATGGAAAGTGGCCATTAAATCCAAATAATTTTTTTAAAATTTAAAACTATTAAAACCTAAAATAGAAAATGTAATACTGAACTTGAAAATTATTAAATTATTTTATTACCCAATATAGACATAATAAAAATTAAGAGTCGCTATAAAAGCGGCTCTTATTATGGTTATATGAATATAATCATAATTATTTGTTATAAATTTTAATAAGAGAGATATTAATTGTGGCAAAATTTAAGGAGTAAAACACAATTTCATAAGTAACATTTGTTTTTAAAAAAATATATATTAAATATAGGGGGTAATATTATGAAAATAGGAATAGATTGTGGTCATACTTTGTCTGGAGCTGATTATGGAGCAGTAGGAATAAAAGCAGAATCAAATCTAACCAGAGAAGTAGGCACTAAAGTAATAAATAAATTACAAGCTCTAGGGCATACAGTTATTAAGTGTTATAAAGATACTTGTAGTAGTTTACAAGATAGTTTAAGTTATAGAGTTAATACAGCTAACAATAATAATGTAGATTTATATGTATCTATTCATTTTAATGCTTTTAATAGTAGTGCTTATGGAACCGAAGTATTAACTTATGGAGGAAAATATTTTGAAGAAGCATCAAGAGTATTAAATAATATAGTTTCCTTAGGTTATGCAAATAGAGGTATAAAAGACGGAAGTAATCTTTATGTAATTAGAAATACAAAATCTAAAGCTATGCTTATAGAATGTTGTTTCTGTGATAATTCTGGGGATATGAGTAAGTTTAATGCAGATAAGATGGCTGATGCTATAGTAAAAGGTTTAGTAGGAAAAATAACTAATGTTCCATCAGGTGGAAATTCAGGTTCTGGCGGAACTAGTTCAGGTTCAACCATATATGGTAATCATTATTTAATAAAAGAACTTCAAAAAGAAATAAACAGTCAAGGTTTTGGAAATTTGAAAGTGGATGGAATTGTAGGAGAAGCCACATTAAATGCATGTCCATCAGTTAAAAAAGGAGCTAGAGGAGGGATAACTAAAGTAATACAAAAAATGCTTATAAATATAGGATATCCTGTAGGTTCTTTTGGAGCAGATGGTATATTTGGAAATGATACTGAAACAGCAATAAAAGCTATACAGAAAGATTGTAATCTTTTCGTAGATGGTATTGTTGGAAGAGAAACATGGAAGGCTCTATTTAGAAATTTAAAATAGGTTGGTTAAAGGTAGTTTCTTTATTGAAACTACCTTTTTTAATTTTTGGAATAAGAATATAAATAATCGTTTATAACAAATACTAATGTATTAAAAAAATAAAAATTAATTGAAATATTACATATGATAAAAAATATAATTTTTCAAAAAAATTTATACAAAAAATGCATTTTTAGTTATAAATATGTTATAATTATAACTAAATTTTTATTTTTTTATATTAGGTTTTAAAAAACAATAAAAGTACAAGTAATTTGATACAAAGCATTAATTAAAATATTATTGATATAAAGTTAATTATTAAAAGTAATGATAACTTTTTTATTATTAAGGAGGATTATAGAAATTTATGATTGAAGTTAAAAATTTAACTAAGCGATTTAAAAAAGATGTAATAGCAGTAGATGGTATAACATTCAAAGCAAATGATGGAGAGATACTTGGTTTACTTGGAGAAAATGGAGCAGGTAAGACAACAACCCTTAGAATGCTTGCAACTATGCTTAAAATCACAGATGGAAAAGCACTAATAAATGGTCATGATGTAAGTAAAGAAGCGGATAAAGTAAGAGGAGAAATAGGTATTTTATTTGGTGGTGAAGTTGGACTTTATGACAGACTTACGGCAAGAGAAAATATAAAATATTTTGCAGAACTTAATGGTATGTCTAAAGAAGAAACTAATAAAAGTATAGAAGAACTTGCAAAAAATTTAGACATGACAGAATATATTGATAGAAGAGTTGGAAAATTTTCAAGAGGTATGAAACAAAAAGTAGCCATTGCAAGATCTATAGTACATAACCCATCTGTTGTTTTATTTGATGAACCAACAATAGGATTAGATGTTACTTCTGCAAAAATTGTACAAGATTTCATATTAAAATGTAAAAGTGATGGAAGAACTATTATATTTTCAAGTCATACTATACCAGAAGTTGAAAAATTATGCGATAGAATCGTTATAATTCATAAAGGGAAAATAGTAGAAGAAGGAAAACTTAAGGAAATTGAAGAAAAATATAATAATAGCATAGAAGAAATATTTATAAATTTAATAGCAAAGTAAAGAAGGTGATTGTATGAAAAACGTAATAGGAGTAGTATTAAAAAAAGAACTTTTAGATTTATTTAGAGATAAGAAAACATTAATATTAAGTATATTAATTCCAATAATTCTCTTACCAATAATGTCTTTTGTCGTTGGCAAAATGGCTAAGTCTGATAGTGATAAGGTTCAAAACAATCTTAAAATAGCTATAGAAGATCAAGGAAATAGTAGTTTTTCTAAATTTATAAAATCTCATAAAAATGTTAAGGTAATAAAATCTAAAAATATTGATGAAGATATAAAAGAAGGAGATGTATATGTACAAATTAAAATTCCAAAAGGATTTGACGATAACCTAGCTAAGGATTTTAATGAAAAAATAGAATTAAAATATGATAATTCAAGCAATGATGCAATGACAGCTGTATCAATGATTAAAAATTACATAGATGAATATTCAAAACAAATAGTTTCAAAACGATTTAAAAAGAAAAATATAGATCAATCAATATTAACACCAATTAATATTGTAGATAATGTGGTTGGAGATAAAGATGATGGTTTTGGGAAAATAATGGTTTCAATGATGATCCCTTTACTTTTAATGCTTTACAGTGCAACAAGTACAATTGGAGCAGCGGTAGATCTAGGAGCAGGAGAGAAAGAAAGAGGAACACTTGAACCACTTCTTACAACAAAAGCTGGAAGAACATCTTTACTTGTAGGAAAATTTCTTGCAATAACAGTAATGGGAATATTAATGTCCTGTGCTTATTTAATTGGAATAATACTAACAATGAATCAACCCAATGGAATGTTTGGAAATGCAGGACTAAATCTAGGACCAGCTACTTTAGTTCTTATTATGATTTTACCTATTTTATATACAATGGTATTTGGAGCACTTCAACTTGCCATTAGTATCTATGCAAAATCATTTAAAGAAGCTCAAACGTATCTAAGTCCTATAACTATTATAGCTATGGTATTAATTTATATGGTTATGATGAAAGACCCTAAAAATATAGGAATGCTTTATTTTAATATACCACTTACAAATGGAGTTTGTCTTATGAAAGAGTTTTTGGCCGGAATTTATAACTATACTCATATAGCAATAACCTTTGGCTGGATAATTGTATATATAATTGCATCTATTTCATTTGCAAGATATATGTTTTCAAAAGAAGAAGTTATATTTAGAACATAAAATAAATTAAATAAATAAAATTTATTTTTCAAAGTATTTATATAAATTTTTAGTTTGAATTACCTTAGTCTTTAAATAGTAGGGTTAAGGTAAATTTTTTATGTATCTATTCATATCTTTTTTATATAAATTTATATAGAAATAATAGTTTATAATCTATAATCTATAAATATCAATACTTAAATTGCAAAAGGGAGATTATGATATATAGCTTTAAATGTGATTATGGTCAAGGGAGATATTTTAGAATTTTAAAGGTATTATTAAAGTTAAAACATAAGCAAGAAAAAAGCTATGAAAATGCTTTTGTAGAGAAGGATTTATCTTAATACAGATTTAATTTTAAGATGTCCTTCTCTTTTTATATTTATTTATGGAAATATCAGCAGTTTAATGAAAACAGTAATTAATTGAGTGATTACTGTTAGTAACGTTATCAATTTTATTAATTAAAATATAAAAAAATTTGTATATTGACAAATAAATAACATTGAAATATTGGTTAATTTGTAATATATTTGATATTAATAGCTCGAATGATAATCTGAATTTAAAGTATAAATTTATCCTTTAAATGGTGTGGATAATTTTTTATTTTATTAATTTATATATTAATTAATTTTAGGAGGGGAATATTGTGGAAGTATTAAACAATTTAGAACCTAAATCAGTATTTTATTTTTTTGAACAAATAACTAAAATACCTCATGGATCAAGAAATGAAAAAAAGATTAGTGATTTTTTAGTTAATTTTGCAAAGGAAAGAAATTTAGATGTTTATCAAGATAAAGCTCTAAATGTAATAATTAAAAAACCAGGTACAAAAGGATACGAAAACGCACCAACTGTAATAATACAAGGTCACATGGATATGGTTTGTGAAAAATTAAAAGACGTAGAGCATGATTTTGAAAATGATCCACTAAAGTTAAGAATAAAAGATGATTATATTTATGCTACAGGAACTACATTAGGTGGAGATGATGGCATTGCTATAGCTTATGGACTTGCAATATTAGATTCTAAAGATATAGATCATCCGCCAATAGAATTTGTCGCTACAAGTAATGAAGAAGATGGCATGGATGGAGCTTTTGCATTAGATACTAAAAATTTAAAAGGAAAAATGCTTATAAATATAGATGGAGAAGAAGATGGTGTATTTATAGTAAGCTGTGCAGGAGGTATTACAGCTACTACAAAAATAAAAACAGAGTTAGAAAAGTGTGAAAAGGATGCTATTACAATAAAAGTAGCAGGTTTAAGTGGTGGACACTCTGGAATGGAAATTGTTAAAGAAAGAGGAAATGCAAATAAGTTAATGGGTAGAATTTTGTATACTTTAAGCAAAAATATTGATTTTAATATTGCACATATAGAAGGTGGAACAAAGGAAAATGCTATACCTAGAGAATGTAGTACTGTAATAACTTTAGATAGAGAGGAAATAGAAAAAGTTAAAGAAGTTTTAAATAAAGTTCAAGAGGATTTAAAAGCTGAATATAGTGTACAAGATCCTTCAGTAGAAATAAAAATTGAAAATTCAAATAAAGTAGACAAGCATTTAAGTAAAAGGAACACACAATCAATTGTTAGATTTTTGACAGCAGTTCCAGATGGGATACACACTATGAGTCAAGACATAAAAGGTCTTGTAGAAAGTAGCTTAAATGTTGCAATAATAAATACAAAAGAAGATGAAATTGAAATTATATCTTCTATAAGAAGTTCTGTTTACAGCAGAAAATTTGAAATAGCAGATAAAATTGAGGCATTAGCAGAAGCTGTCGGTGCTACTTTTGAAAGAGAATCAGAGTATCCAGGATGGCAATACGATAAGGACTCTAAAATAAGAGATATATCTGTTTCAGTTTATAAAAAACTATTTGGTGAAGAACCAATTATAACAGCAATTCATGCAGGACTTGAATGCGGTTTATTTAAAGAAACTATGAAAGATACAGATATGATAAGTTTTGGACCAGATATAATAGATGTTCATACAGCTAATGAACATTTGAAAATATCTTCAGTTGAAAAATATTGGAGATTATTAAAAGAAATATTAAAAAATATTAAATAAATCTTTAATAATATTAGTTAAATTTTATTTGGCATTAGTTTTAGTTGAAACTGAAATAGTTTATGAATTTGCTAGTATTTAAATTTTTTTAGTAGTTTTTTGGATTTATTTACGACTATATATTTAAATAGTTTATTAAATGGAGGAATATTAAAAGTATTGGAGAAATAAATAAAAATTTTTTAAATTAGAGGAAGGAATTTTTTAACTTTTATAGAAAATTATATATATCACCTGCCTTTATTAAATATTGCATAATTTATAATAGAATTTTTCAGGATCATCTCTTTATAAATTTGTTG
>NZ_MRAE01000040.1 GCF_002008345.1 Clostridium tepidum
GTACAGCTCCAATATATATAGAGAATAACTGAAGTATATGGTAAATGTTTAAAAAGAATCTATAAACTTAAAATATAAATCATTTAAGATATGAACAAATCAAGGATATGAGCTTATCCCAAGTAAAGTGTTATTTGGTCTTATATAATGGCACATTAAAGTTCATAAAAACTTTCTCATTAATTCTTATTTTATAATAAATTATTATTTGTATTTAGTTTTAAATATTTGTAGTGTGCAAAAACTAAATACTTAATCACTTAAAATTGAATTAAATAATTAGTTTTTGATCAAGATAAGTTTAATTATATTAAAATTTTTTATCTTTTTTAAATTAATTCCTAATATTTGAATCATTCATAATATTAAAAATTATATTAATTAATTTTAATATTTAAATTATTTTTCATTATATTTCGAATATTATTAATATTGCTTCTTATATTTTTATAATAAAATTTTAGCCTTATCTTATTATAAAATAATATATAAAATGCAGTTTTAAATAATGTATAAAAAAGTGAATTATTATATATACATAAAATTTTCAAATTACATTATTAAATAAATATATTTATTTAATTATAACAAAAGCTATAAAATAAAGAATACTATTTTCCTTATTTTATAGCTTTTAAATATCAAAATTAAATGTATTAATACTTATTTTATGTACTGACTATAATATAATTTATAAATAATTACAACTATTCTTCAATCCATTCAATATTTTTCATATTGTTTTCTACAATATTATAATTCAAATCTGGATTTATAGTATTTTCATGAGCTATAGTTAAATTAGCCATAGTTATAGCAAATTTAACTGTTTCTTTTAAAGATAATTTATTCATATATCCATACGCTATACCTGCAACAAAAGCATCTCCAGCTCCTGTAACATTCTTAACTTTTACCTTATTAGCTTTTATTTTTCCTTCTTCAAACTTATTTTTATAATAAATTCCTTCTGCATCTAAGCTTATAAATACATTTTCTATACCTAACGATATAAAATATTCTGCTGCTTTCTTTAAATCTTCTATACTTTTTATTTTAAACCCTGATAAAACCTCAGCTTCATGTATATTAGGTTTAATAGTATGAAAATATTTTATTAAATGCTTTATGTTTTTAGCTTTTTCTGCAGATACAGGATCTAATATAAATTTAGTTTTTCCTTTAAATTTTTTTAATATGTATTCTAATATTTTAGCATTATCCGAATCCAAAACAGTGTATTCTGATTTTTCTATTATAGTTGCTTTTGAATCTATAAATTTAGAATCCATTTTATCTATACTTTTCATATCAGCTACTCCTGAAACCATTTCTCCTTTTTCATCTAATATAGCCATATAAGTAGGAGTAGTTGCATTCTTTAATATAAGTGAATCTTCCATGTCATATCCTATTTTTCTTGAATGCTCTAACATACATTTTCCATTGTCATCTTCACCCAATATAGATATAAGTTTAGTATTCACCCCTACTTTAGATAAATTTTCTGCTATATTTCTACATACACCACCAAATGATATCTTTATTTTACCTGGATTAGAATTATAAGCTTTGTAATCACAACAACTAAAACCAAAGATATCTACTACAGATGCTCCAATAACTAAAACATAAGGTTTATTATAAAAATTCATCTCTAGTAACCCCCATACACTATTTATCAAACAATCCACCAGATTTTTTATTTCTAATAGCTTTTCTGCTTTCTCCAATATTTTTTACAGCTCTTAACTTTAAATCATTTTTTAAAGATTTATTTTTATTTTCTTCTATTATTTTTTTCATTTTTTCTATAGCATTTTTATTCATATTATTCTCCTCTAAACTATATATTTTTAATAATAACACACGCTTTTCCCTTGAATATTATACTATTTTCTTAAGTCTATGAACAGTCCACAATTTTTACAAATATATTTTTTTACTAATTTTATCACCATATGTCCTTAAAAAGGTTATTTTAATTTTATTTATACTCACTTATAATTTCACTATAATAAATAAATTATCATATGATATTAACTATAAGTATTTTAATGAGGTTTTAATTCTAAATGAATTATATAATAAGAAAACAGAATAGATACTTAAGAGAAAATGCTGTAGCCTACGCCGTTACTTATGCCCTATCTCCTAATCCTAAATACAGATATTTACCTATAGTAGGTAATAACGGTGGAGATTGTACCAATTTTATATCTCAATGTTTGTTAGCTGGTGGAGCTCCTATGAAATTTAATAAAGAATATTCTTGGTGGTATAATAACAACAACACTATAAATGTAATGGATGATACTTGGTCTATATGTTGGTCTGTAGCTCACTCTCTATATTATTATTTAAAGGTTAATCAAGAAAGAAACTATTTGGGTGCAAAAGGATTAGAAATTTATAATAAAAATGATTTAGATATTGGAGATTTGGTATTTTTTGAAGATAATAATAAACGTATATTTCATTCTGCAATAATAACTTCTTTTAAAAATAAAGAACCTTTAATATCACAGCATACTTTTAACGAGTTAGATATTCCAATTAAAACTTCAGTAAAATATGCTAATCCACATTTTTTAAAAATAAGCTTATAAACTTATTAAAATAAATTTCAATTAAATTTTAATATTAATAAATAATTTACACTAAGTGGTTATTGCACTAAGAATAAATCCTACAATATATTGTATTAACTTTAAATTTGCAAAATAATATATTGCATATAAATTTTTAAACTGCTTACTGTGGAGTAAACAGGAAGCAGTTCATTTTTTTATACAACAACCCCTTTTTAAACAATTTAAAATTGATTAATAAATAATAATTACTCATTTTTTATACATACATAGCTATAGGCAAAGCTTGAATAGCTGGCCCTTGTATACTTGTAACAATATTATTAAATGTCAAAATATCATTATCATTCAATATACTAAAATATGGATTTATAGATTTTAAAAATTTATTATAATAACTACTCATTCCAGTTTTCCTAAGTAAATCTATATTGCTTTTATCCTGCACTATTTTAAGTACCTTGCATAAAACCTTACAATTACAATAAGTTATATCATACATGTAAGGATTCTCTTTAGGAAAATCATTTATGTTTACACTTAATACTCCACTACAATTTTTAAATCTTACAACTATATCCCTAGTATTATATCTTTTTAAATTTTTATTTAGATTTTTCAATTCCTGTAGTATTACATTATAGTCATTTATATAATAACTTTTATTATATTTATTTCTTTCATTAATTATATTATTTAATTTATCAATATCCTGACATTCTATACTATCTATTACAGAATTCAACTGAGAAACTATACATATATTATCCATATTAGCCTCAAATTCTACATAATCTCCGCAACTTATATTATTATTTATAATATCTTTTTCTGTTATTTGCTTTATCATATTTTGTTTCATCATCATATTTCTTACATCAAAAAATAAATGAAAAGTAGTAAAATTCTTGGTAACACCAAATTCTTTTATATTAGTATTTCTCCCATCTAAACTTCCTGTTAAATTTGACTCATCACTTATACAGTTATTTTTTATTGATAATCTTTCCTTATCTTTATTACATATACTTTTTTCTCTATTATGAAATTTATTTTTCTTTTTAGAATAAGTATTCTCATTTCTACACCGCTTCTCTTGCCCCCTTTGTAATCTAACAGAATTTGTTTTATCTGTAACATATTTTATACTAGTACTTTGTAAATATCCATTTATTAAAATAGAATATAAATCCTGAATCAACATCTTATCTAAATAAATAGGCAGGGACATCATAAGTTATCCTCATCCTTTAAATTATTTATACTATATAATATTAATGTACTATAATTTAGTTTACACATATAATATAATTTAAAAATCATTGTTATTTTAATCCTATCTATTTAATAATATTTTTTAACTATTTAATTTAGATATATTACTTACATTATATTGGCAGTTCAAAATTATATTTAAATTATCTTGTACATTGAGTTTATTTATCTATTGTATATTATTTCTTATTTTTGAAACTTCAAATAATTTTATTCTATTTAAATAGTTTTTAATTTTTTATTTATATAAAAAACATAATTTTTTATAATATTAGAATCTTTTCAATTGAACTTATAGATATCTTTATATTTTATATAATATAAGTTAAAAAATTTCAATAATATTAATATTTATTGTTATTTTTAAATCATTATTAAAATATAATCATAATATGTAATTACTTTTTTAAATAAAATAATTTTGTTAAAAAAGGTAATATAGTTATTGTTTGTATTTAATGTAAATATATTGATTTTTATATCGATTAATAATATTATTATAATTGAATTATTTAATATGTACGACTAATTTGTAAATTAAATATCAACCTTTCATTTATTTTTAATTTCCTTTTACATTACTTTGTTATATTTCAAGTTTTAACTTAAGTAATATATTTTTAATATTATTTTTTAGATAAAGGGGGATTTAGCAAATGTCAAAAACTAAAAATTCAAAGCATCCTTCAGGACTTTATGTTTGTGGGATGACAGTTGCCTGGGAAAGATTTTCATTTTACGGAGTAAAATCTGTACTTATTCTTTTCTTAGCAACTCAGATTATTAAAGGAGGCTTTGGTTTAACTAAAGCAGATGCTGCATCTTTAGTATCCACTTATGCAGCTTTAACTTATCTTGCACCAGTAATAGGTGGCTGGATTTGTGATCAGTATTTAGGGGCAAGATACTGTGTAGTATTAGGAACTTTATTAATGGCCGCTGGTAACCTTGTTCTTTTCTTAAACCAAGGCAAATTTGGAGTCTATGCAATGATTATTTTAGTAACCATTGGTACTGGTTTCTTCAAAGGAAATCTAAATACAATGGTTGGGCTTTTATATGATCAAAATGATTCCAGAAAAGATGGTGCATTTTCAATTATGTATTCATTTACAAATATAGGAGCTATGTTTGGCCCTCTTTTATTTGGACTTTTTGCAGATCAAATATTTGCTACAAAAATAAATGGAGAAATAACTCATTATGGTTATAGAGCTGTTTTCTTAGGCGGAGCTATAGCTTGTCTTTTATCAGGCCTTTCTTTTGCTATTGGTGTAAAAAAGACAATGGGAGACTCTGGTAAAATAGCAGCTGCTAAACTTGCTCCTGCCACAACAAAGAATAATAATAAAAAACAATCAACTGCACCTTTGACAAAAGCAGAAAAAAATAGAACTATAGTCATATTTGTATTAACATTCTTTTCTATATTTTTCTGGACAGCTTATAATCAAGCTTCCACATCCATAGCCTTATATACTAGAGATTTCATAGATATGAGTATAGGAAGTTTTACCATGCCAGTTCCTTGGCTAGATTCATTTAATGGATTTATGTGTGTTATATTAGGACCTATAATGTCTGCCCTTTGGATTAAACTTGAAAATTCAAAAAGAGGCGATTTAAATATAACACAAAAAATGGCTCTTGGTTTTGTACTATTAGCTGTTGGTTTTGTATTTATGATATTTGCAGTATTACAAAGAGGTGGATCTTCTGACCCTGCAGTAAAAGCTAGTGTAATTTGGGTATTATTATTTTATGTATTACAAACTACTGGAGAAATGTGTTTTTCCCCAATTGGAAATTCAATGGTTAATAGACTTGCTCCACCTAAATATGCTTCTGTATTAATGGGAGTTTGGTTCTTAAGTACTTTTGTAGCTAATAAATTAGCTGGATATGGTCAAGCATTCATAGATAAATTAGGACCATTACAAGTATTTATAGCTATACCTGTAGCTCTTATTGTAAATGCTATAATAATATTTGCACTTAATAAAAAATTAACTAATATGGCCGAACAATTTGACTAATAATAAAAGTCCCACAATAAAATGTGGGACTTTTATTATTAAGTAATTTTTTTCTTTAAAACTCCTAAAAATAACATTCCTATCAAAGAACCTATAACTAATGCTATAAAATAACCAAATGGATTAGATATAACAGGTAATACAAATATTCCTCCATGTGGAGCTCTTAAAGAACATCCAAAAGCCATAGATAAAGCACCTGCAATTGATGAACCAATTACACAAGCCGGAATTACTCTAAGAGGATCAGCCGCTGCAAAAGGTATAGCTCCTTCAGTTATAAATGATAATCCCATTATATAATTGGTCAATCCTGATTGTCTCTCTTTTTTAGTATATCTATTTTTAAAGAAAGTAGTACTTAATGCAATTGCAAGTGGTGGTACCATACCTCCAATCATTACTGCAGCCATAAATTCAAATTGATTATTTGCTAAAGAAGCTGTACCAAACACATAAGCCGCTTTATTTATTGGACCACCCATATCAATAGCCATCATTCCACCTAATACTGCACCTAAAACTATTTTACTACTTTCCCCCATATTATTTAGCAAATTTGTTATTCCATTGTTAATAGCTGCTACTGGAGGATTTATTATAAATGTAATTATAGCACCAATTAATAATATACCTAATAGAGGATACAATAAAACTGGTTTTATTCCTTCTAAACTATCTGGAAGTTTAGAAAATATTCTTTTTAAAAACAATACTAAATATCCTGCTATAAATCCTGCTATAAGAGCACCTAAAAATCCTGATCCACCTAAATTAGCAAGCATACCACCTACAAAACCTACTGCTAAAGCTGGTCTATCTCCAATACTCATAGCGATATAACCAGCTAAAACTGGTAACATAAACCCAAAGGCTGTATTACCTACATTCATAAGAAAAGCTGCAAAAGGTGTATTTGACCCAAATTTTGATGGATTTATGCTATAATCATCAAACAAGAAAGCTAAAGCTATTAATATACCTCCCCCTATAACAAACGGCAACATATGGGAAACTCCATTCATTAGGTGTTTATATATTTGTCTACCTATACTTTCCTTTTCTATCTGAGATTCTGTAATTTGATTATCACCATCATAGCAATAAACTGATGTATTTCCACTTATAGCTTCATTTAATAATTCCTCAGCCTTGTGTATTCCATTAGCTACTTTGGTTTGTATAACTTTTTTACCATTAAATCTTGCCATATCAACTTTTTTATCTGCTGCTACTATTATGCATTCAGCTTTTTCTATTTCTTCTTTAGTTAAAACATTTTTAGCTCCACCAGAACCATTAGTTTCAACTTTTATGGATATTCCCATATCTTTTGCCTTATTTTCTAGACTTTCAGCTGCCATATAAGTATGTGCAATTCCTGTTGGGCAAGCTGTAACAGCCAATATTCTATACACACTCTTATCTTTTTCTTTATTTTCTTCATTAATTTTATCATTTTCTTTGCTATCTATTAAATTTAAAAATTCATCTTTATCTTTAGCATTTATCAAACTATTTTTAAAATCTTCATTCATCAACATAGTAGAAAGTCTTGCTAAAACCTCTAAATGCACATTATTTTCTCCCTCTGGAGCAGCTATCATAAAAAATAATTTAGCTGGTTTATCATCTAAACTATTGTAATCTACACCTTCTTTAATAACCATAGCACTAAGTCCAGCATTTTTAACAGCTCTTGTTTTAGCATGAGGTATTGCAATTCCTTCTCCAATTCCAGTAGTACTTAATTCTTCCCTATCTAATACTGCTTTTTTATAAGCTTCTTTATCATTTAAATTGCCTGTATTATCCATTAAATTTACTAACTTATCTATAGCTTCTTCTTTTGTATTTATATTAGGATTTAATTCTATACCACTTTTCTTTAGAAGATCAGTTATTCCCATAATTTTCCTCCTTATCATCCTTTGATTTATAAAATTTGTTTTAATATATCTTCCACTTTTTCTTTAGTAGCTAATCCTTCTGAAAATGCACTAGCACTACCAGTTGCTATTCCCATCTTAAAGGCATTCTCTAAATTGTTATTTTTTAAATATCCTGCTATAAAACCTGCTACCATAGAATCACCAGCTCCTACAGAGTTTTTTAAAACCCCTTTAGGAACTCCACTTTTTATAACTTCTCCTTTATGCGAAATAAGTATTGCTCCATCTCCTGCCATAGAAACAAGAACATTTTCTGCCCCCATCTCTTGAAGTCTTTTGCCATAAAAGACAATCTCTTCCTCATTCTTAATTGCTACGCCAAATAATTCTGACAATTCATGATGATTTGGCTTAATTAAAAAAGGTTTATATTTTAATACTTTTAATAAAAGCTTTCCAGTAGCATCTACTACAAATTTTACATTTTTCCCTTTAAGCCTTTCCATTATTGTCTCATATATATTTTCAGGAAGAGTATTAGGAATACTTCCTGCAAGAACTAAAAAATCTCCTGACTCTAGACAATCAAGCTTATTAAATAATTCATTTAATGCTTTATCATCTATGGAAGGTCCTGTTCCATTAATTTCAGATTCTTCTTTTGCTTTTAACTTTATATTTATTCTAGATATTCCTTTTTTTAATCTAATAAAATCAGTTTTACATCCAAAAGATTGAACTCTTCTTTCTATTTCATCTCCTGTAAAACCAGCTATATATCCTAAGGCTATATTTTCTATTCCTAGATTATTTAAAACTATAGAAACATTTATACCTTTACCTCCTGCATAAATTTTTTCATAGCTAGTTCTATTTAAATTACCCACTTTAAAATCTTCTACTTTAACTACATAATCTAAAGCTGGATTAAAAGTAATAGTATATATCATTATGCTGTCACCTCCACTATGGTTGTTAAGTCTTTATATCCATTATCTAAAATTTTTGTAGTAATTATAGTGGCTTTACTAATATTAGCAAAAGTTACAGAGCTTATTTCATCAAATTTAGAATTATCAGCTAGTATATAAGCAGCTTTGGATCTTGTTAATGCTTCTTCTTTAACTAAAGCTTCTCTAATATCAGGTGTTGTATATCCTCTTTCCTTAGATATGCCATTAGTTCCAAAAAAACCTTTCGTAAAATTATATTTTTTCAAACTATTAATGGCTTCTATACCTATTATAGCTTCTGTTGTCCATTTAATTTCTCCACCTAACATATAAGCTCTACATTGATTTTTAATAAGTTTTTTAGCATGATCTATTCCATTAGTTACAAAAATAGCTTCCTTTTCTGTTATAAAATCTATCATAAATTCAGTAGTAGTTCCTGCATCTAAATAGACAAAATCATTTGATTCTATTAATGAAGCTGCGTATTTTGCTATTTGAATTTTCTCATTAGTATTTAAACTCTGTCTTACTATAACTTTACGATCTGTAGTATTAATTCCCTTTTCTAAAGCTATAGCTCCTCCATGAACTTTAGTAAGTTTTCCTTCTTTATGGAGTGTATTTAAATCTCTTCTAATTGTAGATTCCGATGCATTTAATTTTTCAGTTAAATCGCTAACATAAACCACAGAATTACACTTTAACTCTTTAAGAATAAATTCATATCTTTCTTCTGTTAACATTTTCATCCCTTCCTCATATTTATAATACACCTATTTAAAATCAAAATCAATCATTTTTATTCAAATTCATTCAAAATAATTCATATTCATTCAATTAAATTTATATAACCATTTTACTAAAAAATTGTATAATTAAATAGTCTCTGCAATTAATCATATTTGTAAGATTTTAATAGACTTTTTGAATATAAAAAAAGACTATCTCAAAATAAGATTGATAGCTCCTTTTCCACTTAGTTTTATATATTTACTTTTGTTTTAGAATGCCATTTAATAATATATTCATTAAATCTTCTATAGCTTTTTTCATAGTAATATTATTATTAGTTAAAAATTTATAATCTAGAAATAAATCACTAATATTCTCCAAAATCAAACTTACTATATCTATATTTATATTTTCTCCTATTCCTTATTGTTTTTTACTTTCATTTAAAATTTTTTTATTAAATCCACTTTAAATTTTTAAATTGTTGAATTTTTTAAATTCTTCAGGATAAAGTTTATAAGCTTCATCTAAAATCCTTACTGGTAATTTATACTTATGATAAGAATAAATTATATGATATAATTTTTCATCTAAAGGTATTTTTCTTTCTAATAATTTCAAAGTACTTTCTTTATCACTTTCTATTATTTCATCAAAATATTGAGCTATTAATTCATCTTTACTCTTAAAATATTTGTATATAGTTTTTTTACTTATTTTTAGTTCCTTAGATATATTATCTATAGTAAATTTTTTCAATCCATATAATTCTATATTTTTAGAAGCTATATCTAATATTTTTTCCTTCATTATTTTATTCTCCCCCATATATTTAAATATATAAAAAATTGTATTTTCTATATTAAATGCTTTTAAAAATATATATTTTCTATATTAGAGTTTTTACTCTTTTATTCTAGAATAAAGTCTAAAATGATACAATTCCCTAATCACAATGTTTAAGCATAACCATACCTAGCATACAAATTATTATAAGTGAAATTAATGCTATCTTTTCATAATTTACCCATAAAGCTGCCATAACAAGAGCCCCCACAAAAGATCCTATATATTGGAAACTATTGATTATACCATTAGCTGTACCTCTATAACTCTCTTCCGCTATATTATTAGCAAAAGATGGTACTAATGTACATATACATATATATCCTGTCATAAATAATATAGTTCCTATTAATATAAATGTAAATGAACTTTTATTAAAATAAAAAATTATTCCTAAAGCAGCGATAGCAAAGGATACATTTATTAATTTCATTCCATAACCTTTTTCTGAAAATCTTACAGCCCATGCCATAAAAGCTATTGCTATAAGCACTGACGGCATGAATATTTTCCACATACCATCAATACCTGTAATATTTTCTAAATATTGTGGTATAGCAAAAAATACTGCTGCCATTATAAAATTATTAAAAAATCCTGCTATATTTAATTTTACAAATAAATTATTTCTTAATAAAATATGGAACACTTTTTTTGTATTAATACTATTTTGAAAACTGTTTTCCTTTTTATCATAAGATTTTTCCTCTTTTAAAAATATCAATATTATAATCCAACTAAACAATATTAACAAAGCACAGTATAAAAACATATTATTTACAGACACATATTTATGTATTATAGGTCCTAAAGCAAAAGATGCTGTAGCTGCAAAACCTAATATAATTCCAACTATACTTATAGCTCTTGTTCGTTTATCATAATGCACACTGCTAGAAATCCATGAATATCCTACGGCAATTATAGCACCACTTCCTTGCAAAGCTCTAGCTATTATTAACAAATAAATGTTTTTCGCTAAATAAGCTAATAATAATCCTATAATAACTTGCATAAGTCCTACTAAAATAACTTTTTTATTTCCAAATTTATCACTTAAAATGCCGAAAGGTATCTGAAAAAAAGCTTGCATAAGACCAAATATACCTAATGCTATTCCAGCCAATACCGGAGTGCTATAAGCCAAAGTTTTACTATAAACAGATATAAATGGCATAACCATTGTCATAGCCATTTGTCTTATACCTAAGGCAAATCCTAGTGTACATATAAACATTAACTCTTTTTTTGAAAATACATTATTTTTCATAAAACACCTCTTGCATTAAAATTTACTAAGGAAACTATAATCGTTTCTTAAGTTTCCATATTAATATTAATACCTATATTTTATTATTGTCAATAAAAATTTTTTAATGTAAATTTTGATTATTATGTACATTTAAATTATTTTAAAATTATAGATTTATATTCAAAAATTTTTATTTTAAAAAATTAAGTACAAATTTCATAGTTTTTTTATTTATTTTATTAAAGCTTAACATTTTAGACTTTGACTTTCTTTGACTCTTGTTTTATTATAAATGTATATTACTAATAATAAGGAGGAGTTAAAGAATGTTTGATATGATACCTTTTAGAAAAAATAATTTAAATAAAAGAAATGAATTCTTTTCACCATTTTTTAATAATTTCTTTAATGATGATTTCTTTTCACTAATGAATAATTTACAAGGTAATTTTAAAGTAGATTTAAAAGAAACTGATGAAAATTATTTAGTAGAAGCAGATTTACCTGGAGTAAATAAGGAAGATATAACAGTAGAATTTGTAAATAATTATCTTATAATTAGTGCTAAAAGAAATTATTCTACAGAAAATAAAAAAGAAAATTTTGTTAGACAAGAAAGACATTATGGAGAATTGAATAGAAGTTTTTATATAAGTAATGTAGATGGAGATAATATAGAAGCTTCCTTTAAAGATGGTGTTTTAAAAATTAATTTATCTAAATTAGATAAGGGAAATTATAACAGAAAAAAATTGATATTCAATAAAAATACAATTTTTATATTTTTTAAATATATATAATATTAACAGCCTCTATTACATTTAGAGGCTGTTTTTTAGTAGTTTCGCAAATAGAATTTATATAAAATATTTAATTATATTCTTAAATTATTAAAATTCATATGCTGAATTTCTGTTATATTATAAGACGTAGTTTTTTCTTCTTTATCACTGTTAAGAATACTATCAAAAAAATTTTTAATACCTTCCCACAATTTTCTAAAGAAACCTTTAGCTTCTTCACTAGTTACAACATCTTTTAATTTATTACTAACCTGATCTAATTGATTTTTTATTTGTTTAAAATCTAAATCCAATCCATTTATTTTATCCATTAAAGCTGTTATTTTTTGCATATCTTCATCATTTAATTTATATTCGTATTTATCAGTTGTATCTTTTACTATATTTTTTATTTCTTTTTCTGTTTTAGGTTTTTCTTTAATAACTTCCTTTTTAACTTCGTTTATTAAATTAGCTGCTTCGTCTTGTCCTATTTTTTCTCCCAAATTACCAGTAACCACCATTTCTTCATTAGCTACTTTTTTCTTCTTTTCATCTATTTTTTTACCACCTTTACTAGTTTCAAACCCTTTTAATATACCTGTAAGTGCTGCTGTACCAGATACATTAAAAGGTGATCCTACTTTAACATTTGCATTTTCTATTCCTGCTGTTATTAAAGCATTTCTAATCATACTTTCAGTAACCCAATATATGTTGTTTGTAGATATGTTTAATCCACCTTTATCTGTAGGTTCTACATATGCGCAAGATATAGATTTTGTTCCTATTTGATTTCGTGTAGCTATTCCAGCTAAATATTTATCTTCTTCTTCTTTGTCAACCTCTATTACATTGGCTTCTTTTGTAGTTACTCCAAAATATTTAAGCATTTGTTCCTTTTGCTCATTGGACAAATCTGCTCCTAATGTAACTACTTTAAAAGCATCTGCGTGAACTTTATTAACTGAAGAAGCAGATATCATTAAAGAAAAAGTAAACACTAAAATTAATAATTTACTAATTACTTTTTTGCATTTCATATTTTCAGTCTCCTTTATATTTTATGTGTAATGATATATAACCCCTTATCTATCCCACTCTTTACCTAAACTTTGAAAAAGATAACAGCAGAAGAAGAAGTAATTATGGGATAAATAGGATAGATTTATATTATCATCATATATTATACTACATATCCAAATATAAAAAAGTATAAATATAGTTACAAATTACTTATAATTTTATTAACTTTCTATTATAAATTAATATTAATTTTGGACTTTATTCGAAAATTTATATATTATATAATTAAATAAAGTTTTATAACTATTTAGCTTATAGACCTAACATAAAGGAGATTTGATTTATGAAGAAAATTTTTATAGATACAGAAACTACAGACTTAGAACCTGGTGAAATTATACAACTCACTTATTGTGTTTGTGATATAAATTCTAAAGGTGAAGATAAGGTTTCTTTTGCTAAAAACTTCTTTTTCAATGTCGATTATATTGAAGAATCTGCCAAAGCTATTCATGGATTTAGCGTTGAAAGACTAAAGGTTTTATCTAAAGGCAAAAAATTTAAAGATTTAGCTTTAGAGATTAGTTCTGATTTAAATGATGGAATATTTATAGCTCATAATGTTAATTTCGATAAAAAATTTGTTACTGCTGAATTTAATAGATTAAATAACATTAACTGGTATCCAAAAGATTTTTTTTGTACTATGGAATATTTTAAACCTATTGTAAAAGCTACAACTAAAACCGGTAAGTTAAAAAAACCCAGACTAGAAGAAACTATTGATTTTTTTAATATAGATAAAAAAGTGGTTCTAAATGGAGCTAAAAAACTTTTTGGCTGTGACGATGTTGGATTTCATGATGCTAGGTATGATGTTGCTGCTCTTGTATCTTGTTATTATAGAGCAAAAAAATTAGGATATTCACCTTCTCTATAATAATTTTTATATTTTAGATATAGCATTGAATCGTATTATTTTATTAAAAAATGCCACAAAAAATTATTAATTATTTAAGATATTACATTTAAAAATAGATTTGATTTTTATACTTATTCTTTTAAAATTAAATCTATTTTCAAATATTTTATTTTAGTTTTTTATAATATATTAAAACTTAAAAAGTTCTTCCATCTCTTCTTTATTTATATTAGATAATGATACTTCTTCATCTAAATTTTTATCTATTACTTTATCTATTATTTTTTCTTTTTTTGTTGCATTTTATATATTTTTTTAACTATTCAAAATCCCCATTTAGCTATATTTTTACAAACTAAATAGGAACTAATAAGCATAAAAACACCTTAATTAAATGTTTCTTACCCCTACATATTTTCCATTTTTATCTATATATTTCATTCTTTTTTCAAATATAACTTTTGCTACTCCATCTATAAACTTTTCAGCTTTATCAAAAACAGCATTTATAATAAGTTTACCACTCTTATCTATATACCCCCATTTACCATCCATTTCTACAGCTATTAATTCCTCACTAATAGTTCCTAGTTCATCAAATTTTATTGGTATTATTTCTTTTCCATTTTTATCTATGAAACCATATTTATTTTCAATACTTATAGCTGCAATACCTTCTCTAAAATCATCTACCCATTCATATTTAGCTGGTATTATCATCTCTCCATTTTTATCTATGAAACCATACTTATCCCTAATTTTTACTGCTGCTAAACCTTCTTTAAAAATATTAGCTTCATAATATTTAGGTTTTATAATCATATTCCCTTTTTTATCTATATATCCATACTTTCCTTGTAATTTAACAGGAGCTAAACCTTCACTAAACTTCTTACCATATTCATAGTTAGCTTCTATAATCATATTTCCATCATTATCTATATATCCTACTTTTCCTCCTGATTGCACCATAGCTAAACCTTCACTAAAATCTCCAGCATCAAAAAATTCAGGTTCAATTATAAAGTTACCTTTTTTATCTATATATCCCCACTTGTAGCCTAATTGTATAGCTGCTAAACCTTCTTTAAAATCATTAGCTTCTTTAAATTGAGGAGGTATAACTACGTTTCCTTTAACATCTACATAACCTATTTTACCTCCTTTATCCACAGCAGCTAGTCCGTCAACAAAATCATAAACATCATCATATTCAATTTTAACTATTTCATTTTCTCTTTTATCTATAAATCCAAAATAATCATCTATAGCTACTACTGCTAAGTTTCCTATAAACTCTTCAGCATAACTATATTTATATTCTATACAAGTTTCACCTTTAATATTAACATATCCATATTTGCCTTTTGATTTTACAGGAAAAAGTCTCATATCCATCATAATATCTAAAATTCTCCTTTATAATCTCTTTTAATACCAAATTCAACTTCACTTACTTTTACATTACACTTAATAATATTGATTATTTTTAACTTTTAAATTAAAAATATTTTTATCTTTAGATAGGTTTTTATTCCATCTTAGAGCAAAAATAATTATTTATATATACTATTACTATCTTTATCCTTAAATTGAAAAAAATTACAGTATCATAGTCAATAGTCATTAAATTTGTTTAAATAAATATACTATTTTAGCCAAATATTGTCCTTGAAAATTATATCATAAAACCAACTCTAAAACATTAAAATTCTTAATTATATTTATAATAAAAATATTATAAATATAGTTTATTTTTATAATATTTTATTTATTCTTAATATTTACTTTTTTATACAGCTATAGTATCATTTTCAATAGATATATTTTAATTAAACTTCTCATTAAATTTTATATCTATTGATAATAAAAAAAAAGATTGGAGGGATTCCACCACAAGATTTAAATTTTATTCAATATCTTATTCTTTAGAAAGAAGATTTATAGATCAATTAGATTTTTAAAATTACTTAGGTAAGTTCTAATTCAAATTATATGTTAACTAAAATTTTTTTTATACTTTAAATTTCTATAGTTAACTTGATATAAACATATACTCAAAATACTAAATTTATCTAATATCAAATTAGAATAAAAGATTTGTATCGCCTGTCAATTATAATCAAAATTTAAAATAACATTCTCAGAAAGGAAGGTTATTAGTATTCAAAAGATTAAAAATAAATCTATTTTATTAGAACTTACCAAGTAGCTAGTTTATACATTTATATTATATATAAACTAGCTACTATTTTTTTATAATAGGATCAAAATTAAAACTACTTATCAATATGTATTGTTTATATTGACAGTTTCTAAATTAGAGATAATTTTATTTATATACTTTCTTATAAAATTTATTTTTAAATTTCAAATTTATTTACTACTGTATCTAATGTTTTTGATATTTCTTTTAAATTTTTAGCTGTTTGAGCTATACTTTCCATAGATGCTGCTTGTTCTTCAACTGTTGCTGATACTTCTTCTGTAGATGCTGCGGATTCCTCAGCTATAGCAGATATACCTTGTATAGATAATAAAACTTCATTTTTATCTGAATCTACCTTTTTAACATTTTGAACCAAAATTTTAATGTGTTCTACTATATTTTCTATAGAATTTGTAATGTTGTCAAATGATTATTTAGATATGGCCATAGCCTCATTTACCTCTTCCACTGTTCTTTGAGATACATCCATATTGCCCTTAGTTGTATTAATTTCAAATTGTATTTCCTGTACTATACCTTCTATTTCTTTAGTAGAAGTTGATGTCTGCTCGGCTAACTTTCTTATTTCTTCTGCCACTACTGCGAAACCTTTTCCTGCCTCACCTGCCCTAGCTGCTTCTATAGCTGCATTTAAAGCCAATAAGTTTGTTTGTTCTGCAATAGATTGAATGGAGTTTATTATTTCTCCTATAGATTCAGATTTATCTGCCAACATATCTACATTATTTCCTAATTCCCTATTCACTTTATTATTTTCTTTGAATTTTTCTATAGTCTGCTCCATAGTTACTATACCTTTTTCGCTATTTTCCTTCGTTCCCACTGAATATTTTTTTACTAAATCCGCACTCTTATTTGTTACTTTAATTTCTTCTGCTAATGTAATCAATCTTTCTGATCCATTTTGAGCATCTTTAGCTTGATCTACAGCTCCTTGTGCTAATTCATCTACAGTTTTTGAAACTGCATTTATAGCTTGTACCGTTTCTCCTGTAGCTTCATTTATTGCTTCTGAATATTTCAAAACATCATTAGAAGATTTTTTTAACTCTTCTATAATATATCTTAATTCTTCCCTTAAATAAATAACTGCTCTTCCTATAACACCTATTTCATCTTTATATTCATTTATATAGTCATAGTTAGTATTATCTTTTAAATCTAGACTTTTAGTCTGATTTACCAATTCAGTTATTTTCAAAATAGGATCAGATATTTTTTTAGCAGAATATATTGAAAATAATATAGAACCTATTAAACACAAAATTGTAACTGATGTAAATACAATTATTAAATTATTTAAAGGCTTTTTAAATTCTGATAAAGGAACTACAAATCCTATAGACCAGTTAGTAGATGGTATTATTGTTCTTGTAAATACCTTCTTATTATTATCATAATCTTTTAAAGTTAGTGCCCCATTATTTTTAGAATCTAATGAAGATAAGTCTTCTAATCCTTTATTCATAACTTCTTTTACATTATAGCTTTTCCCATCTTTAGGTTGAAAATCTTTATTAGGATGTACTATGAAATTATTATCTTTATCTAATAAAAACCCATAACTTTTTTCTATAGGGACTGCTTGTTCAATAGAATTTTTAATATAATCTAATGTTATATCTATAGCTAAAACTCCTATAGATTTATCATAATTTTTAATAGGTTTAGCTATAGTTATTATCATTTTTTTGTATTGGAATCAAGATAAGGTGACAAATACATTACTCCATCCTTTTCTATTGTATCTTTATACCAAGGCCTTTGCGTACAATCATAATTGGAACTAGGTGGAACTCCTTCAATAGATCTAAATTCCTTATTATTAAATCCACAATATATACTTACGACATCTTTATTTTCTTTAGCTTGTACTCTAAAATAATCTTCTAGATATTTTTTATCATATTTATTATTATATTGAACATCTAGCACCATAGAATCTAAAAATTTAGTTTTTGTTAATAACCAACCTTCTATTATTTCTGAATATTTTTGAGATGCCATACTAACCTTATTTGTACTTTCTTTCATTATTGTTTTATATGAAAAATAATAACTTATAGAAGAACATAAACCTATACTTAATATACAAACAATAGATATTATAGCTATTATTTTCGATTTTATGCTTTTCATATAACTACCCCCCTATTTATAATTAAAATATTTA
>NZ_MRAE01000005.1 GCF_002008345.1 Clostridium tepidum
TAACACCACACAAAAAATTCGTAGGTCAAGTATACGTATTAAAGAAAGAAGAAGGTGGAAGACATACACCATTCTTTAACGGATACAGACCACAATTCTACTTCAGAACAACAGATGTTACAGGAACAATAAACTTACCAGAAGGAGTAGAAATGGTAATGCCTGGAGACCACATAGATATGTCAGTAGAGTTAATCACACCAGTAGCAATGCACGAAAACTTAAGATTCGCTATCAGAGAAGGTGGAAGAACAGTAGGTTCAGGAGTTGTTACAACAATATCTGAATAATTTTAAATTTAATATAGTTAGCTAACATATAGATATGATATTAAAAGGAAAGGGGATGCTCTTTCCTTTTATTTATAAAAATAAAATTAATATATGTAAATATGCCAATGCATTTTTTCAAAGTTTAAAATTAAAAATACTTGTCAAAATAAAAAAAATAGTGTATACTATAGAAGTTGTAATGTAATAACAGCGATGATTCAAGAGGTTGCCGCACTTACGGGAAATTCTTGATTAAGCAAACTAAGGTCTAGAACCTAGTGACGGTTATTCTGATAAACATGATGCTAATGGTGTGTTCATAAAAAATATGCAACACCCGGAGCAGTTTACAGAATATTTCCGCTGTTGTGCGTAATAAGTGAAACGTACCAGAAAAGGAGGGAATATTAAATGGCAAAACAAAAAATAAGAATAAGATTAAAAGCTTTTGATCACAGTTTGTTAGATCAATCAGCTTTAAAAATCGTAGAAACTGCTAAAACAACAGGAGCTAAGGTTGCAGGTCCAGTACCTCTACCAACAGAAAAAGATGTTGTTACTATTTTAAGAGCTCCACATAAATACAAAGACTCTAGAGAACAGTTCGAAATAAGAACTCATAAAAGACTAATCGATATAATTAGTCCATCACCAAAAACTGTTGATGCATTAATGAGATTAGATCTACCAGCTGGAGTAGATATAGAAATAAAACTATAATTTAGGTAATAGAGGTATCTATTACTAACTATTATGATTGCATGGATAAATGTGATCCGCTAATATGTTGAGGAGGTGCAAAGAAATGAAAAAAGCGATATTAGGTAAAAAGCTTGGTATGACTCAAATATTTAATGAAAATGGTAAGGTTATACCAGTTACTGTAATAGAAGCAGGTCCATGTACAGTTATACAAAAGAAAACTGTAGAAAAGGACGGCTATGAAGCAATACAAGTTGCTTTTGGTGATATAAGAGAAAAATTAAGAAATAAACCAATAAAAGGACACTTTGCAAAAGCGGGTGTTGCAGTTAAAAGACATATAAAAGAGTTTAAGTTAGAAGATTCATCTAATTTAGAAGTAGGTCAAGAAATCAAAGTAGACATTTTTGAAGCAGGAGATAGAGTTGATATATCTGGAGTTTCAAAAGGTAAGGGATTCCAAGGAACTATCAAAAGATGGAATGCTCATAGAGGTCCAATGAGCCACGGTTCAAAATTCCATAGAGCAGTTGGTTCAATGGGTGGTTCTTCAGATCCATCAAGAACATTTAAGAGCAAAAGAATGCCAGGACATATGGGTAATGTTAAAACAACAGTTTTAAATCTTGAAGTTGTTAGAATAATACCTGAAAAAAATCTAATATTAATAAAAGGCGGAGTACCAGGACCAAATAAAGGTTTAGTACAAATAAGAAATACAGTTAAGGCTTAATTTAAGTAGAAAGGAGGATGCAGAATGCCTAAAGTAGATTTATTTAACCAAAACGGAGAAAAAGTTGGAGATTTACAATTAGCAGATAGCGTATTTGGTGTAGAGGTAAATACATATGCTATGCATCAAGTAGTAAAAGCATTGCTAGCAAATAAAAGACAAGGAACTCAATCAGCTAAAACAAGAGCTGAGGTTTCAGGAGGCGGAATCAAGCCTTGGAGACAAAAGGGAACAGGTAGAGCAAGACAAGGTTCAATAAGAGCACCACAATGGATACATGGTGGAGTTGTTTTTGCACCAAAGCCAAGAAGCTACAGAATGTCAATTCCTAAATCAATGAAGAAAGTTGCTATAAAATCAGCATTAACTTCAAAAGTTAATGAAAATTTAATGGTAGTTGTTGATGAAATAAAATTAGAAGCACCAAAAACTAAAGAAGTAGTTAAAATGCTTAATGCATTTGATGCAAAGAAGACTTTAATTATAACAAATAATGTTGAAGAAAATGTTTATAAATCAGCAAGAAACATTGAAGGAGTACATGTTATTCCAGTAAACAACATTAATGTATATGATGTATTAAAATATGATAAAGTTGTTATAACTAAGGATGCTGTATCCAAAATTGAGGAGGTGTATGCATAATGAAGCTAACTAACTACGATATAATAAGAAGACCTCTTATTACTGAAAAAACAATGGCTTCAATGGCTGAGAAAAAGTACACCTTTATAGTAGATATACATGCTAATAAATCTCAAATTAAAAATGCTATTGAAACAATATTTGACGTTAAAGTTGAAGATGTTAAAACAGCTAGAACTATGGGAAAAACTAAAAGAGTTGGTGTTCACATAGGAAAAAGAGCAGATTATAAAAAAGCTATTGTTAAGTTAACAGAAGATAGTAAAACAATTGAATTCTTCGAAGGACTATAAACAATAAAGCCGTTATTGGCGAGAGCCAGATAAGCTAAAGAAGGAGGGAAAAAAATGGCTGTTAAAGGTTTTAGACCTACCACTCCTACAAGAAGAGAAATGACTATGTGTACTTTTGAAGAAATAACAAAAAGCACACCAGAAAAGTCACTTCTTGTTTCATTAAAGAAAAGTGGTGGAAGAAACGCAAATGGTAAAATAACAGTTCGTCATATTGGTGGCGGAGCTAAAAGAAAATATAGAATAATAGATTTCAAGAGAAATAAAGATAATATTCCAGCTAAAGTTGCTAGTATAGAATATGATCCAAACAGAACAGCATTTATAGCACTTGTAGTATATGCTGATGGAGAAAAAAGATATATAATTGCACCAGTTGGATTAAAGGTTGGAGATACAATAGTGTCTGGTCCAGAATCAGATATAAAAGTGGGTAACTGTTTACCAATAAAAAATATCCCAGTAGGTACAGTTATTCACAACATAGAGTTATCACCTGGAAAAGGAGCACAACTTGTTAGATCAGCAGGTAACTCAGCGCAGCTTATGGCTAAAGAAGGAGACTATTCTCAAGTAAGATTACCTAGTGGAGAAGTTAGATACATAAGAGTTGAATGTAGAGCAACTATAGGTGTTGTATCTAATCAAACAAACGAAATTGTTAACATAGGTAAAGCAGGAAGAAAGAGACATATGGGAATAAGACCTACAGTAAGAGGTTCTGTAATGAACCCTAATGACCATCCACACGGTGGTGGTGAAGGTAGATCTCCTATCGGACATCCAAGTCCACGTACTCCATGGGGTAAACCAGCACTTGGATATAAAACAAGAAAGAATAAGAAATACTCTGATAGATTTATTGTTAAGAGAAGAAATGATAAATAGATTGAAGAGAATATTAATATTCTCTTCAATCTTGTAATCATATGATTGCGCGAAGGGAGGCAAATATAGTGAGTAGATCAGTTAAAAAAGGACCATATATTCAAGAGGTACTTTTAAAAAGAATAAACGAAATGAACAAAAATGGAGAAAAGAAAGTTTTAAAGACTTGGTCAAGAAGTTCAACAATATTCCCACAAATGATCGGTCATACTATTGCTGTTCATGATGGAAGAAAACATGTTCCTGTTTACATAACTGAAGACATGGTAGGTCATAAGTTAGGAGAATTTGTTCTTACTAGAACTTACAGAGGACATGATGACAAGTCAGAAAAATCATCTCGTTTAAGATAAGCTGGAAGGAGGTAAAGTTCAATGGAAGCTAAGGCTATAGTTAGATATGTAAGAATGTCTCCAAGCAAGATTGGGGTTGTTCTTGACTTAGTAAGAGGTAAGGATGTTAATGAAGCGTTTGCTATATTAAAATATACTCCAAAGGATGCAGCGGAAGTAATTTATAAAGCTTTAAAATCAGCTGTTGCAAATGCAGAAAATAATTTAAATTTAGATGTTAATAGTTTATATATATCAGAAGCACATGTGGGTCAAGGACCAACATTAAAAAGATATCAACCACATGCTCAAGGTAGAGCTTTTAGAATAAGAAAGAGAACAAGTCATTTAACTTTAGTTGTTAAAGAAAGAGTTTAAGAAGAGGAGGGAATTCGATGGGTCAAAAAGTACATCCACACGGCTTGAGGGTCGGCGTAATTAAAGAATGGGATGCTAAATGGTATGCTGATAAGAAAAATTTTGCTGATAACCTAGTAGAAGACCACAAAATAAGAAATTTTGTTAAAAAGAATTCTTATGCTGCTGGTATATCAAAAATAGAAATTGAAAGAGCGGCAAAAAGAATAAAATTAAATATATATACTGCTAAACCAGGTATGATTATAGGAAAAGGTGGTCAAGGAATTGAATCACTAAAAAATCAACTTCAAAAAATTGTTTCAAACAAAAATATTTTAATAAACATAGTAGAAGTTAAAAAACCTGAAGCAGATGCTCAATTAATAGCTGAAAATATAGCTCAACAATTAGAAAAGAGAATAGCTTTTAGAAGAGCTATGAAACAATCTATTCAAAGAGCAATGAAAACAGGTGTTAAAGGTATAAAAACAGCTTGTTCAGGAAGACTTGCTGGAGCAGAAATAGCTAGAACAGAACAATATCATGAAGGAACAATTCCACTACAAACTTTAAGAGCAGATATTGATTATGGATTTGCAGAAGCTGATACTACTTATGGTAAAATCGGTGTTAAAGTTTGGGTATATAAAGGAGAAGTTCTTCCAGCTAGAAAGAATATAAATGAAAAGGAAGAAGCTAACGCATAAGGAAGGAGGAATAACATATGTTAATGCCTAAAAGAGTTAAGCGTCGTAAAGTACAACGTGGCAGAATGAAGGGTAAAGCTACAAGAGGTAACTTCATAGCATACGGTGATTTCGGAATACAAGCAACTGAATGTGGTTGGATTACAAGCAACCAAATAGAAGCTGCCAGAATAGCTATAAACAGATACGTTAAAAGAGGAGGAAAGGTTTGGATAAAAATCTTCCCAGATAAGCCTGTAACAGAAAAGCCAGCAGAAACACGTATGGGTTCTGGTAAAGGTTCACCAGAATACTGGGTAGCTGTTGTAAAACCAGGTAGAGTTTTATTTGAAATCTCTGGTGTAAGTGAAACAGTTGCAAGAGAAGCTATGAGACTTGCTTCACACAAACTACCAGTTAAAACTAAGTTTGTAACAAGAAGAGATTTTGAAGAAATGGGTGGTGAAGTAAATGAAGGCTAGAGAATTACAAGAATTAAGAAAAAGCAGCCCACAAGAGTTACAATCAAAGTTAAATGATCTAAAAGCGGAATTATTTAATTTAAGATTTCAATTAGCTACAGGTCAGTTAGAAAACCCAATGAGAATTAGAGAAGTGAAAAAATCAATAGCTCAAATTAAAACTATCTTAAGAGAAGAAGAGATAAGAGCATATCAACAGTAAAACTGAAGGGAGGTAAATCCTGTGGAAAGAGCAAATAGAAAGACAAGAATCGGTAGAGTAGTTTCAAATAAAATGGATAAGACAATCGTAGTTGCAGTAGAAACAAAAGTTCGTCATCCATTGTATGGTAAAATCATGAACAGAACTACTAAGTTCAAAGCTCATGATGAAAATAATACAGCTAATATAAATGATAGAGTATTAATAATGGAAACAAGACCATTATCAAAACAAAAAAGATGGAGACTTGTTGAAATAATAGAAAAAGCTAAATAGTTTGTAGCAAAAAGCCGAAAGGAGGGTATTTTACATGATTCAGCAACAAACAAGATTAAAGGTAGCAGATAATTCCGGAGCAAGGGAAATTATGTGTATAAGAGTTCTAGGTGGTTCTCACAGAAAATGGGGAAATATCGGAGATGTAATAGTTGCTAGTGTTAAAAGTGCAACACCAGGCGGTGTTGTTAAAAAAGGTGAAGTTGTAAAGGCTGTTATAGTAAGATCAGTTAAAGGATTAAGAAGAGCAGATGGTTCTTACATAAAATTTGATGAAAATGCAGCAGTTATAATAAAGGATGATAAAAACCCAAAAGGAACTCGTATTTTTGGACCAGTTGCAAGGGAGCTAAGAGATAAAGAGTTCAATAAAATACTATCATTAGCACCTGAAGTTTTATAATAATACAAGGAGGTGGCTAAATAATGAGCAAAATACATGTGAGAAAAAAAGATACAGTTGTTGTTATATCTGGTAAAGATAAAGGCAAAATTGGAGAAGTTTTATCTGTATTACCTAAAAAAGGTAAGGTAGTAGTTAAAGATGTAAATGTAGTAACTAAACATCAAAAACCAAATAGAGAAAATATGCAGGGTGGAATAATACATAAGGAAGCCCCAATATTTAGTTCAAAAGTAATGTTATATTGTAATAAATGCAAATCAGCTACTAGAATTAGCAATAAAATTCTAGAAGATGGAACAAAAGTAAGAGTATGCAAAAAGTGCGGAGAAACATTTTAATTCTTGAAAGGAGGTATAAAGGATGATGCCAAGATTACAAGAAAAGTATGAAAAAGAAGTAGTATCAGCTTTAATGGATAAGTTCGGATATAAAAATATAATGGAAGTGCCAAAACTTGAAAAAATAGTTATCAACATGGGTGTTGGTGAAGCTAAAGAGAATCAAAAAGCTCTTGAAGCAGCAGTTGAAGATTTAGCTAAAATAACTGGTCAAAAACCAATATTAACTAAAGCTAAAAAATCAGTAGCTAACTTTAAAATAAGAGAAAATATGCCACTAGGATGCAAAGTTACATTAAGAAAGCAAAAAATGTATGAATTTGCAGATAAATTAATAAATGTAGCTTTACCTAGAGTTAGAGATTTCAGCGGAGTTTCAAGCAAATCATTTGATGGAAGAGGAAACTATGCTATAGGAATAAAAGAACAATTAATATTCCCAGAAATAGAATATGATAAAATTGATAAAATTAGAGGTATGGATATAATTTTTGTAACAACTGCAAAGACTGACGAGGAAGCAAGAGAATTATTAAGATTCCTTGGAATGCCATTTGCTCGTTAATAAGGAGGGAAATCTATGGCACGTAAAGCTTTAATAGAAAAGTGGAATAAAAAACCAAAATATTCAACTAGAGCTTATACAAGATGCAGAATTTGTGGAAGACCACATTCAGTATTGAAAAAATACGGTATCTGTCGTATATGTTTTAGAGAGCTTGCTTACAAGGGTGAAATCCCTGGATGCAAAAAAGCTAGCTGGTAATATTCGAAAAGCGAAAGGAGGCAAAATAAATGGTAATGTCTGATCCAATAGCAGATTTATTAACACGTATAAGAAACGCAAATGTAGTTAGACATGAAGTAGTAGAAGTTCCTTCATCTAACATAAAAAAGGCCATAGCAAATATAATGCTTACAGAAGGTTATATAAGAGATTTAGAAGAATATAGAGATGGTTCTGTAGATATGCTAAGAATCACAATGAAATACGGACAAAACAAAGAAAGAATAATAACTGGTCTTAAGAGAATATCAAAACCAGGTCTAAGAGTTTATTGTAGAAAAGATGAAACTCCTAAAGTTTTAAATGGTCTAGGAGTAGCTATAGTTTCTACTTCTAAAGGAATTGTTACAGATAAAGAAGCAAGAAAATTAGGCGTTGGCGGAGAAGTACTTTGCTACATATGGTAATTGGAGAATAGGAGGTGCAATAAATGTCAAGAGTAGGAAAACTTCCAATAGCTATCCCTAATGGAGTAACTGTTACGGTAACACCAGATAACGTTGTTACTGTAAAAGGACCAAAGGGAGAGTTAGTAAAAGCTATGGATAAAAAAATAAACATAGCTGTAGAAGATAATTCAGTAGTTGTAACTAGAGACAATGATCATAAAGAAGTAAGAGCTCTTCATGGATTAACAAGAGCGTTAATAAACAACATGGTAATAGGAGTTAATGAAGGATACGTTAAAACATTAGAATTAGTAGGTGTTGGTTATAGAGCACAATTACAAGGAAAGAAATTAGTACTTAACCTTGGATTCTCACATCCAGTTGAAATGGAAGCAGTTCCAGGAATAAATTTTGAAGTTGAAGGTGGAACTAAGGTAAAAGTTAAAGGTATAGATAAAGAATTAGTAGGTGCTGTAGCAGCAGACATAAGAAAATGGAGAAAACCTGAACCTTACAAAGGAAAAGGAATTAAATATGAAAATGAAGTTATAAGACGTAAGGAAGGTAAGACTGGTAAGAAATAACAGAAAGGAGTGAAACCTATGTTTAAGAAAAATGATAGATCTAAATCAAGAACAAGACGTCACATGAGAGTTCGTAAAAAGATTTTTGGAACAGCTGAACGTCCAAGACTATCAGTATATAGAAGTGAAAAACATATATATGCTCAATTAATAGATGATATAGAAGGAAAAACATTAGTTGCTGCATCAAGTACAGAAAAAGGATTCAATGGTGTAGGTAGCAATAAAGAAGGCGCTAAATTAGTTGGAAAAATGATAGCTGAAAAAGCGTTAGAAAAAGGCTTAAACAAAGTGGTATTTGATAGAGGCGGATTTGTATATCACGGAAGAGTTAAAGAACTTGCAGAAGGTGCAAGAGAAGCAGGTCTTGATTTTTAAAAAAAGGAGGGAAATAAATGAGAATTGATCCTAGCACTTTAAATTTAAAAGAAAAAGTTGTTCATATAAACAGAGTTGCTAAGGTTGTTAAAGGTGGTAGAAACTTTAGATTTAGCGTATTAGTTGTTGTTGGAGATGAAGCAGGACACGTTGGTGTTGGTACAGGAAAATCTATAGAAATACCTGAAGCAATAAGAAAAGCAATAGAAGATGCTAAAAAGAACATAGTTGAAGTTAAAACAGTAGGAACTACTGTACCACACGATATAATCGGAAAATTCGGTAAGGGAGAAGTTCTTATAATGACAGCTAAAGAAGGTACAGGAGTTATAGCAGGTGGACCTGTTAGAGCCGTACTTGAACTTGCTGGATTAAAAGACGTTAGAGCTAAATCAAAAGGTTCTAATAATCCAAGAAACATGGTTAATGCTACAATAGACGGATTATCAAGATTAAGAACAGTAGAAGATATAGCTAAACTTAGAGGTAAGACCGTAGAAGAGATTTTAGGTTAGGAGGTAACTGGCCGTGGCTAAGGTTAAAATAACATTAGTTAAGAGCTTAATAGGTAGAAAAAAGGATCATATAGCTACTGTTAATGCTCTTGGACTAAAAAAGATTGGTAACATAGTTGAACATGAGGAAACTCCTCAAATAAGTGGAATGATAAAAAAGGTAAGTTACTTATTAAAAGTAGAAGAAGCATAGTAAGAGGAGGTGTAATTATATGAAACTTCACGAATTAAGAGCAGCTGAAGGTGCAAATAAAGCACCAAAAAGAGTAGGTAGAGGAACAGGTTCTGGATTAGGTAAAACAAGCGGAAAAGGTCAAAAAGGACAAAACTCTAGAAGCGGTGGTGGAGTAAGACCAGGCTTTGAAGGTGGTCAAATGCCATTATATAGAAGACTTCCAAAAAGAGGTTTCAAAAACATATTTGCTAAAGAATATGCAGCAATAAATCTTGATAGATTAAATTGTTTTGAAGATGGAACAGTTGTAACTCCAGAACTTTTAGTTGAAAAAAGAGTAGTGAAAAAGGTTAAAGATGGAGTTAAAATTCTAGGAAATGGAAATATAGAAAAGAAATTAACTGTTAAAGCAGCAAAATTCTCTAAATCAGCTATTGAAAAGATAGAAGCAGCAGGAGGAAAAGTTGAGGTGATATAAATGCTATCAACCCTACGTAATGCTTGGAAAGTTCCCGATTTAAGGAAAAGATTAATTTTTACTTTATTTATGATAGCAATTTTCAGGATGGGAAACTATATCCCAGTTCCTGGAATTGATACATCTAAATTGGCTAACCTCACACAAAACGGATCATTATTTGGATTTTATGATTTAATATCCGGAGGAGCTTTTAGTAGATTTAGTATATTTGCTATGGGTGTTGTACCGTATATTAACTCTTCAATTATAATGCAGTTACTTACAATTGCATTACCTTCTCTGGAAAGTCTTTCAAAAGAGGGAGAAGAGGGAAGAAAAAAAATTCAACAATATACTAGGTATGGTGCAGTTATATTAGGTGTTATTCAAGCATTCAGTACATATGCGATAATAGCTCGTGCTGGAGCACTTAGAGATGGATCAAAGTTAAATTTATTCATAATTATAATAACATTGACTACTGCATCAACTTTTTTAATGTGGTACGGTGATAAAATAACAGAAAAGGGTATAGGTAACGGAATATCACTAATAATATTTGTTAATATAGTATCTAGATTTCCCTCAACTATATATAGCATAATAGGACTTCAAAAAGCTGAAACAGTGAATTTTGTAGAAGTTATAATGTTTATAGTAATAGCTTTGGCATTATTTTTATTAGTTGTAATAATGAACTTAGCTGAAAGAAGAATACCTGTCCAATATGCTGGGAGAGCAGTAGGAAATAAAATTTATAAAGGTCAATCTACACACATACCAATAAATGTTAACTCCTCTGCAGTTATAGGTATTATATTTGCTATATCAGTAATGCAGTTTCCAATTACTATTGGTCAATTTTGGCCAGAATCAGCTTTTTATAAGTTTGTTACTTTAAATAAATATAGTCCTTTTAGAGATAAAAGTATTGCTTATATTGTGTTATATTTTGTATTAACAGTGTTTTTTACTTGGTTTTATACAGTAGTTACTTTTAAGCCTGATGAAATGGCAGAAAATATGCATAAATCCTCTGGATTTATACCAGGAATAAGACCAGGAGAACCTACAGCAGAATATATAGAAAGAGTAATAACAAAAAGCTCTATAATTGGTGGAACTTTTGCAGCTATTATAGCAATATTTCCAATAATTATGGCAACATATAGTAAGTTTCAAGGTATATCCTTTGGAGGAACAAGTATGTTAATTATGGTTGGATTTGCATTGGATACTATAAGACAAATGGAATCTCAATTAGTTATGCGTCACTATCAAGGTTTCTTAAAATAAAAATGTTTTGGAGATGATTATGGATGCGTGTAATTTTGTTAGGTCCTCCAGGAGCAGGTAAAGGAACTCAAGCAAAATTAATAAGTGAAAAATTTTCTATTCCTCATATATCAACAGGTGATATATTTAGAGCAAACATAAAGGAGAAAACTCCTCTAGGAATGGAAGCAAAAAGATATATAGATAATGGTCAATTAGTGCCAGATGAGGTAACTATAGGAATAGTTAAAGATAGATTAACAAAAGATGATTGTGATAATGGTTTCCTTTTAGATGGTTTTCCAAGAACAGTTGCTCAAGCAGAAGCTCTAGATGAATTTTTAAAGGGCATCAATAATGATTTAGATGTGGCACTATTAATTAAAGTGCCTGAAGGATTTATCTTGGAAAGAATGACTGGTAGAAGAGTTTGCACATCTTGTGGTGCAAGTTATCACATAAGATTTAATCCTCCTAAAGTAGAAGGAAAATGTGATATATGTGATAATGAATTAATTCAAAGAAAAGATGATACAGAAGCAACAGTGAAAGAAAGATTAGAAGTTTACAGCAAACAAACTTATCCGCTTATAAATTATTATAAAGACAATGGTATAATCTCAGAAGTTGATGGGACTGAAGCAATTGATAAGGTGTTTGAAAATATTTCAAATATCTTAGGGAGATATAAATAATGATAATAATTAAAACTGATTCTGAAATAGAATATATGATAAAAGCAGGAAAAGTTGTTGCTGAAGCCTTAGAAACTTTAGAAAAGCATGTAAAACCAGGAATAAGTACTGGAGAATTAGATAGAATTGCAGAAGAGATTATATTAGGCAGAAATGCCAAACCATCTTTTAAAGGATATTATGGGTTCCCAGCTTCTATATGTGCATCTGTTAACAATGAAGTAGTTCATGGAATACCAAGTAAAGATAGAATTCTAAAAGAAGGAGACATAATTAGTATAGACTGTGGAGCTATTTTAAATGGCTATCAGGGTGATGCAGCAAGAACATTTCCAGTAGGAAATATATCAAAAGAAGCTGCTAAGCTAATAGAAGTTACCCAAAATAGTTTTTTTAAAGGTATAGAAAAAGCTAAAGTTGGCAATAGATTAACTGATATATCTGCAGCTATTCAAGAATATGTTGAAAGTTATGGATTTTCTATTGTAAGGGATTACGTAGGTCATGGCATAGGAAAGAATATGCATGAAGATCCAGAAGTACCTAACTTTGGTAGACCAGGCAGGGGGCCTAAATTATCAAAAGGAATGTGTTTAGCTATTGAGCCTATGGTTAATATAGGAGATTTCAATGTAAAAGTTGAACCAAATAAGTGGACTGTAGTTACTGTAGACGGTAGTTTATCTGCCCATTACGAGAATACTGTGGCTATATTAAACGAAGGACCTAAAATAACCACTTTAATTTAATAGAGGTGAATAATATTGGATAAAGAATGCCAGATTGGTAGATTAGTTTTATCTAAAGCCGGTAGGGATAAAGATAATAGTTTCATCATAATAGATATACTAGATGAAAATTATGTATATATTTGTGATGGAGATATTCATACTTTAGATAAACCCAAAAAGAAGAAAATTAAACATTTGATATTTACCAATATTATTTGTGAAGATATAATAAATCTAAAGGCAACAGGTAACAACATTAAAAATTCTGTAATAAAAAGATTTATACAGTCTCATCAAGTTAATAAGGAGGTTTGAATGCCTTATGTCAAAAGATGATGTAATTGAAATGCAAGGTACTGTTTTAGAATCTCTACCTAATGCTATGTTTGAAGTAGAATTAGAAAGCGGTCATAAAATAATTGCACATATATCAGGAAAATTAAGAATGAATTTTATAAGAATTTTACCAGGTGATAAAGTAACTGTAGAACTTTCTCCATACGATTTAACCAGAGGAAGAATAACCTGGAGAGCCAAATAATAAGGAGGGGTTATTGATGAAAGTAAGACCATCAGTTAAACCTATATGCGAAAAATGCAAGGTTATAAGAAGAAAAGGTAGAATAATGGTTATTTGTGAAAATCCTAAACACAAACAAAAACAAGGCTAATAAACGGTTTTAGGAGCGGCTGACTATGATATTAAAAATATATCATTGGCCTAAAACTTTTAATATAAATAAAAATTAGTAAGTAGGAATTCAGGAGGTGTAAACTTTAATGGCAAGAATTTCAGGTATAGACCTACCAAAGGAAAAAAGAGTAGAAATCGGTCTAACATATATATATGGAATTGGCTTACCAACTTCTCAACAAATATTAAAAGCTACTGGAGTAAATCCAGATACAAGAGTTAAAGACCTATCAGAAGAAGAAGTTAATGCAATCAGAGATTACGTTAATAAAAATGTAAAAGTTGAAGGTGACTTAAGAAGAGAAGTAAAACTTAACATAAAGAGATTAATTGAAATTGGATCTTACAGAGGAATAAGACATAGAAGAAATCTTCCAGTTAGAGGTCAAAAGACTAAGACTAACGCTAGAACAAGAAAAGGTCCAAAGAGAGCTATAGGTGGAAAGAAGAAAAAATAAGGTAAGGAGGGAACAGCATGGCAGCAGGAATGAAAGGTAAGAGAAGCAGAAGAAGAAAAGAAAGAAAGAATGTTGAACATGGTTGTGCACATATAAAATCAACTTTCAACAATTCAATAGTTACAATTACCGACAAAGTTGGTAATACTTTATCTTGGGCAAGTGCAGGTGGATTAGGTTTTAGAGGTTCAAGAAAAAGCACACCATTTGCAGCACAAATGGCTGCAGAAACTGCAGCTAAAGCAGCTATGGAGCATGGCTTAAAGAGCATAGAAGTTTACGTAAAAGGACCGGGCTCAGGAAGAGAAGCTGCTATAAGATCATTACAAGCAGCAGGTCTAGAAGTTACTTTAATAAAAGATGTAACTCCAATACCACATAATGGTTGTAGACCACCAAAGAGAAGAAGAGTATAGTAATATAATATAGTAATAGGAGGTGTAAAATTTAATGGCTAGATATACTGGAGCAACTTGCAGACTTTGCAGAAGAGAAGGATTAAAACTATTTCTTAAGGGAGATAGATGTTATACAGATAAGTGCGCGTTCGCTAGAAGAGGATACGCACCAGGACAACACGGTCAAACTAGAAAAAAAGTATCTAACTATGGATTACAATTAAGAGAAAAACAAAAAGCTAAAAGAATTTATGGTATCTTAGAACGTCAATTTAGAGGATACTATAAAGAAGCTGATAGAAGAAGAGGAATAACAGGTGAAAACTTGTTAAGACTTTTAGAAATGAGATTAGACAATGTAGTATATAGACTAGGATATGGTAACTCAAGAACAGAAGCTAGACAATTAGTTACTCATGGACATTTCTTAGTAAATGGCAAAAAGGTTGATATAGCATCATACCAAGTTAAAGTTAATGATGTTATAACAGTATGCGATAAGAGCAAAGCTACTGAAAAATTCAAAACTTTTGCAGAAAATCCAAGAACATTACCAGCATGGTTATCAGGAAATATAGAAAGTTTTGAAGGAAAAATAGAAAGAGAACCAGTAAGAGAAGATATAGATGTACCTGTTAATGAAACATTAATCGTTGAGTTATACAGTAAATAATAAATAAATTTATTTAGATCAGTTGCCCTCAAAGAATATAAATATTAATA
Source organism: Clostridium tepidum (assembly GCF_002008345.1). Classification (GTDB taxonomy): domain Bacteria; phylum Bacillota; class Clostridia; order Clostridiales; family Clostridiaceae; genus Clostridium_F; species Clostridium_F tepidum. The sequence continues at coordinate 14,878 of NZ_MRAE01000005.1, forward strand.
AATGAGGAGGGTTAAGAATGTTAGAAATAGAAAAGCCAAAAATAGAATGTGTTGAAAATACTGAAGATGGTTCTTATGGTAAATTTGTCATTGAACCACTAGAAAGAGGTTATGGAACAACTCTTGGTAATGCTTTAAGAAGAATTCTTTTATCATCATTACCTGGGGTTGCTGCAGACCATATAAAAATTGATAATGTTCTTCATGAATTTTCAACAGTGCAAGGTGTAAAAGAGGATGTTACAGAATTAATTCTTAACATCAAATCTTTAGCACTTACTATGAATGGAGAGGGTCCAAAAACTATATATATAGATGAAGTGGGTCCTAAAGAAGTTACAGCAGCTGATATCAAAACAGATGGAGATGTTGAAGTAATAAACAAAGATTTACATATAGCAACCCTTGACGAAAATGGTAAAATATATATGGAAATCAACGTTAATCGTGGTAGGGGCTATGTAACTCAAAATAAAAATAAAACCAAGGATATGCCAATAGGAAGCATAGCAGTAGATTCAATTTATACGCCTGTTAAAAGAGTTAATTTCTCTATTGAAAATACTAGAGTTGGTCAAATAACAGATTATGATAAATTGACTATAGAAGTTTGGACTAATGGTACTATAAGACCAGAAGAAGCTGTAAGTTTATCAGCTAAAATTCTTATAGAGCACTTTAAGTTATTTATGACTTTAACTGACCATGCAGATGATATGGAAATCATGGTTGAAAAAGAAGAAGATAAGAAAGAAAAAGTTCTAGAAATGACAATTGAAGAACTAGATCTTTCAGTAAGAAGTTATAACTGTTTAAAGAGAGCTGGAATAAATACAGTTCAAGAACTATGCGAAAGAAGCATGGATGATATGATGAAAGTCAGAAACCTTGGTAAAAAATCCTTAGAAGAAGTAGAACAAAAATTAGACGCTTTAGGATTAGGTTTGAAAAAAAGTGAAGATTAGTAAAGTTAATATAGGCAGTTTAAGGTAAGGAGGTATAGGAGAGATGGCAGGATATCGTAAATTAGGTCGTCCAACTGATCAACGTAAAGCAATGCTTAGAAATCTTGTTACTAGTTTTTTAAAGCATGGGAAAATAGAAACTACAGAAACTAGAGCTAAAGAAACTAGAAGTATTGCTGAAAAAATGATAACCCTTGCAAAGAGAGGAGATCTTCATGCAAGAAGACAAGTACTTTCTTTTGTAACAGAAGAAGCAGTAGTACAAAGACTATTTGATGAAATAGCTCCTAAGTATGCTGAAAGAAATGGTGGATACACAAGAATATATAAAGTTGGCCCAAGAAGAGGCGACGGAGCTGAAGTGGTTATACTAGAGTTAGTATAATTATTTGGGGATTAAGTATAAAATTGGCTTAGTCCCCATTTTGCTATAATATAAACTTTAGTTTATAGCTTCATATTTGAGGTGTTTGGTATGAATGAGATGATTAAATGTAATAATGTTACATATAAGTATGAATCTAATAAAGAAGATGAAAATACTCAAAAAATTGCATTAGATAATGTTAATTTGACTATAAAAAAGGGTGATTTTGTAGTTATTTTAGGAAGAAATGGATCGGGAAAGTCGACTATAGCTAAGCATATGAATTCTCTTTTAATACCTTCAGAAGGTAAAGTATATGTTGACAATTTGGATACTGGGAATTTAGAAAATACATGGGACATAAGAAATAAGGCTGGAATGGTTTTCCAAAACCCAGATAATCAGATTGTAGCTACTATAGTAGAAGAGGATGTAGCATTTGGACCAGAGAATTTAGGTATTCCTCAAGAAGAAATAAGGTGTAGAGTAGATGAATCACTGAAGAAAGTAAATATGTATGATTATAGAAAACATGCACCACATTTATTATCTGGGGGACAAAAACAAAGAGTAGCTATTGCTGGGGTATTAGCTATGAGGCCTGAGTGTATTATATTTGATGAACCTACAGCTATGTTAGATCCTTCAGGAAGACTAGAAGTAATTAATACTATTAAGGAAGTAAATAAAAAATATGGTATAACAATAGTGCTTATAACTCATTTTATGGAAGAAGCAGTAGAAGCTGATAGAGTTATAGTAATGGATTCTGCTAAAGTAATAAAAGAAGGAACACCTAAGGAAATATTTAAAGAAGTAGAAATGATGAAAAAAATAGGGTTAGATGTACCTCAGATGACAGAGATAGCCTATTATTTGAGACAACACAATGTGGAAATACCATCAGATATATTAACTATAGATGAAATGGTGGATGAATTATGTCAATTAAAATAGAAAATTTAACACATGTATATATGGAAGGAACACCCTTTGAAAAAAAGGCAATAGATAATATAAATATAAATATAGAAGATGGAGAATTTGTTGCTTTAATCGGGCATACAGGTTCAGGTAAGTCTACATTAATACAGCATATAAATGGATTATTGAAACCTAAATCAGGAAAGATAATAATAGATAATATAAATATAGCAGATAAAGGGGTAAAATTGAGTTCCATAAGGAAAAAAGTTGGGCTCGTATTTCAATACCCAGAGTATCAATTATTTGAAGAAACCATAGAAAAAGATATTGCTTTTGGACCTATTAATTTAGGGTTAAATGAACAAGAAGTTTTAAATAGAGTAAAAAGAGCAATGAATATAGTAGGATTGAATTATGAATTGTATAAAGATAAATCTCCCTTTGAATTAAGTGGAGGACAAAAAAGAAGAGTAGCCATAGCAGGAGTAGTAGCTATGGAACCTAAAATATTGATATTAGATGAACCTACAGCAGGTTTAGACCCAAAAGCTAGAGATGATATATATAGTAAAATTCAAGCATTAAGAAAAGAATATAATATGACTATAATTCTCGTTTCACATAGCATGGAGGATGTTGCTAAGTTTGCAGATAAAATATTAGTTATGCATAAAGGTCAATGTGTATTACAAGGGAAGCCTTGTGAAGTATTTAAAGAGGTAGATACTCTTGAAAGTATGGGATTAGCAGCACCAGAAGTTACATATTTAATACGAAAATTAAGAAAAAAGGGTTTTAATTTACCAGATGATATCTATACTATAGAAGAGGCAAAGAAAGAATTATTAAAATCACTTAAAAGTGAGGGAATTATTAAATGATAAAGGATATAACAATAGGACAATACATACCAGGAGATTCTTTTGTGCATAAGTTAGATCCAAGAATTAAGATAATTATATCCCTTGTATATATAATTGATCTTTTTTTAGTTAATAATTTTAAAGGATATATATTTATAGTGCTATTTACATTAGCGGCTATATTAATTTCAAAAATAAAATTTAAATATATATATAAGGGACTTAAGCCCATACTTATATTAGTAATAATAACAGCTATTTTGAATTTATTTTTAACACCAGGAGATACATTATTATTTAAGTGGAAGTTTATTACTATATATAAAGAAGGAGTAAGATTAGCTGTATTTATGGTTCTAAGATTAATATTTTTAATAATAGGAACATCATTATTAACATTAACAACATCTCCTATAGAGCTTACAGATGGCATAGAGAAGCTATTGAATCCATTAACAAAGATAGGAGTTCCAGCTCATGAACTTGCTATGATGATGACTATAGCTTTAAGATTTATACCAACACTTATGGATGAAACCGATAAGATTATGAAGGCTCAAATGGCTAGAGGCGCAGATTTTGAGTCTGGTAATTTGATACAAAGAGCTAAAAATTTAATACCTTTACTAGTTCCACTTTTTATTAGTTCATTTAGAAGAGCTGATGAGCTAGCTATGGCAATGGAAGCGAGATGCTATAGAGGAGGAGAAGGCAGAACTAGGATGAAAGAACTTTCTTTTTCTTCAAGAGATTATATAGCAATAACATTTACTTTTATTTTAGTTATATTATCTATTTGGAGTAGGATGTGGACTTAATGAAAAATATAAAGTTAAAACTTGAATATGATGGGACAAATTATTATGGATGGCAAAAGCAAAAAAATGATAAGTTTATTACTTTGCAAGGTACTTTAGAAAAAGTTGTAAGTGATATAACTAAAGAAAAAGTAGAGATTATAGGAGTAAGTAGAACAGATTCAGGAGTTCATGCTAAAGGGTATGTATGTAATTTTTTTACTAATACTAAAATACCACCTAAAAATCTAAAAAAAGTGATTAATAATAATTTGCCCAAAGATATAGTAGTTTTAAGTTCAGAAGAAGTTAGCAGTGAATTTCATTCTAGATTTTGTAGTAAAGGTAAAACTTATGAATATACAATTTTAAATAGTCCACAGCCTATAGCTATAGGTAGAAATTATATTTTTCAGTTTAAGGATAAGCTAAATATAGATAATATGAAAATAGCATCAAGATATTTTATAGGAACACATGATTTTTCTGCTTTTAGAACAAAGGGAAGTAGTGTAAAGACTTCAGTTAGAACTATAACTAAAGCTGAAATAAATAAAAAAGGTGATTTTATAAGGTTTACAATTACAGGAGATGGTTTTCTTTATAATATGGTAAGAATAATAGTAGGTACATTAATAGAAGTTGGATTAGATAAAATAAAACCAGAATATGTAGAGTATATTATAAAGTCCAAAGATAGAGCTAAAGCAGGGCCATGTGTGCCTTCGTCTGGGTTATGCTTAAAGGAAGTACTTTATTAATACTATTGACACACCGGGCAGATTGTATTATAATAACTTTGTTTGTATAGTATAATAGATTCACTAGCCCCGGATCTTTATATAGAAGAACGCTTTATGTAAAATAGTTAGGGAGGGAAAATGATGAAATCATATATAGCTAAACCACATGAAGTTGAAAGAAAATGGTATATAGTTGACGCTGCTGATAAGCCATTAGGAAGAGTAGCTAGTCAAGTTGCATCAATACTAAGAGGTAAACATAAACCTACATATACACCACATGTTGATACAGGTGATAATGTAATAGTTATAAATGTTGAAAAAGTTGTATTAACAGGTAAAAAATTAGATCAAAAATTATTAAGACATCATTCATTATATCCAGGTGGATTAAAAGAAATACCATATAGAGAAGCACTAGCTAAGAAGCCTGAATTTGTATTTGAAGAAGCAGTTAGAAGAATGCTTCCAACTGGAATTTTAGGAAGAAAAATGTTAAAGAAATTAAAGGTTTATAAAGGAGCAGAACACAATCACGAAGCTCAAAAACCAGAAGTATTAGAATTAAGATACTAATTGTAGGCTGAAGGGAGGATAAAAAATGGCTAAAGTACAGTATTTTGGAACTGGAAGAAGAAAAAAATCAGTAGCAAGAGTAAGACTTGTAGCTGGAGATGGAAAAGTAATAATAAATAAGAGAGATATAGAAAACTATTTTCCAATAGAAACATTAAGAGTAATAGTTAATCAACCATTAGTTTTAACAGAAACAAAAGATAAATATGATGTATTAGTAAATGTTCACGGCGGTGGATTTACAGGTCAAGCAGGAGCAATAAGACATGGTATATCTAGAGCTCTTGTAAAAGCTGATGAAAACATGAAACCATCATTAAAAAAAGCTGGTTTCTTAACAAGAGATCCAAGAATGAAAGAAAGAAAGAAATATGGATTAAAGAAAGCAAGAAGATCTCCACAATTCTCAAAGAGATAATATGGGATTACGAGGAAAGGCATTTTGTCTTTCCTTTTTTTATTATTTTAGCAAACTTTTAATGTGGGAAATTTAAAATATAAAAACTATTTTATATAAATATAGAATTAGGATTGATGATTTAAGTAAAGAAGGGTTATTTTATATAGATTTTACCTAAATTTTCATTATGAGATAAAAATTATCTATCAAATTCCTTTTATAAAAGTATTGTTATTTGAACTTAATTAATTTTAATATAGTTTTCTTGTATAAATATAAAATAAAATAATTTTAGATATATATAAAATGACATTAACTAATTTATTAATTAATGAATTATTAAATATGTATTTTAAATGTAGAAAAGTTTTCTATGTTAATTCTATGTTAAAAGTATTTTAAATTGAGTTAATATCTACTATAATAATAAAGTATGGGATGACAATTTTAAAATTAGGAGGACAAATATGAATGTATTTGCTATGTTAACAGGTCTTATTGGGGGATTAGGGTTATTCATCTACGGCATGAATTTAATGGGAGATGGATTGCAAAATGTAGCAGGAGAAAAAGTAAAAGTTTTTTTTGAAAAAGTAACTTCTAATCCTATAAAAGGTGTATTAACAGGTATAGTAGTAACAGGAGTAATTCAAAGTAGTAGTGCTACAACTGTTATGGTTGTTGGATTTGTAAATGCAGGTTTAATGACCTTAACGCAAGCAGCAGGGGTTATTATGGGAGCTAATATAGGTACTACAGTTACAGGACAATTAGTTGCTTTTAATGTTACTGCAGGAGCTCCATTGTTTGTAGGAATAGGAACTGCAATAGTTTTATTTGCTAAAAAGAAAAAAACTAAGGAAATAGGTAATATAATACTAGGTTTTGGTATATTGTTTATGGGAATGGATATAATGAAAACAGCTATGGCTCCACTAGGGGAAAGTGAAGCATTTAAAAGTTTAGCTTTATCATTATCACATAATGTATTTTTAGGAATAGTTGTAGGTATGGGAATGACAGCTATAGTACAAAGTTCTTCTGCAACCATAGGTATATTAATAGCTTTATCAAGTAATGGAGTACTTCCATTGTCAGCAGCATTACCAATATTATTTGGAGATAACATTGGTACTTGTGTAACAGCTCTATTAGCTAGTATTGGTGCGTCTAAGAATGCAAGAAAAGCAGCATTGTTTCATCTAACATTTAATGTTATAGGAACAGTATTATTTGCATTTGTTTTAGTACCATTAACCCCATTTGTTAAAATAATTACTAATTTAACTCCAGGAGATGTGGGAAGGCAAATTGCTAACGCGCATACAATGTTTAATTTAATTAATACATTTGTGCAAATATGGTTTATAAAATATATTGTTGCATTTGTTAATAAGATGATACCAGGAAGTGATCCATATGAGAAGATGGCTCCTAAATATATAGATGAAAGATTATTAGAGAACCCTACAATAGCTATTAATCAAACGATAAAAGAAATAGTAAGAATGGCCAATAAAGCAAAAGAAAATTTACAATTATCTATAGATGCATTTGAAAAGAATGATTTAGAATTAGTAAGTAAAGTATATGAAAATGAAAAACTTATAAATATACTAAATAAGAGTATAACTACATATTTGGTTAAATTAAACAACTTAAAATTATCTGATAAGCAGTTAAATTTAGTAGGCTCTATGTTTCATGTGGTAAATGATATAGAAAGAATAGGAGATCATGCTGAAAACATAATAGATTTAACTAGTGAAAAAATACAGAAAAGAATTCAATTTTCAGATGATGCTACATATGATATAAAACATTTATTTAATTATACATTAGATTCCTTAACAAGAACTATTCAAGGTTTTGAAAATGATGATGTTGAAATATCTCAAAGTGTTATGTATGTTGAGGAGAAAATAGACAGTTTAGAAAAACAGTTAAGAGAAACTAATATAAAAAGATTAAATAAAGGTACTTGTAATGCTAATGCCAGTGCTATATTTTTAGATATAATAAATAACTTTGAAAGAGTTGGAGATCATTGTACAAATATAGCACAAACCGTTATAAATAGATAATATAATAATTTAAAAATAATATTTAAAATATTATTAGTTTGAATTTAATATTATATTTCTAAAACTCCACTTATTTAGTTGGAGTTTTTTTATTTAATATAATTTAGGATTGATTTTTTTATATATTTTTTTGGATATATAAAAGTGATTTTTTATAAAATAAATATAAAACTGAATTAATTCTATTATAAATTATAATCATATAGCATAGTATTAAATTAAGTACTAATATATAAGGAGGAAAGTTTGAAGATTTATAATAGAAAACTAATATTAACAACTCTTATAATATTTATAAGTTTTAGTTTTATAATAAAAGTTAATGTTTTTAATAATTTAAACAGTGTTAATGAGAAAAAGATAATTCTTATAGATCCTGGTCACGGAGGAATGGATGGGGGAGCAGTAGCTAAAGATGGTACTTTAGAAAAGGACATAAATTTAGATATAAGTAAGATATTAAAAAATCAACTTAAAAAAGAAGGTTATAAAGTTATAATGACAAGAGAAGATGATAGAGGTTTATATTCAGAAGGTAAAGGTAAAAAAATTAGAAGAAAAAAAATAGAAGATTTAAATAAAAGATGTGAACTTAAAAAAACTAGTAACTGTGATATGTTTATAAGTATACATTTAAATATGTTTGAGCAAAGCCAATATTATGGAGCTCAAGTTTGGTATTCAAATAATGAAGATAGTAAGAGATTTGCACATATACTACAAAACAATTTAAGAGAAGAATTAGACGAAAATAATAAAAGAAAAGAAAAAGCAGCAAAAAATAATTATAAAATATTAAGAGATAATGATGAAATGCCTTCAGTTATTGTAGAATGTGGATTTTTATCTAATTCTATGGAATTAGAAAGATTAAAAAATAAAGATTATCAACAGAATATATCAAAAGCTATAGTTAAATCAGTGAATGAATATTTTGATGATAAAGATTAAAAAATGAGTTCATATATTTCCTTGGAAATATATGAACTCATTTTTATAAAGAGTGCTGTAGATTGATGTAGAAAAAAACATATAATTACACTATAATAATCATAAGTATATGTTTTAAAATATTATATTTTGGAGGATAAAATGAGGGAAATATCAGTAAAGACTATAAAAAAAGTAGTGAAAAAATTATGCATAGAAGCTAATTATTATTTACCCCAAGATGTGAACGACAAAATATTACAATGTAAGGAAGAAGAAAATTGGGATATAGCCAAAGAGGTTTTACAAACTATAGAAGAAAATATACATATAGCGAGAAAAGAGAATATACCTTTATGCCAAGATACTGGAATTGCATGTATATTTATTGAAATTGGGCAAGATGTTCATATAATTGGAGGCTTTATTGAAGATGCTATTAATGAAGGTATAGCAGAAGGATATAAAGAAGGGTATTTAAGAAAATCTGTAGTTAGTGATCCCATAGAAAGAATAAATACAGGAGATAATACTCCAGCAGTAGTATATTACAATATAGTTAAAGGAGACAAAATAAAAGTAACTGTAGCTCCAAAAGGATTTGGTTCAGAAAATATGAGTAAGATAGTTATGCTAAAACCGGCAGATGGATTAAATGGTATAAAGAAGTTTATTTTAGATACAGTTAAAGAAGCAGGGCCTAATCCATGTCCACCCATAATTGTAGGAGTAGGTATAGGAGGTACTTTTGATAAATGTGCTTATTTGTCTAAAAAAGCTCTTTTAAGACCTATAAATTTAAGAAATGAAAATAAATTTTATGAAAATTTAGAAAAAGAATTGTTAGAAGAAATTAATGGCTTAGGTATAGGACCTCAAGGGTTTGGTGGTAAAACTACTGCATTGGCAGTTAATATAGAAACTTTCCCAACTCATATAGCTGGATTACCAGTAGCAGTAAACATAAATTGCCACGTTACTAGACATAAAGAAGAAATAATATAGAATTTATAATGAATGTTATATATAAATGTTTCCTTTGGTATATAACAAAACAAATGTGAAAAGTAGGTGATTTTAATGAAAATAAAAATAAATACCCCATTAACTGAAGATAAAATTAAGGATTTAAAAGCAGGAGATATAGTATTAATTACAGGTGTAATATACACAGCTAGAGATGCGGCACATAAAAGATTAGTTGATTCTTTAGAAAAAGGAAAAGACTTACCTTTTCAAGTTGAAAATTCAATAATATATTATGTTGGCCCTACTCCAGCTAAGCCAGGAAGGGAAATAGGAGCGGCAGGTCCAACTACAAGTTACAGGATGGATACATATACACCAAAATTATTAAATTTAGGATTAAAGGGCATGATAGGCAAAGGGAAAAGATCCAAAAAAGTTATAGAATCTATAGTAAAAAATAAAGCTGTATATTTTGGAGCAATAGGTGGGGCAGCAGCTTTGATATCTAAAAGTATAAAAAAATCAGAAATTATAGCTTACAAAGATTTAGATTCAGAAGCTATTAGAAAGTTAGAAGTAGAAGATTTACCTGTCACTGTTATAATAGACTCCAAAGGGAATAATTTGTATGAATCTGGAATGAACAATTATTTGAAAAGCTTACAATGATGGGTAAATTTAAAAGCCGATATATAATAAATATTTATTTTTAATATAGCATAGAGGGAAAATAATGAAAAAACAAAATAAGTTTAGAAATGGTTTTTGGAGTAAATTTTCAGTAAAAACAAAATTAAGTATATTTATAATATTGGTTGCAGTAGCTATATTTAGCATTTATTATAATAATTTAAAGCAGGATAAAAACAATAGCATTAACAAAAATATTGAAAGTAATGTTTCTATGAAGTTGGAAAATAAAGATAAAAAACATAGCAAAATTAATAAAAAATTAGAGGATAAGTGTGAAGAAGGCAAAAAGTTATTTTTTGATAAAAAATATGATGAAGCTATAAAAATTGAAAATGAAGTTATAAAGGAAGATATTAATTTTTATAAAGCATATAATATAAAGGGAATAGCATTATGTTATAGTGGGAATTTTGAAGAAGGTATGAAAAATATAGATAAAGCATTAGATATAAAACCTGATTATGGTTATGCTAGATTTAATAAAGCTTTGGCTTATGAACTATATGAAAAATTTGATGAAGCTTTAAAATGGTATGATAGATCTTTAGACATAGAAAAATATGAGTGGAGTTATTATGGTAAAGCAAGCATTTATGGAAGAAGAGGAGATGTGAAAAATACAGTTGAATGTTTGAAAAAAGCTATAGAAATTTCCCCAGGAGTAAAAGAAGAAGCTAAACATGAAGCAGATTTTGATCCAGTAAAAGATTCCGATGAATTCAAAGCTTTAATAAAATAATTTATGTTTTTATTAATATGAAATATAGTTATATTATAAAATTTAATTTTGATGTTTTATGTAAAATTGTAATAGAAAAATTATTAAAATAACATTGGGATTAATTTTGGAAGTAAAATGTAGAAATATATGTAATATGTTATTGGTGTGCTTATTACATATATTTCTATTTATATTAAAATTAATGTTATTATTAAAGCAATTTATATTTATAATAAAATTATTTGTAAATCTCTGGAGTTATATTATATTTTTTGCATTTTAAAGATACTGTTCTATGGGTTATACCAAGGGCTTTACCTGCTTTATTAAAGCTTTTATATTTTTTCATAGCTAAAGTAATTATTTCCTTTTCGTATTCTTTTAGTGTCTTTAAGTTGTTTTCGTTTATAGTGAAATTATAACTATCATCAAAAGAGTTATTAGATATATAAAATGGTAAATCTTTAATAGTTATTATGGAATTATCGCACATATTCATAGCTCTTTCCACAATGTTTTCTAATTCGCGTATATTACCAGGCCAATCATATTGTTGTAATTTTAAAAGTGCTTCTTTATTTATGCCTGTTATATTTTTATTAAGCTTTGGATTAATTTTATTTATAAAATGTTCTACTAAAAGATTTATATCTTGTTTTCTATGACGAAGAGGAGGCAAGGATATATTTAAAACATTTAATCTATAGTATAGATCTTCTCTAAAAGTATTGTTTTTAATCATATCTTCTAAATTTCTATTAGTAGCAGCAATTATTCTAACATCTACCTTTTGGGTTTTAATGCCCCCAACACTTTCAAATTCCTTTTCTTGAAGAACTCTTAGTAGTTTAACTTGCATAGAAATGGGTAAATCACCTATCTCATCTAAAAAAATTGTACCACCATCTGCAATATTAAATTTACCAGGTTTCTTTTTTGTAGCTCCTGTAAATGCTCCTTTTTCAAAGCCGAAAAGTTCACTTTCTAAAAGATTTTCTGGTATAGCTGCGCAATTTACTCTAACAAAAGGTTTATTTTTTCTAGTACTATTATCATGTATAGCATTAGCTATTATTTCTTTACCAGTACCACTTTCTCCACGTATAAGCACAGTAGAAGTTGATTTAGAAGCCTTTTCAGCTATAGATAAACAATCTTTTAAGGAACTATTCCAACCTATAATAGACTTAAAGGAAGAACTTAGAGGGCGATGTCTTGTTAATTCATTTTTGTAATACATAAGTTTTTCTTCAGACTCCGTAAGTTTTAAAGTTAGGTCTCTTAGTTCATCTACAGTTTTGGATATAGATATTACACCTTTAAATTCATTATCAATAAAAATCGGCTCTATAGTAGATATAATATTTATGTTATCTTTATTATAAATTATATTTTCTTTTGGCTTCTTAGTATAAAATACCTCCATTATAAGACTATTTAGAGAAGAATCTTTTATATCTTTTCCAATAATATCTTTAGAATTTATAGAAAAATGTTTTTTGTAAGATGGATTAACATATATTATTTTACCATTCTCATCTACAAAACAAATTAAATCATGAGATGCTTCCAATATTTTTTTAAATTTTTCATTTAATTCTTTAATACCAACAAGTTCAGAAACATCTTGAAATACACTTATAGCACCTAGAATTTTATTATTAAAATATATAGGAGATCTATTTGTTATTAATATTTTATTGTCTAGATATTGAGTTTTACCTTTATGATAGCAATTATTTTTAATTACATCAGGTAATTCAGAACTTGGTATTATGTCTTTAATATTTTTACCTAATACATCTCTTAAAGAATAGTCTATAATTTTTAAAGAATAGTCATTGGCCATAGTAATTTTATTATTTTTATCTATTACTAATATTCCTATAGGAATATTAGTAACTATTTGATCATAAGCTATAGTGTTTTCTTGTATAATATCATCTATATTTGATGTGAAATTTTCTTGTGATAAATCATAATTAATAAAGTCACATAATTCTAATACTGCGTTTTCTGCTTTAGAAGAATTGCTATTACAAGATATTTCTATTATTTCATTTTCTTTTATTTTTAAAGAAATTAAAGCTAGCATACTAATAGCCAGAGGCTCTTTAGAATCCATTTTTTTTATATATAGATCTAGACCATATTTATTTTTTATTTCAGTAGCTTTATGAACTATCATAGCAGCTATTCTAGTATGTATACCATTATTAATAGCAACTACTATATTATTTTTATACATTAAAAACATCTCCTTGATAAAAAATATCAAAAAATACTATAATAAGATAAAAAATATCAACTTATTAATACTATAATTATATACTATAAAATATAATAAATATACACTTGTTTAAGTTGATAAAAAATATCAATGTCTGTATTAATAGCTAAAAATCATAAAAAAGAGTATACTATATATTGATGGTATATTAGAAATAATTATGAAGAATATATAAAAAAAATATATTTTCATGGCATGGTTTTTGCTTATTAATTATTATATGGTTATATTTTAAATAAGAAAATTATATGTATTGGTTATTAATAAGGAGGAAAAATGATGAAAAAAGGTATAGCTGCTTCAAAGGGATATGCTATAGGAAAGATTTTTATTAAGGAAGATATAAATATAGAAGTTGTAGAAAAGAGCATAGATAACATAGAAGAAGAAAAAGAAAGATTTAAAAAGGCACTAGTTAGTACCAAAGAGCAACTTGAAAAAATAAGGGATAAAGCACAAAAGGAAGTAGGAGCTGAAAAAGCAGCAGTTTTTGATAGTCATATTATGCTATTAGATGATCCAGAATTTGCTGGAGCTGTAGATATGAATATAGAATCTAATAAAGTTAACTCAGAAAAGGCACTTCAAGAAGTAATTGATATGTATAGTTCCATATTCGCTTCTATGGAAGATGAATATATGAGAGAAAGAGGAGCAGATATTAAAGATGTAGGCAAGAGAATAATGCTAAATCTTATGGGCAAGTCATCAAATAGTATGGATGATTTAGATAAAGATACTATAATAGTAGCTCAAGATTTGACTCCATCTGACACTGCACAATTAGATAAAGACAAAGTCATAGCATTTTTAACTAATATAGGTGGAAGAACTTCTCATAGTGCTATTATGGCTAGAACATTAGAAATACCAGCTATAGTTGGTATGAAAGATATAACTGAATCTGTTAAAAATGGTGATTTAGTAATAGTTGATGGAATTGAAGGTATAGTAATAATAAATCCTGATAAAGATACTATAAATAAATATGAAGAAAGAAAAAAAGCTTTCTTAAAGGAAAAAGAAGAATTAAAGAAACTTATAAATATTCAAACTACTACTAAATCAGGGAAAAGAGTAGAAGTTTGTGGAAATATAGGGAAACCACAAGATGTTCATCAAGTATTAGAAAATGGTGGAGAAGGCATAGGACTTTTTAGAACAGAATTTTTATATATGGATAGAGATAATATGCCATCAGAAGATGAGCAGTTTGAATCTTATAAATATGCTGTTGAAAAAATGGAAGGAAAACCTGTAGTTATAAGAACTTTAGATATAGGTGGAGATAAGAAGCTTCCATATTTAGAAATGCCAGAAGAGATGAATCCTTTCTTAGGATATAGAGCTATAAGATTATGTCTAGATAGAAAAGAATTATTTAAAGTTCAATTGAGAGCATTGCTTCGAGCGTCAGCTTTTGGTAACTTAAAAATAATGTTTCCAATGATATCATCTTTATCTGAATTTAAAGCTGCTAAAGAATTATTAAAAGAATGTATGGATGAATTAAAAGCAGAAGGCAAAGAGTTTAATGAAAATTTAGAAACAGGTATAATGGTAGAAATACCTGCAGCAGCTATATGTGCAGATGAACTTGCTAAACATGTAGACTTTTTTAGCATAGGTACTAATGATTTAATACAATATACATTAGCGGCAGATAGAATGAACGAAAAAATATCATATCTTTATAATCCTATGCATCCAGCAGTATTAAGATTGATAAAGATGACTATAGATGCAGCACATAAAGAAGGAAAATGGTGCGGAATGTGTGGAGAGATGGCTGGTGATGAGAATGCTATAGAAACTCTTGTAGAATATGGATTAGATGAGTATTCTATGAGTGCTTCATCTATTTTAACAGCAAAAAAAATAATTATGAATTCTTAGTAAAAAAAAACTTCATGTTAACTTTATGTTTTCATGAAGTTTTTTTTTACGCGATTAATATTTTAAAATTCCAGAAGTTGTTATCATAAGTAATAATAACACTTATATTTTTACACAATTGATATTTTTAGATATAATTAGATATATATTTATATATTTTTTGGGAGGGGATAATATGTTAAAAAATAAAAAAATAGGATTAATACTAATTGCTTTAATGATATTTAGTTTTTCAATAGGATGTAGCAAAGAAAATAAAACTTTAGTTGAAAATACTAAACAACAAGAACAAAAAGTAGAATCTAACAATAATGATAATAGTAATAAAGAAGAAAAAAATAAAAGTGATAATACTGAAATTAAAAAAGATGAAGAAAAAAATAGTGAAGATAGGATTGAGGGAAAAACAAATT
Organism: Clostridium tepidum; assembly: GCF_002008345.1. Lineage (GTDB taxonomy): Bacteria > Bacillota > Clostridia > Clostridiales > Clostridiaceae > Clostridium_F > Clostridium_F tepidum. The sequence goes on from NZ_MRAE01000005.1 coordinate 30,512, forward strand.
TTTCAAAAATAGAAAAGGAAGAAATTGATGAAAAAAATTTAAAAACAGGTTCTATTACTCCGTGGAAAAAAAGTAATAATAATATGTATTCTTCTACAATAGAAGGTAAAGGAGAAAATGCTAAAGAAGAAGGTATAGGTAAAGTTTATTTGAAGGAAATTCAAACTAATAAAGTATGGCTTCTAAAAATAAATGAAGTAAAAGATCAGAAAAGTCCTAAATATTTAGAGTGGATAGATGATGAAAATTTATTAGTTATTATTGGTCATGGATATGGAACAATTTCAAAAGGTGGAAACTTGTATTGTATAAATATAAAAAATGATACTATTATTCCAATATATGAAGCAAAAGATGATAAAAATGAAGTTATGTCTGTAGAAAAAGTTAATAATAATTTGGGAAAAACAAGTTTAATATTAAAAATAAATGTTTATGAAGATGATAATTTCACTAAATCACATAAAGAGGAAATAACCATTTCTAATGATAAATTAAAAGAATTTATTAAATAAGGATTATATTTAAGCGAGGAAATTTAAATGAATAATGAAGTTAAATCTAGAAAAATATATGCTAAGGCTTTAGACAATTTTAATAGTGGGAATATTGATAAGGCACTAGATTTGTGTGAGAGAAGTATATCTTTGGATTTAAAAAATAATTCTGCTATAAATTTGAAAGGGTTATTATATTATTTAAAAGGTGATTTAATAAGTTGTAAAAATTTATGGAAAATGAATCATCATACTAATAAAGATATGGTATCTTACAAATATTTGCAGGATATAAAATCAGATGAGCAATTTTTAAAAAAATATGCTAATGCTATTGTATTAATAAAAAATAATGATATAGAGGATGCTATAGACTTATTAAAGCAATGTGAAAAAACAGACTTTAATCGTATAAATGTATGTAATAATTTAGCTATGTGTTATATTAAACTAGGTAAATATAATAATGCATTAGAATATTATAAGAAGGCTATATCTATAGATAAAAATGATCCCTTGTCTATGGAGGTAAAAAAGGAATTAAGTAAAAAGAAACTAATAAAGAGGAATAATAGTAAAAAAATAGTAATATTAATATTAATTATTAGCATTTTATTTACATCTATTATATATTTATTTAATAAATTTAATATTATTAATAAATTCAAGAATAACATTGAAATAAAAAAAGAGAAAACAATATCAAAGGAAAATAAAAATAATCAAAATATATCTCGAAAAAAAGAAGTAAAAAAAATAAATAAACAAGAAATAAAAAAAGAAGAAAGTATAGATATACAAAGTTTAAATAACTTTATATATAAGAAAGATTATATTCAATTATATAATATATATTCAAATTATAAAAATAAAATATTAGATATTAATAGCAAAAGTGCACTAATAAAAGCAGAAAGATTATTGAAAGAAGAAGGTATAGAATATTTTTATAATACTGCTATGGAAAATACTAATAATAAAAAATATGATGAAAGCAATGATTTTTTATTAAAAGCATACAGTTTTGGGAATGTAAATTATTTATATGAACACATAATATATTTATTAGCCACAAATTATGAATCATTAAACAATATAAGTGAATCTATAAAATATTATGAGATATATGCTAATAGGTTTATTAAAAGTAATTATGGAGATTTAGCATTATATAAGCTTGCTATATTAAATGAAAAGATAGATGATGTGAAATCTAAAAAATATGCTGAAAAATTATCACAAGTGTACCCCGATTCCATGTATAATAATTCTAATATAAAAAAAATTATAAATAACAATTAATATTTTAGAATATTTTATTTATAATGTAAAACAATATTATTAGTATTAATGTTATTTTACAGGGGAGAGCAAAAATGATATCAATTATAAAAAATAGCTATGTATATTCACCTAAATTTTTAGGGAAGAAAGATATTTTAATAGCTTCTGATACCATAGAGGGTATATATAATAAGCTAGATATACCAGAAGGATTTGGTGAAATAAAAGTTATAGATGCTAAAGAAAATATAGTTATACCAGGACTTATAGATTCTCATGTACATTTAATAGGTGGTGGTGGTGAAGGTGGATTCAGTACTAGAACACCTGAAATACAATTGTCAGATATAATAAGTTCTGGTATAACTACTGTGGTAGGTTGTTTAGGTACAGATGGTATATGTAGGAGTATGGAGGCTTTATTAGCTAAGGCTAAGGGATTAGAAGAAGAAGGTATAACTACCTATATATACACTGGTTCATATAGTATACCGGTTAATAATATTACCGGATGTTCTAAATCTGATATTATGTTAATAGATAAAGTTATAGGTATAGGTGAAATAGCTTTATCAGATCATAGGTCTTCACAGCCTAGTTATGAAGACTTTGTAAAAATTTGTGCAGAAGGTAGAGTAGGGGGATTATTGGCTAATAAGGCAGGAATTATTCATGTTCATATTGGTAGTGGTAAAAGGGGAATAGAGTATTTATTTAAAGTTATAGAAGATACTGAAATACCTGCGTCACAAATCATACCTACTCATATGGGAAGAAATGAAGAGTTATTTAGACAAGGATTAGAGTATATAAAAAAAGGTGGGGTCATTGATTTAACAACAAGTTCTGATCCTAATTTTTTAGAAGAGGGAGAAATAAAAGCTAGTTCAGGACTTAAAAGAATATTAGATAGTGGATTAGATATAGAGAGAGTTCATTTTTCTTCAGATGGACAGGGAAGTTTACCTATATTTAATGAAAAAAGGGAGTATGTGGGTTTAGGTATAGGTTCAGTACGGTCATTATATGTAGAATTTAAAGATTGTGTTATAAAGGAAAAAATAAAAATAGAAGACGCTTTAAAAGTAGTTACATCAAATGTAGCAGATTATTTGAAATTATCTAATAAAGGCCATATAGAAAAAGAAAGAGATGCAGATATAGTAATATTAGATAAGGAAAATTTAGATATATTACATGTTATTTGCAAAGGAAAGCACTTGGTTAAAGATGGTAAATTATTAAAGAAAGGCACATTTGAAAGATGAGGAATAATTTTTCATAATGCATTTCAAAAGTATTGACTAATAGAAGCACATATATTAGAATATAATCAAATAGATACCCCATTAGGGTATATGGAGGGTGATTAATTATGGTAAAAGAAATAAATGAAAGTATATTTGGTGAAGAAGTATTAAATTCAGAAGTTCCTGTAGTAGTAGACTTTTGGGCAACATGGTGCGGACCTTGTAAGATGCTTGCTCCTGTAGTAGAAGAAGTATCTGAAGAATTAGGACAAAAAGTAAAATTTGTTAAGATTAATGTAGATGAAAATCCAGTTATATCAACACAATATAAAATATCTAGTATACCAACACTTATGACATTTAAAGCAGGAAAAGCAGTAGAAACATTAGTTGGATTTAGACCAAAAGAAGTTATAAAATCTGCAGTAGAAAAACATATTTAATATATAATAGATTGAGAATAGCATTAATGTTATTCTCAATTTTACATTTTTTAGGAGGAGATAGTATGGGGAAAAGATATGACATAGCTATAATAGGTAGTGGTCCAGCAGGTTTAGAGGCAGCTATAAATGCGAGAATAAGGAATAAAGATATCATAATATTTGGTAATAAGGAGTTGAGTTCAAAGATTGTAAAAGCTCCTAAAATAAATAATTATCTTGGTTTTTATGAAATTTCCGGAAATGAATTAAAGGATAAGTTTATAGATCATATAAATAAAATGGGAATAAAAATAACTTTTGAGAGAATAAATAATGTTTATGCTATGGGAGAATACTTTGCGCTAATGGTTAACGAAAAAATGTATGAAGCTAAAACAGTTATATTAGCTACTGGAGTAGAATATGGTAAAGCATTAAAAGGTGAAGAAGAGTTTCTAGGTAAAGGAGTAGGGTATTGCGCTACCTGTGATGCTCCACTTTATAAAAATAAGACAGTTGCTATAATAGGATACAATAAAGAAGCTGAAGAAGAAGCTAATTTTGTAAGTGAATTAGCATCAAAGCTTTATTATATTGCTATGTATAAATCAGATTATCAGTTAAGTGAAAAAATAGAAATTATTAATGATAGACCTGTTGAAATAGTAGGAGAAGATCATGTGAAAAAATTAATTCTTAAAAACTTAGAAATAGAAGTAGATGGTGTTTTTCTTTTAAAAGATAGTGTATCTCCTTCACAATTAGTACCAGGATTAGAAATGGAAGATGAGCATATAAAAGTGGATAGAAAAATGCAAACTAATATATCAGGATGTTTTGCTGCTGGAGATTGTACTGGTAAGCCATATCAATATATAAAATCAGCGGGAGAAGGTCAAATAGCTGCATTAAGTGCAGTTTCTTATCTAGATAAAAATTAATTCATAGAAAAATATAATGAAATTTTAATATAATTTAATTGTAAAGATAGTTTGTTAATAAATAAAAAAGAATTTAGTTTATAATTTAAATTTTAAACTAAATTCTTTTTAAGTATACAAACTATTTAATTTTTAATTAGTTTTAAAAAATACATGATTACCTATTATTTTTTTATTACTTTTAGAGACGTTGTTCATCCAATTACAAGTAGATATTTCAGGATTATAAAAATAAAGAGCATTATTTGTAGGATCTTTTCCTTTTAAAGCTTCATTTACTGCTCTAAAGCTGGTTTCATCTGGTACTTTAGAAATTGATCCATTTTTATCTAAACAGGAAAATGCATTTTTCTGCTTTATAACACTATTTACGGTTTCAGGAAATTCAGGTGATACAGTTCTGTTTAGAATTACAGATGCAACTGCTACTTTTCCCTCAAAGGGTTCAGATTCACTTTCAGCTTGAACCACTTGAGCCATTAAATATATATCATCTTTTGTAAGATATATTCTTTTGTTTGTATAGTTTACAACTTGAACATCTTCAGAATTATGAATATTGTAATCATATATACGAGAAAAAGCAGCTATAGATTTATTATAGGATGAACTAAAAATAATTATAGTCAAAACTATAATTATGTTTAATAAAAAATACTTTTTCATTTTTTCACTCCTTTTGCCTACGGGGTTAGCTGACGGGTTCGGAAAAGGCATAACCTACGTAATAATATTACGATTCACCCCAAAATTTGGTTTCCCCGTGTTTTAATAAACTTAGGCTAATAATAGCATAACCATAAATTTTTTTTTTATACTTAAAAAAATATAAAAAAAATAATAAAATTATTTTAACTATGATATAAAATTAATCAAATAGTGTATAATTTAGATAGATAGTTGTTTTAAGGGGTGACTTATAATTGGAATTTTGGGATATAATAGTAAATTCTATAAAAAATATTAGTGTGTATTCTATATTGGATATATTAGTAGTATCATATATTTTTTATAAAAGTTACATGTTGATAAAAGAAACTAGAGCAGAGCAATTGTTAAAAGGTATAATACTTATAATAATATTAATACCTATAAGTAGTTTATTACATCTAACTATGTTAAGTTGGATACTAACAAAGACATTAACTATAGGGGTATTATCTTTTGTTATAATTTTTCAGCCAGAAATAAGAAGAGCTCTTGAACATATAGGAAGGAGTGCATTTACGGATAAACATTTACTACAAGATGAAGAAGTAATGGGAAAAGTTATAGATAGTATTATAGTAGCGGTAGATAATCTTTCTAAAAGCAAAACAGGAGCTTTAATAGTTATTGAACAATTTACTGGATTGGGAGAAATAATAAATACAGGAACTAAATTAGATGCTATGGTATCATCAGCACTATTAGAAAATATATTCGTGGTAAATACTCCATTGCATGATGGAGCTACAATTATAAGAAATGATAGAATAATATCTGCGGGATGTTTTCTACCACTAACTCAAAATACAGATATAAATAAAAAGTTAGGCACTAGACATAGAGCTGCTATAGGCATATCAGAAAATTCAGATTCTATAACCATAGTAGTGTCTGAAGAAACAGGTATGATTTCTTTAGCTGTTAATGGTCAGTTAACAAGAGGATATGATAAAGAAAGATTAAAAAATACTATGATAAAAATAATAAAAAAAGGTTTTGACAAAGATAGCACTTTTAGGGGGCAGGTGGTAGAATGGGCAAAAAAAGTAAAACAGAAAATATAATAGTTAAGATTTGTTGTATAATAGCTTCTTTTGCTTTATGGTTATATGTTTTTAATGTAGAAAATCCTATAAAAGAACAAAAAATAACGGTTCCAGTTAGTATAGTAAATAAGGAAAGTATAAATGAGCACGAATTGGCTTTGGTACCAAAAGAGTCTAATAATGTCACATTAATAGTAAAAGGTAATGTAAATGACATTTATTCTATAAAAGCAGATGATTTTAAAGTAGAGGCAGATTTAAACTTCTTTGCTCTAAAAAAAGGTGAAAATAAAATACCTGTTAAAATAAAGAAAAGTCCTAGCAATATTAAAATAGTAAATGAAGAAAATTTATGGATTAATATTACATTAGATAGGCTAATGTCTAAGACGGTGCCAATAAGGATAAAAGTAACAGGCACTCCTAAAGATGGGTATGCAGCTTTAAGCCCAGTTTTAAAAGAAGAAACAGCTACTGTTTATGGAACAGAAACTTATATTAACAAAGTAAAAGAAGTAGTAGGGAAATATAACATTAACGGAAAATACTCTGATATAAAGACTAATATATATCTAAAACCACAAACATATGATGGAAATATTGTAAATGATGTTTCAGTAGAGCCATCTAAAGTATATGTAGAGATACCTTTAAGAAAAATAAAAAGGGTACCGGTAAATATAAGGCTTAGCGAGGATATATCAAATAATAAAAATATAGAATCAATAACACCCCTACAAAGTGAAATAGAAATTTCCGGAGAAGAGGAAGTTATACAAAATATAAAATATATAGATACAGAGATAATAAATGTTAATGCTATAAAAATAGGACAAGAAAACATAGAAAGTAATTTAGTATTACCAAAAGGTATTATATTATTAAATGAAAATAAAAGTATAAAACTTAAAGTTAAATTTAAAGCTGTAGAAGAGAAAAAAGAGGATGAAAACAATAAAGATAAGGAAGAAAATAATCAAGATAAAATTATTGAGAAGACAATCACAAAGGATATCAGTATTACAAATGAACCTAAAGATAAAGAAGTTACTTTAAGTCAATCTAATATAAGCATAAATATAAAAGGTAAAAAAGATGATTTAGATAAAGTAAATATAAATAGTATAAAATGTTATGTAGATTTAAAAAATGTTAATATAGGAGAAAATGTAGTAAAAGTTGTTATTGATATGGGAGATAATAAAATAGATTACAGCGCTAATTTAGATAGCATAAAAGTAACAGTAAAGGAAAAGCAGGAGGAGTAACATGCCATTAAGAATTAATAATTTGACTTTAGAAATAAACGAAGATTTAAGTTTGTTAAAAAATAAAGTATGCAAAAAGATGAATATATCTTCAAATTATATAAAAGATTTTAAAATATTAAAGGAATCAATAGATGCTAGAAGAAATTCTATAAAATTTAACTATTCTGTTGAAGTATCTTGTGAAGATGAGAAAAAATTAATTAAAAAGTTAAAAGATAGAAATATAATTTACCAAGATACTGAATATGAAGAAAAGTTAATATTGGGATCTAAAGAAATGAAATTTAGACCAGTTATAATAGGTATGGGGCCAGCTGGAATGTTTGCTGGACTTATGTTAGCTAAGAATGGGTATAGACCTATAATTATAGAAAGAGGAGAATCTATAGAAGAAAGGAATAAAACTGTAGAAAAGTTTTGGAAAACAGGAATTTTAAATACAGAATCTAATGTACAATTTGGAGAAGGAGGAGCAGGTACTTTTTCTGATGGAAAATTGACTACTCGAATAAAAGATAAAAGATGTTCCTTTATATTAGAAGAGATGGTTAAGGCAGGAGCTCCTAAGGAAATAATATATTCTGGGAAACCACATATTGGAACGGATATATTAAAAGATGTGGTTAAGAATATAAGAAACACTATTAATTCTTTAGGGGGAGAAGTAAGATTTAATAATAAATTAGAAAATATAATAATTAAAAATGGAAAAATTAATGCTATTATAGTAAATAAAGAAGAAATTCCTTGTGAAAATTTAATATTATCTATAGGTCATAGTTCAAGAGATACTTATGAAATGCTTTATAAAAATAATATTTTTATGGAAAGTAAAGCTTTTGCTATAGGAGTTAGAGTAGAACATTTAAGAGAAATGATTGATAAAAATCAGTATGGAAAGTATGCAGGGCATCCTAGACTTAAAGCTGCAGACTATAGATTAACTTATAAAACTAAAAGTAGTAATAGAGCAGTGTATAGTTTTTGTATGTGTCCTGGAGGAGAGGTGGTTGCAGCAGCTTCAGAAGAAGGGATGTTAGTTACTAATGGTATGAGTTATTATTCAAGAAATAAAGATAATTCCAATTCAGCTATAGTTGTATCTGTAACACCAGAAGATTTTGAAGGGAACACACCTTTAAAAGGAATGGAATTTCAAAGATACTATGAAAAATTAGCTTATAAATTAAGTGGAGAAAATTATAATGCTCCTGTTCAGTTGGTGGAAGATTTCTTAAAGGATAGAAAATCTTCTAGATTAGGAACAGTTAAGCCATCTTATAAACCAGGATATGAATTTAGGAATATATCGGAATGCTTACCAGACTATGTAGCAAATTCACTTAAAGAAGGATTTGTTAGTTTTGATAAAAAAATTAAAGGATTTGCTAGCAGTGATGCTATTTTAACAGGTATAGAAACTAGAACTTCCGCTCCTGTTAGAATTACTAGAAATGAAAATCTAGAAAGTATATCTTTAAAAGGATTATATCCTGCAGGAGAAGGAGCTGGATACGCAGGAGGTATAATTTCAGCAGCGGTAGATGGAGTAAAGGTTGCTGAAAATATAATGAAAATATATAGGCCATTAAAATAAAAACTTTTAAAAAAATATTGCGTTGTTTATTAATTTTGATAAAATAGAAGTTAAAGAATGGTATAAGCTAAAGGAGAATAAAAATAATAAAAAGGATAACACTTTGGCATGCGTGCCCTTTTTGTTTCTTTGCTAAATAAAGGATAATGAGGATAATCCATAAGTTAATGCTTTTCTTATATAGTTGCAAATTGTCTTTTGCACTTTTTGCACTGATATTTTTGATTGCCTTATTTGTTTTTCCAAACTTATAAAGTTTGTGACTGTGATATTTAGGATATGTAATTTTTTATTAGATTTGTTTATTGATTTTTCCGTAATTATTTTGTGGTGAAACTATTATATTTTAATAATTTAGGGAAATCAATGTTAACATAATTTAGTATAGCTTAATATAACTTAATAAAAACATAGGAGATTAAAAATGAGGGATAATGATCTTATATTAGTAATTAATCCAGGATCTACATCTACTAAAATTGCTTTGTTTGATAAAGAAAAACCTATAATTGCAGACAATTTATTTCATTCTTTAGAGGAAATAAATAAATATGACACAATATATGAACAAAAAAATATGAGAGAAAAGATAATAATGAATTGGCTTCAGGAGAGAGAGGTAGATTTAAGCAGGATTATTGCTATAGTAGGAAGAGGCGGGCTTTTACGTCCTATGCCAGGTGGTACTTATAAGGTAACAGAAAAAATGTTAGAAGATTTAAAAATAGGTTATCAAGGACAGCATGCATCTAATCTTGGAGGCATTATAGCTTATGACATTTCTAAAAAATTAAATATACCTTCCTTTATAGTTGATCCAGTAGCAGTAGATGAAATATTAGATGAAGCTAGAATATCAGGAATGCCAGAAATAAAAAGAAAATCTTTAGTTCATGCTTTAAACATAAAAGCTGTAACAAGAAAAGTTTGTAACAAAATTAACAAAGATTTTTATAATAGCTCTTTTGTAGTAGCACATTTGGGCGGAGGTATATCAGTATGCCCAATTAAAGATGGGAAAATATTAGATGTAAATAATGCTAATGAAGAAGGACCATTTTCACCAGAAAGGACAGGCAGTTTACCTGTTGGAGATTTGATAAAGATAGCTTATAGTGGTAAATATACTTATAAAGAATTAAAGAAAAAGCTTATGGGTAAAGGTGGACTAATAGCATATTTAAATACAAATGATGGAAGAATTGTGGACAAGATGATTCAGGAAGGTAATAAAGAAGCAAAGTTTATTCTGGAAACTATGGCTTATCAAATTGCAAAAGAAATAGGGGCTATGGCAACAGTATTAAAAGGTAACGTAGATGCTATAATTCTTACAGGAGGACTAGCTTATAATAAAAGACTAACTACATGGATAAAAGAAAGAGTTGAGTTTATTTCCACAGTTGAGTTAGTATCAGGAGAAGAAGAAATGTTAGCTTTAGTTGAAGGGGTAATAAGAATTTTAAATAAAGAAGAAAATGCTAAAATTTATGAAGAAGAGGTGTATTTTAATGATTAAAAGTTTTGATGAAATACTACAAAAGGCTAAAAGTCAAGAAAAAAGAACTATATCTGTGGCAGTTGCTCAAGATAAGCATGTATTAGAAGCCATAAAAGATGCTAAAGAACAAGGACTTGTTAATGCAATACTTGTGGGAAATGCAGAAAAAATTCAAGAAATCGCAAACGAAATAGATATGAAGTTAGAAGATTATGAAATAATACATGAAAATGATAATAGAAAAGCTGCATTAAAAGCTGTTGAAATAGTTTCATCAGGAAGAGCTGATATGGTGATGAAAGGCTTAATAGATACAGCAAATTTTTTAAGAGCTGTTTTAAACAAAGAAATAGGATTAAGAACAGGAAAAGTAATGTCTCATGTTGCAGTATTTGAAGTAAAAAAATTAGAAAAATTAATAATGATTACAGATTCAGCCTTTAATATGTATCCAGGCTTGGAAGAAAAAATTGATATAGTTAAAAATTCAGTTACAGTAGCACATGCAATAGGCATTGAAACTCCAAAAGTTGCTCCTATTTGTGCAGTAGAGGTAGTTAATCCTAAAATGCCAGCTACACTAGATGCTGCAACACTTTCTAAAATGAATGATAGAGGTCAAATAAAAGGATGTATAATTGATGGTCCATTGGCTTTAGATAACGCTATATCAGAAGAAGCAGCAGCTCATAAAGGTATAAATAGTCCAGTGGCAGGTAATGCTAACATATTTTTAATGCCAAACATAGAAGCAGGAAATGTAATGTATAAAACATTAACTTATGCAGCAGATTGTAAAAATGCTGGATTATTAGTAGGTACATCAGCACCAGTTGTATTAACTTCAAGAAGTGATAGTCATGAATCAAAATTAAATGCAATAGCTTTAGCAGCATTAGTTGCTAACCAATTAAAGAAATAAACTTTTTTAATTAAGGGGGAATAAAAATGTCTTATAAATTACTAATAATTAATCCTGGGTCAACATCAACTAAAATAGGAGTGTATGAAGGTGAGAATCAAATACTAGAAGAAACATTAAGACATTCTTCACAAGAAATTGAAAGCTATAAAACCATATTTGATCAATTTGAGTTTAGAAAAGAAGTTATATTAAATGTTTTAAAAGAAAAAGAATTTGATATAAATGAATTAGATGCGGTTGTAGGTAGAGGGGGACTTTTAAAACCTATTGAAGGTGGAACATATAAAGTAAATGATGCTATGATTGAAGATTTAAAAATAGGAGTACAAGGTCAGCATGCATCTAACCTTGGGGGAATAATAGCTAATGAAATAGCTAAAGGTCTTAATATACCTGCATTTATAGTAGATCCTGTAGTTGTTGATGAAATGAAAGATATAGCAAGAATCTCAGGTATGCCAGAAATAGAAAGAAAAAGCATATTCCATGCATTAAATCAAAAAGCAGTTGCTAAAAGGTATGCCAAGGAGAATAACAAAAGATATGATGAACTTAATTTAATAGTTGCTCATATGGGTGGAGGAGCTTCTGTAGGAACTCACCAAAAAGGAAAAGTAGTAGATGTAAATAATGCTTTAGATGGAGAAGGCCCATTTTCACCAGAAAGAACAGGCGGACTTCCAGTAGGAGATTTAATAAAATTATGTTATAGTGGAAAATATACTTATGAAGAAATGAAAAAGAAAATAAATGGTAAAGGCGGAGTAGTAGCATATTTAAATACAAATGATTTTAGAGAAGTTGAAGAAAAGGCTGAAAAAGGAGATAAGGATGCAAAATTAATTGTAGATGCATTTGTATTTCAAATAGCAAAAGAAATAGGGAAAAATGCAGCAGTTTTATGTGGAAAAGTAGATGCTATATTATTGACAGGTGGAATAGCATATAGCAAAACTATATGTAAAAATATAGAAGAGATGGTATCCTTTATAGCACCAGTAGTTAGATTCCCAGGAGAAGACGAATTATTGGCTTTAGCTCAAGGAGGACTAAGAGTATTACAAGGTGAAGAAGAGGTTAAGGAATATAAATAATAGTAATATATGTAGATAAAAACATAAGAATTAGAAAAATAAAGAAAAAATTTTAATGATAAAATTATAACAATTAAAAAAAAGATTAAATTACTTTACAATTATAAGGATTTTTGTGATATAATGAATTTAAGAATTCATCTATAATTTTACTTAATGATGAAAAATGAAAGGGCTATTTCATTAAGTGTGAAAAATTTTTTACAGCATATGAAAAGGGTTTCATTACATGAAAATGCTCTGATTTGGAGTGATTAAAATGAGTAGAATAAATATTTTTACAGGCCATTTTGGAAGTGGGAAAACAGAAATTGCAATAAATTATGCTATAAAATTAGCTAAGGAAGGTAAAAAAGTAGCTTTAGTAGATATAGATATTGTAAATCCATATTTTTGCTCACGAAGTCTAAAAGAAGAGTTTGATAAATTAGGAATAAGAGTAATAGCTTCTGATCCTGAACTTATGAATGCAGAATTAATGGTTGTACCTAGTGAAGTTATGGCAGTTTTCAATGATAAAAGTTATGAAGTTGTTATGGATATAGGCGGTGATGATCAAGGAGCAACAGTACTTGGTCAGTATAATAAATATCTTAAAGAAGAAGAATATGATATGTATTTTGTAGTTAATAACAATAGACCACTTACATCTAATGAAAAAGAAACAGAAGAATATATAAAATCTATAGAAATTGCTTCTAGATTAAAAGTTAAATATCTTATATCAAATACGAATCTTTCATATGAAACTACAGTAGAGCATATATTAAAGGGAGATGAAATAGTACTAGAACTTTCTAAAAAAACTAATCTTCCTTACAAATATATTGTGTGTAAACAAGATTTTGTAGATGATATAAAAGACAAGGTTCATGCAGAAATATTTCCAATAAATATATACATGAATCCGCCTTGGAGGTAACTTGCATTCACAATTTTAAAATATATTAATAAATAAAAACTAAATATAGACATGCAAGACATTCTTATTAAAAACTTAAGGAGGGGTTATAGTGCCAAAAGTAATATTTAGGGAAGAAAGATGTAAAGGCTGTGGCCACTGCATTCAAGTGTGCCCTAAGAAAATAATTAGCTTTTCAGAAAAACTAAATGTAAAAGGTTATAATGCAGCTACAATAGTTGATGAAAAGAAAGATGATTGTATAGCTTGTGCATCATGTGCAAGAATATGCCCAGATTGTGTAATAACAGTAGAAAAGTAAAAAGGAGGGGTTATAATGGGTGAAAAAGTTTTAATGAAGGGTAATGAGGCTATAGGAGAAGCTGCAATCCAAGCAGGATGTGAATGTTTCTTTGGATATCCAATTACCCCACAAACAGAAGTAGCAGCTTATATGTCAAAGAAAATGCCTAAAATAGGTAAGACATTTGTTCAAGCTGAAAGTGAAATTTCAGCTGTAAATATGGTGTATGGTGCAGCAGGAACAGGAACTAGATGTATGACTTCTTCAAGCTCACCAGGAATAAGTTTAAAATCAGAAGGACTTTCATATATAGCAGCAGCAGAATTACCATGTGTTGTAATCAACATAGTTAGAGGAGGCCCTGGGCTAGGAAGTATTCAACCAGCACAATCAGATTATTTCCAAGCAACAAAAGCAAGTGGTCATGGTGATTTTAACATGCCAGTATTTGCACCAGCTTCTATACAAGAAATGGTTGATTTAATACAAGATGCATTCGATGTAGCTGATACATACAGAACACCTTGTATGATCATGGGGGATGGAATGCTTGGACAAATGATGGAACCTGTTGAATTTAAACAAAGAGAATCTAAAGAACTTCCACCAAAAGATTGGGCAGCCAATGGATTACATGGAAGAAAAGAGCATAATATAATAAACTCCTTATATTTACAACCAGAAATATTAGAAAAGCATAACATTCATTTACAAGAAAAATATGCTAAGATAAAAGAAAATGAAGTTAGATATGAATTATATAATTGTGATAAAGAATGTGATTTAATATTAGTTGCATATGGAACAACTTCAAGAATATGCAAAAATGTTATAGAAATGGCTAAAGAAGAAGGCTTAAATTTAGGATTAATAAGACCTATAACAATATGGCCTTTCCCATTTGAAGCATTTGAAAAAACTGTAGACCTTACTAAACATGGATATCTATCTGTAGAAATGAGTTGTGGACAAATGGTTTATGATGTTAAATTAGCATCTAATGGAAGAAAACCAGTAGATTTTTATGGCAGAGCAGGTGGAATGGTTCCAGATCCATCAGATATCCTAGAAAAAGTTAAATCTATAGTAGGAGGTGCTAAATAATGGCTATAGTATACCAACCACCTAAAGCATTAATGGACGTTCCTACACATTATTGTCCAGGATGTACTCATGGTGTAATTCATAAATTAGTTGCAGAAGTAATTGATGAACTTGGAGTATTAGATAAAACAATAGGGGTTGCTCCAGTTGGATGTTCAGTTTTAGCATATAATTATTTTGCTTGTGATATGTTTGAGGCTGCTCATGGTAGAGCACCAGCAGTTGCAACAGGTATAAAAAGAGCAAAACCAGACTCAGTAGTATTTACTTACCAAGGAGATGGAGATTTGGCTGCAATAGGTACAGCTGAAATAGTTCATATTGCAACTAGAGGAGAAAATATTACAACAATATTTGTGAATAACTGTATATATGGAATGACAGGTGGACAAATGGCACCTACTACATTACCAGGACAAGTAACAGAAACAACACCTTATGGAAGAGATACAAGTTATGCAGGATTTCCAGTAAGAGTATCAGAAATGATAGCTACTTTAACTGGAGCTTGTTATGTAGAAAGAGTAGCTGTAAATACAGTTCCAAATATATTAAAGGCTAAAAAGGCTATAAAGAAAGCTTTCCAAAATCAAATAGATAAAAAAGGATTCTCTTTAGTAGAGGTATTATCAATATGTCCAACTAACTGGGGATTAACTCCTCAAGAATCTATGGAATGGTTAAAAGATAATATGATACCATACTATCCTCTTGGCGTTAAGAAGGATACAACTGAGGAGGTGAAATAATATGGCATCACAACAAATTATATTTGCAGGTTTTGGAGGCCAAGGTATATTATCAATGGGTAAATTTTTAGCTTATGCAGGAATGGACGCAAATATGGAAGTTTCATGGCTACCATCTTATGGACCGGAAATGAGAGGTGGTACAGCTAACTGTTCTGTAGTTTTATCCGATACTCCAGTTGGATCACCAATAGTAACTAAGCCAGATACAGTAGTTGTAATGAATAGACCTTCTTTAGATAAATTTGAGGACATGGTAGTTCCAGGAGGATTAATAATATTAGATTCTGATTTAGTTGATAGAATGCCAAAAAGGGATGATGTAAAAGTTATAGCTATACCAGCTCAAACTGAAGCTGAAAAAGTAGGCAGTAAGAAAATAGCTAATATGGTTCTTTTAGGAGCTCTTGTAAAAGAAACAGGAATAGTTACTATGGATGAAATAATAGCATCATTAAAAGATCATGGTAAAGAAAAATTCTTTGCATCAAATAAGGCAGCTCTTAAAGTTGGAGAAGAATACGTAAAATAATAAGTTAAATGTTGCCAGTGAAGGAAATATCCTCACTGGCTTTTTATATTTTTGAATAATTATGTTTACTATTGTTAGAATTAGTAAACTATAATATAATATCTATGTGTATTTAAAAAATAGGAGTGATGAATTACATGGGTAGAATGTTCGGAACAGATGGAGTCAGAGGAATAGCTAATAAAGAATTAACACCAGATTTAGCATATAAATTAGGCAAAGCAGGAGCTTTTATATTAACAGAAGGAACACATAGACCTAAGATAGTTGTAGGTATGGATACAAGAATATCAGGAGATATGTTGGAGAGTGCTTTAGTGTCAGGTATATTATCTGTAGGGGCGGAAGCTATTTGTGTAGGTGTAATACCAACACCAGCAATAGCTTATTTAACTAGAAAGTATAAAGCAGACGCAGGGGTTGTTATTTCAGCATCACATAATCCAGTAGAATATAATGGTATAAAATTTTTTAATAAAAACGGATATAAATTATCTGATGAATTAGAAGATAATATACAAGCATTAATAGAAAGTGATTTTAAAGACGTTCCAGTATTAATTGGAGAAAATATAGGAAGAAAAATTGAAGAAGATGGAGAAGCTATAAAGGATTACATAGATTTTGCTAAATCAACTATAAAAGGTGATTTAAAAGGATTAAAAGTAGCGTTAGACTGTGCAAATGGAGCATCATATGTTACATCTGTAGAAGCTTTTAAAGAATTGGGAGCAGAAGTTTATGTTATAAATAATAAACCAGATGGCATAAATATAAATAAAAAGTGTGGTTCTACACATCCAGAGGAACTTATGAAGTATGTGGTTAAAAATAATTGTCATATGGGACTAGCTTTTGATGGAGATGCTGATAGATGTTTAGCAATAGATGAAAAAGGTAATTTGATAAATGGAGATTTTATATTAGCTATTTGTGGGAAAGAATTAAAAAAGCAAGGTAAATTGAAAAAAAATACAATAGTAGTAACTGTAATGAGTAATCTTGGATTAGATATAGCTATGAAAAAAGAAGAAATAAATACTGTAAAGACGAAAGTTGGGGATAGATATGTTTTGGAAGAAATGCTTAAAAATGGTTATGTGATAGGTGGAGAACAATCAGGACATATAATATTCTCAGATTATAATACTACGGGAGATGGTCTTGTAACTGCATTACAGTTAGCTTATATTGTAAAGGAAAGCGGCAAACCTTTTTCAGAATTATGTTCTATAATGAGAGAATTACCACAAGTTTTAGTTAATGCTAAGGTTCCTAATGATAAAAAAGATATTTATTTAAAAGATGAAGAAATAAAAACCGAAATAGATAAAATTACAAAAAAATTAGATGGATCAGGAAGAGTTTTAATAAGACCTTCTGGTACAGAACCTCTAGTTAGAGTAATGCTTGAAGGAGAAAATCAAGAGGAAATTGATAAATTGGCACATGATTTGGCTAAATTAATTGAAGATAAAGTAAAATAATAAAATTAATTATATTTTTAAAACACAAGGGTAATTTATAATTAACTTCATAATTATAAATTACCCTTGTGTTTTTTACTAATAAATCTAAAATAATAAAATATTCAAAAAATAATGAAATAATACAAATTAATTAAAAAATAAGAGAAAAACGTAACAAATATAGTATTATTTAAAAAAATTGAGATTATATATTATTGAAAAAACAATAAATTTGTTATATCATAAGTACAATAAAAAACAAAATTTCACTAGATGCACAAATGTGCAAAATTTGTGGATAAAATAACAAAGAAAATTTTATAGATAAACTTTAAATAAAATATAGAAAGGTTGAAAATGCCTTATGAAATATGATCAAAGAATTTTATATAAAGTTGCACAAATGTACTATATTGATAATATGACACAATCTGAAATCGCAAAACGATTAGGACAATATAGAACAACTATAAGTAGAATGTTAAAGAAAGCTAGAGAAGAAGGTATTGTTACTATAAGTATAAAAGGGAATTTTGATGGATGTTTTCAATTAGAAGATACTTTAGAAAAGACTTTTAATTTAAAAGAAGCTATAGTTATACCAACAGATGAAGATGAAGCTGAAAGTATTAAGCTTAAGAAACTAGGTCAAGCAGGAAGTGAGTTTTTAAAAAGGATAGTAAGAGATGGAGATGTACTGGGATTTGCTTGGGGAAAATCTGTTGGAGAAGTAGCAAATACATTGAAGGATTGTAAAAATGTATCAGCCAATATAGTGCCTTTAGTAGGAGGTCCACCTAGTGATATGGATAATAAATATCATGTTAATACTATAGTTTCAAAAGTTAGTGATGAATTTAAGGCAAAAGGACATTATTTTTATGCGCCAGCAATAACTGCAGAAAAAGCTACAAAAGAAGCTATTATGAATGATAGTAATTTTAAAGGAATATTAGAATTATGGGATAAAGTTAACAAGGCAGTTGTAGGAATTGGTGCTCCACTTAAAGGAAACAATTTAATTTGGAGTGGATACTTTGGAGACGAAGATATACGTTTATTAAGAGATGTAGATGCTGTAGGAGATATATGTTCAAGATTTTTCGATATAAATGGAAATATAGTTGATGATAAATTAAAGGATAGAATAATAAGTGTAGAGTTAGAAAAATTAAAAAAAATGGAGTATTCCATAGGTATAGCAGAATCCGCAGAAAAAGCTTGGTCTATTTTAGGGGCTTTAAATGGTGGCTTTGTAAATGTTTTAATAACTAATAATGAAACTGCGGAAACAGTATTAAAATTATATGAGCAATTTACTAAAAATAAAAAATAAATATAATTTAAAACTTTGAAGGGAGTCTTATAAATGGAAGGAAAAATGAAAGCAGTAGCTTTACATGGAATTAAAGATTTAAGATATGAGGATGTAAATATACCTACTATAGGTCCAGATGATGTATTAGTAAACGTTAAATATGTTGGTATATGTGGTTCAGATATGCCAAGAGCTATGGTAAGTGGAGCATATCATTATCCAACAATAACAGGACATGAATTTTCAGGACAAGTAGTTGAAATTGGAAATAATGTAGATGATATAAAAGTAGGAGAAAGAGTAACAGTAGCACCATTAATACCATGTGGTGAATGTGAATTTTGTAAAAAAGGTAATTTCGCATTATGTGAAACTTATGAATTTTTAGGTTCTAGAAATGATGGAGGATTTGCAGAGTATGTTAGAGTACCAAAGCAAAATATATTAATACTTCCAGAAAATTTGGATTATGAAACAGCAGCAGGAATAGAACCAGCATCTATATCATATCAAGCAATGAGCAAGACAGGAATAAAAGTAGGTGACACAGTAGCTGTTGTTGGGTGTGGTCCTATAGGACAATTTGCTATTCAGTGGGCAAAAATATTTGGAGCTTCCAAGGTAATAGCTGTAGATGTTTTAGAAGATAAACTTAAATTAGCTAAAGAATTAGGTGCAGATATTGTAGTAAATAGTAAAGAATGTAATGCAGTTGAAAAAGTATTAGAAGTTACTAATGGTGGGGTAGAAGCTGTAGTAGAAACTGCAGGAATAAAAATCACACAAGAACAAGCAGTACTTATGTGTAAAAAACGTGGAAAGGTTGTTTTCTTAGGAATATCACATGATGAATTACAATTCAGTGAAAAGACCTTTGATAGAATAATGCGTGGAGAACTTACTTTACAAGGTTCATGGAATTCATATGCGGCTCCTTTCCCAGGAATAGCTTGGAGAGCAACATTAGATTTTATGGAAAAAGGACAAATAGTGTTTAAACCAATGATAACTCACAAAATTAAACTTGAAGAATTACCAGGATATTTCCATAAGATGTTTAACAAAGAAATTAATTATAATAAGGTTCTAGTTGAAATATAGTAGAGGTGAATTTATGTTTATAAAAATAGTAATTGTTATTGGACTTGCATGGCTTCTACAAACTGTATTAGGTTTTTTACAATTTAAAAATTTTAATAAAAATTTTAAAGAACTTAGAGAAAAAGGAAGAGTAGTAATAGGTAAAAATAGAGGGCGTGTAAAAAGAGGATCAGTAATACTAATTGCTATTGATGATAATTGCTCTATAATTGAGAGCAGGATTATGAAAGGAATTACTATTTTAGCTAGATTTAAGACTATGGAGATTTTGAATAATCAAAATCTCCATAGCATAAATCCTAATATATTACAAAATTTAGATAAGCAGACAACGTTGGCAATACGAGATGGAATAAAAAATTATAATGAATATTACAAAGCAAAGGAGGAGATTGATTCTAATTAATAATTGAATCAATAAAAAACTTTATTTAAAAAGGAGATGAATATATGGATTTTTTAACTAATTTAGCAAAAGGTTTTATAGGTTTATTTCAAGAAGGTGGAAATACTTTTGTAGATATGGCAAAAGGAATAATACCTACGTTGATTATGCTTCTAGTTGCTATGAATGCTTTAATAAGAATAGTTGGGGAAGGAAGAATAGAAAAATTAGCTAAAAAAAGTGCAGCAAATCCAATAACTAGATATTTAATATTACCAGTAATAGGAACATTTTTTTTCTGTAATCCAATGACATTGTCATTAGGTAAATTTTTACCAGAAAAATATAAACCAAGTTACTATGCAGCGGCATCATATTCTTGTCATACAATGAATGGTTTATTTCCACACATAAATCCAGCAGAACTATTTGTATTTTTAGGTATAGCAAATGGTATAACACAATTAGGATTGTCCACAACGGATTTAGCGGTTAGATATTTCTTAGTTGGTATAGTTACAAATTTCCTTAGAGGATGGGTAACAGATTTCACAACTTCTTATGTAGAAAAACAACAAAATGTAAAATTATCTACAAAAATTTCACTTTAGGAGGTGTAATTGATGGCAAAATATAACGCAATAAAAGTTAATGCAGGAAACGGTGGTTTTGGAGGACCTCTTACAATAGTTCCAACAGAACAAAAAAATAAAATAGTTAATATAACTGGAGGAGTTATTTCAGACGTAGCAAAAAAATTAGAAGAACTTACAGGCTGCCAATTGGTAGACGGATTTAAAACAAAAGTACCAGATGATGAAATAGCATGTGTAATAATAGATTGTGGTGGTACATTAAGATGTGGATTATATCCTAAAAAAGGTATACCAACTATAAACTTAATGCCAGCAGGACCAAGTGGCCCATTAGCTGAATATATAAAAGCAGATATATATGTATCTTCTGTAAAGGTTAAGAATATTGAATTAGTAAACTCTTCTGAAAATGCTGAAAACGTTTGCCAGGAAAATCCACAAAAGGAAGAAGTTAAGAAACCTAAATATGATACAACTAAAAAGATAACTCAACAATCTGATAGAGGTATAATGACTAAAATAGGCATGGCTCTTGGTAATTTCGTAGGAATGTTATACCAAGCTGGCCGTGATACTATAGATACTGTTATAAAAACTATATTACCATTCATGGCATTTGTATGTATGCTGATAGGTATAATATTAAAATCAGGCATAGGGGATGCATTTGCATCTGTATTGTCTCCATTAGCTGGAAGCTTACCAGGATTATTATTACTATCAGCTATATGTTCGTTCCCATTCTTATCACCATTTTTAGGACCTGGCGCAGTTATAGCTCAAGTTATAGGTGTTTTAATTGGTGTTGAAATTGGTAAGGGTAATATACCACCACATTTAGCATTACCAGCATTATTTGCAATAAACTCTCAAGCAGCATGCGACTTTATACCAGTAGGGCTTGGACTTGCAGAAGCAGAACCAGAAACAGTAGAAGTTGGGGTTCCATCTGTTTTATATTCAAGATTTTTAACAGGTCCAACATCAGTATTTATTGCATGGCTTGCTAGCTTTGGATTATATGCTAAATAGATTTAGTTAAAAATAAAATATAAGAATAAAAGGATTACATTCTTTTATTCTTATATTTAAATAATTTAAATTAATTTTTACTTTGTATAATAATAGTTTCGTATATTTAAGTTATTTAAATATACAATTGAATTTATATTATTTGTTTTATATGTAATTAAAATAATATAAAAGGTTAAATTAATAAGAGTAGTTTAAAAATAGGAGGAAATATTATGAAAACAATATATAATACAGAGGTAAATAAATTAGGAATTATGGTAGAAGAATTTTATGGAGAAAAAATGATAATATTATTTAAAGATAATGCTCCAGAAGAATTAGCAGATTATTGTGTGCTTCATGGTAAAAATGAGTTAAATGATGAAATACAAGTAGGAGATATTTTTAAAATTGATGGAGAAGAATACAAAGTAACTGCTGTAGGAGATGAGGTTCATAAAAATTTACGTGATTTAGGACATATTTGTGTAAGATTTGATGGAAGTAAAAATGCAGAATTGCCAGGAAGCTTATATTTAGAGGATAAAGAAATAAAAGAAATAAAAGAAGGAACTGTATTAGAAATTGAAAGACCTTAGTTAAAAAAGGAGGTATACTGTGAATTTTAACGAAAAAACTGTTATAATAACGGGAGGAGCTCAAAGTTTAGGAGAATATATTGCTTATAGCTTTGCTGAAAAAGGTGCTAATATAGTAATTGCAGATATAGATTATGAACAGGCTAACAAAGTATCGCAAAATATAATAGATAAATATAAAGTAAAATCTATAGCAGTTAAAGTTGATGTATGTAAAGAAGAAGAAGTTAAAAATCTTATAAAAAATACAATAGGTAATTTTAGAAAAATAGATATTTTAATTTGTAATGCTGGAGTAGTTTATAGTACAAAGATTACTGAGATGCCTAAAGAAAAATGGGATAATATATTAAATGTAAATTTAACAGGATATTTTTTATGTGCAAAAGAGGCTGCAAAGGAGATGATAAAAAGAAAACAAGGAGTTATTATCGAGATAAACTCTAAATCAGGTAAAAAAGGAAGTTTGTATAATTGTGCTTATTCTGCATCAAAATTTGGAGCTATAGGTTTAACTCAGAGTTTAGCATTAGATTTAGCAGAGGATGGAATAAGAGTTAATGCAGTTTGTCCAGGTAATTTATTAGACTCACCTATGTGGAAAAATGGTCTATATGAACAGTATGCCAAAAAATTAAATATACCTAAAGAAAAAGTCAGACAAGCTTATATAGATAAGGTACCTTTAAAAAGAGGATGTACTTATGAAGATGTAAGTAATTTAGTATTATTTTTAAGTTCAAAAGAAGCTTCATATATGACTGGACAGGCTGTAAACGTTACGGGTGGGCAAGAAATGAGATAAAATATATTTTTAGGAGATAAATTATGTTAAATACAATAATTTTTGATATGGATGGGGTAATAATAGACACAGAACCTTTATCCTTTGAAACTAGTAAAATTTTATTAAAAATGTATGATAAAGATTATACTGAAGATTTTCATAACTCTTGCATGGGTCTAAGTATGATTGAAGTAATAAGAAGAACAATAAGCAATTATGGGTTAGAAGAAGATGAAAATGACTTGCTGCAAAAAAGAAATGAATTATATACAAAAATTGCCCTAGAAAAATTACAACCTATAAATGGTGTATTTGAATTATTAGATTATATAAAAAAAATAAATATTAAATGTGCAATAGCAACAGGTAGCAATAGAGAAATAGCAGAGATTTTGCTAAAAAAATTAGGCATAATTGATTACTTTCAGTTTATTTTACCGGGAGATGAGATGGAAAAATCAAAACCAGATCCTTGGCCTTATTTAGAAGCGATGAAAAGATTAGGTTCCTCTAGTGAAGAAACAATTATTATGGAAGATTCTATAAATGGAATAAAATCAGCTATAGCTGCGGGATGTAAAGTTATTGCAATAAATAGTATATGGGAAGATAAAAGCACAAAAGAAATAATATCCTTTGAAAAAGATTTAAAGGGAGCTAAGAATGTAATAGAAAATTTAATAAAATAACAAAGGGGGAGGATTTATATGTTAATACTTCTAGATACAGCTAATATAGATTCTATAAAACATATAAATGATATTTATCCATTAGATGGAGTGACAACTAATCCTACTATAATATCTAAAGAAAAAAAAGATTTTATAGGTATATTAAAAGAAATAAGAAACACTATAGGTAAAGAAAAAATGCTTCATGTTCAAGTAGTAGGCTCTAAAGCAGAGGATATGATAGAGGAAGCTATATATCTAAATGAAAAAATTGGTGGTAATTTGTATATAAAAATACCAGTGACTGAACAAGGTATAAAAGCTATGAAGGAACTTAGTAAAAAAGGATATAAGATAACAGCTACTGCAATATTTACAGCTCAACAGGCTTTAATGGCAGCAAAGGCTGGAGCAGAATTTGTTGCACCTTATGTAAATAGAATAGATAATTTAATGGTAGATGGTATTAAAGTTGTTTCTGATATAGTAAATATATTTAAAATTTATAATATTAATACTAAAGTTTTAGCTGCTAGTTTTAAAAATACAGAACAAATTCATAATTCTTGTTTAAAAGGGGCTCATAGTGTAACTGTAAATGAAAGCTTGATTAAGCAATTAATATATCATCCATCAACAGATTTAAGTGTTGAAAGTTTTATAAATGATTGGGAGGAGCAATATGGTAAAGATGTAAAAACTAATGAAGTATAATGTTAAATAAAATCTTTAATAATATATAGAATTTAGTTATATAATTATAGTTTGTATAGCTTTAGTATTAAATTTATATATATTTATAATATTAATTAAAACTATTTTTTAGTTAGACAATAATTTTTTTGAAAAATAAAATATAACTGCAAAATGAATAAAAACATAATATAATATTCATAAAAAATTAAGTTAACAAATAAAAGTTAAAATGCTATAATGTATTAGGAAGAAAGTTAAAAGTTATAAAAGCGCCAGAACTTAAGTAAAAGCTTCAAATTAATATCTAATTTATATATTTTAATTATATTCAATGTTTGAGATGAAAAATGAAAGCTAAAATTTATATTTAATTAATTTTATTAGAAAGATTGAATTTTAATTATAGTAAAACGAAAATAGATTATTATTTGAACAAGCTTTACTTTGATTTTAAATTTGAGATTATGTGTAAAACTTAAATTAATGTCTGAGTAAGTTTGATTAACTAAATTTTAAATTTGGAGTGTCACTTAAGTTGACGAGGATATAGGAGTATCGAATTTTCGGCGGATATCCTATGGGATCTCACAGCCCCAAAAGCTATAATAAAAGTTAGAAGTGATTCTAATGACAAAAAAGCTTTAGTGAGGACTTTCTTCTTAAATTATTAATATAATCTAAGGAGGATTTTTTTATGTGCGGAATAGTAGGATATGTAGGATTTAGAAAAGCCAGTGATGTTATTGTAGATGGATTATCAAAACTAGAATACAGAGGATATGATTCTGCAGGAATCGCTGTTAATGATGGGAAAAAAATAGAATGCCAAAAATATAAAGGTAGATTAAAAGTATTAAGTGATCATTTAGAAACTAAGCCTATGGATGGAGGTATAGGAATTGGTCATACAAGATGGGCTACTCATGGTGTACCATCTGATGTGAATTCTCATCCACATCTAAATATGGATGAAACAATTGCAGTAGTTCATAATGGTATAATTGAAAATTATATAGAAATAAAAGAATGGTTAGTTTCTGAAGGTGTAAAATTTAAATCAGAAACAGATACTGAAGTAATAGCTCATTTAGTTGATTATTATTATGAAGGTGATTTATTACAGGCGGTATTTAAAGCTATAAAAAAATTAAGAGGGGCTTATGCATTAGGAATAGTTTGCAAAGATAATCCAGAACAATTAATAGCTGTAAGAAAAGATAGCCCATTAATAGTGGGAATTGGAGAAAATGAAAACTTTATCGCATCAGATGTACCAGCAATCTTAAAATATACTAGAGATGTATATTTCTTAGATAATGGAGAAATAGTTACTTTAGAAAAAAATAAAATAAAAATTTATAATGAAAAAGAAGAAGAGATTACAAAGGAGCCTTTCCATGTAATGTGGGATGTTGAAGCAGCATCAAAAGGTGGATATGATCATTTCATGATAAAAGAAATAAATGAACAACCAAATGGTATAAAAGAAACTTTAGTTAGAAGATTAGATGAAGATGGTAAAATAAAATTAGATGATATAAAACTAACAAAAGAAGATTTAGATGAAATAAATAAAATTTATGTGGTTGCTTGTGGAACTGCATACAATGCAGGAATAACAGGAAGATATGCTATTGAAAGATTTGCAAAAATAGCTGTAGAAACAGATGTAGCTTCAGAGTTTAGATATAGAAATCCATTTATAGATGATAAGACATTAATTATTGTTGTAAGCCAATCTGGAGAAACAGCAGATACTTTAGCAGTTGTAAGAGAAGGAAAAGAAAAAGGAGCTAGAGTTTTAGCTATTACTAATGTTCTAGGATCTTCTATAGCTAGAGAAGCAGATGATGTATTTTATACTTGGGCAGGACCAGAAGTAGCCGTTGCATCAACTAAAGCATACACAACTCAACTTGTAGCTTTATATATGATTGCATTAGATATGGGTATAAAAAGAGGAACAATAACTGAGGAGTTTTATAATGAAATAATAAATGAATTAAAACTTATACCTGAAAAAGTTCAAAAAATACTTGATCAACATGATGATATAAAAGAAATAGCAAAAGAAATAAAAGATAATGAACATGCATTTTATATAGGAAGAGGGTTAGACTACAATCTTTCATTAGAAGGTTCATTAAAGATAAAAGAAATATCTTATATGCATGCAGAAGCTTTTGCTGCTGGTGAATTAAAACATGGTACTATAGCTCTTATTGAAGAAAATACGCCAGTAATAGCTACAATGACTCAAACAGACTTATTTGAAAAAAGTATTTCTAATATAAAAGAAGTTAAATCAAGAGGAGCATATGTTATTGCTATAACTCAAGAAGGAAACAAAGAAGCAGAACAAGTTGCAGATAAAATAATTTATATACCAAGAACAAATGATATATTACAAAGTATTATTGCAGTAGTTCCTCTTCAATTATTAGCTTATTATGTAGCAGTACTAAAAGGACGCGATGTAGATAAGCCAAGAAATCTAGCTAAATCAGTTACAGTTGAGTAAAGAATAGTTTTTGTAAGGTTATTTATAGCTTTTTAACTAAGTTTGATAATTTCAAATTAGATATTTTATATAAAAATTCCAGTAAAAATAAAACTTTTACTGGAATTTTATTTATATTATTTAAATAGTTAAATGTACACTCTCAAAAAAGTTGACCTAATGACAATAAAGTCCGCCTAGGACAAATAAAGATGACCTAAAAATCATGGAAAGATTTCAGTTTTCACACTGGATCATCCATGATTTTTTTATTTATGGATTGAAAAACAGAAGAATTATTGAGAAGAAAATATTGAAAGGAATATTGATAAAACCATTGAAAATAAAGGAATTGAGCCATGTGTTGATTTGGTATATTGATTGATTTTATTGAAATACATAACAGAAAAAGCCCCAATCTTAACCCTTAAACCTTAACTCTTACACCTGTACTTTCGGTCAACTTTATTGTAATTTTTAGAGCCAGAATTCAAGGGAAAAGGCTCATGAAAGAGCCTGTTTTTCTGTGAACTTTATTGTAATTTTGAAATTGAAAAATGGATAAAAAATGGGCTGAAAGGCTGATGGGAAAAGGGGTTGAGGGTGGTGATGGTTTTAGGTGGAGTTTTTTTGCATTATACACTTGGCAAATTTTAATAAATAATTTGAAATTTTATTTTTAACACTCTAAATTTATATAACATAATATAATATGGAACATATTAGTTTCAAGAGTGGAGTGAATTATATGATAAACAAATATGTGTGTAAGAATGCTATTTCTTACATAAAAGGTGGTGCTTTATACCCTAAAATTAAAGGATATGTATTATTTCAAGATGTACCTGGGGGTACTGCAGTATATGTAAATATTACAGGACTTCCAGAATATCAGCCAGCAAAAGGGGAACAAGCGCCTATTGGGCCACATGGATTTCATATTCATGAATTGGGGAATTGTAATGAGGGGTTTTCTGAAGAACCATTTAAAGATACAGGTGGACACTGGAATCCCACAAATCAACCACATGGAAATCATGCAGGGGATTTTCCAGTTTTGTTCTCAAATAATGGAAAATCTATTATGTCGTTCTTTACTAATAAATTTAAGGTGCAAGATATTATCGGAAAATCTATAATTATTCATGAGAATCCAGATGACTATAGATCACAACCATCTGGAAATTCTGGTAAAAAGATTGCGTGTGGAATAATAAGCCCTTATAATTGGTGCATGTCATATTTATGGTAATATAAGTGTAGATTTACACTATAAAAAAGATTATTGGAGGAAATAAAGTATAAAAGAATTGTTTAAAAATAAGAAGATAGGATGTTACACTGAAGATAAATCCTCAAATATTACAATATCTAAAAACTAAAAATGATACGGATTTTAAAATAAAATTCTGTTAAAAATATAAGTATTTTTAACAGAATTTTATTATTAATTTTATTCACATAAGTATATAATTTTATTATTGAGGGTTATACATGCCTTTGCTTTCCATATATTTATAAATAGCTTCGCCATGTTGTTGTTCTTCCTTTTGAATGTGATTTAAAACATTTCTAATATTAGGGTCTCTAAATTCAAATATAGCAGTATCATAAGTTGAAGAAACATATTTTTCTGTAGCTAAAAGGTCAGTACATAAGTCAGCATCATTTTTATTTTTTAATCCAGTTCCAGTATTAGATTGCATTTGAGGATTTGGTTGTTGCTGATTTTGTTGTTGGTTTTGTTGTTGTGAATTAATATTTGGAACCTGACCGCTTAAAATTTGGTTTATACTGTTTAAATGTTCCTGTTCTTGTTGTGCATTGTTTAAAAATAATTGTTTTAATTGAGGATCCTGTGATTGATTTGCATAATTTGTGTATTTTTTAATGCACAATTCTTCATGATTTTTTTGATCTTGTAAAAGTAATTGTTCTTTTTGAGTTAAATTTGCCATATGAACACCTCCTATATTTATCATTTATTTTTACCCATAAAATTATTCATATTCTTATAAAATAATTATATTTAAAATAAAAATATAGTTCTATTTATAGAATATAAGGAAGTATATTTAAAATAATTAATTTTAAATAAAACATTTAAGTTTATGGAATTTTTATGTAATATTAGAAGTTTTTTTATTAATTATAAGATATGATAGTTTGTGAGGGTTTTGTACATATATAGTATTAGTATAAAAAATAATTTAATATAATAGATGCATAAATAAAATAGGTGCATAAAGTTTTTTAGCTTTATACACCTATTTTATATATTTTATTAATAATAATTACTTTGATAAATTAATTAATTATTATTGGTTTTATGTTTTTTATCAAATTTTTTTTGTATAGAATCAACAATCATTGCTACAGCTTGATCCCCGGATACATTACAGGCAGTACCAAAGCTATCTTGTGCAATATATAAAGCAATCATTAAACCAAGTAAAGCTTCATTAAATCCTAATATTGATTGAAGTATGCCAAGAGCTGCCATTACTGCACCGCCAGGAACACCAGGAGCGGCTACCATAGTTACTCCTAGCATAGCTATAAATCCAGCCATTTGAGGTATGCTTATAGGAATACCATTTAGCATCATAACAGCTAATGCACATATAGTTAAAGTAATAGTACTTCCTGATAGATGAACAGTTGCACATAGGGGAATAACAAAGTCTCTTATACCTTTGCTAATTCCTATTTGCTCTGAACATTGAATGTTGATAGGAATAGTTGCAGCTGAAGATTGAGTTCCTAAAGCAGTAAGATAACCTTTAATTTGTATTTTTAATGATTTAAAAGGATTTTTACCAGCAATAGAGCCACCTACTACAAATTGGAAAACAAGAATAACCCAATGTAAAATAAGTATAATTATAAATACTTTCCAAAACACCTTTAAAACTGTAGATACTTCACCAGTATAGGCTAAATTAGCGAATATACCTAATATGTGAAGTGGAAGTAATGGTATAACTACATTTTCAATAACTTTTGTTATTATTTCTTGAAATCCTATAGCTACATCTTTTAAAGTCTTGTTTTGCGTTTTTGCAATGCCTAATCCTAATATAAAAGCAAATATAAGTGCAGTCATAACATCCATCATTGGTGGAATTTTCATTTCAAAGAAAGGATCCAAAGCTTTTTTAGCCTTTTCTACGTGAGTAGCACCAGTAATAATTGATGGTAATAAGGTTCTACCAACTAATAAAGCAGAAAAACCAGATATTAGTGTAAATAAATAAGCTAAACCAACAGTGATACCTAAAAGCTTACCAGCTCCTTGGCCAAGTTCAGCTATACCAGCAACAATGAATCCTAAGATTATTAAAGGTATAAGAAAGCCTAAAAATTCTCCAAATATGGAGCTAAAAGTTCTGAATATGCGTATGAAAGGAATTGGTGTAAAGCTACCTATTAGAATACCTAAAATAATAGCGATGATAATCTTGGGTATTAACCCTAATTTTTTCATTAACATTTGCCTCCTTTTTATATATTTAAATTATTAATATTAAATTAATACAATTATTATAATAAATAATATGTAATTAATTTTTAAAATATATATGCATTATTAAATATTAAAATACATATTGAAATAAGAGCAATATTTTTTACGAATGTGAATAAGGATTACAAATAACCCTCGATATTGTTTGAATTTTACAAAAATTATATCATAGATATAATGCCATTGCAATTATGATAAACTAAATTCTTTAGGGATTTTACAGTCCTATATTTTTTAGAATTAATTTAAAATTAGAGTTAATAATAGGAGCAATTAACTTATTTAAAGAGCAAATGAATATTAAAAAACACAAAAAGATATTGAAAATCATTTTCGATATATGATATACTATGTAGATAGTTTAAAAACTATTATCGCGGCTGAGAATACAATATTAGGAGGAAAAAATGGCTAAGATAAGAGATCCAAGATTTAAATTATCTAGAAGACTAGGGGTAAATATTTATGGACATCCTAAGGCTATGAAAAGAGCCACAAGAGAAAACAGTAGGGAAGGTAAGAAATTATCAAATTATGGGAAACAACTTTTAGAAAAACAAAAAATAAGAGCATACTATGGGGTCTTAGAAAGACAATTTTTAGGATATGTTAAAAAAGCAATGAAAAGTAAAGAAAGAACTGGTGATGCTTTATTAAGAAGCTTAGAATGTAGATTAGATAATATAGTATATAGGATAGGATTTGCTAATTCTATAAGACAAGCTAGACAGATGGTGAATCATGGACACATACTAGTTAATGGTATTAAAGTTAATATACCATGTTATGCAATAAAAATAGGAGATGTAATAACTTTAAGAGAGAAATATAGAAAAAATCATGAATTTTTTGATAATTTCTTAAATTTAAAAAAATTTAGTTTATCTTATATAGAAAAAGATTATGATAAGTTTTCAGGAAGATTAATTAAAGAACCTAAAAGAGATGAAATACCAGTAGATGTAAATGAAACTTTAGTAGTAGAATTATATTCTAAATAAAAAAGAATAAATAATTTAAAAATAAAGGATTAGATTTTCTAGTCCTTTATTTTTATTAGATTAAT
Source organism: Clostridium tepidum (assembly GCF_002008345.1). Classification (GTDB taxonomy): domain Bacteria; phylum Bacillota; class Clostridia; order Clostridiales; family Clostridiaceae; genus Clostridium_F; species Clostridium_F tepidum. The sequence continues at coordinate 62,369 of NZ_MRAE01000005.1, forward strand.
TATTCATATTTTTTTATAATTTTATTTAATGAATCTATAGTACAATCTATATCTTTTTTTGTGTTAAAATGTCCAAAGCTAAATCGAACAGTTCCCTGTGGAAATGTATTTAATGTTTTATGAGCGGAAGGAGCACAATGTAATCCACACCTAGTCATTATGTTATAATCCTTAGATAAATCTAAGGAAACTATAGCATTATCTATTTTATTAAAATCTAAAGAAACTACAGAAGTTCTATTATCTATAGTATTTAATCCAACTAATTTTACATCATCTAAATTTAGAACATTTTCTATAAAAAGTTTTGTCAAATATAACTCTTTTTCTCTAATAGAACCTAATGAAATTTTTTTTATATATTTTAAGGCTGCATTTAATCCATAAATTCCTGGTATATTTAAGGTGCCACTCTCATATTTATCTGGCATATAACTAGGTTGAATTTCGTATTCTGAAAGACTTCCTGTACCACCTTCAATAAAAGGTCGTATTTTGGGAATTAAAGAGTCTTTTATTAGAAAACCACCAATACCTTGTGGACCTAAAAGACCTTTATGGCCGGTAAAAGCTAATGCATCAGCTTCTGTCTTTTCAAAATTTATATCTAAAAATCCAGCTGTTTGAGCAGTATCTATTATAAAAATTAAATTATTTTTTTTACATAGTTTTCCTATTTGTTCTAAGGGTAATATAGTTCCACATACATTAGAAGCATTAGTCATAATAATAGCTCTAGTATTAGATTTTATTTGATTTACTACATCATTAATACTAAGTTGTCCAAATATATTACATGAGACTTTAGAAATTTCTATACCATTTTTAGTTAAGGAAGTTAAAGGACGCATAACTGCATTGTGTTCCATGGAAGAAACGATAACGTGATCGCCATTTTGAAGTAACCCCTTGATTAATAAATTTAAACTTTCAGTTATATTTTTAGTGAATACAACGTTTTCAGGTTTGTTAAAGTTAAATAAATCACATATTAATTCTCTTGTTTCAAAAACAATATTTTCAGCGGCTAAAGAAGAAGTGTAGACACCTCTATTTATATTACAGCCTATATTTTTCATATAATTTAGCATGCTTTCTCCTACATTAGGTGCTTTAGGAAAAGAAGTTGCAGCATTATCTAAATAAATATTTTTCATAATTATATACCCCCATATTAAAAATCATATAAAAACATAATTATTAAATTTTACAATAGTTATTTTATTTGTTATAAAAAAGAGTTATTTAACTAAATATGAAATGTTTGTTAAAATTAAATTGGCATATAACATTAATTAGTTTTAATATTAACAAATAAAAAGGAGGGTGTAAATAATGGATAGTAAAAAAGGTATTATATTTACGGGAGCTTTAGTAGGAATTATAGCAGTGATTTTAGTTTACTTCGGAAATCCTGTAAATATGGGTTTTTGTATTGCTTGTTTTATAAGAGATACAGCAGGCGCTATAGGACTTCATAGAGCACCTATAGTTCAATATATAAGGCCTGAAATTATAGGAATGGTTATAGGAGCTTTTATAATGGCTATATCTAAAAATGAATTCGATGCAAGAGGAGGATCATCACCTTTTATAAGATTCAGTTTAGGTTTTATAGTTATGGTAGGAGCTCTGATGTTTTTAGGATGTCCTTTAAGAATGGTCTTAAGATTAGCAGGGGGAGACCTAAATGCTATAATGGGACTTGTAGGTTTTGCTGTAGGTATAATTATTGGTATAGTGTTTTTAAACAAGGGCTTTAGTTTAAAAAGAAATTATAAATTAAATAAGTCAGAAGGATATTTATTTCCAGTAGTAAATATAGGGTTATTTATATTATTAGTTGCAGCACCAGCTTTTATATTCTTTAGCAAAAAAGGACCTGGTTCAGCACATGCTCCTATAGTAATTGCATTAATATCAGGTTTAATTGTAGGAATTTTAGCTCAAAGAACTAGATTATGTATGGTAGGTGGAATCAGAGATTTAATAATGTTTAAAGATAGTTATTTAATTTCAGGATTTATATCTGTATTTATATTTGCACTTATAGGAAACTTAATTATAGGAAAGTTTAAATTAGGATTTATAGGACAACCAGTTGCCCATACAGATGCATTGTGGAACTTTTTAGGTATGGTACTTGCAGGTTGGGGATCTGTACTTCTAGGAGGGTGTCCTATGAGACAACTTATACTTTCAGCAGAAGGAAACATAGATTCAGTTATAACTGTTTTAGGCATGTTAGTAGGAGCTGCATTTTGTCATAATTTTAGTTTAGCAGCTAGTCCAAAAGGAGCTACAGCAAATGGTAAAATAGCTGTAATAATAGGCTTTATATTGGTTTGTGCTATTTCATATATAAATATAGAAAAAAATGAGAAAGTAAAAGTGAAAGGAGATGTTAGTGTTGGTTCAAATTGATGCTAGAGGAGTATCTTGTCCACAACCAGTCCTAATGACCAAAAAAGCTTTAGAAAATAATAAAGAAGGTGCTGATGTAATTGTAGATAATATGACTGCCAGAGAAAATGTAGAAAGATTTATGAAAAAGGCTGGATATAAGGTTAGTATAAAAGAAGATGAAGATGATTTTATATTATCTGCGAGGAAATAAATATTATGGAGTATATAGGAACTTTTTTTACTCATTCTGGAGCCATAAAATATAGTAGATTTTTGAATAAGTTAAATATAAATAATCAAACTATGCCAGTGCCTAGAAAGATAAGCTCTAATTGTGGTATAGGGGTTAAATTTAACTATAGTGATAATTTAGATAATATACTAGCAGAGGATATAGAAAAATTATTTTTAGTGAAAAATGGACAATATGAGTGTATATATTGCAGCGAATAGTTAATATAATTTTAAATATATTTATAGAAAATTATTATGGAATATTAAAAGATATGAATTGATAAATATAATATCATAATTCATATCTTTTTAATTTTATAATAAAAATTTTTAACTTTATTATGCATTTGTGAAATAAATCTTTAATTTTTAAATATACTAAGTAATATCACTTTATATGGTATATAATTGTATTGAAAACATTAAAAATACTAAAAGGAGTTAGTGCTTTGAATAAAAATCTTTCAAAAATTATACCTAATGGTGTAAAAGAACTAGCAAACAGATTTTTAGAGGATGAAGTATTAGCATTATCCTCACAACTGGCTTATGCTTTAATTATATCAGTATTTCCTTTTTTAATGTTTGTAATAACATTAATAGGATACTTGCCTATACATAGTGAAGATTTATTGTTAGGATTAAAAGAAATAATACCAAGTAATATGTATTTATTGTTGAAAAATACTATAGAAGAAATTATTTATACTCAAAATGGAAATTTACTTTCATTCAGTATAATATTTACTATATGGACTGCTTCTGCTGGGTTTAGAGCTGTAGTAAGAGGATTAAATAAGGCTTATGACGTGAAAGAGAAAAGATCTTTTATGCGGGTTCAACTTATGACAATTTTGTGTACATTAGGTATGGCATTAGTGCTTGTCATGAGCATTTTCCTATTGGTTTTCGGAAAAACTATAGGCAGAACTTTAGTTTATAGGCTAGGTTTTTCATGGGAATTTAATAGAGTATGGAATATAATAAGATATACAGTAATGATAGGAATAATTATATTTATTTTAGCTTCATTATATTATTACATTCCAAGTAAAAGATTAAAATGGAGAGATGTATTACCAGGAGCTATATTTGCTACAATAGCTTGGATAATTGCATCTATGGGATTTTCTTTTTATGTGGATAATTTTAATAACTATTCTAGATTGTATGGCAGTATAGGGGCAGTTATTGTTTTTTTAGTGTGGTTATATCTGACATCTATAATAGTTATTACAGGAGGAGAAATTAATGCGTTATTGGTTTCACGCAAGGAAAAAGATTTAAAAAATAAAAATTATATATAAAATAAAATGTAGGTCATAATCAACTTCTTGTATTCTCTGCAAGAAGTTTTTTATTGAATAAAAATAAAAAATTTAAGTACAGAAATAAAGTGCATTAATATTTTACAGGAATAAATAACTACAAGTTTGGTAAAATTTATAAATTATATAAAAGTTATTAAAAAAATATGATATAGTAATTAAATATATAAATGGAAATAATAACATAAAATAATTTTAATAGAAATAAAGTAAATTTGTGTTATTATTTTTTGGTGGAGCTAATAACAATTGATCTAAATAACTAAAATAGTACCAATATTAGGTTTGAATTTATACAATATAAATTTAAACTATAAATTTACCTTAGATTTCGACAATAAAGCACATTAAAAAGTTTGAAAATTCCTAAAACTGGTTATTGGAATTGCGAATAAGAACAAAATATATCATAAATAAAAATTAAAATATTATATTGTCAATTAAAATAATAAGAAAATTATAAATACGTTTCATTAAATGACATAATTTTGTGTACAACCTATGTTAGCATATTAATAAAGTTATTTGTTTGCAGGGGGATAGTATTATGGAAGTGGTATTAGAAAATCTTATTAAAGGTCAAAATTTAGAAGACAAGGAGTATATATATTACTATAAGCTTATAAAAAGTAATTTATATATTTCTTGGCAAGAAGAAAACATAAAGGTCCAATCTTATGGTATAGAAATATTAAGAAAGGATTTTCAAAAGGGGAAACTTATAAATTCAGAAAGTAATAATATAAGACATATAAGCCCTCATAGATATAAAGTACATAATTTACTAAAAATGCTTTATGAAAAAACAGTTTCACCTATTCATGTTGTAGACATAATTGGAGAATATGCAGATAAATATGTAGTTGACTATGAAAATGTATTAAAAAATGTGTCTTCTATGTGTAAATAAAATAATTTTACATATTTTATAAGGATAAATAGTAATAAATTTTAACTATTTATCCTTTATTTTTTATTATGAAAATAAAAATATCCACTAATCAATATTTAATTTATCCAAAGTTTCAGATTAAAATAAAACAATTATATAATTTATATTTTTTACTTATAAATGCTTTATTATATAATATAAATTAAGGAAGTGATAATAATTGATTTATGGTATAGGAACAGATATTACTGAAATTAAAAGAATAGAAAGAGCTACAATTAGAAATAAAAATTTTATAAATAAATTATTTACCAAAAATGAAGTTGAAGCTTGGGAAAAGAAAAATTTTAATATAGAGTTTATAGCAGGAAGATTTGCAGCAAAGGAAGCTATATCCAAGGCATTAGGTACTGGAATTAGAGGTTTTAATTTTAAAGATATAGAAATAATAAATAATAAATTAGGGAAACCGGAAGTTATTTTGAAACCAAGGGCTGAAGGGATAATAAAAAAAATATCACGAGATTATAAAATACATTTAAGTATATCTCATGAGAAAGAATATGCTATAGCCTATGCTTTATTGGAGGTGTTTATATGAGAATAATTTCTTCAGAAAATTTTAGAAAGATGGATAGTTACTCTGTACAAAACTTAGGTATACCTAGCATTGTTTTAATGGAAAATGCAGCATTAAAAGTAGTATCCAATATAGAACTAAAATTAAACAATAGATTTGTTGTAGTATGTGGAAAAGGTAATAATGGAGGAGATGGATTAGCTGTAGCAAGACATTTACATTGTTTAAATAAAGAAGTAGAAATATTTATAATTGAAAGAGGTAATCGTAGTACTGAGGATTTTGAAATAAATTATAATATATTAAAAAACATAAATTTAAATATTAATTACATAAGAGATTATGAAGACTTAGATTATTTAAGAGAAAGTGTAATAAAAAGCGATATGGTTTTAGATGCTATTTTTGGTATAGGGCTTAGTAGGGAAATAGAAGGAATATATAAAGATACTATATCTATAATAAATGAAAATAGTAAAAACACATTGTCTATAGATGTTCCTTCTGGATTAAATGCAAGCACAGGTGAAATAGAAGGTGTTTGTATAGAAGCTGATACTACAGTTTCCTTTGAAATGTATAAAGAAGGATTTTTAACTTATGATAAAGATAAATATTTAGGAAATATTATTATTGAAAAAATAGGAATTCCCAAGGAAGCCTTAGAGTTATTTTCTAAAGATTATTATATTGTTGATAAATATATGTTTAAAGATAATTTTAAAGAAAGAAATAAATATTCACATAAAGGAGAATTTGGAAGATTGCTAATTATAGCTGGAAGCAAAGGATTTACAGGAGCAGCTTACTTATGTGCAGAATCATCAGTTAAAAGTGGGACAGGTCTTGTAACTTTAGCTACATCTAAGGATGTTCAAGGTATATTAAGCTCTAAGTTAGAGGAAGCTATGACTATAAATTATGAAGAATATAAAGAAATTAAAAATATTATGGTAAAGGCTAATTGTATAGCTATAGGTCCAGGCATGGGTAAAAATAATAAAACAGAGGAACTGTTAAAAAAAATAATAAGAGATTATAATGGAAATGTAGTTATAGATGCTGATGGTATAAATGTTTTGGAAAATAATTTGGATATAATAAAGAATTCAAAAGGAAAGATAGTCATAACTCCACATTTAGGTGAGTTTTCAAGAATAACAGGTTATGATATAGATTATATTCAAAAAAATAGATTAAAGTTAGCTAGAGAGTTTGCTAAAGAGAATAATGTTATAGTGGTTTTGAAAGGATATAATACAATAATTACAAATGGTGAGAAAGTATTTGTAAACTCTACAGGTAATAGTGCTATGGCATCTGGAGGTATGGGAGATTGTTTAACAGGAATAATAGCTTCTTTTATATCACAGGGGTATAGTCCATTAGATGCTGCATATCTTGCAACGTATTTACATGGATATTGTGGTGAAAAATTGTCATTAAAAATGTTTTGCGTAAATGCTACTCATGTTTTAGATTATATACCTTTTGCTATAAAAGAATTACAAAATATAGAATAAATTTAATATAGTAATTTGGATAAAAAATTATTTAATCTAAATAGCTTATAAAATTTATTTTAGAAAGCAGGAAGGAGCATGCTTGAATTTTAATAACAGTATTCTATTTACTTTGTTTAAATTAAAAATTATATTATAGTGTAATTGAAATGTATGATTATATTAAAATATATAAATAATTTTTTAAGGCTTATTTTAAGTAGTAAATATAGAAGTTTTTAAATAGCTAGTAATATATAAATAAAAATAAGAATAATATTATTAATGAAATAATAAGCCAAAGCTTTAGGAGGCCTTAAATGAAAAAATTATTTGTATTGTGTTCAGCTATTGCAATAATTTTAGCTACATTTTTATTTATACATTTCAACAAAAATAATGAATATGGAGATAGCATAGATTATTTAAAAAATTTGGAAAGCTATAGTTGTGATGTAGATATAAATATAAAAAATAAAAAGCAAACAATAAAATATAAAGGAAAACAATTTTATAATAAGGAATTAGGATATAGATTTGAATTAAATAAAGATAGAATATTGTTATATACAAATAATAAAATATTTGTTAAGGATTTAGCTAATGGAGTGAAATACAATAAAGATAAAGAGTTTGATAAATTTTATAGATTAACATTTATAGGTGAATATATTTGTCTTTTATATACTAATGAAGAAATAAAGGTTGATCTAAGAGAAGAAGGAGACTATAAATATGAAGTTATAACATTAACTATACCAGGAAACAACAGAAATTCAGCAAAAGCACAATTGTTTGTGGAAGATAAAAAAAATATTCCTAAAAAATTGATAATATATGATAGCAAAAATAATGAGAGTGCAGTTATAAATTACACAAATTTTATACCAAATAGTAATTTGGATAAAAAATTATTTAATCCAGATAGCTTATAAAATTTATTTTAGAAAGCAGGGGAGAGTTTGTTTAGAAATTTAAGAGCAGTATGGGCAGAAATTGATTTAGATAATTTACAATATAATATACAACAAATAAAAAAGATATGTAAAAATAAGGAGATAATAGGGGTTATAAAGGCTAATGCATATGGACATGGAGCTATGGAAATAGCTCCTACTCTTTTAGAGAATGGAGTAAATAGGTTAGCAGTAGCAGTTTTAAGTGAGGCTATGGAACTTAGAATGAGTGGAATAAAGAATCCTATTATGATATTAGGATATACACCAGGATCCTTAGGAGATATGCTTTTAGATAATGATATAGAACAATCTGTATATTCTTATAATGATGCTTTAATATTATCTAAAATAGCAGTATTAAAACGAAAAATATTAAAAATACATATAGTAATAGATACAGGAATGGGTAGAATTGGTTTTTTACCTACAAAAGAAAGTGTAGAAGATGTATATAAAATAAGTAAGTTGCCAAATATTAAGATAGAGGGTATGTTTTCCCACTTTTCTTCTGCGGATGAATTAAATAAAGATTATACATTGTATCAGATGAATAAGTATAATAAATTTATAAGTGAATTGGAAAATAAAAACATTAGTATACCTATAAAACATATCGCTAATAGTGCAGCTATAATAGATTTAGAAGATACTCATTTGGATGCAGTGAGGGCAGGTATTATAATGTATGGATATTATCCATCTAATTATGTACTGAAAGATAATATAAAGTTAAAGCCAGTAATGTCTTTAAAAACTAGTATAGTACATATAAAGAAAGTACCTGCAGGAGAATATATAAGTTATGGGAGGACCTTTAAAACAGAAAAAGAAAGTATAATAGCTACTTTACCTATAGGATATGCAGATGGATACAATAGATTGCTAAGTAATAAAGGAAAAGTTATAGTAAATGGCAAGTTTGCTCCTATTGTAGGAAGAGTTTGTATGGATCAGTGCATGATAGATGTAACCTCTATAAAAGGTTTAAAAGTTGGAGATTTGGTTACAATTATGGGAGAAGAAAATGGGATAAGTTATACTGCAGAAGATATAGCTTCTGAAATAGGTACTATAAGTTATGAAGTTATATGTAATGTAAATAAGAGAGTACCTAGAGTATATAAGAAAGATGGTAAAATTGTTAATGTGGTAAATTATCTATAAATTTTATATGATATTATAGTAGTATTTGATTTACATAATAATACATAATTGTATTAAAATAAACTTTGACATATGAATTCTTAAAATTCTATAATATAAATTATAATTATTACATAGCCTTATTAGGAGGTATTATTCTATGGCGGATAAAAAGAAGGTAGTTATAAATCTTCCCAATACACTTTATAATGAAATAAATGAAATAATAAAAAAAGATTCTCAAAAAAGAAGTGAATTTTTTAGGCAAGCTATAATACTATATATTGAGGAGAGAAAAAAGCAAATAAAAATAGATGAAATGAAAAAAGGTTATATAGAAATGGCAGATATAAATAGAGACTATTCAGAGCAGGGATTTGAGCAAGATATAAAAGATTTAAAAAACTATGAAGCTATGCTTTCGGAGAGTGATTTTCCAAATGACACAACAGATAGTAAAAAGAGGAGATATATTTTATGCTGATCTAAGTCCTGTAGTAGGTTCAGAGCAAGGTGGAATAAGACCAGTTATAGTTATACAAAATAATATAGGAAATAAATATAGTCCTACAGTAATAATTGCAGCAATAACTTCACAAATAAATAAAGCAAAATTACCAACACATGTAGAAATATCCTCAGAGGATTATGGATTAAATAAAGATTCAGTAGTATTGCTAGAACAAATAAGGACTTTAGATAAGAGAAGATTGAAAGAAAAAATAGGTCATATGACAGATGAAGATATGAAAAAAGTTGATACTGCTATTTTAGTTAGTATGGCTTTGAATTAAATAGGATAAGGGAATTTTTGCCCTTATCTTTTTTTGAGTCTATAGCATATATTTATAAACTTAAAAATAAAAGAATTTGATATAAATATATACATAAAAGAATATATAGTTTGTTAATATATTTATATATAGTTAAAAATACTATTCTAATTATAGATTTTATACCTATATATTAAAATTAATTTTTTTAAATTAATTTTTGTGTTACAATAATATAGTAATAAGAGTGATTAAAAAATACTTGGAGGTAAAAATATGAACAAGAGCGTGGAAGAGCTACAAGAGATAGCTAAAGTTATTAGAAAAGATATAATTTCAATGTTAACTGAATCTGCTTCTGGACATCCAGGAGGTTCTTTATCAGCAGTAGAAATATTGACTGCTTTATATTTTAATGAGATGAATGTAGATCCTACTAATCCTAGGGATTTAAATAGGGATAGATTTGTTCTTTCCAAAGGTCATGCTGCTCCAGTATTATATAGTACTTTAGCAAGAAGAGGATTTTTTAATCCAGAAGAATTAAAAACTCTAAGAAAAATTGGATCAATGTTACAGGGGCATCCTAATATGAATGATGTTCCAGGCATAGATATGTCAACAGGTTCCTTGGGGCAAGGGATATCAACAGCAGTAGGTATGGCTTTAGCAGGTAAACTTGATGAAAAAGATTACAAAGTATATGCTTTACTTGGCGATGGAGAATTAGAGGAAGGTCAAGTTTGGGAAGCAACTATGGCAGCGGCTCACTATAAATTAGATAATTTAATCGCATTTGTAGATTATAATGGATTACAAATAGATGGACCTTGTAGTGAAGTTATGTCAGCAGAGCCTATAGCAGATAAATTTAGAGCGTTTAATTGGAATGTTATCGAAATAGATGGCCATGATTTAGATGCTATATTAAATGCTATAAATAGCGCAAAAAATATTAAAGAAAAACCAACTATGATAGTTTGTAAAACTATAAAAGGTAAGGGTGTTTCTTTTATGGAAAATCAAGCGGGATGGCATGGAAAAGCACCAAGTGCAGAAGAATGTGAAAAAGCTATATGTGAAATTGGAGGTGAAAAATAATGGGAGTTAAAATAGCTACAAGAGAAGCATATGGAAAAACATTAGCTAAATTAGCAGAAGAAAATTCACAAGTTGTTGTTCTAGATGCAGATCTTTCAAAATCAACTAAAACTGCTGATTTTAAAAAAGTTTGCCCAGCGAGATTTATAAATGTAGGTATAGCAGAAGGAAATATGATGGGAATAGCTGCAGGATTAGCAACTTGTGGAAAGATTCCATTTGCTAGTACTTTTGCTATGTTTGCAGCAGGAAGGGCTTTTGAACAAATAAGAAACTCTATATGTTACCCAAATTTAAATGTTAAAGTTTGTGCCACACATGCAGGGGTTACAGTAGGAGAAGATGGAGCTTCACATCAATCTGTTGAAGATATATCATTAATGAGAAGTATACCAAATATGACTGTAATTTGTCCAAGTGACGCAGTAGAAACAGAAGCAGCAATAAGAGCCGTGGCAGATTATAACGGACCATGCTATGTAAGATTGGGAAGAGCAGGAGTTTCAGTTATAAATGATAATGCAGATTATAAATTTGAAATAGGAAAAGGAATAAAATTAAGAGAGGGAAAAGAAGCTACTATAATAGCTACAGGAATAATGGTAGATGCAGCATTAGAAGCATATAATATATTAGCTGAAGAGGGTATAAAGGTAAATGTTATAAACATACATACTATAAAACCTATAGATAAAGATATTATTGTAAATGTTGCTAGAGAAACTGGATTAGTAATAACAGCAGAAGAACACAGTATAATAGGTGGATTAGGTTCAGCTGTATGTGAAGTTTTAAGTGAAAATCATCCAGTACCAGTTTTAAGAGTAGGAATAAAAGATACATTTGGTGAAAGTGGTAAACCAGCAGAATTATTAAAAAAATATGAGTTAACATCAGAAGATATAGTAAAGGCTGTAAAAAAAGGATTAAAATTAAAATAGTATTTTATTAAAAAAGGGGTGGTATTTTACCTTCCCTTTTCTACTATTATAATTAAAGGAAGGATATTATATGAAATATTATTTACAGGATATATTGTATGTCTTTAAACTATCCTTTTATTTGTTTTTTATAAGTTTTGCAATAGGTTGCTTTATTGTAGTTGTATTGCCAAGCAGATCCCTTTATAGTGTATTTTTGTGGGGGTGTAGAATGTCTCAATATATAGCTGTTTTTGGTATGGCTATAGCAGGCATATCTTTTACTAGCGAAGAGTTTTTAAGACCGTTAAATCATGAAAAACAATGGAAAAATTACTTCAAAAATTTAATCTATCCTTCGTAATATTATTTATGAGTATATTATTGCTTTTGATATCGTATACAATACAAAGAGTATTCTTTATAATTATAATTAAATGATTATTATATTAATATAATAATCATTTAAAATAATAATTATTTATACATAAATTTATTTTACTATATCTTTTTTGGAAAAGAGGCAACTTTATCTGGAGTTTATATAAAATAAAAATGGGGGGATTATATGAAAAACAAAATATTTAAAGAATATTTATTTATAACTATTGGAGTTTTTTTAGTAGCTACATCAGTAGTTTTCTTTTTTCAACCTAATAACATAGCAGCGGGAGGAACTACAGGAATTGCTATAATTATAAACAGCTTTTTTCCTTCATTACCAGTAGGTTTACTTATGTTAATAATGGAAGTTTTTTTATATACAATAGCATTTATAGTTATAGGAAATAAATTTGGTGCAAAAACAATTTATTCTGGATGCACATTAGCGGCTATTATATGGGGATTAGAAAAATTAAATATTATGAATGGAAAAGCTGTTACGAATGATTTACTTTTAGCTTCACTATTTGGCATATTTATATCAGCTATTGGAATGGGGATAGTGTTTAATCAAAATGCGTCTACTGGTGGTACAGATATATTAGCAAAAATTATAAATAAATTTTTTCATATAGAAATAGGTAAAGCTTTATTAATAGTAGATTTTTTAGTAACTCTTTTCGCAGCAGCATCTTTTGGAGTAGAAAAAGGTATGTATGCTCTTTTATGTGTAATTTTAAATGGATTTACTATAGATGCAGTTATAGAAGGACTTAATATGTCTAAACAAATAATGATAATAAGTAAAAAAAATAAAGAAATAAGTGAGTTCATAATACAAAAACTTGAGAGAGGTTGTACATTATTTCATGGTAAGGGTGTGTATAGTGATGAATCTACTTATATTCTTTATACAGTTTTAAGTAGAAAAGAGTTTATAAAGTTAAAACAACATATAAAAGAAGTAGATAGTAGAGCTTTTATAACTGTAAGTGATGCTCATGAAGTTTTAGGAGAAGGATTTAAAGATATAATTGAAGAAGGATAAAAGGTAGTAGGAAGATGTTTGTATTATTTACAGACATCTTTTTGCATTTTACAGTAATTTAGTTTTTTATTTTTACTTTTATTATGATATAATGTTGATAGTTAGAATTATTTGAAGTAAAATGAAGCAAAAACCGAAAATAAGGAGAGGTATTCATGATTGAATTTAGGAATATAAGTAAGATATATAACGGAAATAAATATGCATTATCAGACATAAATTTAGATATTGAAAAAGGAGAATTTGTATTTTTAGTTGGACCTAGTGGTGCTGGTAAATCAACATTTATAAAGCTTTTATTAAGAGAAATAGAGCCTACTTCAGGTAAGTTGATTGTAGATGGTACAGATATAACATCACTTTCAAGAAAACAAATACCACATTATAGAAGAAAAATTGGGGTAGTTTTTCAAGATTTTAGATTAATTCCATCATTAAATGTATATGAAAATGTAGCTTTTGCTATGAGAGCAATTGAAGCTAGCCATAGAGAAATTAGAAAAAAAGTTCCGATGGTTTTATCATTAGTAGGCCTTTCAAATAAATATAAAGCTTTTCCACATCAGCTTTCAGGTGGAGAACAACAAAGAATATCCTTAGCTAGAGCTATAGTAAACAATCCATCACTATTAATAGCAGATGAACCTACAGGAAATTTAGATCCAGAAACATCTCTTGGTATAATGGATATATTAAATGATATAAATCACGCTGGGACAACTATAGTTATGGCAACTCATGCAAAGGATATAGTTGATAAAATGCGAAAAAGAGTTATAGCCATAGAAAAAGGAACAGTGGTTAGAGATGCAGAAAGAGGTGTATACGGATATGAAGATTAGTACAATAAAATATTTTGTTGTAGATTCTATAAGAGGATTAAGAAGACATAAGACTTTAAGTACAGCTTCTATAGCTACCGTAGCAGCCACATTATTTATATTAGGAGTATTCATTCTGTCTATAATGAATGTAAAACAAGCTGTTACAGAAGTAGAGTCAAAAGTAGAAGCAACAATAGTATTAAAGGATGACATAAAAACAGAACAAGAAAAAGCTATAAAAGATAAAATAAATTCTATATCTGGAGTAGAAAAGATAACATATGAAAGTAAAAAGGATGCACTAGAAAAATTTAAGGAACAATTAGGAGAACAGAATAAATCTTTAGCAGAAGGTTTGGAAAAAGAGAATCCATTACCAAATTCAATTATAGTTAAAGTAGAAAAACCAGAATTAGTTTCAAAAGTAGTAGATTCTATAAAGGGAATGGAAGGCATAGATCAAATAAAAGATGGAAAAGAAATAGTAGACAAAATAACTAAAATAACAAATACATTAAAATGGATAGGCGTAGTATTATTTTTAATCCTTATAGGAGTGTCTTTATTCTTAATAGGAAATACTATAAAAATTACAGTATATTCAAGAAAAAGAGAAATAGGAATAATGAAGTATATAGGAGCTACTGATTGGTTTATTAGATGGCCTTTTGTATTTGAAGGAATAATTATAGGTATCTTAGGAGCTATTATTGCTATAGTGATTTTATATTATGGATATAAAGCAATATATGCTAAACTATCAGTTGGATTAATATTTGTGAGCGTGTTAAATCCAAGCGTTGTTTTATCAACTGTATCATGGATATTTGTTATAGTTGGAATAGTAATAGGTGCTATAGGAAGTATATTATCTATAAGAAAATTCTTATCAGTATAATTATTATATATTAGTAAACATTAAAATAAGAGAGCATGCACAATATAAGAAATATATAAATAATTTCTTATGAATAGTGCATGCTAGTTTTATAAATAAAAAAATTAATTTAAAATTAATTTTTTTTATTTTATGTAATAATGTATTATTTAATATATAATACTTATATATTACTAATATATATTAAGGCTAAATAAAGAGGTGGGTAATTTGAAAAAAAATAAAAAGTGGATTATGTGGACAGTAGTTATAGTACTAGTAACAAATATTTTTACATTTTTAGGTACAAATTTAGTTTCTTTGTATTTGCCCAATGGTAAGGTTATAATTGGAGAAGAGCAATATAAAGATATATTAAAATATCAAAAGATGTTTTTGATAAGAAATCAAATATATAAATACTATGATGGTAAAATAGACGAAGATAAAATGGTAGAGGGAGCAGTGAAAGGAATGACAGAATCCTTAAATGACCCTTATACAGTATTTATGAATTCTAAAGAATACAAAGAGTTTAATGCTCAAACAGAAGGTAATTATAGTGGAGTAGGAATACAAATACAATCTAAAGATGATAAAATAATTGTAGCATCTACTTTTGAAGGATCTCCAGCTAAAGAAGCAGGAATACTACCAAATGATGAGATCCAAAAGGTTAATAATACAGAAGTATCAGGAAAAGAATTAGATAAAGCTGTTTCCATAATGAAAGGAAAAGAAGGCACAGAAGTTAAACTACAATTGTACAGAAAAGAAAAAGGAAGTTTTGAAGTAACACTAAAAAGGAAGAAAATAGATATACCTACTATAAAATCAGAAATGATTGATAATAATATAGGATATATACAAGTAAGTATGTTTGATGAGAATACTTCAAAGAACTTTAAAAATGCTTTAGATAACTTAAAAGACAATGGTATGAAATCTTTAATATTAGATTTAAGAGGAAATCCAGGTGGACTATTAGATGAGTGCATTAATATGGCTTCTAATTTTATAGATAAGGGAAAAGTTGTAGTATCAACTGTAGATAAATACAAAAATAAAAAAGAGTATAAATCTAAAGGTGGAAATTTCATAGGTCTTCCATTAACTATATTAGTAGACGAAGGATCTGCAAGTGCTTCAGAGGTATTTTTAGGAGCAATGAAAGATTATAATGCAGCAACTTCTATAGGAAAAAAGACTTTTGGAAAAGGTGTAGTTCAAACTATAATAGAGACTGGTGACGATACAGCACTTAAAGTTACAATTTCAAAATATTATTCACCTAAAGGCATAAATATAGATCATAAAGGGATAACTCCAGATATTGTAATAGATTATCCAGATGAATTGAGAAAGAAAGAGTATGATAGAAAATTAGATCCTCAATTTAATAAAGCATTAAATATTGCAAAGTCAAAGATAAAATAATATTGTAGTTGATTTTTTATATTTTTATATAGATGGTTTAGTTGGATTTTCTAACTAAACCATAGTCATGGAGAGGGGAATTATTTTAATGGACATATTACTAATTACATTAAAGTCAGTAGCATATCTTTTGACAGATCCTTTTTCAGTAGTAGTTTTATTATTGTTATCATTAATTTTATATAGAAAAAATAGAAAAACTATTATAATGCAAAAAATGATAATAGGTCAAAGAGTAAGTACAGCTTTTGAATTAACAATATCCGAAGTTGTATTAGGAATATTTGCAGGAGTTGTGGCTAGTTTAATTATGGCTTATTTAGGAATATTTTTTAATGAAGACTCAGCTATTTATCTAATATTTTTAATGTCTATGTTTTTTATGTTATTTAATCCTAGATTTATATGCTTTTCCTATTCTGGAGCTGCGCTAGGTATTATGAATTTAATATTTATAAATATGGCTAAATTATTAGATATGCCACAATTAAATTTTATAAAAATAGATATACCAGCCTTAATGTCAATGGTTGCTATATTGCACTTGGTTGAGGGCATATTAGTTATGATAGATGGCGATAGAGGATATGTTCCTGTTTTTACAAATAGGGATGATAAGATAATAGGAGGATTTGTCCTTCAAAGATATTGGATATTGCCAATAGCTTTTATGCTTATGCTCAATAATCAAAGTATTTCAAATATTAGTCAAGGTGGAGCGCCAATGCCTAATTGGTGGCCTCTATTAAAATCAAATATACCATCAAATGCACTTAAATTAGCGGTTATGAGTATGACATGTTTTTATGGAGTAATTGGATATAATTCTGTTACTTTTACTAAAACTAGAAAAGAAAAAAAATTTATATCAGGATCATATATAATTATATATAGCTTATTGCTTTTTATACTCTCAAGATTAGCTCTTATGAATACATTACTTAAAGTAGTTGTATTAATATTTGCTCCAGTAGGCCATGAGGCTATGATTTATATACAAAAATATTTTGAATTAAGAGGAAAACCTAGATATGTTAGTACAGAAGAAGGAATTATGGTTCTAGATGTAGCAAAAAATTCTATAGCAAATAAAATGGGTATAAAAAGTGGAGATTTATTATTACAGGTAAATGATAGAGAGATAGATAGTGAGGAAGATATAGTAAAATCCATAGAAGATATGTATGGACATATATCTTTTAAGATAAGAAATGATGTAGGAAGATTAAAGACTGTAAAATACCCTATGTTAAATTCTTATGAAAAATTAGGCATTGTATTTGTGCCTAAAAATGTGCCTAAAAATACATCTGTAATAAAGGTTAAAAGTGAAAAATTCCAAGATATATTAGAAAAAATTAAAAATAAGGATAAGGATGAATAAGATGAACCAGTTTAAGGTAATTTCAAAATTTAATCCTACAGGAGATCAACCTAAAGCTATAAAATCTATTGCCAAAGGCATAAAAAATGGAGAAAAATTTCAAACTTTAATAGGTGTAACAGGATCAGGAAAAACTTTTACTATGGCAAATATTATAGAAAAAGTTCAAAAGCCTACTTTAGTTTTAGCACATAATAAAACATTAGCAGCACAATTATGTTCAGAATTTAGAGAGTTTTTTCCTAATAATGCAGTAGAATATTTTGTGTCTTATTATGATTATTATCAACCAGAAGCCTACGTGGCGCAAAGTGATACGTACATAGAAAAGGATGCATCTATAAATGATGAAATAGATAAATTAAGACATTCAGCTACATCCGCTTTGTTTGAAAGAAAAGATGTAATAATTGTTGCTTCTGTATCTTGTATATATGGTTTAGGTAATCCAGAAGAATATAAAAAATTAACTATATCATTAAGGGAAGGTATGGAAAAAGATAGAGATGAAATAATTAAAAAATTAGTTGAAATACAATATGAAAGAAATGATATAGACTTTTCTAGAGGGACTTTTAGAGTAAAGGGAGATGTTTTAGATATTTTCCCTGCTTCATCTAGTAATAAAGGGATAAGAGTAGAATTTTTTGGTGATGAAATAGATAGAATAAAAGAATTTGATGTTTTAACAGGAGAAACTATAGCTAAATTAAAACATATATCTATATTTCCAGCATCACATTTTGCAACTTCAAAGGATAAATTAGAAATTGCTATAAAAAATATAGAAGAAGAACTAGAGGAAAGAGTGAAAGAGTTAGTATCTCAAGATAAAATATTAGAAGCTCAAAGATTAAAACAAAGAACTAATTTTGATATAGAAATGATGAGAGAAGTTGGGTACTGTACAGGCATTGAAAATTATTCAAGGGTATTAGATGGAAGAGCCAAAGGAACACCACCTCAAACTCTTTTAGATTATTTTCCACAGGATTTTCTTTTATTTATAGATGAAAGTCATGTAACTTTGCCTCAGGTAAAAGCTATGCAGGCAGGGGATAAATCTAGAAAAGATTCTTTAGTTGAGTATGGATTTAGATTACCTTGTGCTTATGATAATAGACCTCTTACTTTTAATGAATTTGAGAATAAATTAAACCAAGTAGTGTTTGTAAGTGCTACACCTGCAAAATATGAATTAGAACGATCCACTAACATAGCAGAGCAAGTAATAAGACCTACAGGACTTTTAGATCCAGAAATAATTGTTAAACCA
This sequence comes from Clostridium tepidum, assembly GCF_002008345.1. GTDB lineage: Bacteria > Bacillota > Clostridia > Clostridiales > Clostridiaceae > Clostridium_F > Clostridium_F tepidum. Next base: position 81,437 of record NZ_MRAE01000005.1, read on the forward strand.
GTAAAAGGACAAATAGATGATTTATATGCTAATATACAAGAAACCATTAAAAATGGTTTTAGGATTTTAGTAACTACATTAACAAAAAAAATGGCAGAGGACTTAACGGATTATTTAAAAGACATGGGAGTAAAAACCAGATATTTGCATTCAGATATAGACACTATAGAAAGAATGAAAATAATACATGATCTTAGAAAAGGAGAGTTCCATGTTTTAGTTGGAATAAACTTATTAAGAGAAGGATTGGATATACCAGAAGTAGCTTTGGTTGCAATATTAGATGCAGATAAAGAAGGATTTTTAAGATCTGAGACATCTCTTATACAGACTGTTGGTAGAGCTGCGAGAAATTCTGAAAGTAAGGTAATTATGTATGGAGATGTTATAACTAAGTCCATGGAAAAGGCTATAAAAGAGACTAATAGAAGAAGAAAAATACAAATAGAATATAATAAAAAGCATGGTATTACTCCTCAAACTATCATAAAAGATATAAGAGAAGTAATTCAAATAAGTGATATAGCAGAAGAAAAGGCAGAATATGATGATTTAAGCGAAGCACTAAAAGCTTATAATAATGATATAGAAAAATTAATAAAACAATACGAAAAAGAAATGAAAGAAGCAGCACAAAATTTACAGTTTGAAAAAGCAGCTCATTTGAGAGATTTAATATACAAATTAAAAAAAGATAAACAAACAGAAATTTAAGGAGTGTAGTAACAAATAATGAAGGATAAAATTATTATTAAGGGTGCTAAGGTTAACAATTTAAAGAATATAGATCTTAAGTTACCAAGAGATAAATACATAGTATTTACGGGACTATCTGGTTCTGGCAAATCCTCATTAGCTTTTGACACTTTGTATGCTGAAGGACAGAGAAGATATGTAGAATCTTTATCTGCTTATGCGAGACAGTTTTTAGGACAAATGGATAAACCAGATGTAGATTATATAGAAGGATTATCCCCAGCTATATCGATTGATCAAAAAACTACTAATAGAAATCCACGCTCAACAGTGGGAACAGTCACAGAAATATATGATTATTTAAGATTACTATATGCAAAAATAGGTAAGCCTCATTGTCCTAAATGTGGAAAAGAGATAACTCAACAGACAGTAGACCAAATGGTAGATAAAATAATGAATATGAAAGAAAGAACTAGAATACAAATATTATCTCCAATTATAAGAGGAAGAAAAGGTGAACATATTAAAACAATAGAAAATATAATAAAACAAGGCTATGTAAGAGCTAGAATAGATGGAAATATAGTAGATTTAGAAGAGGAAGAAATAAAGCTAGAAAAAAATAAAAAACATACTATAGAAGCTGTAGTAGATAGGTTAGTAGTTAAGGAAGGTATAGAAAGTAGACTTTCAGATTCAATAGAAACAGCGTTAAAATTATCTGATGGAATAGTAATAATAAATATTGTTGGAGAAGAGGATATACTTTTTAGTGAAAGATTTGCATGTACAGATTGCAATATAAGTATAGGAGAGATAGCTCCTAGAATGTTTTCTTTTAATTCACCTTTTGGGAAATGTGATAAATGTGATGGGTTAGGAACCTTAATGGAAATAGATGAGGATTTAGTTATACCTAATAAAAGCAAGAGCATAGTAGAAGGAGCAATAGTTCCATTAGGTAGTGGTAGTTTAAAGGAAGATTCCTGGACTTTTAGTATATTAAAAGCTTTAGCAAAAGAATATAAATTTGATTTAAATACACCTATAGATAAATTGAATCCTAAAATACTAGATATTGTTTTATATGGACTAAATGGAGATAGAATAAAGGTAAACTATAAAAAAGAAAATAGAATTATGGAATTAAATCATGCTTATGAAGGTGTTATAAATAATCTTAGAAGAAGATATATAGAAACTAATTCTGATTATATAAAAAGAGATATTGAAAGATATATGAGTGATAATCCTTGTCCAAAGTGTAAAGGAGCAAGACTTCATGATGAGGCTTTATCTGTTACAGTAGGAGATAAGAATATATTCCAGTTTTGTAATATGTCTATAAAAAAAGAATTAGAATTTATAGAGTCTTTAGAGTTATCTAAAAAAGATGAGATAATAAGTAATCAGATATTAAAAGAGATTTGTAGTAGATTAAAATTTTTAATAGACGTAGGTTTAGACTATCTTACATTGTCTAGAAATGCATCAACTTTATCAGGTGGAGAATCTCAAAGAATAAGATTAGCTACGCAAATAGGTTCTAGTTTAGTAGGAGTTTTATATATATTAGATGAGCCTAGTATAGGGCTTCATCAAAGAGATAATGATAGACTTATAAGAACATTAAAAAATTTAAGGGATTTAGGAAATACTTTAGTAGTTGTAGAGCATGATGAAGATACAATAAGAGAAGCGGATTATATTGTTGATATAGGTCCAGGTGCTGGAGAACATGGTGGAGAAATAGTGGCAGCGGGAACTTTAGAAGATATAATGAATAATGAAGAATCTATAACAGGACAATATATAAAGGGAGTTAGAACAATATCAGTTCCTGAGGAAAGACGAAAAGGTTCAGGGAAATATATATCCATAAAGGGAGCTAAAGAAAATAATTTAAAAAATATAAATGTTAAATTCCCTCTAGAAGTATTTACTTGTGTAACAGGAGTTTCAGGATCAGGCAAAAGTACTTTAGTTAATGAAATACTATATAAGGGTATTCACAAAAAGTTAAATAATTCAAAGGATAATCCAGGAAGACATAAGGAAATTACAGGTATAGAAAATATAGATAAGGTTATCAATATAGATCAAAGCCCTATAGGAAGAACACCAAGATCAAATCCTGCTACATATACAGGCGTATTTGATATAATAAGAGAAGTCTTTTCAAATACTAAAGAAGCTAAAATGAGAGGATATAAACCAGGAAGATTTAGTTTTAATGTTAAGGGTGGAAGATGTGAGGCTTGCAATGGAGATGGAATTATAAAAATTGAAATGCAATTTTTATCTGATGTTTATGTTCCTTGTGAAGTTTGTAAGGGTAAAAGATATAATAGAGAAACTTTAGAAGTAAAATATAAGGGAAAAAATATATCAGATGTATTAAATATGACTGTAGAAGAGGCATTAAACTTTTTTGAAAATATTCCGCGAGTAAAAAATAAACTTCAAACACTTATGGATGTAGGTTTAAGTTATATAAGATTAGGTCAATCTTCTACACAACTTTCAGGAGGAGAAGCTCAGCGAATAAAATTAGCTTATGAATTATCTAAGAGAAGTACAGGAAAAACTCTTTATATATTAGATGAACCTACTACTGGACTTCATATGGAAGATGTAAATAAATTAATAAGTATATTACAAAGACTAACAGACTCAGGAAATACTGTAGTTGTTATAGAGCATAATTTAGATGTAATAAAAAATGCTGATTATTTGATAGATTTAGGCCCAGAAGGTGGAGAAAAAGGAGGAACTATAATAGCAGAAGGTACTCCAGAAAAAATTTCAAGAGCTAGTAACTCATATACAGGACAATATTTAAAAAAGATGTTATAATTTATTTGGGACTAGCATATAAACATATAGGTGCTAGTCCTTTAAATACAAATATTTTAGCATAATATACCAACAGGGAAGGTAAAGAAGGTGAGAATATGGATTTAAGTAAGTTAAGTCTAATTTTTAAAATAGTCATAATAGGCATAGTATACATTATAATATTTTGGGCTTTGAAAATAATGTATAAGGATATGAAGGATGGAAATAAAAAAAGAAGACCTACTGGTAGAAAAACCTTTGGTTTAGAAATAATACATGCTATAAATAAATCTGAATTAAGGAAAGGTGCTGTTATTCCTATTAGAGGAGATATAACTATAGGAAGAAAACCAGATAATGTATTAATATTAGATGATCCTTACGTTTCAGGACATCATGCAATAATTTATAGTAAAAATACTCAACATATAATAGAAGACTTAAATAGTACAAATGGAACTTTGTTAAATAATAAAAATATTACGGGCAAAAACCAATTATCGCCAGGTGATTTAATAAAAATAGGTGGTACAGTTTTTAAGGTAATAGGATAAGTCAAAATCCATGAAATGTGGGATGGTGAAAAAAATATGAACTCTATAAAGGGTGAAAGAAAACTTTTAAGATATACTTATTTTTTATGTATAGTATGCTTTCTAAATTTAGCAATATTGAAGCAACCCTTTGATAAAGGTGCTATGATAATAGCGGGGGTTACTTGTTTATTAATAGGATATTCCTATTTTATAATAAGAAAATTTTTCTCTGATGGAGATAAGTATATGTTTATTTTTTCTAGTATACTATCAGTTATAGGTATAGTTATGCTTTATAGAATAGACGTAAGTACTTCAATAAAGCAAATAATATGGTTTGCTATTGGAGTTACAGTTTTTATATTAATGGTAGTTTTATTACCTGATTTAAAGAGATTTGCTAAATATAAATATTTATTTTTAGTAATTACTATTTTATTTATGGCTCTTGGAACTTTATTAGGAAAGGAAATCTATGGAGCTAAAAACTGGGTAAACATAGGAGGGATTGCTTTTCAACCTTCAGAGTTTGGAAAAATATTTTTAGTAGCTTATTTAGCTGCTTCATTAAAAGATTATAATGGTAAGTTTATAAAGTTAATAGAACCAGCTGTAGTAGTTATGATGTGCTTAGGATTTATGGTATTGCAAAGAGATCTGGGTTCAGCTTTAATATTCTTTGGTATATCTATAACTATGTTATACATAGCCACTTCTAAATTAAAATATGTATTAACTTGTTTAGGGTTATTCGGTGCAGGTTCAATTATATCTTATAAATTGTTTGATCATGTTCAAACAAGAGTTCTTATATGGAAAAATCCATGGCCTTATGCTAGTGGTAAAAGCTATCAAATAGTTCAATCAATGCTTTCTATAGCATCTGGAGGATTAAGTGGAACTGGTTTAGGACTTGGACATCCAGAATATGTACCAGTAAATACTACAGATTTTATATATGCAGTTATATGTGAAGAATTAGGAATATTAATGGGATTTGCTATAATAATATTTTATTTTCTTTTATTTTATAGAGGTATGAGAGCGGCGGTTCATGCAGAAAATAATTTTTCAAGACTTTTAGCAGTAGGATATAGTGCCATGATAGCCTCCCAAGTATTAGTAATAGTAGGTGGAGTTATAAACATGATTCCTCTTACTGGTATAACATTGCCTCTAGTAAGTCGTGGAGGAAGTTCTATGATGAGCATTTATGTTTGTTTAGGTATATTGCAAAAGATATCAGAAGAGGGTAGATAAAATTATGAAGGATATTTCAAATAATATAAAAAAAGTTTTACTGGTTTTTTTAATATGCTTTATGGGACTTATAGCCTACATAACTTATTTTGAAATAGTAGTTGGTCCTAAAATAGTAGATAGTAGTTATAATAGAAGGTTGTGGGTAAAGAGAAATGAAGTATTAAGGGGAACTATATATGATAGAAATATGCAGCCTCTAACTAAAAGCCAAAGAGTAAACAGTGAATTGCAAAATAGGGAATACACTGGTGGTTCTATGTTCGCTCATGTATTAGGATATGTTAATGTAAAATATGGATTAACAGGATTAGAAAAAAAATATGACAAAGAGCTAATGTCAACAGATATACAAGATGATTTAGCAACTTTCTTTAAAAATCAAGGTAAGTTAGAACAAAAAGTAGGACATAATTTAAAGACAACATTAGATTGTAAGATTCAAAAATCAGCTTATGATGCTCTAGGTCAAAATAAAGGCGCTGTGGTTGTACTAAATCCAAAAACAGGAGAAGTTTTAGGAATGGTATCTAAGCCATCCTATGATCCTAATAAATTAGATGATATATGGGAAAGTATAAATAAAGATAAGAATATTCCATTAATAAATAGAGCTACAGCAGGTTTATATCCTCCAGGATCTACTTTTAAGATAGTAACTGCATTAAGTGCTTTAGAGAATATGTCTGGGGTAATGAACAGAACATTTCAAGACAATGGAAGTTTAGATTTAGGAGGAGGATATACTTTAAGTAATTATGCTGGAGCAGCTTATGGAAATTTAGATTTAAGAGGAGCTTTTGTTCACTCTAGTAACGTAATATTTGGTAGTTTGGGATTGGAATTAGGCAATTCTAGATTAAAATCTACTGCAGAAAAATTTTACTTTAATAAACAAGTACCTACAGATGGTATAGCTATAGAAAGTAGTAGGTTCCCAAGTTTAAAAAGTTATGAAAAAGGTAGTATAGCTCAAAGTGGAATAGGTCAAAGCTCTATATTAGTAACTCCTATGGAAATGGCATTAGTTGGAGCTACAGTAGCTAATGATGGAGTTATGATGAAACCTTATTTAGTAAAAGAAGTCTTAAGTAGTAAAGGGGAATTAATAAGAACAATTCCACCAGAATCTAATGGAGAAATAGTAAGCAAAAATAATGCTAGAATACTTAAAGACTTTATGAAAGGTGTTGTAGAGGAAGGTAGTGGAAGAAATGCTAGCGTAGAAGGTATTCAAGTTGCTGGAAAGACTGGAACAGCAGATCATAGAGATTCTATTAGTGGAAAGGCAGCAGCTCATTCATGGTTTGTAGGTTTTGCACCGTATGACAACCCACAAGTGGCTGTAGCGGTAATTGTAGAAAATGGAGGTCAAGGAGGCATAGCAGCAGCTAGTATAGCTTCACAAGTAATAAGTACAGCCTTAAGTAAATAATAAAATAGAGGTGAAAGATAAAGTCATATGAAAATTGCAGATATAACTAGTAAAAACAGTGGTGAAATAGTAGAATTTAATGCTTTAGTTAATGATAAAAGAACCAATTATAAAAAAGATGGAAGTCCTTATCTGTTACTAATATTACAAGATAATACAGGAACAATATCTTTTCCTGTATGGGATAAATATGAACAGTTAAATAGTTTTGTAGAAGTAGATTCTGTTGTAGCTGTAAAGGGAGTAGCGGCTACATTTAATGGTAACATGCAGATAAGAAATCCAGTTATAAATTTATTTAAAGGAAACGTAAATTATTCTGATTTTGTGCCAGAATATAATATACCTAAAAATTTAATAGATTATTTTAATGAAACTATAAATAATTTAGAGGATAAATATAAAAAAATAGCTATAGCGGCCACTGGAGCTATGGGATATGATAAAAAAAGATGGAACGAGTTTATAACCTGTGTAGCTGCAGAAAAGTTTCATGGCAATAAAAGAGGAGGATTATTTCTTCATACCGTAGGAGTTATGAAAACCATAGATAATATAATAGAAAATTATATAACAAATCCATTTTATATGAGTGCAAAGAATTGTATCAATAAAGATAGATTAATGCTTAAAGCTATTGTTCATGACATAATGAAAATTAAAGAGTATGATTATAAAGGTATAATAAGAAGAAAATCTATAAAGATGGATCATTTGGTTATGGGGGCTTCTTATATAAATGAAATAAATAATGAAGTTGGAAAGATTTTAGATGAAGATGAATTAGATGATATTTGCTATTCTATATTATCTCACCATGGTGAATTTGGTAATTTTGAGCCTAAAACTATAGAAGATGTATTATTAAATGCAGCGGATATAGTTGATAGTCAAATAGTTAATGCCATAGAAAATAAAATATAATTTTGTTAAATAAATCTTGTGAATTCACAAGATTTATTTAATTTTTAAAATTTTTATTTAAGTAATTAAATTTACTCGAAAATTGCAAATAAAGGGCAAAAAAGTGTAATTTAATGATATAATATAATGAATAAAGAAAGATTTAGATAAAATATTTTTAATAGAGGAGAATTTTATGAAAGGTAAAACACATGCGGGAGTAGGGATAGCGGTGTTTTTATCTATATATAGTAGATTGCCAGGAAACTTTAGTTATTTTGGTTTACTTGTAGTTTTTATATCCTCTTTACTTCCAGATATAGATCATCCAAAGAGTATATTTAATAAATATATATTGTTTTTTAAAAACAAAACTTCAAAAATAGCCTTTTATAGCTGTAGTGGCGTTTTAGTATTTTGGTACGATTATCTTTATACAAGGGAGCCAGCTCTAAAGGCGTTAGCTATAATGCTAATAGTAATAGCTATATCATCTCATAGAAATGGTCTTACTCATAGTTTGTTTGGAATGATTATATTTGCGTTTATAGCAGGCTACTTAGGAAATATGTATAATATACATTATATAGTGTATTATCTTTTTATTGGCTATGGTAGTCATATTTTATGTGATATGGCTACTAATAGAGGTGTACCACTTTTATATCCTTTTAGTAAAAAAAAGTTTAAATTTCCTGTGACTTATAAAAGTAATTCTAAAATAGCAACATTAATAGAAACCATATTAACTACGTTGGTTTTAATATTTACAATATATAAGTTACCAATAATTTTTCCCAAATAATAGGAGTGATTAGGTGTTTGATTTAGAATATCAATTAAAAAATTTGCCAGATAAACCTGGAGTATATTTAATGAAAAATAATTTAGGGGAAATTATTTATGTAGGAAAAGCAAAAGTATTAAAAAATAGAGTAAGACAATATTTTCAAAAATCACAAAAGCATTCTGAAAAAGTTAAGGCTATGGTAAAAAATATAGAGGAATTTGAGTATATAATTACAGATTCAGAAATAGAGGCTTTAATATTAGAATGTAATTTAATAAAAAAATATAGACCTAAATACAATATACTTTTAAAGGATGATAAACATTATCCTTTTATAAAAGTTACATTATCTGAGGATTTTCCTAGGGTAATTTCTACAAGGAAAGTTATTAAAGATGGAAGTAAATATTTTGGGCCTTATGTGGATGGAGGTTCTGTAAAGGATATTATAGAATTAATAAAAAAAACATTTCCTATAAGAACCTGCAAAAGAAATATAGTAGAAGGTGATAAGCCTATAAGACCTTGTTTAAATTATCAAATAGGATTATGCAAAGCACCTTGTGCTCAGTACATAAAAAAAAGTGATTATAGAGAAATTATAAATGATGTTATAAAATTATTATCAGGAAAACAGTTAGATATAGTAGAAAATCTTAAAATAAATATGAAGAAAGCAGCAGAAAATCTAGACTTTGAAAAAGCAGCTACATTAAGAGATAAAATAAATACAATAGAAAAAATAGGAGAAAGGCAAAAAATAATTCTAAATAATTTTGATAATGAAGATTACATATCGTTATATAGTGATGAAAAAGATACATGTTTTCAGGTATTCTTTTTAAGAAATGGTAAAATAGTAGGTAGAGAACATTTTATAATACAAGATACGTTTGATACTAGTTATTCTACGTTGATTTCTAATTTTTTAAAAGAATTTTACGGTGGAACTGCTTATATTCCTAAGATTATATATGTTCCTGATGTGGAAGATATAGAATTATTAGAACAGTGGTTGACTCTAAAAAAGGAAAATAAATGCACAATTAAGATTCCAATAAAAGGTGATAAAAAGAATATACTAGATATGGTCCAAAAAAATGCCAAGACAACTTTAGAAAATTTTAAACTGAAATACCTACAAGAAAAAGCTTTATATGATAATGTTTTAAAAGATTTAAAAAATATATTAAATCTAAAAGAAGAACCTATAAGAATTGAGGCCTTTGATATATCTAATATACAAGGATTTGATTCTGTGGGAAGTATGGTAGTTTTTGAAAAAGGAAGAGCAAAACCTAGTGATTATAGAAGATTTAAGATAAACACTGTAAATGGTGTTGATGATTACAAAAGTATGAAAGAAATATTAACTAGAAGATTTCAACATGGGCTAAGTGAAATAAAATCTATACAGGATAGAAAATTAAAGTTTAGTTCAGGAAAATTTTCTGTTTTCCCAGATTTGATATTAATGGATGGGGGAAAAGGGCAAGTAAACATTGCATTAGATGTTTTAAATACATTTAATATAAATATACCTGTATGCGGTATGGTTAAAGATAATAAACATAAAACTAGAGGTCTAATTTATAATGGAGAGGAAATAATTATAAATAAATATAGAAGTGTTATGAAATTTATTACTAGAGTACAAGATGAAGTTCATAGGTTTGCTATAAGTTATCACAGAAGTTTAAGAGGGAAAAATAGTTTTCATTCTGTTTTGGATGATATACCTAATATAGGAGAGAAAAGAAAAAAAGATTTACTTTTAAATTTTAAAAGCATAGATAATATAAAAAAAGCAACTTATGAAGAACTTTTAGGTGTACCATCTATGGATAAAAAGTCAGCTAAAAGCGTAATTGAATTTTTTAAGTAAAATTTATCCCATGACTACCAGTTTTGATACTTTCATATTCTTTAAAGCTGGAGTAGAGGAGTAGAGAGGCAACTATTTTATAAATTTCGGAGAGAGTAAAAACTCCATCTACGATTTAAAGCTTTGTTTATATGAAAAATAGTTTTTAGGTAAAATTATAAAATTATTGAAAGAAGGGTTGAGATGATGAAATATTTAGTAGATACACATACGCATACAATAGTAAGCGGTCATGCATATACTACATTTTTAGAGAACGTACAAGAAGCTTCTAATATAGGTTTAAAAGTTTTAGGAACTACAGATCACGGTCCAAGTATGCCAGGAGGACCTAATTTGTTTTATTTTAATAATTTTAAGGTTATGCCAAGAAAATTAAAGGGAGTAACTTTATTACATGGTTGTGAGGCTAATATTATAGATTTTAAAGGTATGTTAGATATTCCTAATTTTACTCAAAAAAAATTAGATGTGATTATAGCAAGCTTACATGATGTTTGTATAAGACCTGGTAGTAGAGAAGAAAATACAGAAGCATTGATTAATGTTATGGAAAACCCGTATGTAGATATACTAGGTCATATTGGGAATCCTTCTTTTCCAATAAATGAAGAAGCAGTAATAAAGAAAGCTAAAGAAAAAAATGTATTGATAGAAATAAATAATGGTTCATTTGTTTCACGAAAAGGTAGTGAAGAAACATGTAAAAGGGTAGCAAATTTATGTAAAGAGCATAAAGTAAATATTATAGTAGGCAGTGACTCTCATGTTTGTTTCCAAATAGGAAGATTTCCTAAAGCGGATGAAATGCTTAAAGAGGTAGGTATGCCAGAGGAGCTTATTATGAATAATGAAGAGGATAAAATATTAAAATATTTAAAGAATAAAGGCAAGTTAAAAGATTTAAATCTTGATTAAGGGTTAAGCATACATTATACTAATAAGGGTATTTAATTTTAGTAATAAAAAAATCAAGGAGAATGTGTTATGAACCAATATAAAAATTTTATTATGCAGTTTCAAGATATAGTTGGAAGTAATAATATTTTAATAGATGAACCAATGAAAAATCATACTTCATTTAAAGTTGGAGGACCAGCAGATTTATTGATTACTCCTACAACTTTAGAACAAGTAAAGGATAGTATTATACTATGTCGAGATAATAGTATTCCTTATTATATAGTGGGGAATGGTTCAAATTTATTAGTAAGAGATGGAGGATTAAGAGGAGTAGTTATTAAATTCTCAAAATTAGCAAATATAAAAGTAGATGAAGATAGAGTTATATGTGAAAGCGGAGCTCCTTTAATTAATATTTGTAATGAAGCCTTAAAAAATAGTTTAGGTGGACTAGAATTTGCATGTGGTATACCAGGTAGCGTAGGTGGAGCAGTTACAATGAATGCAGGTGCCTATAATGGTGAGATATCACAAGTTATAGAAAGTGCTAAAGTTATAGACAAAGATGGCAATATATTTTTATTAAACAAAGAAGAATTAGAGTTAGGATACAGAATGAGCGCTATTCAAAAACATCACTATGTTGTTTTAGAAGTAACTTTTAAATTACATAATAGCGAATATGATAGTATAAAAAATAGGATAAAAGATTTAAATAGAAGAAGAACAGAAAAACAACCTTTAGAATATCCATCAGCAGGTAGTACTTTTAAAAGACCAGAAGGATATTTTGCAGCAAAACTTATAGAGGATACAGGATTAAAAGGTAAGTCTATAGGAGGGGCTCAGGTTTCAGAAAAACATTCTGGTTTTATAATAAATAAAGGAGGAGCTACAGCCAAAGATATATTAGACCTTATAAGTTTTGTACAAAATAAGGTTAAAGATAAGTTTAAAGTAGATCTTCATACAGAAGTGAGAATAATTGGAGAAGAAAACAATTAGAATATAAGTACTAAGGGAAGTCTTAACAATTGACTTCCCTAGTTTATTGTTAAATAGGTATATGATATAATTAAATAAAATATAAAATAATATACCTTAAATTTAAAGGGAGGTAAAAGATGAGGTTTGTTATAGTTACAGGACTATCAGGAGCAGGAAAAACACAGGCTATAAGAAGTTTAGAAGATTTAGGATTTTTCTGTGTGGATAATTTACCACCAACATTAATCCCTAAGTTTGCAGAAGCGTGTTATCAAACAGAAGGAAAGATAAAAAAAATAGCTTTAGTTATAGATATAAGAGGTGGAAAATTCTTTGATGATTTATTCCAAAGTTTAAAATACCTAAAAGAAGAAGGATATAAATACGAAATTTTATTTTTAGATGCTTCAGATGAGGTTCTTATAAAAAGATTTAAAGAATCTAGAAGAAAACATCCCCTATCACCAGATGGAAGAATCTTAAATGGTATATCTATGGAGAGAAATAGATTACGTGAAGTAAAGGATAGAGCAGATAACATAATAGATACTTCAGAACTTGCAACTAGAGAACTTAGAGAGGCTATAAATGGAATATATGGTGAAGAAGGGCAAATGGAAAATCAACTTATTATAACTGTACTATCTTTTGGATTTAAATATGGAATTCCTTTAGATTCTGATTTGGTATTTGATGTGAGATTTTTACCTAATCCCTACTATATAAAAGAACTTAAAAAATATTCCGGTAAGGATAAAAAAGTAAATGATTATGTAATGAGTTTTGATGTAACAAGTAAGTTTGTGAATAGATTAGAAGATATGCTAGATTTTTTGATACCAAATTATTTTAAAGAAGGTAAAAGACAATTAATAATTTCTATAGGCTGTACTGGAGGAAGACATCGTTCAGTAGCGATTGCTAATGCTATATATGAAGGACTAAAATCAAAAGGGCATAAAGTAAATATAGATCATAGGGATATAAATGAAGATATTCATAAAGGCGGTAAAAAGCTATGAAGCTTATAGACTGGTTAAGACCTGGCATAAAAGTTAAGAGATGGGTACTTTTAGCTATTATGGGGATACTTTTAATAGTGTTTGGTATGTTAGAATTTGTTAGAAATAGATTTTATAGTAATTATTATATAGCTTTTTATGTATTTTTAATAGGATCTGGAGTATTTGTATTGTATATATCTGTAACTCAGGGAATGAAATCAATAATAGCTTTGGTTAATAAAGGTTATTTGAATATATCCTTAGATTCTAAAAAACTAGAAAATTTAATATATGAAAAGAGATTATTGGTTAAAGGACCTAAGATCGTTGCTATAGGTGGAGGAACTGGTTTATCTACAATGCTAAGAGGTCTTAAGTATTATACTTCGAATATAACAGCTATTGTTACAGTTGCAGATGATGGTGGTGGATCTGGTGAGTTAAGAGAAGATTTAGGAATGTTGCCTCCAGGTGACATAAGAAATTGTATACTAGCATTATCAGATACAGAGCCTTTAATGGAAGATCTTTTACAATATAGATTTACAGATGGAAAACTTAAAAATCAAAGCTTTGGTAATCTGTTTTTAGCTGCTATGGATGGGATATCAAATAATTTTGAGGAAGCAATTCAAAAAGTTAGCTCTGTTTTAGCTGTTACAGGAAAAGTTGTGCCAGTCACTTTAGAAGATATAGTATTAAAAGCCAAATTAAAAAACAACATGATAGTAGAAGGAGAATCCAATATACCAGAAAAAAGTTTACAATGTAATAGTAAAATAGAGAAGGTATTTATAGAGCCAGAGAATGCAAAAGCTTTATCTGAAGCTGTTATAGCTATAAAAGAAGCAGATGCTATTATACTTGGACCTGGAAGTCTTTATACTAGTGTAATTCCTAATTTATTAATAAAAGATATCACAGAAGCTTTAAAAAAGACAAAAGCTCCTAAAATATATATATCAAATATAATGACTCAACCAGGGGAAACAGATAATTTTACTGTTTCAGATCATATAAAAGCCATAAACAAACATTGTAATGGGAAAATGGTTGATTATGTAATAGTTAATGTAGGTCAAATAGATAAAGAATTAGAAGAAAAATATAAAAAGAAAAAATCTAAATTAGTAAAAATTGATGAAGAGAAAATAAGGCAATTAAATGTAGATGTAATAGGAGGAAATTTCTTGAAAGTTAAAAATGAATTGATAAGACACAATTCTGAAAAACTTGCTTCCATATTGATAGAAACTATAATGGAAAAGAAATTGTTATATGATAAGAAGAAAATAATAGAATACTTCTATTTGTCAGAAAGATTAAAGGAAAATAAAAATAAGCAGAGGTAGAGAACTATGTCTTTTTCATTGAAAGTAAAAAATGAAGTATGTAAACATATAGAAATAAATAAACAAGAAGCCATAGCAGAATTATCAGCAATAATGAAGGTAAGCGGCACATTGTTATTTACTAATAAACAATTTAACTTTAAAATAACTACAGAGAATGCGGCTATAGCTAGATTAGTTTTCAAAATTTTAAAAGACCATTTTGGTATTCATACAGAAATAATGATAAAGAAAAATAATTCTTTAAAAAAGAATAATATATATATAATATTAATATCTGAAGAAGAGGGAGTAAAATCCTTGTTAAAAGAAGTTGGTATAATAAAAGAAACTATAAATGTATTTAGTTTAGATTATAACATACCTAAGAATATTATAGAATGTGATGAGTGTAAGAGAGCCTACATAAGAGGAGCCTTTTTAGGAGGAGGAAGTATAAGCAATCCAGAAAAAACTTATCATTTAGAATTTGTTACTCATAATGAAGAGTATGCTAAGGATTTAAGTGCTTTAATAAATTCATACAATTTGAATTCTAAGGTAATAAAAAGAAAAAACAGTTATATAATTTATTTAAAAGAAGGAGAACAGATAGTAGATTTATTAAATATAATAGGAGCTCATGCTTCATTGTTGGAATTAGAAAATGTTAGAATAATGAAGGAAATGAGAAATAATGTTAATAGATTAGTAAACTGTGAAACCGCTAATCTAAGTAAGACTGTTAATGCTGCTGTAAGACAAGTAGAAAGTATAAAATTTATAGAAAGAGAAATAGGATTGGGAAGATTGCCTAAAAATTTAAGAGATGTAGCAGAATTAAGGATTAAATATCCTGATGAATCCTTAAGAGAATTAGGGAAGATGTTAAATCCTCCTGTAGGAAAATCAGGCGTTAATCACAGATTAAGAAGAATAGAGAAGATTGCAGATGAATTAAAACAAGGAATTTAAAATAAAAAATAACATAGTATTTTTTAAAAGAGAGTGTTAATTTATTTTATCAGCTAACACTCTCTTTGTTTGAGTTATATAAAATTTAAGATTATAATAAAATAACAAAGAATAAAAATTTAGTTTTAGAGTTTCCATTTCCTTAGGAAGGAGGTTAACTATGGGAAAAGATAAATTTAATATAAAGAAACCAGAGTGGGTAAGTTTACATCAACATACAGAATATTCTTTATTAGACTCTTCAGCAAAAATATCAAATCTTATAAAAAGAGCAAAAGAGCTTGGAATGAAGAGTATTGCTATTACAGATCATGGAGTTATGTATGGTTGTGTAGAATTTTATAAAGAAGCAATGAAACAAGGAATAAAGCCTATAATAGGCTGTGAAATATATGTAGCATCAAAGTCCATGTACATAAAACAACAAGATAAAGAAAATGAAACATATCACTTAGTATTGCTTGTAAAAAATAAAATAGGATATAAAAATTTAATGCAGATCGTATCAAAGGCATCTGTAGAAGGTTTTTATTATAAACCTAGAGTAGACTATGAATTTTTAAAAGATCATAGTGAAGGATTAATAGCATTAAGTGCATGTTTAGGTGGAGAAATTCAATCAAATATACTAAAAGGAAATTTAGAAAAAGCTAAAAACATAGCATTAAAATATAAAAATATATTTGAAGATGGGTTCTATCTAGAGCTTCAATACCATGGTATGGAAGAACAATTAAAAGTAAATGAAGAATTAGTTAAAATGTCCAAAGAATTAGATATACCTTTAGTGGCTACAAATGATGTTCATTACATAATGAAAGAAGATTTTAAATCTCATGATGTACTATTGTGCATACAAACAGGTAAAATTGTAGAAGAAGAAAATAGAATGAGGTATCCATCTGATCAGTTCTATTTAAAATCACCAGAAGAAATGTATGAATTATTTTCTTATGTACCTGAGGCTTTAGAAAATACAGTTAAAATATCAGAAGAATGTAATTTTGATTATAATTTTCATGAATCAAAACTACCTAAATTTCCACTAGAAGAAGGAATAGATTCCTATGAGTATTTAAGAGAAATATGTTTTAAGGGATTATTTTCAAGATATGAAACGTTCAAAAAGTTTATAGATAGACCTTTTAATATAGATGAAATTCTAGTCTACAAAAATGAAAATAAAGAAGCTGCTGAATTAATTGAAAGATTAAATTATGAGCTATCAATAATAAAACAAATGGGATATGTAGATTACTTTTTAATAGTATGGGATTTTATAAGATTTGCTAATGAAAATGGTATAATGACAGGACCAGGAAGAGGCTCCGCTGCAGGATCTTTGGTAGCTTATACTTTAGGAATAACTAAAATTGATCCTATTAAATATAATCTAATATTTGAAAGATTTCTAAATCCAGACCGTGTTTCTATGCCAGATATAGATAGTGATTTTTGCTATGAAAGAAGAGGGGAAGTTATAGATTATGTAGTAGAAAAGTATGGAAAACAAAATGTATCACAAATAATAACTTTCGGAACCATGGCTGCAAGAGCTTGTATAAGAGATGTGGGAAGGGCTATGAATTATCCTTATGCAGAAGTAGATAGAATAGCTAAAATGATACCTACTATTTTAAATATAACAATAAATAAAGCTTTAGAGTTAAACCCAGAATTAAAACAGGCTTATGATAATGAAGAAAGAGTAAAAGAGTTAATAGATGTAGCAATAGCTTTAGAGGGACTCCCAAGACATACATCTACTCATGCAGCTGGAGTAGTTATAGCATCTCAGCCATTAGTAAATTATGTACCACTTCAAAAAAATGAAGAAAGTATAGTAACACAATTTACAATGGGAAATTTAGAGGAATTGGGACTTTTAAAAATGGATTTTCTTGGTCTTAGAACTCTTACTGTTATGAGAGATGCAGTAAGAATTATAAGAGAAAATAATGGAATAGATATTGATTTAGATAATATTGATTTTGAAGATAAAGAAGTTTATAAGATGATAGGAGAGGGTAAAACTGTAGGGGTATTTCAATTAGAATCTGCTGGTATGACTTCATTTATGAAAGAATTAAAACCAGATTCTCTAGAAGATATAATAGCGGGAATAAGTTTATATAGGCCAGGGCCTATGTCTGAAATACCAAGATATATAGCTAATAAAAATAATCCTTCAGGTATAAAATATGCAACAGAAAAACTAGAACCTATATTATCTGTTACATACAATTGTATAGTTTATCAAGAGCAGGTTATGCAGATAGTTAGGGATCTAGCAGGATATTCCATGGGACGTAGTGATTTAGTAAGACGTGCTATGTCTAAGAAAAAGCATGATGTAATGGAACAAGAAAGAAAAAATTTCATATATGGCAATAAGGAAGAAGGCGTAAAAGGATGCATAAACAATGGCATAGATGAAAAAGTAGCTAATGATTTATTTGATTCTATGATGGATTTTGCTTCCTATGCATTTAATAAATCTCATGCAGCTGCTTATGCAGTAGTAGGATTCCAAACAGCTTATTTGATTAGATATTATCCTACAGAATTTATAGCTGCTATGTTAAATAGTGTTAAGGGTGATAGTGATAAAGTATCTTTTTATATTAACTTTGCTGAAAGTCTGGGAATAGAAATAGTTGCTCCTAATATAAATGAAAGTTACAGTAATTTTACAGTAAAAAATAAAAGGATAATATTTGGATTAACTGCAGTAAAGAATGTTGGAGAAAAGGGTATAAACAACATAGTTACATCTAGAGAGAAAAAGGGTAAATTTACAGATTTGGGTGATTTTTTTAATAAAGTAGATACTTCTATTATAAATAAAAGATTAGTAGAAAGTTTAATAAAAGCAGGTGCTTTTGATTGTTTAAATATATATCGTTCTAAAATGCTAGCTGTTTTCGAGAAGATAATGGATGGTATACAAAAACAAAAGCGAAATAATATAGAAGGTCAGGTTAATTTGTTTGTAGATATTATGAATAAAGAAGAAAGCAGTATAGATATAAATTATCCTAATATAAATGAATTTGACAAAAAATATATACTTCAAATGGAAAAGGAAATGACAGGATTATATTTTTCTGGACACCCACTGGAAGAGTACGAGGCAACATTAAAAGCTCAAACAAGTCATGCTATATCAGATATTATTTCTAAGGAATCACTAGAAGGAAACATGGTTGATACTATAAGTGGTATAAAAGATGGAGATAAAGTAATAGTAGGTGGTATGATTATTCATGTAAGTAAAAAATTAACTAGAAATAATGATATGATGGCATTTATAGTTTTAGAAGATTTATATTCTAGTATAGAAGTTATAGTATTTCCTAAAATTTTTAATACAGCTAGAAGCATAATAAATGAAGATGAAGTAGTTTTATTAAAAGGAAGAGTAAGTTTAAGGGAAGATGAACAGCCAAAGATAATTTGTGAAGTTATAGAACCACTTATAAAAATTAATTCTGAGAAATTATATATATTGGTAGAACAGCAAAAGGATATAAAAATAAAACTACAACAAGCTAAGGGGATATTTTTGCAATATAAAGGTAATATGCCTGTATATTTTTGTACAAATAAAGAAAGAAAAAAATTTAGAACTGATAGAGAACTTTGGGTAAATAGAAACAGAGAATTAATGGATAAATTAAGAGAGATGTTCGGAGAAAATAATGTTAAAATACTTTAAAATTAAGTATTATGTATAATTTATAAAATAACATTAAAAATATTAGGAGAAGTATTTCTTCTAATATTTTTTTATAAATTTTTGATAAGAAATCATTTTAAATATATTAAAAGTTAAATAAAAACATATATTAAAAAAACATAAGTTATGTTATAATTATAGACATAGAAACAGAGTATCATTAGCTTTATAATATAAGTGGGACCAAGAATGTCCCAGTGGTCGTAGGAGGTATTTAGCACATGAAAACTATAGCCGTATTAACAAGTGGTGGAGATGCACCGGGAATGAATGCTGCTATTAGAGCAGTAGTTAGAACAGGTTTAGAAAAAGGTTTAAAAGTCATGGGGATTCAAAGAGGATACAATGGGCTTATAAATGGTGAAATATTTGAAATGGACACTCATAGTGTATCTGATATAATACACAGAGGTGGAACTATATTAAGAACTGCTCGTTGTGAAGAATTTAGAACAGAGCAAGGAAGAGAAAAGGCTGCTAAAATATTAAAAGCCTTCGGTATTGACGGATTAGTTGTAATTGGTGGAGACGGTTCTTTCCATGGAGCACAATTGTTATCCAAATTAGGAATAAATACTGTTGGATTACCAGGTACTATAGATAATGACTTAGCATATACAGATTACACAATTGGATTTGATACATCTCTAAATACAGTTTTAGATGCCATAAATAAGCTTAGAGATACATCTACTTCTCATGAAAGGGTAAGTGTAGTAGAAGTTATGGGCAGAAATTGTGGAGATATAGCACTATACACAGGAGTAGCTGGTGGAGCAGAAAGTATTATAATACCAGAAAAAGAGTATAATGCAGATAAATTATGCAAACAAATATTACAAGGAAAACTAAAAGGAAAAATGCATAATTTAGTTTTATTAGCAGAGGGTGTTGGAGGAGCTAATGAGTTAGCAAAATATATAGAAGACGTTACAGGTATAGAAACAAGATCTACAATATTAGGACATATACAAAGAGGTGGAAGTCCAACTTGTATGGATAGAATATTAGCTTCAAGAATGGCGTATAAAGCAGTAGAACTATTGATAGATGGGAAATCTTCAAGGGTTGTTGGTATAAGAAATGGGAAAATAATTGATATGGATATAGATGAGGCTTTATCAATAGAAAGAAGCTTCGATGAAGAGCTATATGAAATAGCAACTACTTTATCCAATTAATATAAAATCTTAGATATTAAGGAGGAAATTTATATGCAAAAGACTAAAATGATATTTACAATAGGTCCTGCAAGTTCAACAGAAGAAGTTGTATCAAAATTAATAGAAGCTGGAATGAGCGTATCAAGACATAATTTTTCTCATGGTTCACATTCTGAGCACAAAGAAAGAATGATGATGATTAAAAAGTTAAGAAAAAAATATAATAAACATATAGCTATTATGTTAGATACTAAAGGACCAGAAATAAGAACAGGTAATTTCTCAGTGGATAAAGTGGAGTTAAAAGAAGGAGCAGAGTTTGTAGTATATTGTGGAGAAGATATAATAGGTGATGAAACAAAATGTTCTATTACCTATAGTGAATTGCACAAAGATGTAGTTAAAGGAAATAAAATATTAATAGATGATGGACTAGTAGAATTAGAAGTTCAATCAGTAGAAGGTAATAAGATTCATACTATAGTTAAAAACTCAGGAATTATTTCAAACCATAAAGGAGTAAACGTACCAGGAGTTTCAGTATCACTTCCAGCAGTTACTGAAAAAGATATAGAGGATTTAAAATTTGGATGTGAAGTAGGAGTAGATTTAATAAGTGCATCTTTTATAAGAAAAGCTTCAGATGTATTAGCTATAAGAAAAATATTAGAAGAAAATGGTGGAAATGATATACAAATAATATCTAAAATAGAAAACCATGAAGGTGTTAATAATATAGATGAGATAATAAAATTCTCTGATGGAATAATGGTGGCTAGAGGAGATATGGGAGTTGAAATTCCGATAGAAGAAGTTCCAATAGTTCAAAAGAGAATAATAGAAAAATGTAATAAAGCAGGTAAACCTGTAATTACAGCAACTCAAATGTTAGATTCTATGATAAGAAATCCTAGACCAACAAGAGCAGAAGCATCAGATATAGCTAATGCGATATTCGATGGAACAGATGCTATAATGCTAAGTGGTGAATCTGCTAATGGAAAATATCCAGTAGAAGCAGCAAGAACTATGGCTAGTATAGCTAAAACCGCAGAAGCAAAATTAAATTATGATGCTATACTAAATAAAATGAGAGAAAGTCATATATTAAATGTTCCTAATGCCATAAGCTTATCAACATGCACTACAGCATCAGAATTAAATGCTACTGCTATAATTACAGCAACACAAAGCGGACATACTGCTAAAATGGTATCAAAATATAGACCAAAATGTCCTATAATAGCAGTAACACCAAATGAAGTAGTGGCTAGAAAATTAGCATTAAATTGGGGTGTAGTACCATTATTAACAGAAAGATTTAATTCTACAGATGAACTTATAGAAAAATCTGTTAGCAAATCTTTAGAAGAAGAATATATAAAAAATGGTGATTTAGTTGTTATAGCAGGAGGAATACCAGTATCTTATTCAGGAACAACTAATATGTTAAAAGTTCATATAGTAGGAGATATACTAGCACAAGGAAGAGGTTCAGGAACTAGACCAACTTATGGGAATATAAAGATAGTAAAAAGCCCAGCGGAGGCAGAGGAAATAGTTGAAAGAGATGATATATTAGTAATAAAAAATTTAGATAGAAGATACATGACTGTTTTAGATAGAGTATCAGGTATAGTAGCAGAAGAAGGTGGAATAACATCACACTTAGCTATAGAATGTATAGCAAGAGATATTCCATTTATATGTAACGCAGGTGGAGCTATGGATGTTCTAAAAACAGGAACATATGTAACACTTGATACAGTAAGAGGAATAGTATATAACGGAAGAGCAAACATAGTTTAATATAACCAAAATATATATAAAAGTTAAGGTCTATATAGAAATATTAATATTTTTATATAGACCTTAAATATTATTGGTAAAATTAAATAATCTAATTCTATTATTTATATGAATTAGATTATTTAATTTTAAATCCAATGTAGCAAGTTTTATTTTCTTGACACTAAAGTGCTAATTAACCTATAATTTTTTTACTAGGTGTTAAGGAGGAATAAAAATGCAATATAAGGAGTTGGGGAATACTGGATTACAAGTTTCAGTAGTAGCTTTTGGAGGCATAGCTATTCAAAAGGTAACTTGTGAAAAGGCAGCTAATCTTATACATAAGGCAGAAGAACTAGGCATGAATTTTATAGATACTGTAAGACTTTATACGGTTTCAGAAGAATATATAGGATATGCATTATAAGGAAGAAGAGAAAATGGATTATAGCTACAAAATCTATGGCTAAAGATAGAAATTCTATGTTAGAAGAAACAAATGCAAGTTTTAAAAATTTGAGAACAGATTATATAGATTTATATCAATTTCATAATGTGAAAACTTTAGAAGATTATAATAAAATATTAAGTGAAGATGGAGCATATAAATTATTAGATGAACTTAAAAAAGAAGGAAGGACATATAGGAATTACATCACATAATTTAGATGTTCTTAAAATAGCTATAGAAAGTGGGAAGTTCAAAACTATTATGTACCCTTATAATATAGTAGAAAGACAGGGTAAAGAATTATTTAAAAGAGCACATGAGTTAAACATAGGAGTAATAGATATGAAACCTATGGCGGGAGGAGCTCTTAATAATGGGACTTTAGCTTTAAGATATGTACTAAGTAATAAAGATATAACTACAGCTATACTAGGAATGACAAATTTAGAAGAGGTAGAGGAAAACTTAGCATGTGGAAATAAAGAAATAGTTTTGACAAAAGAAGAGCAAATAGAATGTGATAAAATATTTAATGATTTAGGGACAGAGTTTTGCAGAAAATATAGATATACCAGGAATATTTGTATTGGAGGCATATAAAGTTAGATATGGATTATCAGAATGAGCAAAGGATAGATATTTTAATTTAGAATCTAGAGCAAAAGATTGTATAGAATGCAGAGCCTGTGAAAACAGATGTCCTTATGATTTACCTATAGTAAAAATGTTAAAAAGAGTTACATTAGAATTTCAAGAATAGACCCTATTTTTCAATAAAGATAATATCTTTATAAAATTTTAAAAAAAATATATTATTTTTATTGAATTTTTTATATAATATATTGTATAATAATACGATATGTGTCAAAAATAAAAAATAGGAAATAATAGGCAACTGATCTTCTTTAGCACCTTTATGGTGCTCTTTTTGTTTTTATAATAAAATAAGTTATAATTAATTGTCTTAATGCTTTGTTTTAAATTTTAATTAGTATAAAAATCTATAATAAAATATTTTATATATTGTGAATACAAAAATCCTGTTAACAAAAACTAAGAATATATTTTTGTTAGGAGGTAATTAAAATGAATAAATTAATATGTAGTGCAGAAAATTGCATTAATAATATAAATAGATATTGTACAGCAAATTCTATAGAAATAGAAAAGAATGATTCTCATAGTCAATGTAAAACTTTTGCAGCTAAAGGAGCTATAGAAACTATGAGTAAATTTCATAATACAAATCTAATGGAAGGCTTTAAAGATATATTTACAGAGAAAAGTAACGATATGGTTCCAGAAGTTAATTGTGAAGTTTATAGTTGTGTTTATAATAATAATAGAAGATGTAATGCAGATACTATAGAGATAAAGGGAGATGAGATAAGAACAAAAAATAGTAGTGAAACTATTTGTTCAACCTATAAGATGGAAAAATAAATTATATTTTTTATTATAAAGTTTTAAAAAATATCTGTTATTTAAAAGAAGTTTAATAGATTTAATAATATTATAACTTTAGTTAAGAAGAATTTAGATAATACAATGCAAAATTTTATACAAAAACATAAAAATAAATTAATAAATTTATAATATAATTATAAATTTACTTCAAATATTGTTATAATTATATATTGAAATAAACTAGGGATAGATAGTTTAATTATTGCTATTTATCCTATGTTTTTATTAGAATAAAATTACATAAATGGAGAGATATTATGAAAAGAAACATACCTGTAGAAAAAAATAGAGAGTACAATTTAGATATAATAGGCACTGGATTTGAAGGAGAAGGAGTAAGCAAAATGGACGATTTTACAGTGTTTGTTCCAGGGGCAATGGAGGGTGAAAGTGGATTAATAAAAATAGTAAAAGTGAATAAAAACTTTGCTTTTGGGAAAATCATAAATCTAGATAAAATATCAGAAAATAGAGTAGAACCAATATGTTCTATATATAAACATTGTGGAGGATGTAAAGTTCAACACTATAATTATAAATCTCAATTAAAATTAAAAAAACAAAGGGTTATAGATTCATTAAAAAGAATAGGTAAATTAGATATAGATAAAATAAAAATAGAAGATACAATTGGCATGGATAATCCTTATAGATATAGAAATAAAATTCAGATGCCTGTAAGAGCTAAAAATGGTGAAATAAAAATAGGATTTTATAAATCAAGAACTCATGAAGTAGTAGATGTCAATAAATGTTTTATACAAGATGAACAAGCAGATCAAATTATAGAAATAATAAGGAATTGGATGAAAAAACACAATATATCTGCTTATGATGAAGAAAGTGGAAAAGGCTTGATACGTCATATAATGGTAAGGAAAGCCTTTAAAAACAAAGAGCTTATGTTGGTTATTGTAACTAACAAAGACAAAAATATACAATATATAGAAGAATTAATAGAAGAGCTAACAAAAAAAATATCTAATATAAAAAGTATAATACAAAATATAAATTGTAAAAAAACTAATGTTATTTTAGGAGAAAAGTGTATTACATTATGGGGAAAAGATACCATAACCGATTATATAGATAAATTTAAATTCAATATATCTCCACTATCTTTCTTTCAAGTAAATCCTGTTCAAACAGAAGTATTATATAAAAAAGCTTTAGAATTTGCAGATTTAAAAGGAAAAGAAATCGTATTTGATGCTTATTGTGGAACAGGAACAATATCTTTATTTTTATCTCAAAAGGCCAAGAAGGTATATGGAGTAGAAATAATAAAAGAGGCAATAGATAATGCAATAGATAATGCAAAAGAAAATAAAGTAAATAATGCAGAATTTTTTGTAGGAAAATCGGAAGACATTATACCTGATTTAATAGATAAAGGTATAAAAGCAGATGTGGTAGTAGTAGATCCACCAAGAAAAGGCTGTGAAAAAAGCTTGTTAGAAGCTATAGCAACTATTAAACCTAAAAGAATAGTATATATATCTTGTGATCCAAGTACTCTATCTAGAGACCTTGGCATATTAGATGAATTAGGTTATGAAACTAAAGAAGTACAACCAGTAGATATGTTTCCACAAACTTCCCATGTGGAAACTGTGGTTTTACTTTCCTTGATTTAATAGGTTTTTCAAGGGTTTTAGTTAAATAAAAAAGTGGTTTTGTCCACCTAGTGTCCATCTTGAAAAAATCACTATGATTTTGGTGGACACATTTTTCATTGGTGGACATCATGACTATTCACAACCTTTTCAAATACATCTGTCAATCACGCTTAAATTTTGTACATTTTATCACCGTGACTAACACTTATGGCTTCCTTTTTTATTGCAATTTATTGAAAAATATTGTAATATAATGTCAGAATTATACAATTAAGGAGCGTGATATTTATGAAACGAAAAATAACAGTTTTAATGGCAACTATTGTTTTGACATTTTCAATAATGGGGTGTGATTCTGCTGCATTAACAGAAAGTAAAAACAATGCCACAGTCACAAAAGAAGAAAAAACAAATAAGAATGAATTAAAAGAAACTAAAGACAAAGAATCAACTACAGAGCAACAAACCACTACAAGTTCGCAAACAATGGGGCAAAAAAATGCATTAAAAGCTGCAGAATCATATTTGGGTTTTATGGCATTTTCATATCAAAGTCTAGTTGAACAATTAGAGTTTGACGGATATACACATGAAGAAGCAGTGTATGGTGCAGAAGCTAATGGATATTAAAAAATAAATATTGAATTAAAAATAAAAGAAAAGGGTAGTTGTTAAGCTATCCTTATTTTTTATACATTCCAAGTGTGGACAATGTCCACCTTGATGAAGTTTTGAGTGGTGATATTATGTGATAATAAGCGATAAAAAAATTTTATGTTTTCTTTAAAATCTTGATATATCAATGTTTATAAGTAATTATAAATGATACAAAAGTTTGATAACTTCTTAAGTATCCACAAACGAGCCATGTGGAAACTGTGCATTAATAGAGAAGAAATAAGATAAAATTAAAAGGTTAGAGGAATCTAGCCTTTTTTATAGTGTTCTTACCATGGTAAATAACTTCGTATTGAAAGTCTGTTGCTGAATTGGTAACAGCAAGGAACAGCAAAGGTAACAATTAATCATTTTGCTTCTAATATATTATTATATTTTGAATATTTTTTAATTATATATGTAAAAGAAAATAAATATAGAATGAAATAAAGTTTAAAAGAGTGTAAATTATTTACACAGTAATTTATCAAAGTGTGCATCTATATACAATATATGAATAGGTAGATTTTGCGGTAAAAATATATTGGCATGATGTTTGCTATATATAATAGTGTACATACGAATAAAGAATAGGGGGATACTTTGTGGAGACAGGTGTAAAGATAGTAACTATTGGGGGAGGCTCAAGTTATACTCCAGAATTAGTTGAAGGTTTTATAAAGAGGTATAATGAGTTACCGGTTAGAGAATTATGGTTAGTAGATATAGAAGAGGGAAAAGAAAAGTTACAGATTGTAGGAAACTTGGCTAAAAGAATGGTTAAAAGATCAGGAGTACCAATGGAAATTCATTTAACATTAGATAGAAGAAAGGCACTAAAAGATGCTGACTTTGTAACAACACAAATAAGGGTTGGACTTTTAGATGCAAGGGAAAAGGATGAAAAAATTCCTTTAAGTCATGGGATTATAGGTCAAGAAACTAATGGTGCAGGAGGAATGTTTAAGGCATTAAGAACAATTCCTGTAATTTTAGATATAGACAAAGATATGAGTGAATTATGTCCTAATGCTTGGATGATAAACTTTACCAACCCAGCTGGTATGGTTACGGAAGCACTGATAAGATATGGGAGAAATAAAAAAATTATAGGATTATGTAATGTACCAATAGGTATGGAAAAATCAGCTGCAAAGGTTTTAGAAGTTGATCATACAAGATTAAGAATGGATTTTGTAGGGTTGAATCATATGGTATTTGCAAAAGAAATATATGTAGATGGAATAAAAGTTACGGATAAATTAATTTCTTTATTAGCAGACGGAAATATAGGACAGATAGTTAAGAACATATCAGATTTTGCTTGGGATAAAGATTTTATAAAAGCTTTAGGAATGATGCCATGTCCATATCATAGATATTATTTTCAAACAAAAGATATGTTAAAGAAGGAACTAGAACAATTTTCTAAGGGTGAAACTAGAGTAGAAGTTGTTAAGAAAGTAGAAAAAGAATTATTTGAGCTTTATAAAAATGAAAATTTATCTGTTAAACCTCCTGAGTTAGAAAAAAGAGGAGGAGCTTATTATAGCGATGCAGCTTGTAGGCTTATATGTTCAATATATAATGATAAAAAAGATATTCAACCAGTTGATATAAAAAATAATGGAGCCATAGTAGGCATCCCAAATGAATCTGCTATAGAAATTTCATGTATGATAACAAGAGATGGACCTAAACCAATAGCAGTGGGGCAATTACCAGTAGCAATAAATGGATTAATACAACAGATAAAAGCTTTTGAAAGATTAGTAGTAGATGCAGCAGTTTTTGGTGATTATTATAAAGCAATACTAGCATTAACTATAAATCCTTTAGTTCAATCAGATAAACTTGCTAAGACATTGGTAGATGAACTTATGATAGCACATAAGGATTATTTACCACAGTTTAAAAAATTTATTGAAGAAAATTTAAATTAGATCATTATTATTAATTGCTTATAAATATATAAAAAATATATATAAAAAGGGGAGGGTTAAAAGATGAAAAAATTCTTTGACTGGATGGAAAAGCATTTTGTACCAATAGCGGCTAAAATAGGATCTCAAAGGCATTTAGTTGCTATTCGTGATGGATTTGCATCAATTACTCCAATTATTATGGCAGGGGCTTTTGCAGTATTATTTAATAATTTAGGATGGGAACCATATCAGAATTTTATGAATTGGTTATTACCTGCTAATTGGAAAGATTTTGGTGGTGGGGTTTGGAATGGTACTTTTGCTATAATGTCATTATTAGTAGTATTCACCATATCATACCATTTAGCTAAATCTTATGAAAAAGATGGATTATCAGCTGGAATTGTAGCTTTATCCTCATTATTGATTTTATATAAGCCAACAAAAGATGGAGGAGGAATACCACTTGAATTTTTAGGTGGTCAGGGATTATTTGTTGCATTAATAGTTGCATTAATAGCTACAGAAATTTTTGTTAAATTATCAGGAAACCCGAAATTAATTATTAAAATGCCAGAAGGAGTTCCACCAGCAGTAGCAAAATCATTTGCAGCATTATTACCATCAATTATAGTTTTAGCTATTACAGCAGCAGTTAAACAAATTTTTGCAGCATTAGGAATACCAGATATACACAAGGCACTATTCTTTGTATTACAAGCACCATTACAAGGTATAATGGGAAGTTTAGGTGGTTTACTAGTTTTAGTTTTAGTACAACAATTTTTATGGTTCTTTGGGTTACATGGTTCCAATATACTTGCACCAATTATAAATGCAGTATTGTTGCCATTAACAGAAGCTAATGTAAGAGCATTTAAAAATGGAGTGAATCCTGAGCATATAATAAATAGTCAGTTTTTAGATTCTTATGTAAATATGGGGGGATCAGGAACTACTATAGCTTTATTAATTGCAATATTTATTATTGGTAAAAAGAATAAATCACAAAAAACTATTGCAAATCTTAGTATAGGACCAGGTATGTTTAATATAAATGAACCCGTTATATTTGGATTGCCGATAATTTTAAATCCAATATATTTTATACCATTTATATTAGCACCATTAGCCTCTGGTTTAATTGCATATATATTAACTTTTATTGGATTTGCACCTAAAGTTGTAGTAATGGCTCACTGGACAACACCACCAATATTAGGGGCTATTATATCAACAAATTCAATAAGAGGTGGAATTACAGCTCTTATTTGCATGGCGGTTAGTATAATAATATACATGCCATTTGTTCATATAGCATCAAAGAAAGATCAAAAAAATATAGTAGATGTAGAGAAAACACATTCTGTTTAAATAAAATTAGCTAATAATGGAGGCCGTATGCAGTAATGCATACGGTTTTAATTTATTATTTTTTGCATAAAACTGATAAGTTACAATATAATGTATTTAAGGATATACTTAGGAGGCGAGCTAATGAGTAAAATTGATGAGATTTACGAGACTTTAGTTCAAATAGAATCACAAAAGGGAGAAGGTATTTCTGCGGCTAGTTTGAGTGAATATATGAATTTAAATAGAGCTAATGTAAGTAGGTATCTTAATCAATTAGCCAAAGCTAAAAGAGTAGAAAAGATACAAGGTAGACCTGTGTTATATCGTTCTTTAAAACATAAAAATACTGAAAATAAATATAATAAAAGAAATAGTTTAGATAAAATGATAGGTTCGGAATTAAGTCTTAATGTGGCAATACAGCAAGCAAAAGCTGCGATATTTTATCCTCCTAATGGACTTCATACTCTCATATTGGGAGAAACTGGAGTAGGTAAATCTATGTTTGCAGAACTTATGTATAATTTTGCTAAAGAGTCTGGAATGATAAAAAAGGATGCACCATTTATAAGATTTAATTGTGCAGATTATGCAGATAATCCTCAATTAGTAGTAGGACAAATATTTGGGGTTAAGAAAGGAGCTTATACAGGAGCTGAACACGAAAAAGACGGATTATTGAAGAAAGCTGATGGTGGAATTTTATTTTTGGATGAAATTCATAGATTATCTCCTCAAGGACAAGAAATACTTTTTACTTATATAGATAAAGGATATTTTAGAAAATTAGGGGATACAGAAAACTTGATAAAAGTTCAAGTGCAGATTATTGCTGCAACTACAGAGGATCCACAATCCTATCTTTTGAAAACATTTACTAGAAGAATGCCTATGATAATAAATATTCCACCTTTAAGAGAGCGTACTATGAATGAGAGGTATTATTTAATTCAAAAATTTATAACTATGGAGTCTAAAAGGTTAGAAAAAAATATTTATATGGATAAGAATGCATTAATATCTTTTTTATTATATGATTGTCCAAATAATATAGGACAGTTAAAAAGTGATATACAATTATCCTGTGCAAAAGCTTTTTTAGATTATAAGAGCAAAAATTCAAAGTATATATTTATTAAACAGGGTGATTTGCCTAAAAATGTAAAAAGAGGATTTATGAAAATTAAACAATATAGAGAAAAAGTAAATAGTCTATTAAATGAAAAGCGAGATATATTAGTATTTTATTATGATAGTGATATTGAAGACAATATTTTAAATCAATCAGAAGAATGTAATAAAAATAGTTATTTTTATGATTTAATTGAAAAAAAATTTACTACACTAAAAAATCAAGGAATAGATGAAAAAGATATAAATGATATATTGAACATAGATATAGAATCTCATTTTGAAAAATATATGAGTAATTTGTCGCAAAATTTTAGAAAAGAAGAAATAAGAAAGGTAGTAGGTAATGATATAGTAAATGTTGTAGATAAAATTTTAAATATTGCACAAAGAAAATTGAACAAAGAATTTGATGAAAAAGTTTATTTCGGTTTGGCACTACATCTACAACAAAGTATTGAAAGAATTAGACAAGGTCATAGTATTTATCATCCTAAATTAAATTTTATAAGATTACAATATGGGAATGAATTTATGGTAGCTATAGAAATAGCAAAAATAATAGATAGTAAATTTAATATAGAAACTCCATTAGATGAGATAGGGTATTTGACTATGTTTTTAGCTTCGAATCAATATGAAAATATTACAAATAGGCAAAAAAAAGTAGGCGTACTTGTAATAATGCATGGAAAATCTACAGCTAGTAGTATGGTACAAGTATCAAATGAGTTATTAGGAGAAGATTGTGCAAAGGCTTTAGATATGCCTTTGAGTATGAAAGTAGAAGATATGTATGAAATTGCAAAACTTAAGATTAAAGAATTAGATGCTGGAAAAGGAGTTATTCTTTTAGTGGATATGGGTTCCCTTAATAATTTTGGGAACATGGTTGCAGAAGAAATAGGAATAAAAGTGAGAACAATAGATATGGTAAGTACCGCAATAGTAATAGAGGCTTGTAGAAAATCATTATTAGGAGAAGAACTAGATTATATATATAATTCTTGTAAAGAATTAAGTCGATTTAGAACTCAGGTAAAATATGAATCTATATCGAAGTATAAAAATTTAAGTAAAACTAAAGGAACAAAAAAGTTCTTAATAATAACAGCGTGTTTTACAGGACACGGTGGTGCAGAAAGAATAAAGGATATAATATTAAGTTCAATAAAAGAAAATTCAAAATTAGACATAATACCTCTTAATATATTAGACAAAAAAGAGTTTGTAACTAATGTAGAAAATCTTAGTAAACACTATAAAGTTATTGCAATAATTGGTACAGTAAATATTTTTATGAAGGGGATACCTTTTATACCAGCAACAGAAATTTTAAGTGGATATGGGATAAAAAAATTAAAGGAATTAATTGATAAAGAAAAGTGTTTTTATAAAATAAAGAATTCAATACAAGATCATATAAATTTAGAGGATTCAGATAAGTTAGTTGAACTTATAACGGATACTATTGAGATAATAGAAAAAAATTTAAATATCAAACTTTCTAATGATGTAAAGATAGGTATAATACTTCATATTAGTTTTATGGTAGATAAGATAAAAAATGGTGGCTTGGAAAATAACTTTGAAAATTTGATAGAGTATAAGGAAAAGTATAAAAATGAGTTTAAATTAGTAAAAAAAAGTTTCATGAATATAGAGCAAACTTATGATATAGCTATAGGAGATAGTGAGAAGGCTTATATATTAAAAATGTTTGTTAATAATGATGTAAGTGTGTAATTAGATATACACACTTTTTTGTTGCAAATGCTTACTTATGGTATATATATAATTGGCATGCAATTTGCTATAAATATAATAAGAATTATGATAAGGATTAAGGGGGACTTTAAATGAAAAATATTTTATTAGTTTGTTGTGCAGGAATGTCTACAAGTTTGTTAGTGACAAAAATGAATTCGGTAGCTACTAAAAAGGGAATAGATGTTAAGATAAATGCTGTTTCAGAATCAGAATTAAAAAAACATATTGACAATGTAGATGTAATTTTACTTGGACCTCAAGTAAGATATTTATTAAATCAAGTAAGAGAGCAAGTAAAATCAAAGGGAATAAATGTAGACGTTATAAATAGTATGGATTATGGAACTATGAATGGTGAAAAAGTTTTAAATTTTGCACTAGATTTAATTGATAAGAAATAGTATATTGCTTTTTACTATAAAAAAGTTTAATACAAAAATATAAATGAGATAAAAAATTTATTTATAAAAACGAGGATAGGGGTGAATTTCAGTATGGAAGAAATGATATTAAATATTATAACTCATAGTGGAGAAGCTAGAACTTGTGCAATGGAAGCAATACAATATGCTAAAAAGGGAGAGTTTGATAAGGCTAAAGAATCTATAGAAAAATCTAAAGAAGAATTAGGTCATGCACATAGTTATCAGACCAATTTAATACAAGAAGAAGCAGCTGGTAATAAGGCTGAAATATCACTATTATTAATTCATGCACAAGATCATTTGATGACTGCTATGACATTAAAAGATCTTGCTATTGAATTAATTGAGGTTTATACAAGATTATAAATTATTGAGTTCTTATAATATAGGAGGCTATGATATGGATTATATAATAGGTGTAGATGCTGGAGGGACAAAAACCGAAACGATAGCCTATAACTTAAAAGGAGATGAATTAGTAAGAAAAGTAACTGGATTTGGAAATTTAGTATTAAATGAAAAAGAAGCAATAAATAATATATGCAATTCAATAAAAACTTGTATGGATGAGCTTGGCAAGGAAGATTTAAAAAAGATATATATTGGTGCAGCTGGAATAGAAGTTTCTAATAATGCATATATATTAGAAAAAAATATAAAAGAAAATTTTGGTAAAGATGTGCTAATAGTAAATGATGGAGAATTAGCATTAAAAGCAGTTTTAAAAGGGCAAGATGGGATATTAACTATAGCTGGTACTGGATCTATATGTATAGGAATTAAAAACGATATTAAAGATAAATGTGGTGGATGGGGACATTTATTAGGAGATGAGGGTAGCGGATATTCTATTGCTATAAAATCGTTAAAAAGAATGATTTATGAGGAGGAATTAAACCTAAAGAAAAGCAAATTACATGAAGAAATTTTAAAAGAATTAAATATAGAAAATATAGATCATATATGCTCATTTGTTTATTCTTCTACAAAAGATAAAATAGCTTCCCTAACTACATTAATATCCAAATTAGCAGAAGAAGGAGAAGAAAATGCAATATTTATACTAAAAAAGGAAGGAGAAGCTTTAGGAAAAATAACAGAAAGAGTATATAATAGATTGAATTTTAATAATAAATATTCAATAGGAATAAAGGGAAGTGTTATAGAAAAATCCAAAGTTTTAAGACAAGCTTTTAAAGAGTATATAGTAGATAATTTAGGCAAAATAGCCATAGTACAAGACGATACATCACCTACTAAAGGAGCTTATTATATGTATTTGAAGGAGTTAATATAAGTTTTAAAAGTAAATTCTATAGTTAAGAGTATCTTATGGAAATAATGAAAGTATATCTTAGAATAGATTTATTTTAGAATATAAATTTATAATAAGAATTATAAATATTATTAAAGAAGTGGATAAAATTTTAGAATTCAAATATTGTCTTTATAATAATGAGTATAATTTGGAAATATAATACAACTATTTTTGGTATAAAGGTAAATAATAAATTTTGGAGGGAATTATGTGAGAAATTTAGGAATATCTATATATCCATCAAATTCAAATGTTGAAGAAATAAAAGAATATATATCACTTGCGGCAAAGTATGGGTTTAAAAGAATTTTTACTTGTTTAATATCTTCAGAGGATAATGATATAGATAATGTTATTAATAAATTTAAAGATATAATTCAATTTGCTAATGAAAAAGGAATGTCAGTTGTTGGGGACGTTGAACCAAAAGTATTTGAAAAATTTAAAACGTCTTATTCAGATTTATCTGTTTTTAAGGATATGGGATTTTATGGTATAAGGTTAGACTTAGGGTTTAGTGGAATTGAAGAATCTATAATGTCCTTTAATAAGTATGGAATAAAAGTAGAATTGAATATGAGCAATGGCACAAAATATATAGACAATATATTAACGTATAAGCCTAACTTAGAAAATATATTAGGGTGTCATAATTTTTATCCTCATAGATATACTGGATTAAGTTATGATCATTTTATAAAGTGCAGTAAACAATTTAAAGATTTAGGAATAAGAACAGCAGCATTTGTAAGTTCAAATAAAGCAGATCACGGACCATGGCCTGTATCAGAAGGGTTAAGCACGTTAGAAATGCATAGAGAATTACCTATAGCAGTTCAAGCTAAGCATTTGTTTGCTACAGGGCTTATAGATGATGTTATTATTGCGAATGCTTTTGCTTCAGAAGAAGAACTAAAAGCATTAAGCAAAATTAATAAAAATATGTTGGAATTTAAAGTTAAGCTTGTGGACGAAATTCCTGAGGTTGAAAAAAGAATAATTTTTGATGAATTTCATTTCAATAGAGGAGATGTATCTGATTATATGATAAGATCCACTCAAAGCAGAGTTAAATATAAAGATCATGAGTTTAAAGCTTTTAATACTGTAGATATTAAAAGAGGCGATATACTTATAGAATCTTCGTTATATAAAAGGTATGCTGGAGAATTGCAAATTGCTCTTAAGGATATGAAAAATTCAGGCAAAACTAATGTAGCAGGAAGAATAGTAGATGAGGAAATTTTTCTTATTGATTATTTAGAGCCTTGGGAGAAATTTGGTTTTAACATATAATCAAAAGAAAATAAGATTTTTTAAAAAACTATATTATATTGAAACAGCCCAGTAAAAGTGTAAGAATACTTTTACTGGGCATTATTGTCTACAAAGAAAACCACCTGTTATGCAGGTGTATTCAGAAAAGCTTAAGCGTTGAAAAAAATATCTCACTTTGATAAAATAGATATGGCTTCGCCAGTCAATCTAAAATCAAAGGAGGCATTGCTTAAGATGGATAATAATAGTAGGAATTTATTTATTTGATATAAAATGAATTTAAAGTTAGATTTTAAAATATAATTTTACTCAAAACC
This sequence comes from Clostridium tepidum, assembly GCF_002008345.1. Lineage (GTDB taxonomy): Bacteria > Bacillota > Clostridia > Clostridiales > Clostridiaceae > Clostridium_F > Clostridium_F tepidum. The sequence continues at coordinate 117,390 of NZ_MRAE01000005.1, forward strand.
AATACTCTTAAAGAATTCTTTATTCCTAAGTAAAGTTTCATTATTAGGGGAATAAGACAATGCTATTTCATTATGCTTATAGGATAGTTCTTTTTTACCTTGCTTATAATAGCAAACGCAAAGTTGAATATGAGGTAGCCAAGTCCAACAATCATCATTAAAAAATCCCCAACTATTTTTAGGACGTTCTAATTTAGTAGCTAATTCATACCAAAATATTGCATTATTTAAATTATTTTCATTTAAAAAGTATCTACCTAATTTACAACAGAACTCTGCTCTTGGTTTATCATAATTAAAGGAGTAATAACAATATTTTTTAGCATTAAAGGAATCTTTTATATAATTGTAGTAATCTGCTAATTTACCACATGCATTGATTTTATCTTCGTACCATCCACCATTCATTTTTAATAATTTTTTATATTGTTCTATAGCCTCTTCATATAATTTATGGTCATATAATTCATTACCGTAGTAAAATACATCTCTTGGAGAAAATTCATAATTTTCTTCTATCATTTTTTTATAGATATTTAAATTTCTATCAGCATCACGAGGTTTTACTTTATCATGAACTATAGCTATATCACTATCTAAAATTTTACCATATACTTGTAAATAATTATGGACTCTTCCATACCATTTAAAATTATTTTTTCGTTTAACAAGCCTATTTCTTCTGTAACTTAAAGCAGGTATACCATCTTTATCTAGATTCATATTATAAAGCATAGTAACAGAATCTACAGATTTATCTAAGGTATATTTTAATTTCTTTAATTTTTCTTGATCTTCTTTTAGAATTATGTCATCAGCATCTAGATAAAATATATATTCTTTGGTAGCTTTACTAAAAGAAAAATTTCTTGCTGCTGCAAAATCTTGAATCCATTCGAAATCATAAATTTTATCTGTGAATTTTTTTGCAATTTCTTTGGTCCTATCAGTAGATCCTGTGTCTACTATTATAATTTCATCAACAAAATCTTTAGCACAGTTTAAACATCTTTCTAGTGTTATTTCCTCATCTTTTACAATCATGCATAAACTTATAGTTATCATTAAATCACCTCATATAATTTACTGTTTAATTATTAGTTAATTTATCAAAAAAGAATATATATATATATATATATAATTGATAGCATTTTTTATATTCCACAAGGTTAAATATTTAAAAAGTTATCCTTATAATTAAAGCTTTATATAAATTATGTTGAAAATATTATTTTCAATGATTCACATATAATATATGGTATGCAAATTCATTAAAATATGAGTACAGATATTGCAACATTTAGTTAGATAATAGATAACATTAATCAAATACAAATCATATAATATAGTGATAACAAATAAGTTAAATTGCTAGTCTTAAATATTTGAAAGGATGTTGAGGTTTATGCTATGTTATAAAGATAGAAAAAAACTACAAGAAAAATTAGAAGAGTTATATTGCAATGATTGTGATATAATTATATGCGGATCTTGTTGCGATGCTGCAACTAGTATATGTGATTGTTGTGTAAATCCTATGGAAATTTTATTAAATCAATTAATAAATATTTTACCTGCTGCAGCTACAATACAAGTTACCCTTGATACAGGAGAAGTTCAGTCATTTCAAGTAAATCAAGTAGTATCAATAAATGATAGTATAATTAATATACAAAATACTAACTTTATATCAATTTGCAATATTTCAAGAGTTAGATGGAGAGATATAACTACTATAAGTCAACTTAATTTAGTACCAGCAGGATGCACTTGTGAAGAGTGTGATTGTTGTGAAAGACCATTGAGAGAAAACTTAAGCAATTTTATAAATGAAAATATAGCACTACAGTTTGAAGGACAACAGGATCCTAACATTTCTCAAAGTTTAACAGTAAGAAGAGTTGGTCTTGGAATAGTAGTAGGAGAAAATGTAACTGATGGTGCTCCAGATGCATATTCAATTTGTAAAATTTCACGTTTTAATGCTATATAAAATTTAATGATAATTTAAAATAATTTATATATTTGTTTCAAATTAAAATTATAATAAAACTTATATAATAATTTAGCTCCTTGTATTTAATGAAATACGAGGAGCTTTTTAAAAATCTAAATTAATTTTGAAGCAAAAAGAGTTTTTATACAAATTTTATAAAATGGTTATTTATAAGGTTTGCCTAAAAGCCTCTCTATAAAATTTTTATTTTTAGAATTTTCTAGTTCTTGTTTTATAAGTGAGTTTTCGGATTTTAATTCATTTAAAGTAACTTCTAATTTTTCAGAGTAATTTGTTATATATTCAAAACTTTTTTCTTTTTCTTTAAGTTGTTTCTTTATGATTGAAACTTCTGTATCATATTTATTTTTTAAATCTGAAATTATATTGTTTTGAGAAGCTTCTAATTTTTCCTTTACATTATCATTTTCTAGTTTTAATTCTTTGATGCTTTCTTCTAATTTTTTATTTTTATCAAGCAAAGTTTTAAATTCATTTTGTTTATCTTGAAGTTGTTTTTTTATATCTTTTATTTCGATGAGATATTGATTTTCAAGATTTTTTATTGCTATAAGATTTTCATTTTTCAATTTTTGAATAGTATTATTTAATTTTTCATTCAAAGAATTATTTTCTTCTATTTTTTTATCAAATTTTGATTTAAGTTCTTTATTTTCTTCTATTTTATTTTTGAGTTCACTTTTTAAAGAGTTACTTTCTTCATGATTTTTATTTATACTTTTTTTTATTTCTTCAGTTTCAATTTTTAGTTTATTATTAATTTCTAATATAGATTTATATTTATTTTCAATATTAGATTTTTGTATAGAAAGTCTATTTAGATTTTCACTAAGATTATTAACATAAATGTTTTTTTCTTTTAGTTTTTTTGTTAATAATATTATTTTATTGTGTAAATCATAATTTTCAGCACTTTTTTTAGATATTTCTTGAAGTAATTTTCTTATAGTACTTTCTGCATCATATTTATCATTATTTCCATTATTATATGTTTTAGTTATCTTAGGCAAAAATATGTTGATGTTATCAGATATGGATGCGAATATATTTTTACTATCTATGGATTTGTCTAAAAAGTTTTTTTCATATATATATCTATACATATCTATATTATCAAAAGAGTCAGTTTCAATTTTTGAGGGAGTAGACCATTTAGTGTCGTTAAAAGAAGAATACATCAATGTACCATCTTCAAACCACATACAATATAATATATTATTAAATATAATAAGTGAAGATTTATATATAGGTATATTTGTTTTATAAATAGGGAAATTTTCAATATTGTCTTTAGTATCTATTATTACATGTTCTAGTGTGTATATTCCGTTTTCTTCAGATATATTTAAAATGTTAAACTCTTGGTTTTTCTTTAAGGTAGAAAAGTTAATATCATTACCATTTAATCTATATAGTTTTTTTGGATTACTCCAAATATTACTGTCTAGATATTTACATAAATTAATAACGTTATAGTTTTTTTCTTTTGCTATGTAAAACATATTAATATTGTTATTTAATATTTCTAAATAATAATGTTTTTCTATGCCTTTAATAGTGTTTATAGAAGCTATTATATTTGTTTCAAATTTATTTCCATCCCATACATAGTGTAAAATACTTGCTATGGAATCATAACGATTTTCATAAAACATAAAGAATATATGAAGTTTATTTTCTTTAGAAAATAGGGTGATTTCATCTATATTATTATGTGATTTTAGTTTATAAAGAGTTTGAATAGACCATTTTTTATTAAATTTGCAGTATTTTATAAATCCATCAAAAGTTATACAGACTATTTCTACTGTTCCTAAATAAGTTACATTTATATTAAATTGTGAAACATTTTCAAGTATTTTTATCTCTTCAGAAAACTTATTACATATTAAATCATTATCTTTATTAATGTAAAATTCATACATATTACCATATATATTTTTAAAAATATATGATTTATTACACTTCATAATATTCACCTACCTTTATAAAATTATATTAATAAAAAGTATCTTATATTCATTCTGGGAAGAAATATTACTAAAAGTTTATTGAAATTTACATATATAAAATATCTTTTTACTTATCACACTTATTTTTTTATATGCATATTATATATTGAGATAAAACAATGTTTCTTCTATATATGAAAAGGAGGATATTTATATGGCTATTAATTCAAAAGATTTTATTCCACGTCCTGGTTTTGTAAATAAACAAGGCTGTTTACCAGATCCAGTGGAGATATGTTGTATCCAAGTTCCTAAAGTTTTTGATCAATGTTTAATAAAAGAGTGCTTAAAACCTTCAGAGGATTGCGAACAATTATGTAAGCAAATACCAAATGTTACAGATCCGTCACAAGTTAGATGCGTTGGTTGTTGTAAAAATTTAAAGGTAATTGTTAATTCTGTTACTAAATGCCCTGTTTCAAATGGTAAACCTGGGTATAAAAAAGTAACTATTAATTATACAGTTACTTTTGATGTAGATGTAGATGTAGAAATAGCAGGGCAAATACAAACACAAACATTAAACTATTCAGTGAATAGAACTGTAACTGCTTCTAACTTATATTGTCCAGACACTATAGCTAAAACTGTAATAGGTAAAGAATGTACATCAGCAGAGGAAGTTGATCAACAATTTATAAAACTAGAAATAGTAGGAGATTGTTTAAGTACAGATATTTCAAAAATAGATTGTGCTAATGGTTGCGATTGCAGTTGTAATTGTGAAAATGATGGAAATCAGAAGGTATTCTTATGTATTACACTAGGATTATTCATAATAATTAAATGTGAAATAGTAGTTCAATTAATGGTTCCAGCTTATGGCTATTGCCCAGTACCAGAAGAATGCAAATGTCCAGGTGATCCATGCAAGGAATTTATGGAAAGAGAGCTTCCAACTCTTTATCCACCACAAGAAATGGATAATTTGTTTGATGATAATGATCAAAATGATAATCATTGCATAAAGGAAAAAGAAGAAGAAAAATACGATATAATAAGTAGTAGCCGTTCTATAAATTAAAATTTTATTATCATTTAGATTAAATTTTATTGCAGTAAATTTTGTACTATTATTTATAAATAATAGTAATATAATTAGTATGATTATGTAATAAATAAGCGCATTTCTGGTATAGAGGATATCCTAAAAATTAGATTTTAAAGTGGACATTGAGTACTTTAGTTAAAGTATATAATAGTTATATTTTAATATTATAAAAAGAAAATGCATATAAAAATGTGTATATGCTGATAGTAAGTGTTACCTAAAATATTATGACTTCGATTCCATTAAGGGATTCGAAGTCTTTAATATTATAAAATCATTGTAAAAATTATAGTTTATGATGTTTATTAAATTAGTTAAAATTCATTATTTCTAAATATAAAGTGTAACAGCTTTTATCTTTATTCATAAAATATAATTGATGATTATTTAATCAGGAGCGAATAATATAAGGAGGATACTTAATGTATAATATTCCGTTTTTTTATACTCCTTGCTATATACAGCAATTTGCTTGTCCAATTTTAAGTGAACAAATGATGGGAGAGAATGATTTACAGTATTATGATAATTATAACGAAAATTTTGACAATATGAGATATTCATATAGACAACAAAACATAGCTACACAACGTAGATGGAGTCGCTGGGAAGATCTTGGAGGAATTTTAACTTCTGCACCAGCAGTATCTTCTTGGTCCCCTAATAGGCTAGATACTTTTGTAAGAGGAACAGATAATGCACTTTGGCATAAATGGTGGGATGGCTCCCGTTGGAGTAATTGGGAAAGTCTTGGAGGGAACTTAACTTCTGCACCAGGAGCAGTATCTTGGGGACGAAATAGAATTGATGTATTTGCTAGAGGAACAGATAATGCTATGTGGCATATATTCTGGAATGGCTCAAGATGGAGCGCATGGGAAAGTCTTGGAGGAGTTTTGACATCTGCACCGGCAGTATCTTCTTGGAGCTCTAACAGACTAGATACTTTTGTAAGAGGAACAGACAATGCATTGTGGCATAAATGGTGGGATGGATCTCGTTGGAGTGATTGGGAAAGTCTTGGAGGAATCTTAACTTCTTCACCAGCAGCAGTATCTTGGGGACGAAATAGAATTGATGTATTTGCTAGAGGAACAGATAATGCATTGTGGCATATATTCTGGAATGGTTCAAGATGGAGTGCACGGGAAAGTCTTGGAGGAAATTTAACTTCTGGTCCTGCTGTTTCTTCCAGAAGAACTAATAGATTAGAGGTATTTGCTAGAGGAGCAAACAATCAATTGATGACTAAATCTTGGAACGGATCTCGTTGGAGTAATTGGTCAATGATTGGAGGTCTTATTATAACTTCTGATCCAGCAGCAGTATCCTGGGGACCAAATAGAACCGATGTGTTTGCTAGAGGTAGAAATAATGCAATGTGGCATACTTTTAGAAATTAGTTACAGAATATAAAAGTAATATTAAATATAATATTTATATGTGGTGAAAAGTTACATTTATGATTGTATACTATTCTTATAGGAAAATGGAAAGTTAGTAAGAGCTCCTTATGGGAGCTTTTACTATTTGAATGGATAAAAACTATATACTAATATTAATCCAATTATAAAAAATACAAGTCCTATCATTAAAAATGGTATAGTAGCTCCATTCCAAGCTCGCCTATTTGTAAAAGCCCTCCATTTAAAGGATAATTTACTCATTGCCATGAAAAAAAATCCAATAAATAAAATTATTATACTAAATAAAAATAAATTATTTGCCATAAATAACCCTTATATAAAAATTAACTGTATTATCAGTTTAGTAAATTTATAAGGGATGTCACCTTCCTTTCTTATTTTAATTTCATTTGTATCTTAAATAGTTAAAAGTTTATTATATTTTAAGTTTCTATTGATTTTTAGGTTATCATCTAAATATTAAATAAAGGTGTATTCTACCTTAACACTACCTTAAATTTTTCACATAATTAATTTTTTTATGATTTTCTATAATCTTTATATTTTATTTAGTTTATATTAATAGTTATATCTTTTGCTAATTAGAGTTTTCATGGTTGTTGGCTATCTATGGTATAGACTTAAATATAATTTTAGTAAAATTTTGCATCAAGAAAACTTTAAAGAGAAAATTATATTGGAAAGATATAATAATAATTTTCATACTATTATAAATAAAATTATAAGTAAAAATAGTGATTTTCTGTAAATTAGGTGAAAAGGAGAAAGAACCCCTGTAGCTGGAATGGTACATGATATAACATTATTATTAATAATGAAGATTTTTATGCTCTTAGCAAAGTACATGCCGTTGACTACTTTAGTAGCTATATTAATAGTTGTGTCTTACAATATGAGTGGATGGAGAATTTTTTAATCTATACTAAAAGCACGAAAAAGTTGAAAAACCTATTAAAAGAAGGGATAGCATTAGAGAATGAGTCGTTATGGTTGCTTTTCGTTACGCTTCTACATTTATAAAATTTTCGATAGTATTAGAGAATGAGTTGTTATGGTACAAAATATTTAATAATAATCATATAAAATAATAGTGAATTAAGCAGTAATTTAGTTTTAAATGTAGAATATATAAAGAGCAGAATATACTAAGAAAAGGATTGTTTTATATGGCATATGTTTATATTGTAGAGTGTAGAGATAAAACATTGTATACAGGATGGACAACGGATATTGAAAGAAGGGTAAGTCAGCATAATAAAGGAAAAGGTGCAAAATATACAAGGGCAAGAAGGCCAGTAGTTTTAAAATATTTTAAGGAATTTGATACAAATAGAGAGGCTATGAAAAGAGAATGTGAAATAAAAAGAATGTCTAGAAAGGATAAACTAAAGTTATTTGATTATAATTAGATTAAATGGTAAATAATAATATTATTACTAAAACTATAATATATACTTAGATAAAATATATGATTAAAAATTTTTATATTTTGATGTAGTATAATGTTTTTAAATAAAAAATATTAATATAATATATTGATATTAATATATTGATATGATTGTATTCAAAAATAAATTATAAAATTTTTAGTTAAATATTAATTATAAATCAATAAAAATTAAACTTAGTTAAGCTATTGACAATGTTTATTATATAACTTATTATAATAATTAAATGTTAGAAAATTAAATATTCTTATAGCAAAGAAGAGGAATAGTAGATTCCTATGCTTTTTACAGAGAAGGATGTAAGATGAGAATTCCTAAAAGCTAAGTTTTGAACCAGCCTCAGAGTTCTGTACTGAAATTAAGTAGGATACAGCGGAAAAATTCCGTTATCAATAAAAGTGAACATGTTTTATATATGTTAACAAGGGTGGTACCGCCGACACAACTTCGGTCCCTGTATAGGGATTAGAAGTTTTTTTATTTATAAAAAAATAAATTTTAGGGAGGAATTTTAATATGGCGAAGGATAAAAAGTTTGTTGAAGATATTACACCAATGGATGAAGATTTTTCACAATGGTATACGGACATAGTAAAAAAAGCTGAACTTGCAGATTATTCAAGTGTAAGAGGGTGTATGATAATACGTCCTTATGCTTATGCTATGTGGGAAATGATCCAAAAGGATTTAGATGCAAGATTTAAAGCTACAGGACATGAAAATATATATATGCCTTTATTTATACCAGAAAGTTTATTAAATAAAGAAAAAGATCATATAGAAGGATTTGCTCCAGAGGTTGCATGGGTAACTCATGGAGGAGAAGAAGAACTTACAGAAAGATTATGCGTTAGACCTACATCAGAAACATTATTCTGTGAGCACTATGCAAAAATAGTTCAATCTTACAAGGATCTACCTAAACTTTATAATCAATGGTGTTCAGTAGTAAGATGGGAAAAAACTACAAGACCGTTTTTAAGAACAGCAGAATTTTTATGGCAAGAAGGCCATACAATTCATGCTACAGCAGAAGAAGCAATAGAAGAAACAAAAAGAATGCTTAATGTGTATGCAGAACATGTTGAAAATGTGCTAGCTATACCTGTAATAAAGGGAGAAAAAACAGAAAAAGAAAAATTTGCAGGAGCGGTTTCTACCTACACAATAGAAAGTTTAATGCATGATGGAAAAGCACTACAAACAGGTACTTCTCACTATCTTGGAGATCATTTTTCAAGTGCTTTTGGAATCCAATATTCAGATAAAGAAGGAAAACTTCAAAATGTACATCAAACTTCATGGGGAGTTTCAACTCGTATGTTAGGAGCTGTAATAATGGCTCATGGAGATGATAGTGGGTTAGTAGTTCCGCCAAGAATAGCACCAATTCAAGTAATTATAATACCAATAGCTCAGCATAAAGAAGGTGTACTTGATAAAGCTCATGAATTAAAGGAAAGAGTAGAAAAAGTAGCTAGAGTTAAGCTTGATGATACAGATAAGATGCCAGGTTGGAAGTTTAATGAATATGAAATGAAAGGGGTTCCAATAAGATTAGAAGTTGGACCTAAAGATATAGAAAAAAATCAAGTAGTTTTAGTAAGAAGAGATACAAGAGAAAAAATTACAGTTTCTATGGATGAATTAGAAACATTTATACCAGAATTATTAGATAAAATACATGAATCTATGTTTAATAGAGCTAAAGAAAGAATGGAACAAAGGACTAGTGTAGCTAAAAACATGGATGAATTTAAGGAAAATGTTGAAAATAAAACTGGATTTGTAAAGGCTATGTGGTGTGGAGATATAGAATGTGAAGAAAAAATAAAAGAAGAAACAGGAGCTACTTCTAGATGCATACCATTTGAGGGAGAAGCTGTATCAGATACTTGTGTATGTTGTGGTAAAAAAGCTAAAAAATTAGTTTATTGGGGAAGAGCATACTAAATTTTATCTTGAATAGACTTTATAAAAATATATTAATTATTATTTAAAGGGTATAGAAATAGTAAAAAATTTCTATACCCTATTAATATGGTAATATTTAGGTTAATTATTTGTAAATTATGGTGTAAATTTTTCTAATAAAGAGGTATAATGTATGTGTAATATGAAACTATATCATATAGTTAGGGGGTATTTTTTTGGAAATAAATAAAATAATTGAAGAGCTAAAAGAGGATCTTATAAACTCTACAGCAGAATTAGTTAAAATTAAAAGTATAGAAGGAGAAGCGAAAGAAGGCAAACCTTATGGGGAAGGCGTAGCTGCTGCCTTGGAAAAAGCATTAGAGATAAGTGAAAAGTTAGGATTTAAAACTGTAAACGTAGACGGGTATGTTGGATATGCTGAATATGGTGAAGGTGATGAATATATAGGTGTTTTAGGACATTTGGATTTAGTACCAGAAGGCGAGGGTTGGAAATATCCACCTTACGGAGCTGAAATACATGATGGAAAAATGTATGGTAGAGGAACTACAGATGATAAAGGTCCTATAATGGCAGCACTTTATGGATTAAAGGCTATAAAAGAGGCAAAACTTCCATTATCTAAAAAGGTTAGAATTTTATTTGGAACAAATGAAGAAACAGGATCTAATGAAATAGAGCATTATTTAGCAAAGGAAAAACCTCCAATACTTGGATTTACTCCAGATGCTGAATATCCAATAATTTATGCCGAAAAAGGAATTGCAAGATTTGATGTTGTAAAAAAATTAGAAACTAAAAGCAATAAAGCTGTTAAGTTAAAATATATTAAAGGTGGAGATGCACCTAATATTGTGCCAGATTATTGTGAAGCTGGTATAGAGTGTCCAGATCCAGATATGATAATAAAATCTGTAGAATATTGTGCTAATAAAAATGGAATAGACTTAAAGGCTGAAGAAAAGGATGGATTAGTTGTAGTTAAATCTGTTGGTGTAGCTGCTCATGGAAGTACACCAGAAATCGGTAAAAATGCTATAATGCAAATGTTTAAATTTTTAGCAGATCTTCCATTAGGTCATTGTGATGAGTTACAATTTATTAGATTCTTTAATAATAATGTAGCAAATGAAACTGATGGTAAATCTTTTGGGGTGTGCTTAGAAGACGAACCTTCAGGTAAGACAAGTTTTAATGTTGGGATTGTATCTATGAACAATGATGAAATAAGATTGGCATTAGACATAAGATATCCTGTCACATATAAAGTAGAAGATCTTATGGAAAGATTCAATAAGAAAATAGAAGGAACAGGAATAGAAATAGAAAAAGAAACCTTTGAAAATCTACCTCCTTTATACTTTAATGCTGAACATAAGTTAATAAAATCATTGCAAAAAGTATATAAAGAACAAACAGGAAAAGAACCAACATTATTAGCTATAGGTGGAGGAACTTATGCAAAAGATATGCCTAATACAGTAGCTTTTGGACCGATTTTCCCAGGAGATCCAGATGTAATTCATAAAAAGAATGAATATATAAAGATTGAAGATTTAATATTAAATGCTAAAATATATGGACATGCTATATATGAGTTAGCAAAATAATATATTTATAGCCTTATAGTTATTTATAAAAAAAGATATGAGATAAATATACAATATTTGCTCATATCTTTTATTTATCTATAGAAGTTTATAATATTACATGATTGTATATTTTGAAAATAAAATATACAATATATTATTTTCTACAAAATAGAATTAAAGGTATAATAAAGAAAAATATATATAATTCAATCTTAAATTTATTATTAAATATTTTTTGTAACAAATATTTAATAATAAATTTAAGATTAATCTAAATAAGAATATGGCAATAATAATAAAAATGTAATAGTATTTATAGAGAAGAAAAATTATATTTATTTTTTTATAAGTATGATAGAATATAGTATGTATTTAAGGCGTAAATTTATTTAATATAAAATGGAGGAAAAATTATGTCTAAAAACAATAAATTTGACAAAAATAAAATAAAGTATTTTGCCTATTATGCTATAGCAGTAGCATTAATAGTATATATGCTTAATGATTATGTTACAAACATGAAGTCTGATCATATAAAATACAGTGAGTTTATAAAATATTTGAATCAAAATAAAATAGAAGAGGTTCAATTGACAAGGGATAAAATAATAATTCATCCTAAGGTTAACAAAGGTGAAAAGAAGAAAGTAATGTATACAGAATCAATATATGATCCTAATTTAGTAAAAAAATTAGATGCTTCTAAAGTAAAATATGGTGGTGTTCCTCAAGAGAATTCAGTTATAAAAAATTTTATTTTTAATTGGGTTATTCCTATAGTAATATTTATGTTTATAGGAAGAATGTTATTTGGTAAATTAGATAAAAAAATGGGTAGTGGTGTCATGTCCTTTGGGAAAAACACAGCTAAAATATATGCTGAAAATGAAACTGGAATTACTTTTGATGATGTAGCAGGGCAGGATGAGGCAAAAGAATCCTTAGTAGAAATTGTAGATTTTCTGCATAAGCCAGAAAGATATACGGAAATAGGGGCTAAGCTTCCTAAGGGTGCGTTACTTGTAGGACCGCCAGGAACAGGTAAAACTTTATTAGCTAAGGCAGTTGCTGGAGAGGCAAAGGTTCCTTTCTTTTCTTTATCTGGCTCAAGTTTTGTAGAAATGTTTGTAGGTATGGGAGCTGCTAGAGTAAGAGACTTATTTGAACAAGCACAGGAAAAAGCTCCTTGTATAATATTTATAGATGAAATAGATGCTATAGGTAAGAGTAGAGATAATACTATGAGTAGTAATGATGAAAGAGAACAAACATTAAATCAATTATTAGCAGAGATGGATGGGTTTGATTCATCTAAAGGTGTTGTTATATTAGCTGCTACTAATAGACCAGAGATATTAGATAAAGCTCTTTTAAGACCTGGTAGATTTGATAGGAGAGTAATAGTTGATAGACCAGATTTAAAGGGAAGAGAAGATATATTAAAAGTTCATTCTAAAGGTGTGAAAATATCAAAAGAAGTTGATATTTCATCTATTGCAAAAAGTACTCCAGGAGCAGTAGGATCTGATTTAGCTAATATAATAAATGAGGCAGCCCTAAGAGCTGTTAAAAATGGTAGACAGGAAGTAATACAAGAGGATTTGGAAGAAGCAGTGGAAGTTATTATTGCAGGTAAAGAGAAAAAGGATAGAATTTTATCTCCTCAAGAAAAGAAGCAAGTTGCTTTTCATGAGGTTGGTCATGCTCTTATAGCGGCTTTATTGCCAAATGCTGATCCAGTGCATAAAATAACTATTGTTCCAAGAACTATGGGAGCCTTAGGGTATACTATGCAACTTCCAACAGAAGATAAATATTTAATAAACAAAGAAGAAATGTTAGATAAAATAACAGTTATGTTAGGTGGTCGTTCAGCAGAAGAAGTTATATTTAATTCTATATCTACAGGAGCTGCTAATGATATTGAAAGAGCTACTCAAACTGCTAGAAGTATGGTTACTGTATATGGAATGACGGATAGATTTGATATGATGGCTTTAGAATCTATTCAAAATAGATATTTAGATGGAAGGCCAGTTCAAAATTGTAGCGCAGAAACAGCAGCTATAATAGATGATGAAGCTTTAAATATAATAAAAGAATGCCATGAAAAAGCAAAAAGAATGTTAAAAGAAAATGAAGGGTTACTAAATAAAATAACAGAAAAGTTATTAGAAAAAGAAACTCTTATGGGAGATGAATTTATGGCAATGGTTAGAGGAGAAGATGAAATTACAGAAAAGAACGAACAAGTAGATGAAAAAAAGGAAGCTTTTAAAGAAAAAACAGTGAAAATGAAATAAGTAATCACGTATAAGATTAGAAAGATATAGATGGATTTATAATTTAGGCAAGAATGTAAATGATATGGAGGATATTTCATTTATAGAACAATAAAATGGAATAGAGAGAGGGAATGTAGCAATTTATGGATAATAATAGTATAAATAATTCCATGGATAAATATATAGAACTAGGTATGGAAAGAGAATACTTAGATTTTATAATAGATAAAATAAGAAAAGAAACAGCAATATATTTAGATAAAAGAAAAGATATAATAAAAGATATAGTAGAATATAGAAAAGAATTTTTAGAAGAAGATAAAAAAGATGAAGATAAAGTAGCAGAATATTTTGATCATGAAAGGTATTTAAAAGAAAAGCTATATTGCTTTATAGACAAAAAGCTAAAAGAGCTTACAGTACTAGAACAAAATCCTTACTTTGGCAAAGTTAATTTTGAAGATGATGGTGATGAGGATTATATATATATAGGGAGATATGGATTCCTAGAAACAGGTAATTATAAGCCTTATATTGTAGATTGGAGAGCCCCTATATGTCAAATTTTTTATCAAGGGAAATTAGGCGATATAACCTATGAATCACCAGAAGGTAAGATAGAAGTATATGTAAAATCTAAAAGACAATATATTATTCGTAAAGGTATTTTAAAAGGTATGTTTGATTCAGTTCTAGATGTGAAAGATGATGTTCTTAAAATGGTCTTAAGTCAAAATACCAAAGAAAAATTAAAAGATATAGTTATGACTATACAAGAAGAGCAGGATAATTTAATTAGGCAGCCTAAAAACAAAGCTATAGTTGTAAATGGTGTTGCAGGAAGTGGTAAAACTACTATTGCTTTGCATAGAGTAGCATACTTATTATACAATTATAGAAAGCAAATACAAGATAAAATATTAATATTAGGTCCTAATAATATTTTTGTTGATTATATATCTGATGTATTACCAAGCCTAGGAGAAAATGGAGTTAAACAAACTACCTTTAAGGATTTTATAGAAAATTTATTACCTATAAATAATTTTTTAGAATATAGTGATTATATAAAAAAGCTTGTGGATAAAGATGACAAATTTATAAGAGATATAATATACAAACAATCTAAAAAATACATGAATGATTTAGATAATTTTATAGAAACTTTAGAACAAAATATATTTATTACAAAAGATGTAGTATTAATGGATGAAATTGCTATAGATAAAAAAGAAATAGATGAAATGTTATATTCTTATTATAAATATATGCCATTGTTTAAAAGAAGCAAAAAGGTAAAAAGAATAATATTTTCAAAAATAAGGGATATAAGAAACAAAAAAGTATATGAAATTCAAAGACAATATGAAGAAAAAATAAAGAATTTATCAAAAGAAGAATTAGAACTAAATAAGAATAATTTAGATTTTGAAAGAAAAAATAATATAATAAACGTAGTAAAAAAATCTATGGAATTAAAAAAATCATTGGTATGGCTTAACAATCCTCAGATTTTGGATATATATAATGAATTTAATAACAATAAAGAACTTACCATAGATGATGTTATAGCTATATTATATTTAAAAATAAAATTAGAGGGCCTAAGATATAAGAAGGATATAAAGCATGTAGTAATAGATGAAGCACAGGATTATTCATTTTTACAGTTTGTAGTGTTAAAGGAGCTTACAGATTGTGAGTCTATGACTATAGTAGGAGATGTTAATCAAAGAACGTTGCCTTTCAATGATGAAATACCTATGTTATGTTTAAATTCTATCTTTCATAGAGTTGATGTAGAGTATTTTAATTTGGATAAAAGTTATAGATCAACAAAAGAAATTATGGAGTATGCAAATAAATATTTAAATACAAATAAAATTGTTCCTTTAGTAAGAGAAGGATATCCTGTGAAAGAAGTAGAAGCAAAGAGTACAAATGAAGTAATAGATAATATTAAATATTACTTAAATTATTTGCAAAATAAAGGATATGAAAATATTGCAATTATAACCGCTAAATTAGAGGATGGAAAATTTATAGGGGAAGAATTAAAAAAGGAAATGTATATTAATTTAATAGAAAGAGAAGATATAATTTATTCCGGTGGGAAGATAATAATTCCTTCTTATTTATCAAAAGGATTAGAATTTGATGCAACTATTTTAGTGTTAGATTCAAATAACATAGAGGATAATTTAAAATATATAATGGCTACAAGAGCCTTACATGAAATGGTAGTTATAAACAAAACACTATAAAAGTTATAAACAATGTGGATAAGTTTTAACTATCAATGTGGATGGATTATATAAAAGTATTAATT
>NZ_MRAE01000041.1 GCF_002008345.1 Clostridium tepidum
ACATATGATAACATTTCTATATTATTATAAATTAAAGAAATAAGTTAATGGTTTATAATTAGAATTTTATGTATATTTATGTTTAATGGGAAATATAACTAATAGTAAAATTAAATATATAAATAAAAATTTAGAGAAATGCATATATTATATATGCTTAACATTGGATTGATTAATTAATAAAAATCTATGTTAAGGTTAAATATATGGGAGGTATAATATATGGCACATAAAAACAATAAAAATAGCAAAAATAATAAAAAAGTAGGACAAAAGACTAAAAAGGAATTAGCTAAGATGAAAATAGAAACTTCAAACGAATTAGGAGTTTCTAATGAATCTAAAAAATTAGGTAAAAATAAAAAAGATAAATAAGATTAAAAATAAAGGTGATGTTATATTGCCTTTATTTTTTTAGGAAATGTAAAAATAGATATGAAATAACAGAAAATATATAAATTATATAAAAATATTTTTAATTTTCACTTATATAAAAATAATAACGCATAAAATATTAAAAATGTTCGTATTTTTCATTGACTTTAAAAGGAGTATTTGATACTATTTATTAGTGTCAAAAAAAGAAGAAAAATAGAAGGTGAACTATATGGAAAACTATTTTAAATTAAAAGAAAATGGTACAAGTATTAAAACTGAAGTATTAGCAGGTTTAACTACTTTTATGACTATGGCTTATATTTTAGTAGTAAATCCAGGGATTTTATCTCAAGCAGGTATGGATTTTGGAGCAGTTTTTACAGCTACTGCTTTATCAGCAGCTATAGCTACAATGTTAACAGGATTGTATGCAAAACTGCCTTTTGCTCAAGCACCTGGAATGGGATTAAATGCATTTTTTGCTTTTACTATAGTTAAGCAAATGGGCTATTCTTGGGAATTTGCTTTAACAGCAGTATTTTTAGAAGGAATAATATTTATATTATTAACAGCGTTTAATGTTCGTGAAGCTATAGTAAATTCAATACCAAATAATATAAAGAAATCTATATCTGTTGGTATAGGATTATTAATAGCTTTTATAGGATTGGATAATGCCCATGTAATAATTCATCCTAAAGATGGAGGAACTATAGTGGCTTTGGGTAATATAACTAGTGGAGATGCATTACTAGCTATTATAGGTATTTTAATAACTGGGATTTTGTTAGCTAAAAATATAAGAGGAGCTCTATTGATAGGTATAGTTATTACTACATTAATAGGAATTCCTATGGAAATAACTAAAGTTCCTACAAGTTTTTTTAGTGCGCCACCAAGTTTAAGTCCAATATTTTTTAAATTTGAATGGCATAATATATTTACTCCTAATATGTTTATTGCATTATTTACATTATTATTTATGGATATGTTTGATACTGTAGGAACATTAGTGGGAGTGGCCACTAAAGCAAAGATGTTAGATAAAAATGGGAATGTACCAAGAGTTAAAGAAGCTTTATTTTGCGACGCTATAGGAACTACCATAGGAGCTTGTTTAGGAACAAGTACTGTTAGTACTTTTGTAGAAAGTGCATCTGGGGTAGCAGAAGGTGGAAGAACAGGATTAACAGCAGTATCTACAGCAGTTATGTTTACAATAGCATTATTTATATCGCCAATATTTATAATGATACCATCACCAGCTACAGCGCCATCATTAATATTAGTTGGATTATTCATGATGTCTCCTATAAAAGAAATAGAGTTGGAAGATTTTACAGAAGCGATACCAGCTTTTTTAACGATAATAATAATGCCACTATCTTATAGCATATCAGATGGTATAGTGTTTGGTGTAGTTTCTTATATAGTAATAAAAGCATTAACTGGTAAAGTTAAAGAGATAAGTTTAACTACATTTATAATAGGAGTACTATTTGTACTTAAGTTTTTTATATAAATTTTGTACATTATTGCATTGATAAATAATTGATGTTTTAGTAAATGATAAGTAAATTAAAAAATATACCCTATAAAATAGACTACTTAAATTGTCTTTTTTATAGGGTTTTTTATATTAAAATTATATATTAAGATTTTATTTTTGTATTTTGTATTATGTATTTATAAATTAAAAAATTGTGTTTATATGTAATTATATATTATAATATTAATTAATTTATAATTGGAGTTGGTAGATTGAATTTAAAAGATAAAGCTAAATTATTACCACAATCACCTGGAATATATATTATGATGGATTCTTTAAATAATATAATATATATTGGTAAATCTAAAAATTTAAGAAAAAGAGTATATAGTTATTTTATAAAGTCGAATAATCTTAGTTCTAAAGTTGAAAAGTTAATAAAAAATGTAAAAGATTTTCAATATATATGTACTGATACAGAATTAGAAGCATTGTTACTTGAGTGTACTTTTATAAAATATATAAAACCACAATATAATAAATTAATGAAAAATTATGAAAGATATGTTTATATACAAATAGATACTGAAGATCAATATCCTACAATTAAGTTGACTTCAGAAATAATAAAAGATAATTCTTTATATTATGGCCCTTTTATAAATTATAATAGGATTTTAAAATTTTTAGAAGGTTTAAATGAAATATTACCTTTAATAAAATGCAATAATTATTTAAGGCAAAAAACAACTTGTATAAATTATGATTTAGGAAAATGTGAAGGACCATGTATTAAAAATATAAGTTCTAAACAATATAAAAAATACATAAATAAAGTCATAAATTTTTTTCATGGAGAAAAAAAATTAATCAAAGAATTGGAAAAACTCATGAAAGAGTATTCTAAAACTTTAGAGTTTGAAAAAGCTAAAATTTTTAAGGAATATATAGATGTATTTAACAATATATTTAAAGAATATAAACATATTCTTCGATTAAATAATTATAATAAATTTATTATAATTGATTATATAAAAAATAGTACATTTAAAGTGATTTTTATAAATAATAATAATATAGAATATGTTGATACTATAAACATAAATACTATGTCTAAAAAAGTTTTACAAGAATATTTTAAGAATATATATTTTAAATTTTATTTAATAAATAATAAAAGGTCCAAAAATATTGTAACTAAAGAATTTGTAGATTACGTCCATATAATATTTTCATATATAAATATGAAAAAGAAAGATATAGTATATAGAAATATAGAAGATAATAATAATATTTGTGATTTAGAAGAAGAATTCTTAAAATGGTCTGATTATATAATTGAAAAATTAAATAAATTTATATAAAATATTATTAATAAAAATAATAAATAGGATTAGGGGAGAAGGATATGCCAATAATTATAGGTAAAGAAAAAGATGATGATGATAGGCTCTATGTAGTTTTTAACTATACTCCTGATAGAGTGAAAAGAATTAAGAAAATAGAGGGGCACAAGTGGAATACTATAGAAAAACATTGGAGTATTCCTAATAACAAAGAAGTAATTGATAAAATAGTTTTAACTTTTTATGATGAAGAAGTGATGTTAGATGCATCTTTAATATAAAAATTTTAAAAATAACTTAGAATGATATATCATTCTAAGTTATTTTTTTATAGATAAATAATTGTCTAAGAAAAGAATTTATTGTGATTTTTTTATAACATAAATCAGGTTATTTTTTTATCAATCATTATCATATGTAAAAAATATAAACATGTAATAAATATATACAAAATTTAGTTTGATGCCGATATTTCATTGAATATATATATAATTATATTAATAAAATTTAAAAAGTGTATATATTATAGACAACTTAAATTACAACAAATAAAGATTTTATAGATAAATTTTTGTCATATACGTGCTGAAAAGTAGGTTATTATTGTTAAAATAATAGCTATTTAACTTTAAATATATAGTTCATATCAATTACTGGCATGGGATTTGCTAAATATTAATAAGTAAGGGGGTGGTTAAGTGGAAAGTAAAAATATTTTATTAGATAAAAAAGGCCATATTGCTATTTTAAGTTTAAATAGAGAGCATGTACTTAATGCTTTAAATACTCAGGTATTAAAAGATATTAAGGAGATGTTGGATTATATAGAAAATGATGAAGATATTTATGTGGTCATAATAACTGGAAAAGGAAAAGCTTTTATAGCTGGAGCTGATATTTTAGAAATGAAAGATAAGACGCCTAAGGAAGGAAGAATATTTGGGGAATTAGGACAGACCATATGTAGGAAAATAGAAACTATGGAAAAACCAACTATAGCAGTTGTAAATGGATACGCTTTAGGGGGCGGATGTGAAGTAGCTATGAGTTGTGATATAAGAATAGCTTCAGAAAAAGCTAAATTTGGGCAACCAGAAGTAGGGCTAGGAATAACCCCAGGATTTGGTGGAACCCAGAGACTTTCTCGATTAGTAGGATTAAGTAAGGCAAAAGAATTGATACTTACTACTGATGTTATAAAGTCTCAAGAAGCCTTAGAAATAGGACTTGTTAATAAGGTAGTAGAACCAGAAAAACTATTAGAAGAAGCAATAAGTATGGCAGAAAAAATAGCATCTAAACCTCAATCAGCTATAAGATATGCTAAATCAGCAATAAATAGAGGATATGAGACAGACATTGAAACAGGAATGATAATTGAAAAAGATGTATTTGGTTTATGCTTTGCAACAGAAGATCAAAAAGAAGGAATGGAGGCTTTTTTAGAAAAAAGAAAGCCAAACTTTACTAATAAATATTAAATTTAAATTTTAAGGGGGTACAAAAATGAAAGTATTTATTTTAGGCGGAGGAACAATGGGAGCAGGCATCGTTGAAGTTTTTGCTAAAGCCGGCCATGAAGTTGTTTTAAAGAGATTCGTTGGTAAGGGAATGGATAAAATAATAAAAAGTTTTGAGAAACAAGTTAAAAAGGGAAGAATGACAGAAGAAGAAAAAAATGATTGTATAAATAGAATAACAGTTACAACAGATATGGATTTAGCCAAAGATGCTGATTTAGTTGTTGAAGCATCTAAAGAAGATATGGAAATGAAGAAAGATATATTTGGTCAATTGGATAAGATTTGCAAACCAGAAACTATATTTGCAACAAATACATCTTCTTTATCAATAACAACAATTGCTAGTAGCACAAATAGACCAGATAAAGTAATAGGAATGCACTTTTTCAATCCAGCTCCTATAATGAAATTAATAGAAGTAATAAAAGGTATAGCAACTTCAGAAGAAACTAAAAATACTGTAATTCAGATATCAAAGGAATTAGGAAAAGAACCAGTGGAAGTAGAAGAGGCTCCAGGATTTGTAGTTAATAGAATGCTTATACCTATGATAAATGAAGCTATTGGTATATATGCAGAAGGAATTGCTACTGTTGAAGATATTGATTTAGCCATGAAATTAGGTGCTAATCATCCTATTGGACCGCTAGCGTTAGCAGACTTAATTGGTAATGATGTATGTCTAGCAATAATGAATGTATTACACACTGAATTTGGAGATTCAAAATATAGACCACATCCATTATTAATAAAAATGGTTAGAGGAAACTTGTTAGGAAGAAAAACAGGAAAAGGATTTTATGAGTATAAATAATAATTAAATTTGGGGGTATGAAAAATGAGAAATGTTGTTATTGCGAGTGCTGTAAGAACACCTATAGGAAAATTTGGAGGAACATTAAAAAATGTTTCAGCTGTGGAATTAGGAAGTATTGTTATTAAGGAAGCTTTAAAAAGAGCTAATGTAAAACCAGAAGATGTTGATGAAGTTATTATGGGAAATGTGCTTCAAGCAGGGCTTGGACAAAACTCAACAAGACAATGTGCAGTAGCAGCTGGTATACCAGTAGAAGTACCAAGCTTTACAATAAATAAGGTGTGTGGATCAGGTCTTAGATCAGTAAGTTTAGCAGCTCAATTAATAAAATTAGGAGATGACGATATAGTAGTAGCAGGTGGTACAGAAAACATGTCTT
Source organism: Clostridium tepidum (assembly GCF_002008345.1). Taxonomy (GTDB): domain Bacteria; phylum Bacillota; class Clostridia; order Clostridiales; family Clostridiaceae; genus Clostridium_F; species Clostridium_F tepidum. The sequence continues at coordinate 5,936 of NZ_MRAE01000041.1, forward strand.
TAGCTCCATATATTTTAGAAAAGGCAAGATGGGGACAAAGAATGGGAGATGGAAAAATTGTAGATGAAATGATAAGAGATGGACTATGGGAGGCATTTAATGACTACCATATGGGAATTACAGCTGAAAATATAGCAGAGCAATGGGGAATAACACGAGAAGAACAAGATGAATTTTCAGCTAATTCTCAACAAAAGGCAGAAAAGGCTATAAAAGAAGGAAGATTTAAAGAAGAAATAGTCCCAGTAGTAATTAAAACTAAAAAAGGTGAAACAGTATTTGATACTGATGAGTTCCCTAGATTTGGTACTACTAAAGAAAGTCTTTCTAAATTAAAACCAGCATTTAAAAAGGATGGAACAGTTACAGCTGGTAATGCTTCAGGTATAAATGATGGAGCAGCTGCTTTAGTTATCATGAGTGAAGAAAAGGCAAATGAATTAGGAATTAAACCTTTAGCTAAAATAGTTGCTTATGGAACAAGTGGAGTAGATCCAAAGATAATGGGATATGGACCATTTTATGCGACTAAAAAAGCTTTAGAAAAAGCTGATTTAAAAATAGAAGATATAGATTTAATAGAAGCAAATGAGGCTTTTGCAGCTCAAAGCTTAGCAGTAGCTAAAGATTTAGGTTTTGATATGAATAAAGTAAATGTAAACGGTGGAGCTATAGCTTTAGGTCATCCAATTGGATGTTCAGGTGCTAGAATATTAACTAGTTTATTATATGAAATGGAAAAGAGAGATTCAAAACATGGTTTAGCTACTTTATGTATAGGCGGTGGAATGGGAACAGCTATTATTGTTGAAAGATATTAATATATTCTGATAAAGATATATAATTACCACTTTACTAACATAATACAAATTATAAAATAACATTAAATATTGCATCATTAAAATAAATTTATTTTAATGATGCAATTAAATATAATGTGAAGTCATACAAATTTTTTATTATGAATTTAATACTAAAGATTTATAGATAAAATAAAGTTTCAGAAATAATAGGGGGATTAAATATGGAATTTGGTTTATCACCAGAACAAAAACTTGTTAAACAAATGCTAATGGAATTTGTAGAAAATGAAGTAGAACCAATAGCTGCAGAGATAGATAAGACAGAAAGATATCCAATTGAAACAGTAGAGAAAATGGCTAAATACGGAATTATGGGAATGCCATTTCCAAAAGAATATGGTGGAGCTGGAACTGATTATTTAAGCTATATTATAGCAGTAGAAGAACTTGCAAAAGAATGTGCAACTACATCTGTTATTTTATCAGCACATACATCTTTATGTTGCACTCCAATATTTGAATTTGGAACAGAAGAGCAAAAGAAAAAATATTTACCAGATCTTTTAAGTGGTAAAAAAATAGGTGCTTTTGGTTTAACAGAACCTAATGCTGGTACAGATGCATCCGCTCAGCAAAGTGTAGCTGTTTTAGAGGGAGATCATTATATATTAAATGGATCAAAAATATTTATAACTAATGGTGGAGCAGCAGATACATTTGTAATATTTGCTATGACAGATAGAAGCAAAGGTGTTAAAGGGATTTCTGCATTTATATTAGAAAAGGGAATGCCTGGATTTAGTATTGGTAAGACAGAAGAGAAAATGGGAATAAGAGCATCATCAACTACTGAACTTATATTTGAAGATGTAAAAGTTCCAAAGGAGAATTTACTTGGAAGAGAAGGAAAAGGATTTAGTATAGCTATGAAAACTCTAGATGGAGGTAGAATTGGAATAGCAGCTCAAGCTTTAGGTATAGCAGAAGGAGCTCTAAATCATGCTATTGAATATATGAAAGAAAGAAAACAATTTGGTAAAAGCCTTAATAAGTTCCAAGGTTTGCAGTGGTATGTAGCAGATATGAAAGTAAGAGTAGATGCTGCTAAATATCTTGTTTACAAAGCTGCGTGGAAAAAATCTGTAGGAGAAAATTATACAATGGATGCAGCTGAATCTAAACTATATGCAGCTGAAACAGCCATGTATGTAACAAATAAATCACTTCAAATATTAGGAGGATATGGATATACAAAAGATTATCCATTGGAAAGAATGTTAAGAGATGCTAGAATAACTGAAATATATGAAGGTACTTCAGAAGTTCAAAAAATGGTTATAGCTAATAGTTTATTACATTAGGAGGAGTTTTATATGAATATAGTTGTTTGTTTAAAACAAGTGCCAGATACAAATGAAGTTAAGATAGATCCAGTAAAAGGAACTTTAATAAGAGAAGGGGTTCCATCTATTATAAATCCGGATGATAAAAACGCTTTAGAAGAAGCTTTAATATTAAAGGAAAATAATGATGCAAAAGTTACTGTAATAAGTATGGGACCACCACAAGCTAAAGATGCATTAAGAGAAGCTTTAGCTATGGGAGCTGATGAGGCAATACTTATATCAGATAGAGCTTTTGCAGGAGCAGATACGTTAGCAACATCATATGCTTTAGCAACTGCAGTGAAAAAACTGGATTACGATATAATATTTGCAGGAAGACAAGCAATAGATGGAGATACAGCGCAAGTAGGACCGGAAATGGCTGAACATCTAAATATACCTCAAGTTACTTATGTAGAAAAAGTAGATGTAGATGGTGATGAATTAGAGATTAAAAAAGCATTAGAAGATGGATATGAAATAGTACGCGTAAAAATGCCAGTACTTTTAACTGCCATAAAAGATTTAAATACTCCACGATATATGCATATGGCTAAAATATTTGAATGCTTTAATAAAGAAATAAAAGTATGGAATGCAGATGATATAGAAGCTGACAAATCACTATTGGGACTTTCTGGTTCACCAACTAAAGTAAAAAAATCTGTTACAAAGGAAACAAAAAGAGAAGGGGTTTTAATAAATAAACCTTTTAAAGAAGCAGCACAATATGCAGTAGAAAAATTAAAAGAAAAACACTATATTTAGGTTGGGGGAGATATAATGAATTTATCAGATTTTAAAGGCATATGGGTTTTTGCAGAACAAAGAGGAGGAAAACTTCAAAAAGTAGCTTTAGAGTTAATAGGTAAAGGAAAAGAATTATCTAAAAAACTAGGAGTAGAATTGACTGCTGTTTTATTAGGGCATGATATTGATGATATACCAAGAGAATTAATAGAGTATGGAGCAGATAAGGTATTATATGTAAATCATCCTTTATTAAAAAATTACAATACAGATGGATATACAAAAGTTATATATGATTTAATACATGAAAGAAAACCTGAGATCTTATTAGTTGGTGCTACTTACATAGGAAGAGATTTGGCACCTAGAATTTCAGCAAGATTAGGCACAGGACTTACAGCAGATTGTACAGGATTAGATATAGATAATGATACAAGAAATCTTTTAATGACAAGACCGGCTTTTGGTGGAAATCTAATGGCTACAATAATTTGTGAAAATAATAGACCTCAGATGTCTACAGTAAGACCAGGAGTTTTTGAAAGATTAGAAAGGGACAGTAATAGAGAGGGAAGTATTGAAAATATAGAAGTAAATTTGAAAGATTCAGATATAAAAGTAAAAATAAAAGAAATAATTAAATTAGCAAAAGAAATAGAAGATATAAGTGAAGCCCAAATATTAGTTTCAGGTGGAAGAGGAATTGGAGGTCCAGAAGGATTTAAATTATTAAGAGAATTGGCTGATTTAATGGGAGGAACTATATCAGGTTCTCGTGCAGCTGTAGATAGTGGATGGATAGATAAAGCTTATCAAGTTGGACAAACAGGAAAAACAGTTAGACCTAATTTATATATAGCTTGTGGAATATCAGGAGCCATTCAGCATTTAGCAGGGATGCAAGACAGTGATTATATTATAGCTATAAATAAAGATGAATCAGCACCAATAATGCAAATAGCAGATTTATCTATAGTAGGAGATTATAAAAAAATATTACCTTCTATGATAAATGAAATAAAAAAGCTTAAAAATTAAATAAATAATATTTAATTCGATTATAGAATATATTGTAATCATAAAAAAAGAATGTGAAATATAAATAATATATCACATTCTTTTTTTATATAATTATACTACATAATTATATAATTACATAATTTATTTCTCTTTATATCAAAGTATTATTCTGAAGATTAATAAGATCTTTATTAAAAATGAGTTAAATACGAATTTTGTTTTATTGTAATATTTATATAAATTTAAATATAAGTTAAGATATTTTTTTAACAATATAAGTATATGTATCATAAAAGAATATTTGTTAAAAGTTGTATTAAGATATATAATAAAATTATATGTAATTTTTGTTATTAAATATTATAATTTATCTAGTAATCTAGATTAAGATGTATAATAAGTTATCTGTAATTATTTAGGGGGTATATTCTATGTTTATAGAAGAAGACTTTAAAATTATAAGTGAAAATATTAACAAATGTATAATTAATAATAATGTAATGTCTAATAAAGGTCTATTAAAAAACAAAAGTAATAATAAACATGTGGATATATTAAACAATAATAAAATTAATACTAATCCCAAAATGGAAAGTAAGAAAAATATAAATGAATCAGAATGTTTACCAACTATAAATTATGAATTATATAATGAAATGAAAAAAGATATAAAATACTATAAATCAATTTTAGATGTTGTTAATAAAGTGCTTTATACTATAAATGAATGTATAGTAGTTGTAAATGAAAATGGAATAATTATGTTTATGAGTGATTGTTATAAAAAGTTGATTGATTGCAAAAATCCAGAGGGAAAATATGTTGGAGATGTCATAAAGGATACAATGTTACATAGAGTTTTAAAAACTGGAAACATGGAAATTGGAGAAATACAAAAAATTAATGATAAACAAGTAATTACTATGAGGATACCAATAAAAAAAGAAGGGAAAATTATTGGTGCAATAGGTAAAATAATGTTTAAAGACATAAATGATTTTTATTTTTTATCTCGAAAATTAGATAGATTAAAGCAAACAGATACATTATATGTTGGAGAATCAGAAAAAAATCGAAAGGCTAAATATTGTTTTAAAGATATTGTTGGAAATTCTTATGAAAATAAAAAAAGTAAAAGTTTAGCTAAAAGAGCTGCTAACGCTAATTCAAATGTTTTAATAGTAGGCGAAAGTGGAACAGGAAAGGAATTATATGCCCACTCAATTCACAATGCTAGTAATAGAAGGTTTGGACCTTTTATAAAAATAAATTGTGGAGCCATACCAGCGGAATTGTTAGAATCTGAATTATTTGGATATGAAGATGGAGCTTTTACAGGCGCTAAAAAAGGTGGGAAAAAGGGAAAATTTGAATTAGCAAATGGGGGTACCATATTTTTGGATGAAATTGGTGATATGCCAATAAGTATGCAAGTTAAACTTTTAAGAGTAATTCAAGAAAGAGAGGTAGAGAAAGTAGGTGGTAATGTATTAAAAAAGATTGATGTAAGGATAATTGCTGCTACAAATAAAAATCTTGAAGAATTGATTGAAAAAAATAAATTTAGAAGAGATTTATATTATAGACTAAATGTTATAAAGATTAATGTTCCACCATTAAGAGAAAGAAAAGAAGATATATTATTAATATCAGAATTTTTAATGAAAAAGGTATCCCGTAGATTAGACATATGTATAAAAGGAATATCTAAAGAAGCCCAAGAATATCTATGTAATTATAATTGGCCGGGAAATGTTAGAGAACTTGAAAATATAATAGAACGATCTGCAATTTTGTTAGATGAAAATTGTATTATAAATACAGAACATTTACCAAAAGAAATATTAAAAAGTCCTGTTTTAAAAGAGCCTATTGGTCAAAACAAATATTTAAAAGATATAATTTCAGATGTAGAAAAAGAAGTTATTCGTAAATGCTTACGAGAGAATAAAGGGAATAAAAATAAAACATCTAAGATGTTAGGAATAAGTAGAGCAAACTTATATAAAAAAATAACAGAATACAATATAGTTTAATTTAATGAAACATATTAAAACAACATAGTATAACAAATAGTATCTCTGTTGTTTTAATATGTTTTGTTTTTAAGAAGATGTTTTTTTATATTCTAAAATATTACTCCATTTGCCACATCTATCACCAAAAGAACCTAATGTGATATTATCATCTAATATTTTTATTACTTCACAGGCATTAGGACAGCCATTACATTCGAAAGTTCTAGAAATAAAATTTTTGTCATATATATCAAATCCCCTAAATTTTGTGATAGAATTTGACTTTTTGACATTATTTTTAGCAATTAAAGCTATGCCTATGGATCCCATTATTTTATGATGTTTAGGTACAATTATTTCATGGCCTAAAGCTCTTTCGAAAGAATCTTTAATTCCTTTATTAGAAGCTACACCACCTTGAAAAAATATTTTAGGAAGAATTTCTTTTCCTTTTCCAACATTGTTTAAATAATTTCTAACAAGTGCATCACAAAGACCTCTTATTATGTTTTCTTTAGAACAACCTAATTGTTGTTTATGTATCATATCTGATTCAGCAAAAACAGCACATCTTCCAGCAATTCTTACAGAAGAAGATGCTCTTAAAGAATAATCACCTAGATTTTCTATAGGTATACCTAATCTTTCAGCTTGCCTATCTAGAAAAGAGCCTGTTCCTGCAGCACATACAGTATTCATAGCAAAATCTGTAACTATACCATTCCTTAGTAGTATTATTTTGGAATCTTGGCCACCTATTTCTATTATTGTTTTTACATTTTTATCTAGATTCAAAGCAGCTATGGCATGAGCAGTTATTTCATTTTTTACTGCATCAGCACCTATTAAATATGACCCTATAATTCTTCCACTGCCAGTAGTACCTACAGCACCTATTTGTTTGCTGTCATATTTATTGCTTAATATTTTAAAACCTTCTTGTATAGTCTTTATAGGATTTCCTTTGGTTCTTAAATACAAAGAATCAATAACATTTGAATTTTCATCAATAATTACAATATCTGTACTTACAGAACCTATATCAACTCCCATATAATACATTACTTTCTCTCCTTTCTAATAAATCTATAAAAGCTTCTATACGAGTTGAATATCCTGCTTCTCCTGTCATTTCATCTACTACAAGAGACATAATAGGAAAGTTTTCATTTTTTGATATATTAGGAAGTATAGATTTAGAAACAATTTCTGGCATACACCCTAAAGGAAAAATTTGAATAGCTCCGTGGAATCCATTTTTTTTAGCAAGAATAGCTTCACCAATACATTCTCTTCCATATCCACCTATACTTAAAGATAAATATTTTTTGGAAGCTTTTTTTAATGAAAGACAATCTAAATTAAAAGGGGATAAAAGAGTATTTTTTACCCACCAGCTAGGATATAAAACTTTAGAGGTACAAACACCATAATCCATTAATTTATCTTCAATATAAAGATTTGAAAAAGGCTCAATTATAGTATAAATTTCCCCTATTATAGCTATTTTTAATGGTTTTTTTGATTTGTCGATGGGTACTTTTTTTAGTTTTTTATGATAATTATTTACTAAGTAAATCATCTCTTTAGCATTTTTACAATTTAAAATTTCATTTTTACAATCCCAAAGGATTTTTTTTGAATCTCCTTTATTTATTTCGTAACCAGCCTTTATTTTTGCTTTTTTATCTAATGAATCCATTAAATTTATTATTTTTAAACCATATATTAATGAGGTGAATTTTTTTATAGAATTTGTATTACTGTGAATTGCTATTTTATTTATTCTCTTAAAAAATTCATCCTTGCCTATATCTTTAGGAGAATCTATAACTATAAAGTCTAGATCATAACCTAATTTTTTTAATGTATTCATTTGAAGTTCACAATATTCTCCAAATCTACAAGGACCACAGCTGCCTGCTATTACAATAGTGTCTGCACCTTCTTTTATACTTTGAATATAGTTTCCAATCATTATTTTAAAAGGAAGACATATTTCATCTGGTGAATAAAGTGATCCTAGTTCGAGAGCTTTTTTATTACTTGCTTTTGGAATTATATAGTCAATACCTAAAGTATCAAAAATTGCTTTAGCTGCATAACAACTATTACCTAAATGTGGAAAGGTAATTTTCAATTTAAATACACTTCCTTTCTAGCATATCTGTAAAGGCTTCTATCCTAGTGTAAAAACCTGCTTCGCCTGTTTGTTCATCTACTTTTAGAATTAATATAGGAAAGTTTTTTAATTTATTTTTTATAAGATCTATTACTACAGAGTCTATTCCGCAACCAAAAGAAGATATATATATAATTCCATCTACCTTATTTTCACTACCTAAATAAGCAGCAGCTCCATAAGAATTTTTTGCAAAACTCCAGAAAGGTTTTTTAAATAATTCTTTTATGTATTTATCTTTATTATATTCACTTACAAATTCTTCAGTTATTATACCTATATTTAAATTTCTAAGAATATTTACTATATTCATATTTACATAACTATCATAAACATTATAAGGATGACCTAATAGTGCTATATTTAAATTGGATGATAATATATTTATCCCTGCATTATATTTTTCTTGATTGCTTATAGCTATGTTATAAGCTTTTGATATTTTAGGAATATTTTTAGTTATATTTAGACCAGCCTTTAAAGCCCAATTTTTAAGACTATATTTTGAATGATAGTAAATAGGATAAGTAATGGTTTTAGGCATATTAGGTATATTGTTTATAATCATTTCTGGTAATCCACAAAACTTAGGACATATATATTTATTTTTTTCTATTTGCATTATTCTAGGAAGTAATATAATATCGCATTTATCCTTAATAGAGAATACATGTCCATGAAAAATTTTTATAGGAAGACATGCTTCATCTACAGAAAGTTTTACTCCATTATTTAATATATCTTTATTAGTGTCTGAAGAAGTTATAATTTTGGCACCTAATTCTTCAAAAAAACTATGAAAAAATATATTATATTTACAATAAAGTAATCCCTTAGGTATTCCTATTTTCATAAATTTTACTCCTTTAATTTATAATTCTTTTTAAATTATTGACAAATATATATTAACTATTCACTATACATAGTAATAATATTTTGATATTTACAAATAATATATTTAAACATTTATTAAGAATATAATAATTATTAAAATTTATTAAATAATTTAGTATAAAAGGTGATTGCTAAATGGCACTAATATAAATATTGAAGGTGAGGTGAAATTTCTAGTTTTTAATTAAACTAGAATAATTATGAAAGCTTATGTAGATAAAGATATATGTATTGGATGTGGCTTATGTCCTACTATATGTGGTGAAGTATTTGAAATGGGGGATGATGGAAAAGCTCATGTTATAGTAGAAAATGAAAATGTTCCCGAAGAAGTAATACATTTAGCTGAAGAAGCAAGAGATTCCTGTCCTGTAGCAGCTATTGAAGTTGAATAATAAAAAGAAGAACTTTGGGATAAAAATTAATTATAAATATAAGGTAAAAAATTTTTATATAAAAATTAATGCTCATAAAATAATAAAAAATATTAATGTATAGTGTGTATAAGTAAGTAAAAAAATAAGAATGCCTCAAAATAAATTTAACTTTATTTTGTGACATTCTTGTTTTGAAAATCTATTTAACTAATGCTTTAGCTACATTTTTTATAAAGTCTTGTGCATTTGTAACTAAAGTTTTAACTTCTAAAGTACCTCTATCTGATAGTTTATTAACTGAGAATTCTTGTATATCTATAGAATATATATATACAGGTCTAACAACGCCATCTCTTACTGTGTAAGATGGTGTCATATTTCCAGAAGCTATAGTATGTAGTACTGTAGATAAACATATAAGCATAGTAGATTTTCTTGTGTGTTTTCTCATAGCATCTTGAGCTTCATATACATTATCATAAACATTAGGTAGAGTAAGTCTATCTCTTATAGTACCAGCAAGCACTACAGGAACATTTTTTTCTACACAAGCTTTTAGTATACCATCTTTAACTTTTCCAGAAGCCATAAGTTCTTCTAAAGAACCAGCTTTTCTAGCTTCGTTTATAGCTTCCATATAGTTATAGTGAGCATTATTTTCAGCTTCAAAAGTTTCTTGTCCTAAAACTGTTCCAAACATTCCTTTTTCTAAATCATAGGTTGCAAGAGCGTTTCCTGATAAAATAGCATTAACATATCCATTTTCTACAAGTGAAGCAAAAGCTGCTCTTGATTCATCATCTAATGCAATTGATGGTCCTAGAACCCAAGTGATTTTTCCGTTATGTTCTTTTTCATATTTCATTATTTCATATAAATCATCATAGTCTTTAGAGAAAGCTGTTTCTCTTGATCTACCACTTCTAAATGCAAAGGCATCTGAATTTCCGTCTTTAGCTACGAAACCACCTGTATACATATATATACCTTCACTAGCATCTTCAGTTCTTCCTACTACAACTTTATCTCCAACTTTAAGATTTCTAAATTCTACAACTTCTATATCATCATCTGGTGTAACAACTGCAACAGTATCCATACGACTTTCGTTAGCTATTACCCATTTTCCTTTAATTTTAAAATATTCAGGATATATTGATAAAGCATGGTAGTGTCTAGGAGCAACTCCTTCTATAACTACTTCTTCAGTTTTACAATCCGGTGCTTTAACAAGAAAATCTTGCGTAAAATCTGGTGGTGTAAATTTTGGTAATTCGAAACTCATTTAAAATCTCCTCCTAATAATATATTAATGTATCTTAGTAAAATTCAAAATTAAGTGTGTAAAACATATATTAAAGAACGTTCTTTTGAACATTAACTACAAAGTCTTGAACATTAGTAACTATTGTTTTAACACCTACATATTCTCTAGCTGCTGCTACTTGATTAACTGCATATTCAGCAATATCTATGGAATAAACATATACGGGTCTAACTTTTCCATCTACAATTTTGTAAGAAGAAGCTAAATTTGCAGTTGCTACGGAATGAAGAACTGTAGCAAGACAAATTATAACAGTTGCTTTTTGAGCTTGTTCTTTCATAGCATCAAGTCCGCATGTTACATTATGATAAACTGGAGGAAGTGGACCATCATCTCTTATTGATCCTGCAAGAACTATTGGAATATTGTGTTCTACGCAAGCTTTTATAAATCCATCTTTAACATTTCCTTCAGCAAGTAAAGCTTCTATAGAGCCGGCTCTTCTAGCTTCATTTATAAGATCTAAATGGTTATAGTGACCCATTGGTACTGATTCTTGAGTGTATATATTTTGTCCTAAAGCTGTACCTAAAAGTCCACCCTCTAAGTCATGAGTAGCCATAGCATTACCAGCCATAAGAGCATTTACAAATCCTTTTTCTGCAAGTTCAGATAAAGCTACTCTAGTATCATGGTCAAATACAACAGCCGGTCCTAAAACCCAAAGTATATGTCCATTATTTTCTTTTTCATATTTTAATATTTCATATAATTCCTTATAATCTTTTGAGAAAGATGATTCAACAGATCTTCCTAATCCAACCTTTGGTATATTATCAAATCCTTTAGTATATTTATATATACCTTCACTTCCATCTGTAGATCTTCCTAATATAACTTTATCTCCAACTTTAAGGTTTCTAAATTCTACAACTTCTACAGTATTATCATCTTTAACTATTGCAGCGCAATCTAAAGATGTTTGAGTTGGTAAAACCCATTCTCCTTTAACCTTAAAGTATTCTGGTAATACAGAAGTTATATGGAATCCTGAAGGAGCTACTCCATCCTTTTCTACTTCGCCTATTTTAACATCTGGTGATTTTACAAGAAAATCTTGTGTAAAATCTGGTGGTGTAAATTTTGGTAATTGAAAACTCATTTTAAATTTCCTCCTTATGTAATGTATTTTAAAATTTATTGGGGTTAAATAATTATATATTATAAAAATATCATTAATTGTAAAAAAAT
>NZ_MRAE01000042.1 GCF_002008345.1 Clostridium tepidum
ATATTATGCCATATAATTTAATGTATAATTAATATAATAAATCATAAGAAAGGATTGATCTTATGGCAAAAAAACATAAAAAAAAGACCATATTTAGAATATTATTATCTACATTAGCTATTGGTTCTATTTTCTTAGCTTCCAATTCAAAAGAAGATACTTGTAATGTTTCAAAAGATGAATATGACCAATGTAATGCTAAATAAAATTAAAAAACCCTTTGTATTGATATCAATACAAAGGGTTTTTTAATTTATTTTTCATTATATTTTTTCATCTGATTAGATATATAATAAAAAGCCTTTTTATCTTTTCTATCTAAGGCATTGTTCATAAAAATATTCAGCGTCTGTAAATATAAATTATTTTTTTCTTTTTGACTCAATACATAATTCTTATTTACTTTTTTCTCATTGTTCTCCTGACTATTATTTGTACTATTAGTATTATCTAAAGGAGTTTTAAAATAATCTAATCCATTAACTACATCTCTTTCATAGTATATATTCTCCATAATTTTTATATAATATAATAATTCTTCTTTATTTAATATAAAAAATACCCTAGTCTTATTATTATCTTTGGAAGCCAATTTTACATAATTCTCACCTATTAAAGACATACATATTTCTCCCTGATCCTTAATAGGAAAATAATGTTCAATGTCTAATTTTTTGTTAACATTTAATCTCAAAACATTATAAAAATCTTTAAGAAAATGAATGTAAAGTTTTAAATCTTTTTTAAACATATAAAATTGGGTTTCTACTAACCTACCTTCATACATTCTTCCAAAATAAAAATCAAAATAATTCTCTCCTGTTATATATTTGTGATAATATACTTTTATTTTATCTGTAAATTTATTTAATGATATAGCTGTTGTCACCTCTGTACAATAAGTTAGTTTATTGAGCTCCTCCTCAAATATCTCCATATATTTAACTTCCATAATATATTACATCTCCCTATTTTAATTCACAATAAATTTTACAACCTATTTCTTATGTAAATATTTTTAACAATCCATAATAATATAAATAAACTATTTCTATAACAAAATGACATCATTTATTCAATAATTATCAACTAATACTCCCATCCCCTTAAAAGTAGGAATAAGAGTGTCTATATTTTGGGATAAAAATTTGTAATCTTTAATTAAAATAAAAAGACTGCCTGTTATATCTTAAGGCAGCCTTTTCCTGTGTGTATATAATAAATCAAGGAAGGCATTTTAATCTCCAGGCTAACATTTTCCTGATAATATATTAATTAATTTTATTATTTTCAAAAATTCATAAGTTAACCCGTTTAACATATTTTATGTGTTATTCTATAAAATATACAAAATTATCTTATAGTTTCTCCTTCTTTATATATTATAAGATATTATAAAATATTTTTATATATTTATAATAAAATACTATAGTAAAAGCTTTTATTGATAAATGTTTGTTATATGGTATATTTTAATCACTTTTAATTTCTTCTACTTCTATATAAAATCTTATATTTTGAGCTATAATTATTTTTTCTACTTTTATTTTATATTGTTTGTTTTCTATATTCATTATTCTGTTATCTATTACTTGTATCAATATATCACTATCTAATTTGCCTAACTCTTTTCCAATTAAATTATTAAATTTTTCTTTTATATGCTTTTCTAATTTAATAGATACTAATTCATCCTCTAATTCCTTATCTTTAAATCTAATTTCTACTTCTATTTTTTTTACTATGAGCTTTTTTTTGCTTAATTTATTTTCTAGTCCCTCTAACCTAACCTGCTGATCTTCTATTATATTATTTAAATAAGTTATTTTTCTATGATAATTTTCTATTCTATAGCTTATAAATAAACTAAAAAAAACTATACCTATTAATCCCCCTAAAATTAATCCTACACAAAATGAAAAAAAATACTGATTTTTTTTGTTCATATGTTAAAATATTCTCCCCATTTTTGTAAGAGCTCTATACTGTTTACTCCTAAATTGGCACCTATTAAAGAAGCAAGAATATAAAATATTTGTTTGCACATTTCCCTTAGCTCTCCTTTAAAAATACCTTCTTCTAAAATAGAAAAAGAGGAAAATGTTCCTCCTAATGCCGTTGCTACTGCCCATATTTTTATAGAATTCGATAAGTCTAACATAATTTTTAAAGGAGGATGATTTAATAATATTGCAGCAATTCCTGAAAAAACACTTGCTCCTATTATTACCCCAAAGGATACCATAAAGCTATACACTAAATTTCCTAAAAACCCCTTCATAAAATTCACCCTAAAACATTATATATATTTATAAACTTATGATTTAATACTATTTTTTATTCTTTTATATACTAATAAATAAAAAAGAATCTATTTATTCTCCAATATTTTGCCATTCTTCATAAAAGCTCGTTAGATTAGATAAAGTTATGCCTTTATCTTTTGCCATTATACCACCTTTAGCCTTATCTATACTCTCACTTAAATAATTTATTTGATCCAACTCTGAACTAAATTGAACTCTTTTTAAAATTTTATTCCATGCTAAATCTAATTTTTCCATTTCTTTTTCTGCATTATTCCATTCTTCCTTTTTTACATATTCTATTGTATTACTTATAAATTGATCAACATTTTCTTCTTGATTTCTAGGTTTTTTCATATAACTGGCACTTAACATAATAGCAACAAAAAAACTTAATCCAACTATCGGAATTGTCCTTATTAAAAATCTTCTCATATAATCACCTTCTAAAACTTATTTCTAAATATAATTAAAAAATATAAATATTCATATTTTTATTCTTATAATTTATTAATATGAATAAAAATATTACTTTAAATTACTTAAATATCAAGGTATTAAGTTAAATATTATAACATCTTTTAAATAATAACGGTAATTTTAAGCTGAAAAATAATAAAATATTTAGTAAGGTCCCTTATAATCTCCTACATCTATTATTTTTTTTAAATGATCTTTATATGTATCTACATAAATTTCATTATTCTGACTTATAGTAGCTAAAAAAACTTCTGAAGGATCTTGAATTTTTCTTTTTTTTAATTCAGCTTTTAACCATTTTTTATCTCTATTTATTTCTCTTAAATTATCCTCTACTATTTGCCCATCATATATAAGTTCTCTACTAATTCCAGTCTTACTTTTAGATATATTTAAATCTTTAGCTGTTAATGGCTCATGTTCTGATTTTTTTAGAACAGATAATTCTCCATCAGATTCTAATATTGCATACTCTATTTCAGATAAATCAAAAATTCCTTTCCCTCTGACTTGTTCTAAAAGATCTGACACCGTATATCGCATTTTTTTTAAAGTATCTTCCATTATTTTACCATCCATTATTACAATAGTAGGCTCACCTTCCAAATATTTAGCTGCATATCTCCATTTTAATGTAATCCATTGCATCAAAAATCCTATACTACACCAAACTAAAAGACCAATCCAATGTGACCAAGCTGTACTTTCTAAATCTGTACTTAAGGTAGACGCTGTAGAGCCTATAGTTATACCCAAAACATAATCAAAAAAAGTAAGCTGACTTATTTGTTGCTTTCCCAATATTCGTGCAAAGATTAAAAGAGTAAAAAATCCTATAATAGCCCTAACTAATACAACTAAAGCTTCATTCAATTAAAACACTCTCCATTTATAGAAATTTTTATAAATAGTTTTCTACTCTTTTCTTTCTTTTATAAATTTGATATCTTTAACATTTTTACTAAATTAATTATAAAATATTATTTAACCTTTGTTTTATGCATCTTTTATTTTTAATGTTTAACAATTTATATCATAACTGTAACTGTTGATATTTATTGTATACAATCTTTAATTATTATTATCAATTGATAAATATGTTTTTGATTTTTTTGTTGCATTTAGTATATATCTATCATATAATAGTACAAGCATTAATTATATTATTTTCATTTAATAATTAAATATGATAATGAGGTGTATAAATGAATAGCAAAGAAAGATTAAATATAGGTAATAAAGTTTCTAAGATAACCATTTTAGTAAATATAATTTTATCCTTTATAAAAATACTATTTGGAATAATAGGAAACAGTGCTGCTACTATTGCAGATGGAATACATTCTCTTTCTGATGTATTAAGCACTATTGCAGTAATTGTAGGACTTAAGATATCTTCTAAGCCTGCTGATAAAAATCATCCATATGGTCATGAAAAACTTGAAGCAATAACTTCTAAATTATTAGCTTCTATATTATTTTTAACTGCTTTATTTATAGGTTATAGTGCTATAAAAGTGATTATAATTAAAGATTTTTCTATTCCTTCAAAAATAACTATCTATGTTGCTATTTTATCTATAATAACAAAGGAATGGATGTATAGATACACCTTAAAAGCAGCTAAAAAAATAAATAGCACTGCTCTTGAAGCAGATGCTTGGCATCATAGATCTGACTCTTTTTCATCTATAGGAACACTTATAGGTATAATAGGAGCTAGACTTAAATATCCAATATTAGACCCTATAGCATCCTTAGTAATATGCATATTTATAATTAAAGTTTCTATAGATATTTATAAAACTTCTATAAATCAATTAGTGGATCACTGTGCTGATGAAAAAACTATTCATATGATAATAGAGCAAATAAACTCTATTAAAGAAGTTAAAAGAATAGATGAATTAAAAACTCGGCTTCATGGTAGCAAGCTTTATGTAGATGTAGAAATTGCTCTTGATTATAGTTTATCTTTAAGAGAATCTCATAGTATAGCAGAAAAGGTGCATGATAAAATTGAATCAAGTAACAATAATATTATACATTGTATGATTCACGTAAATCCTTGCGAAAAATAATAAAATATATAATAAACCACTAGTGAATCAAAATAAAAATCACAAGTGGTTTTTTCAATTATACTCTATTTATAAACATTTTTATTATAAAATAAAAATATAAACAAACAGCATTTATAATAATTAATTTACCAATTCTAAAGCTAAAACCAATTTAATTTTAATACATATTTGTTTTATATTATTTTTTATTTTCTTTGTTTAAAGATACTTCTTTGTCATTTACACCTTTTATGTAATGATTATTTTTAGAAATTGAACTTAAATCTTCTAATTTATCTAATAATTCTGCATTAGTTTTTTCTAACTCCTGTATTTTATTTGAAAAATCTTTATTTTGTTTTTTTATAATTCTTTCTTTTTTTATACTCATAATACCTGTAATAACTGCTCCTATAACCGCTGATAAAAAAATTATGATTGCTAAAGAAAAATTAATTTGCCAAAATAAAATTTTTACTGGGATGGCTGCTGCATTTTGTATAGCAAATATAGCTACAATAAGAGCCATTATAAGAGAAAATACAAATCCATTTCTCATAAAATATCCTCTCCTTATCTTTGTATAATAACTATATAATACAACAATATTTATAGTACTATCAACTTTCTTATACTGAACAAATTTATAAAGTTTGAAGAAAGTAAATTGTAAAAAAGCAATATTAAATATGAAAATTTTTAATTTACACTTTACTTATGATTAATATTTATTATATAATTTATTGTTTTTATATCATCTATACCATAAATTTTAAAGATTTTTTTATTTAATATTTTATAATAATACTCTGCTTCTTTAATATTCTTATTTTTTAAGTTTTTTGAAATTTCATCTACCAATATTCCAATTTTCTGTTGAATATAATCAGCACATTTTTTTATAGGTATTTTATCCAATCTATATTTTTTTAGTTGTGGTGTAGATTCTTTATTAGTTATTAAATAGTTTTTATAATACCAATTCATTAACTGTGAGTTTAAAATGCCCAATATATATTTATAATTAAAGTTTTCTTTTAAATCAATTATCCCATATAAAGATTGCTCTATTATAATACCTTCTTTATCATAAGCTGCTATAATTTCATTTCCTGTCTTTCTAACTAATATTTTCCCTTTATATTTTAATTTTTTTAAATTTTTTGTTCCTCCTTTAATATTTCCATATTTAAAATCATAAAAAAAACAAGAATGGCATATAAATTTTTTTATATTTTTTCCCTTATATATTTTTATATAAGAATTGTCTATATTTTCTTTATATATATTTTTAGAATTACCTATAAATCCTGTAAAAGTATTGCTTATTTCTGATAAAAAATTAGTATTTTCTAAAATTTTATTTTTTATATTTTGATTATAACTATTGTTATCAAAGGCGAAACCATACTCATTACAAGAAAAAAGTTCATTTTTACATATTTCGTATTCTGCTTTTCCTTCAACTTTAATTTTTATTTCATTAAAACATTTTCTATTATTTTTTAAGATAAACACCATTCCATCTGTTACAACTCCAGAAAAAGATATATTAAAGAGTAAATTTTTAATTTCACATCCATTTAATATTTCATTTCTTAATTGTTTATATTGAAAATTTCTACTAAAATTTAAAGGAACCACAAAAGCTAAATATCCTCTTTTTTTTGTTTTTTCTAAAGCTCTTTTAATAAAATATTCAAATAAATTAGGAGAATGTATGCACTGACCATAATTTTTAATATAATATTCTAAAGATGACTCCCAACAAGCTTTTTTATTTTTTCTAGATAAAGAAACCCAAGGTGGATTTCCTATAATATAGTCAAATTTATTTTTCCAAAATTTATATAATTTAAAGCATCTTTTAAAATCACAATCCTCTTTCTCTTTATAATGAATAGGTTTATCAATATCTTTATTTTTTATTTTATAGACTTTTAATTTATATTTATTATTTAAATATTTAATAATAGGCTTAAAATCTTCTTCCCATTTTATAAGGCTATCACAATTAACAACGTTTACTTTGTTTATATAGAATTTTCTCTCCTTTATAAATAAATTTATAGCTATTATTTGAGTTGCATATATATCTATATCAGCGGCATATATGCAATTATTAATTATGTGATAATATAAATTTTCTTCCTGCCAATAATATTCACCTGTTAATCTAATAGTTTCATTTCTTTTTTTTATAGTATATATACTTTCTTTATATTTTTCTTGCAAAGCTTTTATATTTTCTAAGAAAATCCTTTTTAACTTATCATAAGCTTTAATGATAAAATATCCTGCTCCTGCGGATATATCTATTACTCTAACAAAAGGATTTTCAAGTGGTGAAAACTCATAAAAAACATTATCCAATATATAATCAATAATATATTCTGGAGTATAAAATATTCCCATAGATTTTTTATATTCCTTTGGTAACACTGCTTCATATATTTCTCCTATTTCACTACTATTATTTATAAAATCAAATTTATTTACTTGTTCTATAATCTTATCTAAAATCGTATTATACCTATAAATAAAACTACATTCACTTTCTAAAAAATATTCATTTTCCAAATTCTTATAGCTAGGATTTATTGTTTCATATTTTATATTATCTTTAAATATAAGTTCTAAAAATTTTTTATCCACATTTTTAAATGCTAATTTCGAAAGCTCTATAGTATCTAAAGTTAACGTATAATATTTTATATTGTTTTTAACTAATTCATCCTTTATATTACTTTCCTGAATAAATATTTTTGAAATTATTATTTTATTTATTAGCACACATATAGCTTTATTACAATACACCCTTTTATCTTCATTATTAAAATTTAAATATAATTTTTTTAAATCGTATAACTCCTCAAATAGCAATTGTAAGTAAGTACAATATTTATTTATACAAGATATATTTTTTGTTTTATATCCATTATATGTTACCCCCATATCCATCCCCCCATATACCTTATACAAAATTCTTTTATTTAAATAAAGAAATTACATAATTAAAAAATTACTAATATACATACAACATATTGTGCTTAAAAGATAACTTAATATTATCATAACTGTATTTTAAAAATAATTTATATGTTTATTTAATATTTACCTTTTAAAACTACCTATTCTACTACTTTACTGAAACGAACTGGTTATCTTTTATGTAATATCTCCATAGAAAATCTCTAGCTTCCTCAGCATAATCTATTCCTACTCTTTTTGTTTCAATAATTTCAAAATCATTATAATTACTATCCTCTACATATAATCTAGAACTTTCACATAGATCCTCCCAGTTATTTTCTTTATCAATACTAAAAGCCATACAAAGCTTTGAGGGCCCTGAAGTTAAATTCTTTTTCTGGTAATTATTTAGTTCTTGAAATTCTTTATTAAATCTTAATTTTGACATAAGATTTATATTTTCTAAAGGCTCTATTGCTCTTATAAGAACCCCTTCTGCTTCTCCTTCTGTTTTACATATTATATTAAAGCAAAAATACTTACCATATATAAAATATACATAAGCTATCCCTGGTTTTCCATAAAGTGGTTCTGTTCTTTTAGTTCTTCTTCCTCCATAAGCGTGAGAAGCTTTATCTATAGCTCCAATATAGGCCTCTGTCTCTACTATCATTCCTTTTAATTTAACTCCATCTATCTCTCTAACCAATACTTTTCCTAACAATTCTTTTGCTAATATTCTAGCATCCTTACTATAAAAATCCCTTGCTAATCTCAATTTTAATCCTCCCAGAATTTAATATTTAAATAATATTATATCCCTATATTTTAATTATATATTTTTATATTATCACGGTTATTAATTTTATACTAACTTTTAAAACAAATTTTAATATAAAAATATGTAATTATATAGTGAGAAAGTATCTAATATATTAATAAACTCTAGTATCAATTATATACACATTAAAATTTATATACTAATATCTATAATTCTTTTATTAACTACTCTTTTATATCTAGTAAAACTAAAATTATAATTTTTTAAATATAATAAAAAGTCCATTACTAATTTAAGCAAAATCCTTTGAAAGTATATTTTACTTTTATTATTGTAAATGGACTTTTTATTTTAATATATTTATTTTATAAATAACGTTATTTATTATATTTAATTTATATTTTTAACATATAAAACCTTTTTCTTTTAATATCTGCACAGATTTATCATAATTTTTATCATTTACTTTTATAACAGGGCCTGTGCATCCCATACCACTTTCTGCATATATATCTTCTTTCCAAAGAGTTTTTTGGGCATCTTCTATATCCATTACATCTATACCACTAATAGAAGCCGTAGCTATTTCCTTTGTAGGCATTGGAATTTCTTTACCATTTTCTGATTTTTTATTTTCTCTATTTTCTATAGAATTTAATATATCTTTTAATTTAGCCTCATTAACCTTTTTAAATTCTTCTTTTACTAATTTATTTATATTACCTTTAACTAAATCCTTTGCATATTCTATAGCATTAGCTACTACTGGAACACCTGAAGCTCTAGATAAAATTAAAATATTTCTTTCATAATCTTCTCCTATGCCTGGCCCATATCCATAGCCAAATCCTTCGTAACTTCCCCCAGTAGTATAAGAAGAAAATACTTTCATTAAAAGATTTCCTGTAAGAGTATCTGTTACCATAACATTAGGTGTTCCTTTTAAAAGATCATTTCCTCTCATTACAGAACCACCATCTGCTCTCAAAGACTCAGCAAAATTTATTTTATACCCATTTTTATCTAATTCTTTTAATGCTTTCTCAACTTGTCTTGCTCCATCTAAATTCAAAATACCTACAGTAGGTTCTTTTATTCCCATAGCTTTAGCGGTTATTATTCCATATACTGCATTTTTAACCATAGCTTCTGTTCTATTCATAGAAGCTGTTCCTGTGGTAGTAGCCAAAAACATTTCCTTACCATCAGCTGGAGTAATAACCTTCCCTACAGTTGATACTCCTATAGGAAAGTTATAATGCATAGTAACTGCTGCATCTATATAATTTGTATCTAATAACTCTTCCATTTTATTATACATTTCTTCTTCTTTATTAACTTCTACTATTTCTAATTCCGTATCCACTTTAGGACCTATTAAAACTACTTTAATATCTTTATGTTTCTTAGCAGCAACTTCAGCACCTTTTACTAAATTTAGAACCCCATGTTCGCTACCTAAAGTAGTAATTCCTACCACTACTTTCTTATTAAAATCACCTTTTTCTATAGAATCTGCAATGTCTAAAAGAGTTTTTCCTATTATTTTATTAATTCCTTTATTCTCCATACTATACATCACCTCTTACTCTTCCATTAGCTGTGATGCTAACTTTTTTATGGATTCTGCAATTATTTTTCTTACTTGATCCTCTGAAATTCCTTTTTCCTCTTCTTGATATCCTGTATTTCTTTCTATAATTATAGACACTCCATCAAATAAATTTGTCATACGACCTAAGAATAAACTACCTTTTCCTACTATCATAACTCTATTTAAATTACCTTCTGTTAAATCCTTTCTAGCAAAACCTATATAAGGAACACCAGATGGAATATGTCCTTGTGTTGGCGCCCAACCTGGCATACCATGATTTTGTATAAAATCTTTTAATTCTTTCTTTTCTATATGCTTTTTCTTGACACCTAAAGCACCTATCATTTTGTAGTTTGCCTGTGGTACATCTCCTGCTCCTGCTGGTTTTGTTATATCTGGATTTTGCATTTCAACAGAATATTTATCTACATCAGTTATTTTTAATCCTGCTTTATCTAATGCATCTGTAACTAAAGAACTAATTACCGCCTGTGGAGAAGATCCTGTTCCTACTGTATGTCTTCCTACTAAGTCTGTTCTAAGTATTGGATTTACGCCATCATTTTTGCTTACTAAAACAGCAAATCCACCTAAGCAATCTTCTAATATAGGCATTTCTTTTTTTACATGATCCTTTCCGTTCATACCTAATTTAGCACTTGCTCCTCCACCAACTATAACAACATTATCATATACTCCTGACTGAACTAACGCTGAAGCAGATATTAAAGAGTGGCTCGGTCCTGCACAAAATCCTCTCATATCCGCTCCTGTAGCATTAGTAAATCCTGCTACTTCTGCAAGAGATTTTGCAAAGTTTCCTCCACCTCTTTGATTCATATCTCCACAAGCTTCTTCAGAACATTCTATAACATAATCTATTGAATTAGGATCTATATTATTTTTTGCTATAAGATTTAATAAAGCTAATACTCCAGAAGCTTTTACAACTAAATTCTCTAACATAGTATGAGCACTTAAGTTCACATCTACATCATGAGCTTTTTTTACACAACCTACTAGTTTTCCTTCATTATATAATCCTTCTGCGCCTTCTTCATCTACAATTTTCTTTATTTCTTCTATAGATACTCCTTCTTTTATTTTAGAAATCATATCCTCAGTTATAAGTGGGTGTTTTCCTAATTTAGTTTTTACATTATATCCAAAAGATTTTTCTAGTAAAACTAAATCAAATACATCACATATTTCCATAAGACCTATAAATTCATCTTGAGGCATCATTTCGCCTAATTTTCCAAATCTACTGCTCTCTTCTATCTTTTTATCCCACCAAGGCATTTCTATTTTACCTAATTGATCTGGTGTCATGTTTCCTATATAAGTTTGGTTAGGTGCATAATTTAAAACATCTTCAAAACTTCTTAAATGCTTAGGAAGTTCCTTAAGATATTCAGAATCTGGATTAACCACCTTCTCTGTAGTTTGAGTGGTTCCATTATGAAGTACCATATCTGGAGTATGAACCAAAATATATGATGCTCCTTTTACTACTGGATAATTCATAGTTATTCCCCCCTAATATTTAGGAGGCTGAATTATAAGCATACGCAGCCTCCTTAATTTTATAATTTTTTATTTATCTATAATTTACATATTTTAATCAAGGAATTTACAAAATTCTTCTCTTATATCTGTCATCTCTTCTATGATTTCATCTACTTCTAAAACCATTTCCATCATACCTATTTCTTCATCATAAACTTCTTCGTTTACTTCTTCTTTAAATTCTGGTTCTACCGCATGATAAACTCTTAGTCCTAACTGGACATTGGACAATGGACCTGCAAAAGTTGGATCTCCATTAGTAACTGTTTCTGCAGCAAGACCTGCTGCTTCTCCTTCTGCTGCGCCTAAAATTACTACTATATTTTCAGCACCATATTTTTCTGTTAATGTTTTTACTCTTTTTTGATTTTCCAAATCCATTGCTCCAGCGGCAGTTCAAACAAAACATTCTGTAGATGAAAATACCACTTCTGCTCCTGTACCTTCTATGCATTTTTCTATAGCTGGACCTGGGATTCCATCCCTATCTCCAATTATAATTACTTTTTTGCCTTCAAATAAGCTCATTAAAATTCCTCCCTTAATTTATTTATATTTTAAATTCCTTGATATTTATATACACACTTTAAATATTTAAATAATTTTTATATTACATGTCTTTTTATCATAGCTTCTATATTTTCTTTTGTAGCATCCTCTTTAACTACCTCTTCTAGTTTTTCTCCATCTTTATATAAAATTATAGTTGGAAGTCCTAAAACTTTTTGAGATATAGCAAGTCTTCTAGCTTTACTAGTATTTAATTTACAAAATTTAATTTTATCTCCATATTTTTTTGATAATTCTTCTACATCAGGCATTAAAGCTTCGCATGGTACACAACCATCTCCAAAATAATCTACCAATACATAACCCTCTACTTTTAATACCTCTTGTTCAAAAGTCTTTTTATCTACTACTAACATTTTATAACCGCCTTTCTAATAAATTTATATATATTTTTTTAAAAATTATCTTCAACATATTTGTAAGCTTCCACTGCTGCTATAGCACCATCCGCTGCCGCAGTAACTACCTGTCTTAATGGTTTTTCTCTTATATCTCCAGCTGCAAATACACCCTTTATATTGGTTTCCATTTTATCGTTAGTTTTTATATATCCTGCTTCATTCATAGTTATAATATCTTTAAATAAATTATTTATAGGTAAATATCCTACAAAAACAAATATTCCAAAAGTTCCATCTTCCTCATCTGCAAAGTACTCAGTTATTTCTCCTGTTTTTTTATTTCTAAATACTGCAGATTCTACTATTCCATCACCTTTTATTTCTTCTACTACAGAATCCCACATAATTTCTATTTTAGGATTTTTAAATACTTTTTCCTGTATTGATTTAGCACCTCTTAGGGCATCTCTTCTATGGACTATTGTTACTTTTCTTGCAAACTTTGTAAGATATAACGCTTCTTCTAAAGCTGAATCTCCCCCTCCTATTACAAACACTTCTAAACCGGTAAAGAAGTCAGCGTCACAAGTAGCACAATAGGATACTCCCTTTCCTGTTAGTTCATTTTCACCTTTACAGCCTATATGTCTAGGAGCTGCACCAGTAGCTATAATTACAGATTTTGCTTTATACTCTTCCTTTTCTCCTTTTATAATTTTTATTTTCCCTGTAAAATCTACTTCCTTAACATTGTCTTTTTTTCTTTCTGCTCCAAATTCTTCTACTTGCTCTTCCATTCTTTCTACTAAAGTTTTTCCTGTAGCATTTCTTATAGAACCTGGATAGTTAGCCACTTCATCTGTTATTACTATTTGTCCACCTGCTTTATTTCTCTCTAATATTAGAGTTTTTAATCTAGCTCTTGCAGCATATAAACCTGCTGATAATCCCGCTGGACCTGAACCTATAATTATAAGATCATAAACATTGTCCATATCTTATCCCCCCGCAATTTAATACTAAAGCCTTATATTTATTTTTATTAAATTATATACTTTTATTAACACACTTATTTAACTTAAACTTATTATTTCAAATTATTAAAATATATAAAATGCTTTTTCCTTTGAACCTAAATTTTCATTTTACGAAAATAATATCTCCAAGTTTCTATTCAAAAACTGTTTGTTCCTCTATGTCTGTTTCCAAAGCTTTTAATGCTTTTTCTGTAAGCTCATATCTTAATTCAAATTCTTTTTCTTTATCTAAAACTGGATTCCCAAGTGGATGAGGTATTGCTATAGTTGGAACTATTCTATTAGCACCAACTGTAAGAGAAATTGGAACTACTGTACACATATGAACAACTGGAAGTCCTCCACGTTCTATTTCTTTTACTAGTGTTGCACCGCAACGAGTACAAGTTCCTCATGTAGAAGTTAATATAACTGCATCAACACCATCTTCTTTTAATTGATTAACTATTTCATTTCCAAATTTCATAGAAGATGCTACAGCTGTACCATTTCCTACAGTACTATAAAAATATCTATGAAGAGATCCTATTTTACCTTCCTTCTCCATTTTTCTTAATACATCTACAGGTATAACTCTATCTGCATCTTCATTTGCATAATTTGGATCATATCCTCCATGAGCAGTCTCATGAGTTTCTGAATTTAAGTCTGTAAGTCCTTCTATATCATATTTACCATATTTTGATGCACTAGATGATTCTATATGATCTGGATTTCCCTTAGGCACTATTCCTCCAGAAGTTACAATCGCGATTTTGCATTTAGATATATCCTCAACAGCCTTATTAGGTTCTACTCTATCAAATACTGGCATTTTAAATTCTGTAACGAATTCTTCGCCTTTTAATTTTTTTATAAGAAGATTTACTGCTCTCTTAGATCCCCTTTCATCACTAAAGTAATTTTTTCTTATTCCTCTTTCTATATATCCTTCTTCTTCAGGAAGACCTATTTCTTCTCCTTTTCCTATCTTCAATGCAAGTTTAGCTATAGCTGGCAACGCTTTTCTCATACCTACTGCACTTTTTTTAGTTTTAACAATGTATAAAGATTTTTTATATAAATCTACTCCTGGGTTTTCTTCATACATAGCTGTTAAAGCTTTTATATTTAATTTTTCTTCTACTTCCTTTGCAATAGTTCCACAAGCTACTCCATATCTTCCAGCATTAAAAGCAGGCCCTGCTATAAACAAATCTGCATCATATTTTTTAACCATTTCTAAAATAGTTTCTTTAGCTTCTTCCATATTTTCATTAAAATATGAGTCTCCACAAATAACTGTAGCAACTATCTCAGCTTCACCTTTAAACAAAGAATTAAGCTTAGTTCCTGGACCTACAGGCTCTTCTCTTAATTCTGGCTTATAATCTGCCACTTCCTCTCCACCAATACCTGCATAAAACTGATTTATATAATGAATTACTTTAATCATTTATTTTCCCCCCTTGATTATATAACTACATAATTAATAGCCTTTAGCACTTAAATAGTTAAAACCAACTTCACTAGTAGCCCCTGTGATAACTTGAATCTCAGCCTCTATAGAACCATCTTCCTTTAAAGAACCATCGTGTCCACCTGCAATTAAATTTGCTACTTCAGCATGACCAATAACTTTTTCCATTGGTGGTAATGTTACAACCTCATTAGCATTTCCTCCTGTAACTACTGCATCACCCTTTGGTGTAGAATCTGCTAAAGATTGTGAAGCTCCGTTTTGACCTGCATATTCATCTGTTATTAATACTGTCTTAATACCTTTCTCACTTATCTTATTACAATTCATAACAAGATCTGCATCTGGATTTCCAAAACCTTCTTCAGAAATTATTACTGCATCTGCTCCTAAAAATTCTACTAACTTAGCTGTATAACTTGAGGATCTAACTTTATCTGCTAAGTAAACATTTTCATTTGTTATAACACAACCTAAGAAATTATATTCCACACCATGTTTTTCATATAAATCTTCAATAACAGGATGATTAAGATGTACATAAGTTGGATTCTTGTCACAAGCTGAAACACAATTTCCACTCACTATAGCACCATCAAATACTTCTGTTGGATATATAAATGTTGGGATTATTTTTTTTGCATCTACTCCATATACATAGGTATCATGTAAAAGCCCTTGACTTTGAAGCATATATACATATACTACCTTTGGGAGATCTGGGTATTTGTTCACTTGTTCTAATAAAGGCAATGTTTCATACACTTTAGTTTCATCTGGTGTAATGTCTTTTGCAAAACTTCCTAAATAAGTGGCTGCTTTAAATCCTAAAGTTCTTACAATTTCCTCATGTTCATATTGATTTACCCCTTCTTTAGGTTCACATACTACTACTAAATTATTAGTTTTTGAAAAAGGTGTATATTTAGCTCCCTCTCCACTCATATCAATAATACCTTCTTGAAATCCAACTATTTTACCTGTAGTTACTACTGCAGCACCCTTTAGTACGTTAGTTTTACCTGAACCAACAGTATCAACTTTACTTATAAAGCCTGGAAAAATTCCACCATTTCCTTCTACTTTAACTCTTGGCTCTATTACATCTTTTACTGGAATAATTCTAGTCTTATCTCCTGGCTTAGCTATTTCTAAATCAATGCTTTTAATTCTCTCGTCGGTACCAATTACCTCAAGAACTTCTTCTTTAGAAATATACAGTACTCCATCTTTAATTTTTGTTTCATTGGAAAACTGCATATCGCTTATAAATATTTTCCCAATCTCTAAACGCATAATATCAACCCCCAAATTAAATTTTTGATGCTTTATCTTTATTGTACTGCTAAATGATTTTAGCAATTTTTATATAAATCTTATATAAAATTAATGTAATGCATTGTATATAAGATCATAATCAATCAGTCTAAAATCTTCTAATATATTTTCATTCCATGTAGGAGTACCGCAAGATTTTTGGAATTTTTCTAATGATTGTATGGACTCTTCTATATAATTTAAAGACTGTATATCTACCATTTCTTTGCACTTTTCTGAAATAACTACAGTTCTATAAGGTGTTTCATTAGGCTTTACACTACTCATTAAAGGATGAGTTAAAAGTTCATGCCCTTTGTGTATATAATCTCTTACTGTTTTAAAAACTTCGTTTACAGTACTTGATATAAATTCTATTCGATATTTTTCGTTAAATTTTTCACTAATTAAATTATTATTAGTTATCATAATAACCTTATTATTCAATAAACCCACCATCCTTTACGTATACATTATTTTTATAACTGCCATAATGAATTACTAAATTTTTATTCACAAAAAACAGAGATAAAAGTCCATAACTTTCATCTCTGTTTATTAACCTGAGAGTTTTACTCCTTCGGTGCATAATGCTTTCCAGAGTTTTGTCAATTTTCGGTCCTTTTGCCTGAGATATTCATGTTACTTATGGTAATAACACTTAGTTCCTTCGGCTATCCTATGAGGATACTATGCAGAATAAATATTTATTTCAAATTCTACATAGCTAAGTTTAAAACTTAATCTCCCGAAAATATCATCCAAACTTTATTAAATATTTAACTATATTATACCTTATTTCAATATTATTTTACATAGTTTTCAGAAAATAATGAATTTTATTTCCAAATAGTACCTATAAATATTCTTTATAGTTTTTTTATATACATATAAAAATTTTATTTAATTTAATAATAAATTTATTAATAATAAATTTTTCTATAATAAAAACTATGATATCTTATAATTATTTATGCTTTTTATTACCACGTTTAT
>NZ_MRAE01000043.1 GCF_002008345.1 Clostridium tepidum
GTATTTTATGAATGTATTAATTTATATTTATAATTTTAAAATTAAAACTAGGTTTATTTTAATACTGGTTGTGTGTTTAATAAATATATAGTTTTATATAAATATTTTTTGTATTTTTTGTTAAGAATAAAAGATATGTCAAAAATATTATTTACATCATATAGTACAAAGAATTGGATTTTAAAGAAAATATACTACAGCATAATTCTATTTGAACGGGGAAATTTAAGAATAAATAAGATTTTAAGACAGGAGGTAAAATTTATGGGCAGAAATAAGAAAAAACTTTTAAGCTTTTTTTTAATTCCTATCCTGTTAATAAGTTTATTTACTTATTATAAGATTAATCACATACCTACTACAATTTTTATAAGAGAGGGAGAAAAAGTAAAAAATGATAGTTTCATTAAATTAACAGAGGATATAAGTGCAGACTGCACGATTAATAATATAAATACAAATAATAAAAAGATGAATGTTAAACTCTTAGGAATGGTTCCTGTAAAATCTGTTTCATTAAAACCCGTTTCTAAAGATATTATGTTGTATCCTGGAGGAAAGCCTGTTGGAGTGAAATTAAATACAAAAGGTGTTTTAGTAATAGCCCTTTCAGATATAGAAACAGAAAGAGAAAAAGTTCAAAGTCCTGCAGCTATAGCTGGTATACAAATAGGAGATAGTATAATAAATATAAATGGAAAAGAAATAAATAATTCAGAAGATGTAGAAAAGGAAATTAAAAATTGTGAAGGAAAAGAATTAAAAATAGTGGCTTATAGAAAAGGTGAGAAAATAATAAAAAATGTTAAACCTGAAAAAAGCAAAAAAGATAATAATTACAAAATTGGATTATGGGTACGAGATTCTACTGCTGGTGTAGGAACATTAACTTTTTACCACGATAAAAGTAAAAAATTTGCAGCTTTAGGTCATCCTATTACAGATGTAGACACCGGGACTATACTTACTATAGATTCAGGAGAAATAGTTCCATCCTCTATAGTATCTATAAAGAAAGGTATAAAAGGTAATCCTGGAGAATTAAAGGGAATATTTTTAGATGAAGATTTAGTTTTAGGTAATATAGAAAATAATACAGAGTGTGGTATATTTGGAACAGCAAATATAAAATTAAATAATAAAAAATATGCACAACCTATGAAAATAGCTCTAAGAAATGAAATAAAAGAAGGGCCAGCTCAAATATTAACAACTTTACAAGGTGAAGAACCTAGTTTATATAATATAGAAATTCAAAAACTTTTATCACAAGATAAGCCTGGGCCTAAAAGTATGATTATAAAAGTAACAGATGAAAATCTCCTTAAAAAGACTGGAGGAATTGTTCAAGGAATGAGTGGAAGTCCTATAATACAAGATAATAAAATAGTTGGTGCTGTTACACATGTTTTAATTAACAAACCAGATGTAGGATATGGTATATATATAGAATGGATGTTAAAAGATGCAGGAATATTAGATAATAATTAATTATATATTAAAATTAATTTATATATAGTTAAAAACTAATGAAAATTATTGATAAATTAACATAAAGCTATAGTATTATAGTATATTAATAATATAATTATTATAAAAAAATATTATGAAAAATTATAATAATATAAAATAAAACAATAAAAGGAAAATAATTGAAATTTTATATAAAAACCGTATATTTAATAGTAATAAAGAGTAAATTTACAATAATTAACATATAAAAAAGCGAATTTTTATGACAAAATAAAATATATATGTTACCATATAAAGTGTAAGAAATTAGAGTATCTTACACTTTATTATTATATATATATTTTTTCTCAAACAAGGAGGAATTAAATTTCTTTTGTCGAATAAATAATTTGTTAAGATATGGTAATTTTATCAAAAAGGAGAGTAGTTTATATGGAAGAAGCAAAGATCAATGTTATCATCGCTGATGATAATAAGGAATTTTGTAACATATTGAGTGATTATTTACTAAATCAAAGAGACATAATGGTTACAGGTATAGCTAATGATGGAGTAGAAGCTTTGAAATTAGTAGAAGAGAAAAAACCAGATTTAATTATACTAGACATAATAATGCCACACTTAGATGGATTAGGGGTCTTAGAAAAATTAAATAGTATAGATATTACTCCTATGCCAAGAGTAATTGTTTTATCTGCAGTAGGGCAAGATAAGATCACTCAAAGAGCTATAAATTTAGGTGCAGATTATTATGTAGTTAAGCCATTTGATATGGATGTTTTCACTAAAAGAATAAGACAAATGTTTAATAATACTATAAGTAGTGAAGAAATTAGAAAACCGGTAGTTATGCCAGAAACCTGTTCAGCAGAAAAAATATCACTAGTTAAAAATAAACCAGCGGATTTAGAACAAGAAATAACAGATATTATACATGAAATAGGTGTACCAGCTCATATAAAAGGATATATGTATTTAAGAGAAGCTATTACAATGGTAGTAAATGATATGGAACTTTTATCTGCCGTAACAAAAGAATTATATCCATCAATAGCTAAAAAATATAATACTACAGCAAGTAGAGTAGAAAGAGCTATAAGACATGCCATAGAAGTAGCATGGTCAAGAGGTCAAGTTGAAACTATAAACAATATATTTGGATATACTATAAATAATGGGAAAGGAAAACCAACTAATTCCGAATTTATTGCAATGGTAGCAGATAAGCTAAGATTAAAAAATAGGGTTTGCTAATAAGAAATGCCAATGGTTTAGAGTGTGTATATATCACAATATAGGCAAAAGATATAAAAACATGCCTACAAATATACTTGAATTAAAAGGTATACTTTTGTTAAATATTTACAAGAAATATTTAACAAGAGGTGTACCTTTTTTATTATGCCTATAATTAAAAAAAGACTGTATAAATTGGCAAAAAAGTATTAATGATTACATTATTTAAAAAATTGCATCAAATAATGAGAGAATGTATAATCAAAAATTTATATAAATGCTGCAAAATATAAGAGGTTTTAAGTCAAGCAATGTAGAACAAGTATTTTAGTATTATAGAGATAGATCAAATGTCTTAAAATGAATCAAAATAAGTTTTAAGAGTATGGGATATGATAAGAAATCAATATAAAAATCTTGTATTTATTAATATAACTAACTTACAGCATTACTTTTTATAGAATATGTAGTTTTTTATAATAGAATAGTAAATAAGAACTTTTTTAAAAAATAAAGATATTTACATATAATAGATGAATATAATGTGGAATATTATTAGACTTTCCTTATAAATAATTAGATTGCTATAATAAAATTTTATAAAGATTATAGATAATTTAAATTAAGAGCTTATATTAGAAAAATAATCACAATATTTAGAAAAATTTATTAATAAAGAATAAAATTGAAATTTTCTTTGATTAATTGTCACAAAACAATACAATCAATCAATAAAATAGAAAAAAATACAGAATATTGAAATTGTAAATATATAGGTTATAATTGATATTGTAAGAAATAAATTAGAAATATGAGGTGAAAAGCTATGTCAGAAAATTCACAAAAAACTAAAAAATTAACTTTAATGTCATTAATACTAATGATATTTACTTCTGTATTTGGTTTCGGCAATATGCCTAGATCTTTTTATTTAATGGGTTATGCTTCTATTCCTTGGTACATTTTATCTGGCTTAACATTTTTTATACCATATGCTTTTATGATGGCAGAATACGGAGCAGCTTTTAAAGATGAAAAGGGTGGAATTTACTCTTGGATGGAAAAATCCGTAGGACCTAAATATGCTTTTGTAGGAACTTTTATGTGGTATACATCTTATATAATTTGGATGGTTAGTGTTTGTTCTTCACAATGGGTAACAATATCAAATGCTATTTTTGGTAAAGACACTACTTCAACTTGGGGAGTTTTAGGATTAAATTCTACTCAAGTTTTGGGGATATTAGGTATAATTTGGATTATACTTGTAACATGTACTGTATCTAAAGGTATAGAAAAGATAACGAAAATGACATCTATAGGGGGAACTGCAGTTGCACTTTTAAATATTGTTTTATTAGTTAGTGCAATAATTGTATTCATAGCAAATGGACATCCATTAGAACCAATAACTTCTGCCAAGGTTTTTATAGAGTCTCCAAATCCAGCATATCAAACTCCAGTATCTGTTTTAGCTTTTATAGTTTTTGCTATATTTGGGTATGGTGGTATAGAAGTTATTGGAGGACTTGTAGACCAAACTGAAAATGCCGAGGTAACTTTCCCTAAAGGAATTACTATAGCAGCTATTGTTATTTCAGTAGGATATTCTATAGGGTTGTTTTTATGTGGTGTAGTTACTAATTGGAACGCAGCACTATCTTCTGACAAGGTACATATGGGAAATATAACATATGCCTTAATGAATAATTTGGGATATCAGCTAGGACAAGCTTTTGGAATGAGCGATGCAGCATCTATAGTATTAGGGCAATGGGTTTCAAGATTTGTAGGTCTTTCTATGTTCTTAGCTTTAACTGGAGCATTTTTTACATTATCTTATTCTCCATTAAAGCAAATTATAGAAGGAACTCCAAAAAAATTATGGCCTGGAAAAATGGCTGAAATTAAAGATGGTATGCCTTTAAATGCAATGCGAATACAATGCATAATTGTAATTGCTTTTATAGCTTTGGTATCTTTTGGAGGAGATGCAGCAGCTAAATTTTTTGCAAAGTTAACTCTTATGACTAATGTTGCAATGACTATACCTTATATGTTCTTATCCGGTGCATTTATTTCTTTTAAGAAAAATGATAATATAAAAAAGCCTTTTGAAATTTATAAAACTAAAAGAAGTACAATTATTGCTACAGTTATAGTTACATTTACAGTAACTTTTGCTAACTTTTTTACAATAATAGAGCCTGCTACAAAAGGAAATATATCCGATACAATGATTTCAATTTTAGGTCCTGTATTTTTTAGTGTAGTTGCCATAATGATGTATAATTCTTACGAAAAAAAATATGTTATTGAAAGTAAAGAAGGTAAAACTAAAAATATATAAGTTATAATTTGTAAAATAGAAGGGATTAATTTTAATATCCCTTCTATTTTTAGGTAGGTAAAAAATATCTTAGTAAAAACTATTTTATAGTTAATAATAAAAATAAATTCCATAAAACTAACTTTACAAGATAATAATAGCAATGTTTAATCTAAACTGTTTGAAAATATAATAAATGAAAGGTGTTTTTTTATATAAAATAAATTATAATTAATTTCAATAAGAATATATTTAAAATAACTATAAATAAAATAAACTAAAGAGGTGTTTTAGATGAATTTTTATGAAAAAACATTAGAGGAGCAAGAAATATATAAAGGAAAAATAATAAATGTTGTTAAACAAAAGGTAAAATTACCTAATGGCAAAGAATCTTTTAAAGAAATAGTGAGGCATCCAGGGGCAGTGGCAATTTTGGCCTATAAAGATGAAAATACAATTCTTTTAACAAAACAATTCAGAAAAGCTATAGATAAAAGTACATTTGAAATACCAGCAGGAAAAATAGAAGAAGGAGAAGAATTTGAAACTTCTGCTATGAGGGAATTAGAAGAGGAAACAGGATTTAAAGCTAAAAATATGAAATATTTAGGGAAAATAGTTACATCTCCAGGTTTTTCAGATGAATATATATATATTTATAAAGCTTTTGATCTTTATAAAGGTAAAGACAATATGCAAGATGAAGATGAATTTATAGATTTAATTGAAATTAGCATAGATGATTTAAAGAAATATATTAAAAACGGAAAAGTTATAGACGGAAAAACTATAAGTGCAGTTATGATGGATGATTTATTTAAAAGTCAGTAAGTATATTTGATTTTAGGTGCAAAATAATTTCTTATAGTAGATATATTCTATTTAATAAATAATAATTATATTTATATATAATTTAATAAAAGTTAATGCTGGAAAATTTGAGAATATTAGTAATATCCCTCTTTTGTAAATCATAAATATAAAAAAGATAGGAACAAAGGGGGATAAATTTATTATGGAAAACAAATTTTTGAGTAACATAAACAGACATGTACAAGAAAACTTTTGGTTATATATTATAAGTCTTTTGTGTATTTGTACTGGTATAGTTTTAGGTATATACTCTGTAAAATATATGGGGTCTTTTGAAAAAGGCGATCTTTTAAGTTATGTAGAGAGTTTTAGTAAAAGTATCTCATCTAATGGAGTAGATTCGAAATCAATTTTATTTGAAGCTATAAAAAATAATATAACTCTTATAATAGCTATTTGGTTTTTAGGATTAACCATGATAGGAATTCCAGTTATTCTTATAATAGATGTAATAAAAGGATTTACAATAGGGTTTACTACAAGTTTTATTGTAAATGGGTTAGGAATGAAAGGTATTTGGATGTCAGTTTTGGGGGTGCTACCTCAAAATTTAATATATATTCCATGTATAATATTTGCATCAGTTTTAGCAATGGAATTTTCAATACAGATATTAAGAGATAAAAATAATAGAGGATTTCAAAATGGGTTATGGGTAAGAGCTACATCTTATTCTTTTTCCTTTGTATTTGTAGTATTTATTATGTTTGTAGGATTTTTAATGGAATCTTATATAACACCTAATATGATAAAATTAGTAGTAGCAAGAATAGGAGATTATATTTTATGCTGATAAAATATAAAAAGACTATAATTACTTTAATAAAGTGTTTTTTAATATTATTGTTTTTTGGTTCTTTATTACCTAGGATTTTAGACATGATATTATATAATTTTTTTATAAAAAATAAAGTATATGAAAACAGTACACTAGTATTTAAAAACATAGATTTAAAGATAAAAATAATATATAATTATATATTAGTTTTTAATAATTTTTTAAAAGGTTTTTAACTTAATTTGTTGAATATAATAAAGTAAGGCTAAAAAATAGGGGAATAAAAAATGAAAAATATTATAGAAAATTATATAAAGGATTTACAAAAGAAAAACTTAAGTAAAAATACTTTAGATGCATATAGAAGAGACATGAAAAAGTTTAAAGATTTCATAAATAGTAGAAAAGAGGACTTACTTTCAGTAGATACAGTTACTATAATGGCTTTTGTTCAGTATTTACAAAAAAAAGGACGAGCTAATTCTTCTATTGTAAGGAATTTAGTATCTATAAGAAATTTTTATAAATATTTGATTAAAAAAAACATAGTATCTGAAGATCCTACATTAGGTTATGAAATACCTAAAATAGAAAGGAATATACCTAAAATACTTTCTCCAGAAGAAGTGGACAAACTTTTAAATTCCCCAAATTCTTCAAACAAAGGATTACGTGATAAAGCTATGTTAGAACTTATGTATGCTACAGGAGTTAAGATTACAGAGCTTTTAAATTTAGATATATATGATATAAATTTGAAGTTTAATTATATAAAATGTAGAGGAAGTAAAAAAAGAGAGCGAATTATACCTATAGGATCCTACGCTGTAAAATGTTTAAAAGATTATTTAGATATAAGGCCAATTATAAATGTATATAATTTGGATTATTTATTTTTAAATTTAAAAGGAACTCAAATGACTAGACAAGGTTTTTGGAAAATAATAAAATTTTATGCAAAGGAAGCATATATAGATAAAGATATAGATTCATATACATTAAGGCATTCTTTTGCAGTACATTTACTTCAAAATGGTGCAGATATAAAATCTGTACAGGAACTTTTAGGACATAAGGATTTAGCTGCAACCCAAATTTATTCTAGTATATCAAAAAAAAGTAAAATAGCAGAAGTATATAAAAATGCTCATCCAAGGGCATAATTTAAATAAAACTTTTAAGATAAAGGAGGAGTTAATTTTGAATTTACAAAAAATAAAAGAAAGTTCAGAGTTTGTAAAAAATAAAATATCAATAATGCCTGAAATTGGAGTTATTCTAGGATCAGGTTTAGGAGATTTAGCTGAGGAAATAGAAAATAAAGAAATTATAAAATATTCAGATATACCTAATATGCCAGCTTCAACTATAAAAGGACATAAGGGGCAGTTTGTAGTTGGAACTTTAAAAGGTAAAAAAGTTATTATGATGCAAGGAAGAATTCATTATTATGAAGGAAATAAAATGAGTGATGTAGTGCTTCCTGTATACATAATGAAAGAATTAGGTATAAAAAATATAATTGTAACAAATGCAGCAGGTGGA
Organism: Clostridium tepidum; assembly: GCF_002008345.1. GTDB lineage: Bacteria > Bacillota > Clostridia > Clostridiales > Clostridiaceae > Clostridium_F > Clostridium_F tepidum. Next base: position 8,238 of record NZ_MRAE01000043.1, read on the forward strand.
GTAAATGAAAATTATATTCCTGGAGATCTTATGATCATAAAGGATCATATTAATTTTGCTTTTGATAATCCTTTAATAGGAAGCAATGATGAAGAAATTGGACCAAGATTTCCAGATATATCAGAAGCATATAATAAAAATTTAATAGTTCTTGCAGAAAAGGAAGCTGAAAAACTAGGATTTCCTCTTCAAAAAGGAATATATGCTATGATGACAGGACCTTCATATGAAACCCCAGCAGAGATAAAAATGTTAAGAATATTAGGAGCAGATGCGGTGGGTATGTCAACAGTACCAGAAGTTATAGCTGCAAATCACGCTGGAATTAAAGTTTTAGGAATATCTTGCATTACAAATATGGCAGCAGGTATATTAGAACAACCACTAAATCATCAGGAAGTTATAGAAACTTCTAATAAAGTAAGATCTAAATTTGTATCATTATTAAAATCAATATTAGAAGTTATGTAATGAATTTATTTAATAATAAAATATAATTCAATAAGTGATTCTTAGAGTTAAGTATATAAATATTTTGCATCATCAATATTTTCTTGCTCCTGAGAATCACTTAATATATTTTTAATATGAAAATTTAAGATTTTATGGCATGACTAACCGATATTTATTCTAATATTCTTAAAAGGATTTAAAAATATTGGTAAGGTTAATTAATAAATATATCTTAATATTTGATTTTGATAAATTTATATTATATTACTATTTGTTTATAGGGGGAATAAATTATGAGAATGTATGATTTAATATTAAAAAAAAGAAATGGAGAAGAACTAAGCAAAGAGGAAATAAATTATTTTATTTCAGAGTATACTAAAGGAAATATTCCAGATTATCAAGCTTCAGCTCTTTTAATGGCTATATATTTCCAAAAAATGAAAAGAAGAGAAACTGTAGATTTAACCATGGCTATGGTTAATTCTGGTGACATATTAAACTTATCCAAAATACAAGGAATAAAAGTTGATAAACATAGTACTGGAGGAGTTGGTGATACAACTACTTTAGTTTTGGCACCTATGGTTGCAGCTTTAGGTATACCTGTGGCAAAAATGTCTGGAAGAGGGTTAGGACATACCGGTGGAACTATAGACAAATTAGAATCTTTTAAAGGTTTTTCAGTAAATATGCCAGAAGATAAATTTATAAATAATGTTAACAATATAAAAATAGCTGTAGGAGCTCAAACAGCTGATTTGGCTCCAGCTGACAAAAAATTATATGCTCTAAGGGATGTTACTGCTACAGTAGATAACATTTCTTTAATAGCTTCAAGTATAATGAGTAAGAAGATAGCTGCAGGAGCTAATGCGATAGTTCTAGATGTAAAAGTAGGAGAAGGTGCATTTATGAAAACTCCAGAAACTGCAAAAGAATTAGCGGAAGAAATGGTGAATATAGGAAAGAGTGTAGGTAGAAATACTGTAGCTATATTATCAGATATGGATCAACCTTTAGGATATGCTATAGGAAATGCTTTAGAAGTAAAAGAAGCTATAGATACACTAAAAGGTAAAGGGCCTAAAGATTTATTAGAGCTATGTTTAACTTTAGGAAGTAATATGGTTATTTTAGCTGAAAAAGCAAATACTATAGAAGAAGCAAAAAAAATGCTTTTAAATACTATAGAAAAAGGATTAGCTATAGAAAAATTAAAAGAATTTGTTAAAGCACAAGGAGGAGATTATACTTTAGTAGATAATACAGATAAATTACCTAAAGCAGAGTATATAATTCCAGTAGTTTGTACTAAAAAAGGTTATATAAATAAAATTCATGCTGAAAATATAGGAATAATAGCATCAGAATTAGGAGCAGGAAGAACTACAAAAGATAGTGTTATAGATTTAGCTGTTGGTATAGTTTTAAATAAAAAGAGATCAGATAAAGTTGAAAAAGGAGATATAATAGCATATGTTCATGCTAATGATAAAAGAAAAGGAGAGGAAGCTGCAAAAAATATATTAAATAATTATGTTATAGAAGAAGAGTTAAAAGAAGAATTACCTTTAATATATGATATAGTAAAATAATTATAACTCTAATATATTATAAAAATATATTAGAGTTTAGAAAAAGATTTGAATTAAAGTTTTAACTATATAAACATAGAGGAGGATTAAATATGTTTTCAATTATGGCAATAAAAATTTCTCCTAGAAATGAAGTTGCACCAAAGGTACAAGAAATTTTAACTAAAAATGGTTGTATAATAAAAACAAGATTGGGACTTCATGAAACTACTAATGATAGTTGCTCGAAATCTGGCTTAATACTATTAGAACTTTTAAATAATAAAAAAGAAGATATAGAAAATTTAATTAAAGATTTAAGTTCTTTAAAAGGAGTATCTGTAAAATTATTAGAAATTTAACAAAAATATATGTATAAACATTAAATGTTATATATAGAATAAAAAAAGGAGAATTTTAAATGACCGAGTATGAAATAGAAGCTATAAACGAATTAAGTATTTTTAGAAAAGAAATGACTAAAAGAGATTCTATAGTTTATAAAGTTACAAAAAAATTCAGAATAAAACTAATAGTTTTATTCCTGAAAAAGTACATAAAGTAATTACTGAAGGAATTAAAAATATGGTAAAGGTTGTACTTTTTACTTCTAAATATGTTACTGTTAAATCTCCACAATTAGCTACTTTACAAGAACGTGAAAATTTAGCTTATGAAAAGTTAAATTTATATAGAAAAACAGCAATAATTAGCGGTACAGGTACAGGACTAGGTGGTTTAATGTTAGGTCTTGCATATTTTCCTATATTACTTACAATCAAAATTAACTTTTTATTTAATTTAGCTAATATATATGGCATTAATGTTAGAGATTATAAAGAAAGACTATATATTTTATATATTTTTAAGTTAGCTTTTTTAGAAGGAATTGAAAGAAAAAAACTATGATAAAATTATAAATTGGAGTAGATATAGCAAAAACTTTCCAGAGGATATTAATGATTTTAATTGGAGAGAATTTCAGCAAGAATATAGAGATTATATAGATTTTTCAAAAATGCTTCAAATCATTCCAGGTATAGGGGCTCCAATAGGTGCTTATGCAAATTATAAATTAATGAATAAATTATATTATGTATCTATTAATTGTTTTAGAATGAGATATTTTTCTTTAAATTAATTTTATTTCCCCTCTTAATATAGTATTTTATTCTATAGAAAATTTTTCCGTGATAATATTATGAAATTTAGGAGAAAATATTTGTAAAGGAGGGAAATATAAATGAAAAGAAAAATTTATTACTTTTTCAGTGTAATAATTACCATAACTTTTATTTTTGGTATATTTGTAACACCTGTAAGTGCGTATATGAAACAAAATAATCTAAAAGAAGAAGAAAAAATGGAAGAAAAAAATCTTAATGAAGAAAGTGGATTAGATGTAGAAGCTAAATCTGCACTTCTTATCGAACCTACAACAGGAAAAATTATATACGAAAAAAACTCTCATGAAAAATTTGCTCCAGCATCAGTTACAAAAATTATGACAATGCTCCTAACAATGGAAGCTATAGATAGTGGTAAAATAAAACTGAGTGATAAAGTTACTATAAGTGAAAATGCTAAAAAAATGGGCGGCAGTACTATGCTTTTAGATGTTGGAGAAGAGAGAACTGTTGAAGATCTTTTAAAAGGGATAGCAATAGCTTCTGGAAACGATGCAGCAGTAGCTATGAGTGAATACTTAGCAGGTAGTGAAGAAGCATTTGTAAAATTAATGAATAATAGAGCACAAAAGTTAAATATGAAAGATACTTCTTTTAAAAATTGTACTGGGTTAAGTGCAGAAGGTCATAAAACTTCAGCTCATGATATATCTATAATGTCAAGAGAACTATTAAAACATAAACAAATATTAAAATATACAGGAACATATATGGAAACTATATCAGAAGGAAGAAAAAGTCCTATAGGATTAGTAAATCACAACAAACTTGTTAGATTCTTTAAAGGTTGTGATGGATTAAAAACAGGGTTTACAGATGAAGCTAAATATTGTATATCAGCTACAGCAACACGAGATGGAGTAAGAATGTTAGCAGTAATAATGGGAGCGCCAACCTATAAAATAAGAAATAGAGATGCCAGCAAGCTTATGAATTATGGGTTTTCAAAATTTGAATCTAAAACTTTAGTTAAAAAAGGTGATATAATATCAAAGATACCATTAAATTCTAAAGGCGATAAATATTTTATGGTAAAATCTTGTGAAGATCTAAATGCTATAGTAGAAAAAGGCAAGAAACCAAAAATAACCACTAAGTGTATAATAGATGAAAATAAAAAGGAATATAAAATAAATGAAAAAGTAGGTATATGTGAATTTTATTCAGATGGTAATTTAATAGGTAAAGTTAAAATAACTTCAGATAGAAATATAAGAAAATCAGGTATTTTTAATCATTTTAAGAGCGGATTTGAAAGGTTAATAGATAAGGGGATATAATAAAAAAATATATGTAATCCGAAAGAAAAATAAAGCTAACATGATTATTTTCATGTTAGCTTTATTTTAATCATGAATATATTAGTAGATTTACTAAAACTTAGAATAAATAATTAAATAATTTTTATAAATATAATTTAGCAGATATAAATTTATTGGAGTTAAAAAATATTTTATTAGATTATTCCAATATTTATGTTAGAATATTAAATGTACTTTATTTGATAAAAAATAAATATTGGTAAGGTATTTTTTAAATAAATAGGGTTTATATTGGAATATATTAAAAATATAAATTAAATAAGCAATCTTTTAATAAAGAATATAGGAGAGATAAAAAATGCCATTAAATATAAAAATACATAATTTCGATGGACCTTTTGATTTATTATTACATTTAATTAAGAAAAATAAAATGGAAATATATGATGTAAGTATATATGAAATAACTAATCAGTATTTGCAATATCTAAATAAAATGGAGGAATTAGATTTAGAAATAACTTCAGAATTTATAGTTATGGCTGCTACTTTGATTGAAATAAAGTCCAAATATTTATTGCCTAAAGTAGAAGAAGATAAAGAGGAGGAAGAAAATGATCCACAAAAAGAACTATTAAATAAACTTTTAGAATATAAAAAATTTAAATCTGCTGCGGAATTTTTTAAAACTCGTCAGAAAATAAGTGGAGCATCATTTAGTAAAAAACCTGAAATTATAGAAATTAAAAATAAAGAAACTTCAACAGAAGAATTACTGAAAGATGTGACTATGTTAAAGTTATATAATACATATAATGATTTAATAAATAAATATTCAAATAAAATGAATGACAATATAGAGTTTAAAGGAGAAATACAATTAGATAAATACAAAATAGAAGACAAGATAAAATATATAGGTAAAAAATTAAATTCAAAAAAAAAGTGGCTTTTTTCTGATTTTATTAAAGAATGTAGTTGCAAGATGGAAATAGTAGTAACATTTTTAGCTATATTAGAGCTTATAAAATTAAAAACCATAAAAGTATATCAATCTAATAATTTTAATGATATATATATAGAAAGAGGCGTTGTAGGTGAATAAAAATTATGAAGAGCAATTAGAAATAAATGAAGTATCTCAAAAAAATAAATATAAATCTATAATAGAATCACTTTTATTTATGAGTGGAGAACCTATTACTATAAAAGACTTAGCAAGTATATTAAATTGTAAACAAGATAAAGTAAGCTTATTACTTAACGAAATGAAAAATAATTATGCTAGTGAAGATAGAGGAATAAAAATATTAATACATAATAAAGCTGTTCAATTAGTGACTAAAGCAGAAAATAGTTCATATGTAGAAAAATTACTAAAAACGAATATAAGACAATCTTTATCTCAAGCAGCATTAGAAACATTATCAATAATAGCATATAAACAACCAATAACTAGAATTGCTATAGATGAAATAAGAGGAGTAAAAAGTGATAGAGCTATATATACATTGTTAGAAAAAAACATTATAAAAGAATGTGGTAGACTAGATGTACCAGGTAAACCTATATTGTATAGTACTACAGAAGAATTTTTAAAATTTTTTGGTTTAGATAGTATAGAATCTATGCCTAATCTAGAAGATTTATTAGATGAATCTAGTAAAGAAGAAAATAATTAAATCTTTAGTATATTAAAAACTTAGATATAAGCCCCTAATATATATTTGAGGGGCTTATATCTATATTTCATGATTGTTAAAATTATTGTCATTTGAATTTTCTTTTAGATCATCTTCTTTTTTATTACAACCAAACTTATCTTTTAACATATCCATTATTTGAGGTACATTATCTATTATTTTTTCATAAGTGTTTTTATGATCTACAGATAAAAGTCTTATTTGATCGCCTTTTATTACTAAAAAAGCTACTGGTTTTACAGTAACGCCTGCTCCAGAACCTCCCCCAAAAGGATAATTTAAATCATTTTCATTTTGCTTTTCAGATAGATATTCAGAACCGCCAGAAGCAAATCCAAAAGAAACTTTAGATATAGGTACAATTGTAGTGCCATCAGTACTATTTAAAGGATCACCAACAATTGTATTTACATCTATCATGTCTTTTATGTTTTCCATGGTATTTTTCATTAAATTTTCAATAGGATGACTATCCATAAAAAAACCTCCTCAATATAATTTACCAACATATTTTTATTTAAAAATTTTTGTTAATAAATTTATTTTAAGCCTTTTGTAAGCTTTTATAATTTCTTTTAAATAAAACATATATATATATAATTTTTACCAAGCTTATATAAAATATACCTTTAAACTTAAATTGTATTAAGTTTTTGTTTTTAAATAGAGGAGTTATATTATAATTAAAATTTTTAAGTTTAAATATTTTAATTAAATAGTTATAAAAATAAGGTATTAAACTTTGTAAAATACCATAAGTAACGGCTAAATAGGCAGCATCTTCTAAATCATAATTTAAAAAAGTATATATGCTTGCCTTAGGTTTATAATTACATTTTTCTAAAGTTATTTTTAAGGCTTTTTTCTTATTATTATCTTTTTTCTTGCTTGTTTTTTTATCACCAGTAGTTTCATTTTTCTGTTGAGTCCATTTAAAATTATACACATATACAGCAAAATGTTTATTAACATATATAACTGTTATTTTAAATGGTATTACTAAAATGAGTATAAAAATTATAAATATAGAAATAATAAAAAAAAGCATGTTAAAAGCCTCCTAGGAATTTAAATATTATAAATTATTCCCAATAATAAAAAATATAATCAAGTAAACATATAAAAAATTATGTAAATTAAAATAAAAAGTAAACTAAAAAACACACCATACAAAACAAATAAAACATAATTGGAGAGTGAATAAGATGAAAAAAACTCTAAAAAACAAAATTATATTAATACTTTCTTTAATATTTATAATTACATTAATTCCAACTAAAGCTTATGGAAAAGAAAAATTTAAAAAAAATAAACCTCCTTATATTAATGCTAGATGTGCTATCGCTATAGATAAAGATACAGGAATAGTATTATTTGAAAAATCAGCTAATGAAATAGTTCCTATTGCTAGCACAACAAAAATAATGACCACACTAGTAGCTTTAAAATATGGAGATTTAGATAGAAAGATAGAAATATCTGAAAATGCGGATAAAATAAAAGGATCTACAGTAGGTTATAAAAAAGGTGAAAAAATAACATTAAGAGAATTGCTTTATGGACTTATGCTAAGATCCGGTAATGACGCTGCTGTTGCTATAGCAGAAGGTATAGCAGGAAGTGTTGAAAATTTCTCTAAACTCATGAATGAATACGCTAGTGAAATAGGCCTGTTAAATTCTCATTTTGTAACTCCTCATGGATTAGATAAAGATGAACACTATTCTACAGCTTATGACTTAGCTTTAGCTACTGCAGCTGCAAAAAAACATGACCTCTTCAATCAAATAGTTGCTTCAAAAGATGTAAAAAAAGAAGAGTATAATTTTACAAGAGATTATCATAACATAAACAAAATACTTTGGAAAATCCCTGAAGCAGATGGAGTTAAAACAGGATATACTAGCAAAGCAGGTAAATGTTTAGTAACATCCTCTAAAATTAATAATAATGATATTATAATAGTAGTTTTAAATTGCACTCCTAGATGGAATGAGACAACAAAAATATACAATTATATAAAAAATAATTATGATTTCAAAAAAATATGTGCTAAAGGAGATATTTTAGATCAAGCAGTTTTTGAAGAAGGTTCTGTAAACATAGTTTCAGATAAAGATATAATTATTCCTTTTAAAAATGGTATAGATTATTCTATAAAAATAAATAAGCCTAAGGAATTAAATTGGAAAGTAAAAAAAGGTGAAGATTTTGGTTCTATTTCTATATTAAATGGTAACGAATTAATTTATACTAAAAAGCTTAAAGCAGGAAATAATCTATCTAAAGGCGGAATAAAGAATTGGTTTTTAAATAAAAAGAAATGTAACTCTGATAAATAATACTTATTAAAATGGATATCTTAAAATATAATTAATTTTAAGATATCCATTTTAATATTTAACTTATTTTTTATTTAATTTTATTTCTATGTATTTATCTAAGTAAATTTTTATAATGGCAGCAATAGGTACTGATAAAAACATTCCCATTACACCAAAAGTTCCGCCCCCAATAGTTATAGCAAATATTATCCATATAGGACTTAAACCAACTTGATTTCCAAGAATTTTAGGTCCTAAATACCAACCATCAAATTGTTGAAGGATCACTATAAAAATTAAAACCCAAATAGCTTTTATATAATTAAAAAATAAGGTTATTACAAAAGCAGGTATCATTCCTATAAAAGGTCCAAAATAAGGAATCATATTTGTTATTCCTACAATGAAAGCTATTAAAGCAGCATAAGGAACCTTCATTATATTTAAGCCTGCAAAACACATCAATCCAATTATTAAAGAATCTATAGCTTTTCCTATTATAAATTTTGAAAAAACTAAATCAACTTCTTTAAAAAAATTTAAAGTTTTTGAATAAATTTTTTCACCAGTTAACGCTAATATAAATTTCTTAAAGTTTTCTATAAGAGTTTCTTTATCTAATAAAAGATATATTGAAATTATTAATCCAAATACAAATTTAACTAAAGATGAAGTAAATTTTATTGTAGTATTTAAAAACGTATTTATAAATGTATT
>NZ_MRAE01000044.1 GCF_002008345.1 Clostridium tepidum
TACTCTCCTGTATCTTCACTATAAACTGGATAACCATCTTCTGGACTTATCAATTTACTTTTTATTGTTTTATCATCTACATATACATATTCATATATATCACCATATTTTGAAACACTATCTAATATATTAAAATCTGTCCTACTATATCTACCTTTTCTATATACTTTATTATATTGTTCTACCATATCCTCTGAACCTTTTAAGGAAATTGGTTTACCTAGCAAATACGTACTATGAAAATTTAATATAGTTTTAGCTTCCTGTAAAACTAATTTAGTAGTTATAAACTCTTTACCCTTCCATTTAGCATCTTCACGATTTTTTATTTTATGTTGTCCATCTAAATAACTTTTATTATTAATTACATTACTAATCCTATGAATATGTTCACCTTGCTTTACTTCTTCTTCAAACCAATTCACATTATTATCGTATCTATCACTTATATAATTTTCTATACTTTGCATATTATCATTCCTTTCTTCCGAATATAATTCTTATGACCAATTAAAATAATTTCGCTTTCTTAAAATTGAGAAATCCCCACTATTGGGGAATCTCGGACGCTCGTTTTAAAACGTTCGCTCACACTAAAAATGTGACCCCACTATACATACCAAAAACCATATTTTATACTTACAATTGCCAAAGCCATACTCATTACACTATCATCATGTCCTGCTCCCGATGCACCCATTCTGCCATTTTCATTTATTTCAAATATCTTCATTTCCTGTAGCAACCTTCTACTATTTATTTTTAATTGTCCTTTTTCAAATAGTTCTACAAAATCATTTATTATTATTGATTTAGTTTTACTATTAGTGTCAAATCCCACATTCCAAACCAGTTTATTAAAATCATCATAGGATTTGTATTTCACCATGTTCATATAATGTAAATCATAACGTAAACGCTCTATGACACTATGTCCACCACTAGCTTTTTCAACACAAAGTAAAGCATAGTTGTAATAATGTCCTATTTCATTTATAATTTCAGCCATTTGATAGGGTTTTATTTTATTTGAATAAAACTCTGCTACCTGCTCCCCATCTTTGTCTAATACTTCTATAACGGAATAATCTTGTCCAACTCCTTCACTTAAATCCGCTCCTATGTAATAACGTTTCCCTGCCTTGGGAATTTGATAAATAAAAAAAGACCTACCAATATGATTTTTTAATAGTTGTGGTAAATCTAAAATATTTTCTTTCTTTATGTATTTAGTTTTATTACTTATTATAGCTTTCTCAATGCTATCAATCTTAGCATTACTGAATACAGATGCACCTGTAGTTATAAAACTTTCTGTTAATGTAGAAGGAAACTCTTGTCTAAATTTATCCATCCCTATTTTTTCAATTTTGCTCCTTCTCCAAACTAATTGTTCCATACTTGCACCGAGTTTCATTAATTGTAATTCTTCATCATCATCTATTTCATCTTTAGTTAACATTTTACCATTATGTCTATTTTTATAACTTTCACACGCTTGTTTATAATCATCTAAAAATAAACTTTTACCATTAATCCAATTATAGAAAAATAATTTAAAATCATTTTCCCTATTATCTGCTTTTCTTACTAAATCAGCATAGCAATTTAAACCATTTGATGTAGATTCTATAATTAGAGTTCCATTAGGTGCTAACGCCTGTAATATACTATTCAAATGTTTTTCAGCATCTTTATAAAAGGCAAACTCTGATAAATGCACAATATGTAATGTATCTCCTCTTCCTAAATCCTTATTTCCTGCCGTAACACAAGTAATACGACTTCCATTTTTAAACTTTAGTTCCTGCCTATTATTTGCTAATTCTTTTGGCTTTAACCACTTAGGCAATAAATTATATTGTTGTTTTAGTTTATTGAAAACTGCATTACAACTCTTTTGGTCATAAGAAACTAATAAGCAGTTACTATTAGGATTTACTATTGATTCTCTTAAACTTAATGCAATAGTAACTGTACTAATACCTAACTGCCTACTTTTACTTATAATATTAAATTTTTCTAATCCTTCTACTAAATCTTTTTGTTCTTGTGTTAGTTTAAAAGGTATTATATTTGTATTTTTATCTACTATTTTTACAAAACTTTGTATCCAATCGACTTTATGTTCTTCTTCCCATAAATATTTAAGTTTCCTAGCATTTTCTTTAGATATACCCATCTACATCACCCCTATTTCTTTAAAGCAGGTATATCAATACCTTCAAGTAACGTATTTGCTTCATCTTCTTCACTTTCAAAGAAATCACTCTTAAAAAACTTTTCTACCCATTCACTTGCCTTAACATCACCTTTTAACGCCTTTTCTAGCATACTATCATATATTTCTAACATTTTAATACTTCTTTGTTGTTTAAGATATTCTTTTATAGCATTTTGTATTTCTTCTTCTATTAGCCAATTATTCATAGCATACTCATATTCACAATTACAACTTTTTCTTACCTCTTTATCAAAACTTTCTTTGCTTTTGTCTTTAGAATCAACATACCACTTCACAAAGAAAGATTTTTTTATTGCATTTACACTAATCATTTTTTTTATATCAGTTAATACGCTCATATGTCCCGCTCCCTTCATAAAATAATAAAAGGTAACCAATCTTCAATTAAAAGACCAGTTACCTTGACTTTTAGTTTTTAAAAACTATATCTCTATTTATTTAATATTTCATTGCATCTTTTATTTAATTTATTATTCTGTATAGCAATTACTATTATTGCACCTAACAAAATTGTTATATCCATATACATTAATATATTCATACTTAACACTCTCCTTTAATTAAGTTTCAAAGGGAAATTATTTCCACTTGCTACTTTAGATTATATAAAAACCACCACGTTTCAAACGTGATGGTAATATAAAACTATTATTTTATTTATACTTAATTGTTCATCATCAAACTGTTGTATTAATTCATTATTTCCATTTTCATATATGTATTTTGCTTTCCTATATGTAGTTTTACCCATGTCTAAATCATTAGCAACTGATTCATCTGTTCTTATCGGCTCGTCCAATGTTGTACTAGCCGTTGACCCAAATTGAGTAGCTTCCATTTTTTCTTTAGCAATCTTACTATACTCATCTTTTAATTGTTCTGCCCATTGCATTTTTTCGCTAAAACTAAAATCTTTTCTATTTTCCCATTAAGATTATCTGTATGGGAATTTCAAGCGGACATTTTGTCCTCTTGCTACCGCACCTCTTTGCATAATGTTTGTACATATTAAAACAAGTAATTATTTACATTTAAGCACTTATATGTTATTATAATCTCGAATAAAGATAATAATGTTAATATAGTAATTACCAAATTTATTACTGCGGTGTAATATTCAATTATTACTAAAAGAATAAAGAAATATTAATCTTCTTATTTAATCTTTATTCTTTTTACTGGACTTCTTTTTTTATAATCTAGTTGTTAGGTTTTAATCATTTAACAACTAGATTATTTTAATTATTTTCTACATTCCATAATTATCTCATCACATTTCATTGACATCATTTCATAATTCTTTTCTATTATTTTATTTTTTAATTCCATTTCTTTTTTATATTCCTTCATTATTTTATCTAATTCATTTTTTATATTATTCATAAACAATCCTCCTCAATGCCTATATCACAACATATGATATAACATATAATCCCTATAATCATGTTTAATACGCTTGTAATGTACTAATATAGCCATTCCTTCTCCATCATACATTACTATATTAATTCTATTGCACATATGTTGTAAACAAAAGAAGGTAATAAGGAAACCTTATACCCTGTAAATTGCTAACGCAAATTCAACATTAATATTATATATTTTTTATGTTAATCTAAAACTCACCCCCCCATTTTCTATATAATATATTATATATAAGAAATGGTAGGGGGACTTTTTTAATAATCAAATAAGAATAAGAAAATTATATCTACACGTAACTTTATTTTGACCTTAGGGAAAAATAAATGTTATGTGTTACCGCCAGTGGCACAAATATAATTAATAATATTTAAAATATAAAAAAATAAATCTAACTAACTTGTAGCCGTTAGGCGATAGTACGATACAGGTTTCCTGTTATCTTCTTTTACTTCTTGTAACATATGTGTACTTAATAATTTATAATTATCTTTTGTCCTTGAATTTCTATATTGTTATTGTTTATAAAATTCATTACTAAAGGTTTATTTAAAATCTTTTCAGCAAACTTTTTAGGATTTACTTCTAATTTTTCAGCAACTAATTTCTTTTTAATTGTAATAGCTTTATTTTCCGTATCTACTGTTACAATATCATTATAGTTACCTTTTTTAATATCAAGCATCAATCTCATAAAATCGCCTTGTTTCCCTTCAATAGCCATATTCTTATTATGTTCTTTTAAGTAATTTTGTTGTTTTAGGTTATCTTTCTTTTCAAACTTTACATCTAAATCAAATGCTTGTACTTGTATATTTTTAAATTGTTTTATGATTAAATCTTTTAAACTATCATCATTCATTAATAAATAAAATTCAGCATTAATTCCTTCTACTCTTGCTATTCTACCCATAGCTTGATAAATCTCACTTACTATTGTAGATGTTCTTACCTTTTCTAAGTCAATATTAAAAAATCTATATACCTTATTAGCACCTTTACCATCATTTATACCTTTTAAATTTGTTTTATTTGTTATAGTTTTTTTACTGTAGAATAAATATTTAATAACATATACAAATGAAGGTGTTTGAAATGTTGCTATTGAATAGAATTTATTAAAATCCTTCCATGTGTTATGACCAACTAAATTTCCATAATAACCATAATCAATTGTTTCATTGTCTATAATATCTTTTAAGTTTATATCATCAACATCTTTTTTACCTGCTATAAGTAATTTATCATTATTCTTTGTTATAGCTTTTATATGATTTTTTACTTCATCATAGAAATTAATCATTTTATCTTTTGCACTTGTTGTTGTATTTATATTGCAAAAGTTTATTTTCCAACCGCTCCTATCAATATTTCTATTTTGTAATCCTTTAGTATCAAATATATCACTTAATTTATATATATATAGAAAAAGACCACTTGCATCTAACAAAATGTTATTGTCAAGTAGCCAAAAATCATATCTATTGTCATATGTATATAGATTATTGCACTCAAAATAAGCAGTATGAGTATAAAAATTATCTACTATATCACATTCATTTATTATATTTTTCTTTGTTAAGGATAGACCATCTATATCTTTTATATCCATTAATTTTATATCTTTAGCATTAAACTTATTAAGCATATTTTTTAATTTTATTATTTCTTTCTTATATGTCTTATAATCCTTCTTGGTACAGTTATAAACCATCTTACCCTTATATGTATATAAAGCATTTAGTATTCCCCCAACTGCTTTATTGTATTGTATTGCTAGTGTTGGATTTATATTACTTAACAAGTTAAAATACCAATTGTATCTATTTATATTGTATTGTAGCGGTTCAAATATTTGTATTTCTTCATCTATTATTAAAGTTTGTCTATCTTTTATTATTTCTTTCTTTTGCTTTTTATCAATGCAACATATTTTATATCTTGCATGAGTTATTATTAAAATAGGATATTTACTTATGTTTTTAAATTCTTTTCTTTTATTTTCTGAATTTATAAATATAGCTAAATCTGCCAATCCTTTTGTTTTGCAATATGTATTTATTCTATCTTCTGCTTCTTTTGCAAGTTTATTATTCTTTACAACATATAAATACTTTATATCATTATTTAAATATCCTTCTACAACTGAAAAAGATGTTAACACACTTTTACCTTTTCCAACTTCATGAGTAAATAATTTAAATTTATCTTTGCTTTGTCCACTTTTTATATACTTATCTAAGTAATTTAATTGTTTATCTTTTCTTAAATTATTATAATTTTCTTCACTTATAAACTTCATATATCATTATCTCCTTCACTTATTTATTTCTTTTATTGCTATTCCATAAGCTATATAATTCTTGTAATTTATCATTATTTACAAACTTAAAAAATATCATTTTTGTTTTTTTATGAATATCGTAATCAACCAATTCTGCTCCATTCTTTACAAAAAATAATGATTGTTCCTTGTTATATGTATATTTAAATTCTCTTTTTTCCATTTTTTATTCCACCTTTCACATATTTGTTTAAGCTATCTTTTTAACTTTTAATTCTTCTTTCCTTAATTCTTCTAATGCTTTTTCATATTCTGTAAATGTTATTAATCCTTGTTTTTTTAAACTTAATAATAATGCCTTTTCTATTTCCATTATAAATTCCCCTTTCAATAAACAAAAACAGGAGAAGTTTAATCCCCTGTTTCTATAAAATTTCTATAAAATTGAATATCTAAGTTTATTTTTGTAAGTTCTAGCACAACTAAATATTTCTTCCTGTTCGTGCTTTTGATATGTATTTTGTATAATTTCAAAATCTCTTTTCTTTTTAAATTCATTTTTGGGTAAATTAAAAGACAACTTAGGAAATAATTCTCCTAACTTGTCCAATTCTATGTTTGTATGTAATTTATTATCTTTTATGTATATATGTTCGTTCAATTTGTATTCTAAAATGATGTTATAGAAATAATCTTTATCATGCTTTTCTATAATATCTACAAACATTGGATATTCTAATATGTCATTATAATATTTCTTGAATAAATTCTTGTTGAAGTAGTATTGTTTAAAAGCTACATCAATTGAAATTAATAGCTCTAATTGCTTTTCGGATAAATCCGATAAATCTACATTATAGTAAGATAGGATTGTCAATAATGTAGAACCTGCAAATTTAGATGTATAGTTATTTTGTCCAATTCCCATTATTGTATTTAGATTTGCTGAATTTGGATTTTCTAACGTTACATGATTTCCCCAACAACGCCTATTATTTGTTAAATCTGCATCTACTGCTATACATTTTGTATCTTCTTTATATGTATCTGCAAAATAAATAGAATTAAAATTATAGAACCAACCTATTTTATATCCTTTTAATTTATTTAATACTAGATAACTAAAAAAGCTATCAATATCATCTGATAAACATAAATTGTATTGATAATCCTCCTCAATCCATTCTCTTGGGAACTTTTCTTTAATTTCTTTTTTCATTTTTGATGATGTAGTATAAAACTACCCACCATATTTTTTTACTATCTTTTTAAATAATCTTTTTTTAAAATTAAAATATGTCAACTTTCACTCTTTGAAAATAATCCTCTTTAAAAACAAGTTATAAAGGGATTATGTTTGTAATACTAACATCTTTTCACCTCACTTTTTTATTTTTATTTTTGTCAAACGGACATTTTGTCCTCTTGCTATTTTTGCAACCCAAATTATTTGGATTGCTAACCAGCCCAAAAATGGATTGGTTTATTTCTTTTTTTGTTTTCTTAATTTCTTCTTTTATTTCTTCTACTTTTTCAATATTCTTTTCATTTTTCTTTTCTTCTGCTATTTTGTAAACTGCTTTAACATATCTATCATGCCACTCTTGGCTATACCCTTCTTTTCTATTTTCTATCATTGAAATATAATTTTTACTTATACCCATCTCTGCTCCTAAATCTTTTTGTGATATGTTATGTAATAATCTTAAAAACTTTAATTTTTCTGCACTTAACATATAATCAATCCTTTCATTTTTTATTTACATTAACTTTTTCCCTAAAAAAAGAGAGAAGGACACAAAGTCCCTCTCATATATGTATAATAACTATGCTATTGTTTTTCTTAAAACTACTATACCTGCATCATCTGTTTGTTTTACTGCAAACATCATATCAGCAACTAAATCTGTAGCTTTTAATTTTGCTTCTCTTTCTTCTTCTATGTCAAAATCTTTCTTTGTCATGTATGCTAAAGAGTTCTTTTTGATGATTAATGTAGCACATTCGTTGTTATCCATTGTTGTGTCAGATACGAATATTGGAATGTTTCTATAGAATCCTAATAGACCATTTCTTTGTATTCCATTTGCATTTTGATTATAAGTTTTTCCTGCATCTACAAATTCTGTCATGTTTAATAGAGAAGCTATTAATAAACTATGTACTACTATTCCTGCAAAATCTTCACTATCTTGCTCATCTCCAAACATTGCTAAACCTGCATTTAACTCGTCAGCAGTTATCTTTTTATCTACTGCTACTGCTGTTTTAAGAGGTGTTTTTAATGCTTCTTTGATTAATTCTTTATCTAATACTTTTGCAAATAATTGAGCGTGTTGTGTATTAGCTTCTTCTATAAAGTTACCCATAGCAGTTTTATCATCATAGTCATACACACGAATTGCTTTTCCTTTATGCATTACTTTTGCAGTTGAACTATCTTGTCCTAATTCTTCTACTGTAATACCTGTTCCTTTTTTAACATCTTCTGCATCACTTACACGTTTAAATTTTGGGAATACAACTGTTTCCCCTACTTGTTTAAAATCGGGTAGGTTAAGTGCTGTTGCTAATTGAGCCACCTTTATTCTTCCTAACATTTTTTCCCTTGCCATTGAACCATAAACACTTGGTATTATTAAATTTGCCATAATATAATTCCTTCTTTCTTTTAATTATTTTTTTATAATAAAAAAGCACCTAAAATTTAATTTAGATACTTCTTATTTGCTTAATTTTAAATACAATTCTTGATTTGTTTCATAGAGTTTTTGTCTTTCCAATAATGTCATTTTATTAAAATCTTCTTTAGATATTTTTTCTTTAGAATTTGTATGTTTTTGAGGTTTGAAGCTATTATTTAAAGCATTATTATTAAATATTTCTTTAAGTTCATTTAATGAAGTTTCTACATCTTCAAGTCCTTCTACATTTAAAAACTTAGTAAGTCCTTGTGGTAAACCCTTCTCAACTAACTTATTATTAATATTTAATAATCTTTCTTTTGCTTGTACTTCCTTCTCCTTTTGTTCGAGTGCTTTTATTCTTTGTTCCATATCCAATTCAGATTGACTTTTTTGTACTGGAGCTAATTCTTTTATTTTATTCTCCATATCCTTTATTTTCTTTGAATATTCTGTCCTAACTCTATCCTCTGCACTTTGTATTTTTTTGTTTAAATCTTCTTCTGTAAATGTTTTTGTTTCTTTCTCAATTTCTTGGGAAACTTCCTGCTCCTGTTCTGTATTTACCTCTGTTGTTTCTGTTGTTTGTTTGTTTTCTAAATTTTCCATGTTTAATTCCACCTTTCAAGTTCTAATATTAAATCCCTTTACAGAGTTCCTTAAAGAAACTAAGTTATTTAATATTAACCCTTAATAAATTTTTATTTGTTTTTATTTAAGTATTCTTGTAAGCTATATAATTCATTTATAAATAGCTTTCTTTTATTATTTTTAAATCTACTTAATTTTGTGTTTTCTATATTTAATGCTTTAGCAATGTAGCAATATTTAACTCCTGTCTTTTGTGTATATTTTATTAGTTGTTTTCTTATTAAATTTTCATCTAACATGACTACCACCTTTCTTTAAAAATCTTTTTTAAAATATAAATATATGTAAATTAGTCAAATTATTTTGCATAAAAAATAAGCACCTAAAATTAATTAGGTACTTGGTGAGGTTTGTTTATTAAGAAATCAAAGAAAAATTTCCAATATATTATATATAAACTACTATTGTAGTTAATATCAAAAATAGTTGCTACGCATTAATTCCCGTAGCCCATCTGATTTTTCTTTTTTTTGAAGGAGGCAGGACTTGAACCTACATAAAATCAGCAAAACTACCGCATTTAATGAAAATTGAATTATCAAAATTAATGTTTAGGTTGAGCATTTAATAATATAAATACTCAAATAAAATACTAAATTTTTAGTAATCTATTTCAATATTTATATGTCAAGTTTTTTTGCTTTTTAAAAAAATATTCATATTCCTTCTACATTATAACAAACTGCACATTTTATTAAAAACCATGCTGTAACCATTGATATAGGTAGTTTGTAGATGTTTCTCTAATTTCCTAGTTTTTATATTTTTCTTTGTTTTTACTATTTCCTATTACATTATAACAATCTGCACATTTTTTTAAAAATCATGCTCTACACTAGTCATACGAACATTTACAGAGGTTTGAATAAAACTTCACATATTGAAATTTCTTATATTTTGCATACTTTCTCTTTGCCATTCTAATTGTTTTTCCTTCTTACATCTATCACAATATTTAGTTTTGTTTGATTTTTGTTTTATATAATCTCCACCTATACTAAGACGACTATTAAAATCCATATACGCGTTGATATGACTATGTTTGAGTATGGTTTTTTTGTTCAAATTTTGCCCCATTTTTTAATTTTAGCTATCCTTCTCCTATTAAAGCATAATGGTAAAACATCTATTAACGTTGATATATAGCCGTTTGTAGGTGTTTTTTTTATTGAGAATTGCCCCATTTAGATACTACTCTTCCCTTATAGAGTATTATGTAAAAATGTTTATAAACGTTGATATATAGCCATTATTCAAGGTTTTAGAATCTATTTTTTAGTTTTAAAAAACCTGTAAACCATTGATATGACTATGTTTGTAGGTGTTTTCTATTCCGTTACACTTCTATGTTTACTTCTATATTTTTTAACTGCTATTTTAAACATTCCAGTTTTATATTCTCTTATCATTAATCATTTAATCATTTATTTTCATTTTAAACGTGTTTTTGCTACCAATTCAAGCCATTTATAGCTATTCTTTTTTAATATATTTTTCTATTTCATTATTTAAAATTTATTACCCTACTATATATTCCGTTTTAAAACCGCCTATATCAATGGCTACAGCGATTTTTAACGAAACTGAACTTTAAAAATTCCGTTTTTTAAGCGATTTATTAAATTCTTGATTTTATCTTATTTAGGGTATGAAAAATATTTCCATACCCTCTTTATTGAGTACTTAAATATCTCTGGGGTTTTGTATATTTAGATGTTCTTTCCCTAATAGGAAATAAATAAAATCGCTATAAGTATTGGTATGACTACGTTTGAGCCACATTGATAAAAAAGCTTATTTTTTATCAAATCGCTGTATCTATTGGTATAACTGCATTTGAAGGTGATTTCTATTTGCGAGAATTATACCTCTCTTTTTGAATTCTTCTATCGTTTTCTAATTTAATTTCTTTGTTCTTGTGATATTTTCCTACTGCACTCTTTACAATATTTAGTTCTGTTTGATTTCTTTTCTATTAATATACCACAAACCTCACATTTTTTATACTTCTTTTCTTTTCTATATCCTTTTATTTCTTTTATATAGTTTTTTAAATACCCATTTAAACTCTTATTGACATATCCTAATATATAATTATCTTCATTCCAATCTAATATATGATTTGGCTTAAATTCATTGTTTCTTACTTTTTCTTTATATTTATCCCTTTCAAACTCATTCTAAGCCATTTTAAGACACTTACCCACTCCCTATACCAAATATACCTGTTCTGTATTATTTCTCTTAAAACTTACTATATTCTTGCAGTAGCTATAGAAATTTTTGATTGTACACTTGACTTTTGAGTTACTGTATATATGCTTTGGAGAGAGGTTAAGCAATTGGATATAGTTTCCCCTATGTTAAAGGGGAAAAAGAAAAAAGCATATAAAAAATATGCTCTGTCGGTCAGTTGAAGTTTCTTTTATACTACTATTGTATTACATAGTTACAACGTGTTAATTGCTACCCTAACACTACTATATAATCCCGTCTTTCGACTAGCAAACCTTCCTATCTAATAATTTATAGAGGATGGATACAACCTCTTGACGGGCTTGTCCTGTAATAGTAGAAATTAAACAAGTCCGAGTATATTTTCTGCATTGGCTCACAACACCTATATGATTTTTTATAGTTGCTCATATGCTTACACAACTAACATATACCCCATTTTAGAGTATAGGAAATAAACCCTTGCAAAACCTATGTTTTTTTGATAACATAGAATATAAATATTGCAATTGTTTATTTTACTGTATTCAGTTGTAAGTTTTTAGTTTAAAAAGTTTTATCTAACACCTACTGCAAATAGGTGTTTTTTTCTTTTATTCATTTTAAAATCATTAATGGACTTGCATTTGTACTCATATCAACAATCTGCTTATCCTTTAAAGATTGTAAATATCTTTTTGTTATAGTTAAATTTTCATGTCCTAGCAATCTACTTACTGTATACACATCTAATTTTGCTTTAGAAAGCATAAATTGAGCAAAATAATGACGTATTGTATGTGGACTACATCTTATATTTCTTCTTACTTTAGCGTTCTCTCCAGTTATTTTAACTACTCTTTCTACTGTTTCAACTGTTAGTCGTTTTCCATTTTTACTTAAAAAATAAGCATCATCTTCAAGAAATTTATTTTTAATATACCCTTGTCTTATCCTTTCATATTTAATTAATATCTTTTTTAATATTGGAGAAATAGGTACATATCTTTCCTTATTTCCTTTACCATGCACTAGAATCACCCTCTCTCTAACATCTGTAATATTTAAATTACATAATTCTAAATTTCTAATACCTGTTTCAAAAAAAGTTGCTATTATTGCTTTATTTCTAGCATTATAAAATTTATTAAAATCCCATTGCTTTAACATTTTTGTTGCTTCTGCATCTGTAAATGTTTCTATTATTACTTTAGGTTCTTTTGCCCATTTTACTTTTATTGTTGGATTTTGCTTTTCTGTAATATATTCTTCTTGTATGCAATATCTAAAAAACATTCTTAAATATTTTAAAATTGAATTTATATAACTTTCTGTTCTCCCTAAACCTTGCATATAAGAAATATACTTTTTTATGTGTAAATGTGTTATCTCTTCAAGTTCATTTACATTAAATTCTTTATTAGAATAAGCAAAAAATGCTTTTGTACTATTTGTTGCTGTTTTTATTGTTCTGTCACTAAAATTTTTTATCTGCATATCAAATTTAAACTCTTTTAATAAATCTACAAGTAAAATAAAAAACCACCTCCAATATAGATTTTTATAACCTATATTGAAAGTGGTTTTAGTATATCAGTATTTTTACCAATATATTACATTTGGTATATCATTATACTCTACTTTTTAATTTTAACAAAATGCTCACAAACGGATTACTCTTCCCATCCTTCTGGGAATTCTGCATTGTGGTAAACATTTTGAACATCATCATCTTCTTCTAAAAGATCTAACATCTTTTGGAACTTAACTGCTGTTTCTTCATCTATGGATGTATATGTATCTGGAATCATCTTAACTTCCGCTTCTAAGAATTCCAATCCTTCTGATTCTAAAGCTTCTCTAACTGTCCCAAAATCTTCTTGAGAAGTTGTTATAATATAAACTTCATCTTCTGATTCAAAGTCTTCTGCTCCTGCATCTAAAGCCATCATCATAAGTTCATCCTCATCTAGTCTATCTTTTTTTTCTATAACAATTTGACCTTTAGATTGGAACATAAATGATACACATCCTGTTGAACCCATATTTCCACCGTGCTTTGTAAAAGCATATCTTACATTTCCAGCACTTCTATTTTTGTTATCTGTTAACACCTCAACTAAAACCGCTATTCCTGCTGGACCATATCCTTCATATGTAATAGCTTCATAATCTACAGCATTAAGTTCTCCTGAAGCTTTTTTTATAGATCTTTCTATTGTATCATTTGGCATATTATTAGCCTTTGCTTTTGCAATAATATCCCTCAGTCTTGGATTTGCATCTGCATTTGGTCCTCCTTGTTTAACTGCTACAACAATCTCTTTACCTATTTTAGTGAAGATTTTTCCTCTTTTAGCATCTACTTTACTTTTTTTAGCTTGTATATTATGCCATTTTGAATGTCCTGACATATTATTTCCTCCCAACCTTATTAATAAAAAATTTATATTAGTGCTATTTTAAAACTATTGTTACTAGTATATTTATAACTTAAAATACTAATGTTTAAATATAGATTCACTTAGTCATTATATCATAGTAAATAATAAAAATTCAAATTTATTACTTATCTTCATAAAGCCTATTGTCCATCTTAAAATAAAACTTTTCCTCATTCTTAGTTATTTTACAATTTCCATTAGTTAACTCTAAAACTTTTTTTTCCACTGTAGGTATCATGTCTAGTTCACACAACATAGTTAAATTAACTTTATCTGTATATTCTATATTTTCTATATGCCAAAGATTTTGTTCAAATAAATATTGTATTTTCCCTAAAGCATCATATTCTATTGTAAAGTTTATAGAGCTCCCTTTAACTTTTTGAACTATACCTGCATCCTTTATGGCTACAGCAGCTCCTTTTGAATAAGCTCTTACTAGTCCACCTTTTCCTAAAAGTATTCCTCCAAAATATCTTGTAACTACTATAACTATATCTGTAACTTCATTCTTTTTTATAACATCTAATACTGGAATCCCCCCCGTTCCTTGAGGTTCTCCATCATCGCTATATCTTTGTATCCCCATGTTTTCTCCAATAACATATGCATAAACATTATGTTTTGCTTCCTTTTCTTCATCTTTAACTTGATTTATAAAATTTTTAGCTTCGTCCTCTGTATAAACTCTTTTTGCTCTGCCTATAAAAGTGGATTTTTTTTCTTCAAAGTCACCTTTCCCAAAGTTTTGTATAGTAAAATATGCCATTTGCATCCCTCTTTTCTATATAGGTTGATTTATTGACTGTAAATACTCGTCTATTGCCTTTAATATATAATGTTTATCAGTTTTGCTTCTTATATCTATAATCTTTTCTTTTGCTTTTGTACTTTTTATTTTATTTAAAGCTTTTATGGCATAGGCTACAACCTGAGAATTCTTATCTTCTAATGCCCTTATTAAAACAGTTTCACCTTTAATACTTCCTATTTTACCTAAAGCTGAAACTGCCATTCTTCTTATATTTACAAATTTATGTACTGATGCTTTTAAGAGTACATCTATTCCATCTTCATCTTTTAATTCTCCTAAAATCCAAACGGCCGCTTGTTTATCTTTAGGATACATGTCTCCATAATTATTTTTTATAAAGAAAATTAATTCCTTTTTTATTTTACTTTCTAAGCTATTTATAACATCTATTTTATCTTGCTTTCCTGAATTAGCTATTTGTTTAAATAGTTCTTCTATATTAGCACTCTTAGCTAATATACCATATTTAATTTTACCATCTACTATATGTTTTTTTATAGTAGCTTTATCTAATTTTCTAATTTTAATCAAAGCTTCTATACTTTTTCCTTCTAAATATAAAAAATATGTTATTTGTTCTTGGGAGTATTTATCTATATCATTCCAGTTTATATCTATTAAATTTTTATTCATACTCCTCACCTTTCTTAATACACTTATAATTTACATAATTTTTCAATTAATAAATGGACTATCTCAAACTAAGATTAATCTTAATTTTGGTGCTAGTAAATATAAAAACATATGTAGAACATATATTAATAGGTTATAGTAACTGTAATTTTACATAATTAATATTTGTAATAATATTTGAGAATCTATTAGTAAACCAAGAATGGTGACTATATTAGGTAAAAATTT
The DNA here is from genome assembly GCF_002008345.1 of Clostridium tepidum. Lineage (GTDB taxonomy): Bacteria > Bacillota > Clostridia > Clostridiales > Clostridiaceae > Clostridium_F > Clostridium_F tepidum. The sequence goes on from NZ_MRAE01000044.1 coordinate 15,620, forward strand.
ATGAATAAACTAAACTCTATAACTATTTAGTAAAATGAACTGCTTTATCAAAATATTATTTATATTTATAACTTTAAAATTAAATTTATTTTGAGACAATATTATACCTTTTTTCTAATATATTATTTATTTTTTTTACACCTAACTCTATTTCTTCTATACTATTTTCTGAAAATCCTAACCTAAAATATTTTAAACCTTCCTTAGGATTTTTATAAAAAAGCACTCCTGGTGTAATTAGAACTTTATTTTTCATGCATTCATTGAAAAGCTCCATAGAATTCATATTAACATTATCCTTTATTTTCATATAAAAGTGAAGCCCTCCTCCTGGATTTTGTACTTCTACTTTTCTTCCTAATACATCTTTTATAATGTTTTTAGTAAATTCATATTTAGGTATATAAATTTTATATAAATAATTTATATATTCTTTCCATAATCCTTTTATTAAGTATAAATCTAAAGCTCTTTGCATCAAGCTTGATGTAGATATATCTGTATTTATTTTAGAATTTTGTATTGCCTCTCTTAAATCTTTAGGAGCTATTACATATCCTATTCTTATTCCAGGTAAAAATATTTTTGAAAAACTCTTTATATATATAACTTTATCATTTCTATCTAAACTTTTAAAAGTTATATATTTCATATTTTTATCATATATTAATTCAGATAAATAATCATCTTCTATTATATAAAAATCATATATAGTTGCCAAATTTAATATGGCTTTTTTCTTTTCTAAACTGCAACTTATTCCTGTTGGGTTTTGAAAGTAACTCATAGTATAAAAACATTTAATATTATTTTTTTTAACTATCTTTTCTAATTCCTTTATATTAACTCCATCTTTCTCCATAGGAACTTCATATATATTTGCTCTTCTCCATTTAAAAACTGAAAGTGCTCCACTATATGTAGGTTTTTCTATTAATACATTATCGTTAACATTTATAATAGATTTTGATATTATATCAATTCCCTGTTGTGCTCCTGAAACTATAAGTATATGATTTTTTTCTATTTTATTATTCCAAAATACTTCTGATATATGCTGTCTAAGTCCCTCAAACCCTAATGTTTCTTGATAAACTAAAGCATCTTTTCCATCTCTATCTAAAACTTCATTTAATATTGATTTAAAAGATTCCACAGGAAATAAATCTGAACAAGCACTTTCTCCTATGAAATCTATATAAGATTTAAAATCTTTTTTATCTATAGATTTTATTGAATCCGAATATTCTTTTCTTAAATTCCTACTAATTTCTTTTTTCTTTGCATAAGTTCCACTACCTATTTTTTGTATAGCATATCCATCACTTTCCAACTTTTTATATGCATTTATTACAGTTACTGTATTTATTCCTAATAAACTTGATAATTTTCTTATAGAGGGTAGTTTTTCATTATCCTTAATTTTATTTTTGTCTATCATGTTTTTTATATATTTATATAATTGGACATATTTAGGTATAGAATTCTTTTCAAAAGTTAATATATATTTTTCCATAAACCTATCCCCCATATATATCTATTAATTAATAAAAAACCTATTTAGTTATAAGACAATTTTTAATATTAAATATAAATTTATTTATAAAAATAAAATTTCTTATTTATCTTTTTATAAAAAATTATTTGACTTATAACTACCTTTTCTTACTTATAAAATATTAAATATAATATAGTAATGAAATAACTTTACTT
>NZ_MRAE01000045.1 GCF_002008345.1 Clostridium tepidum
ATACTATATAATATCAAACATGTTATTTTTTAATTGTATTATTTTTTAATTATTTTACATATTTAAATTTAACATAACATATAATATTTAATGGTAAAAATAATATTGTTAAAATTCTATAGATAAATTTGAAATACTATTTAATATTAAAATTATTATTTTAAATTTTATTTATATACACATTATTAACTTCTTTTTCTGGCCTTAATTTTACTCTTTTTTTAATATTATTTGAATTATCCTCTTTTTTTTCTTCTATTGATATTAAATTATTCTTAACTACTTGGTTTTCATTTATATATTTATTTGTAAATGGCATTAGCAGCATTATAGTTATTAAAAATGTTTGTATAGCTTTTAGTGAGCTCATAATATCACCTCTTTAATTTTATTATGGCTCTTTTAAAATCATATTATATTATGTAACTAGGTGAAAGCTAGTTAAAAATTGTACTAGTAATTAAGTATTAACTTTTAATCAATAAATGTCTATTAATCATGGATAAATATATAATAAAAAAATAAAATTTATTATAATATAGATTTTAAAATTTAAAATTACTTTAAATTACTAATTTTAAATTTTTATAAAAAAGCTCCTTTAAAACCTCTACCTTCCACTTCTGAAGCATCTAATATGGATATAAATGCACCCTCATCTATATCTTTAACTATTAATTTTAATTTCGGTAATTGCGTTAAAGATACTACACAATATAATACTTTTTTATCTTTTTTTGTATAAGCTCCCTTAGCATATAAAAAAGTTACACCTCTATTTAATTCCCTCATTAAAACTTCACTTACTTCATCTTCTTTTTCTGTTATAATAAGTATAAGTTTTTGTCTATTAAATCCTTTTATAACTTTATCAGTTACATAAGAAGTTATATACATAGATACTAAAGTATACAATGCGCTGGTTAGTCCAAATATAAATGCAGATATAGAAACTATTACAAAATTAACTATAAAGGATATGGTTCCTATTTCAAAATTGCTATATTTCTTTTTTATAACTGCAGATACTATATCTAATCCACCAGTAGATCCATAATTGCTAAATACAATTCCGATTCCTATACCATTTAAAACCCCTCCATACAAACCTAATAAAAGTATATCATTTACTTGTATTATATTTTTAAAAGGTTCTGTTATTATAAGCCCTACTGAAAGAGCTATAGTTCCTATTAAGGATAGAAATGTGAATTTTTTATTTACTTTTTTATAGCTTATAAAAAATAAAGGTATATTCAAAATTAAAAGTGTATAAGCAGCGGGAAATCCTGTTATATATTGAACAATTAAAGTTACACCTGAAAGTCCACCACTTAATAACTTTGCATGAATTAAAAACATATTAATAGCTAAAGCAGATATAAATGCTCCTATTATAACCATTATTATATCTTTAACAATATGTTCATTTCCTTCTTTAAAACCCATAATTTTTATGCCTCCCATTTGTATATATTAATATTTTGTTTGATTATATGTTATGTAAATATATTTTTTATATAAATTATCGTAATTAAAATACAAATATATAACATTAATAGTATTTATATTTTGTAAAATTATTATATCAATAATACTTAAATTAATTAATCTATATTTAGAATATTATATATATTAAAATAATAAACAATTAAATATTATATATATTAAAATGATAAATGATTAAATATTTTTATATATTAAAAACCTCTTAATAACAAAATAGAAGAAGTTAATATTAATTTTAAACTTTAAAATTAATATTAACTTCTTCTATTTGTATAATTTTATTTTTTATATTTCTAAAAATCTCTCACTAAATTCTAAATGTTCATTCATTAGCTTAGATGCTAATTTAGAGTCTCTTTTCTTTAAAGCTAAATATATTTTTTCGTGCTGATCTAATAATTCTTGTTTATTATCAAAATTTTCCATAATTTCAATTTTATATCTAGCATTTTGTATTAAAGAATCTATAAGGGTAGAACAAGAATTAATTATGTTTAAAAGTATAAAATTATTAGAAGCTTGTGCTATTTCATAATGAAAATTCTTATCTAATTTCAAAAGAATTTTTTCATCTTCAATATTTTTAATTTCATCTATTGTGTACTCTAAATTTTTTAATTGATCCTCAGTAATCCTTTTGGCTGCTAAAGCTGCTGCTTCAACCTCTATTATTCTTCTTACCTCAATTATATCTTCTTTATTACTTTTTTCTAACATAAATACTAAAGACAAAGGTTCAAATAAGCTATTATCAAAATTATCTCTAATAAAATTTCCTTCTCCTTGCTTACATTTAATTAGCCCTACTATTTCTAATGCTCTTAAAGCCTCTCTTATAGATGTTCTACTAACTTTTAGCTGATCCACAAGTTCTCTTTCAGAAGGTAGTTTGTCTCCTTTTTGTAAGCTTCCTGATATAATCATAGTTTTTATTTGCTCTATTACTTGTTCATATACTTTAGCATTTTTTATTGGCATAAACATCATATAATCCCTTTCTTTGTAAAATTATATAATCAATTATATAATTTTAGTATACCACATTATTTAATACATATGAAAATGAAATAAAAATTGTATGTTTAAAATATAACAAAAATTATAAAATCATAAATAAAGTTACAAAACTTATAAAATATATAAATTATCATAAAAAACTATTTTACTTTAATTTATTATATATTTTATTTCTTCATTAAAAAATCCATAAGTTCAAAATTGTACAAGTTTTTAAATTTATAAACTAATAAAAGTTAATCTACACTTTTATTAGTTTATAAATTTATTCCAATTTGTATATATATGAAATAAACTTACTACATCTTGCTCATTATATAACAATATTTTTTTCTTCTTATATTCTGGCATTCTATTTATATAATCCTCATCTTTTATTATTTTACTAAAGGTTTTAGCTAAATTTTGACCACTTATTATTTCTTTTTCCTCCCTTATTATGTTAAATTCTTTTTCTAAATTTTTAAGACCTATTGAAGATTTTTTTTCTTTTTCATACTCTCTTTGTAAATCTATAGATTCAAAATACTCTTTTATATCAAAATCTATATTATATTTTTCAAAAAGATAATTTATAACTGTGAAATCATTATTTCCGGAAAAAGTAATTATATATTTTTTTTCTCCAAATTTATATGCATTTTCAAAGTATTCTTTAGCTAACTCCAATATTTTCTTTATATCCTTTTTTCCTTCTATCATATACTGAGTAACCTTTATAGAATTTTCGGCACTGTCATAATAACAACACCCAAACACCCCTACACATACAGGTTTCCTATATACGTAATGTTCTAAATCAAAAAATATTGCTTTTTTATACAATTCTTTATTTTCATTAAAAATCAGTTCATTTTCATCTGAAAAGTTACATAACTTTAATTCATTTTGTCGTGTTATCACCTTATCACTCTTTCTATTCAGCATAAATTAGTATATATTATTTCCATAAATTTTATCTGCCATCTATGAAATTTTAACAATTTATATACTTGCTTTTAAAAATAAGTATACTAATTATAATATTTTTTTATTTTCTTTTAATATATTATATGACTTAATTATAACATCTTTCTTATTAAATAATCTCATATTTTACTATTTTTTAAAAACTATTTTACTCATACAAATAAAATTTTTAATAAATTTAAGTTTAATGGAACAAATATAAAAAAATACACTTCATAAACCAAATCATTTCACTGAAAAGTTCTAAATTTAATTTATTATATTAATTAAAAATTTCCTATTTAAAAATTAACCTTGTTGAATTTATAACTTAGTTAAATCCTACAAAAGTTATTAAAATTTTTAATTTATAAAATTAAAACTTCCAGTGTTTATTTCTGTGTTTATTAAATGTATTTTTTTATATTTGCTATATTAAAATTAAATCTATTTTAAATAAACTCCTATCATACTTTATCCTATAATTGCCTACTCTAATACTTTTATCTTCTTCAAAATGAAAGGAAAAAGCTGTTTCCCATTTTACAAATTTCAATATACCCATAAAAAACCTAACTCTGTTTATTAAATTTTTTTAATTTTTAATATATCTAACAATTTAAAAAATTTAATGCATATTCACAATAAATTTTTATCCCTATTTTTAAAGCTCTTTCATCTATATTATATTTTTCATGATGCTGAGGATAGCTAGATCCTAAAGTTTTATTTCCTACACCTAAAAAAGCTAAAGCTCCAGGTACTTTTTCTAAATAATATCCAAAATCTTCTGTAACCATATTTTTATTCATTTTATATATTTTATCTTTCCCCAAAATTTTATTTATAACCTGTTTTGCTCTATAAACAGATTTTTCATCATTTATAGTAACAGGTGTTGCAAATCTATAACTTAATTGACCTTCAGCATTATAAACTCCTGTAGAATATTTTAATATTCTTTCAATTTTACTAGGTAACCTTTCTCTAAGTGACATATTAAAACATCTAGCTGTTCCTTCTATAATAGCTTCATTGGCTATAACATTAAACCTACTTCCTGATTGTAATTTACCTATAGAAATTACTAAAGAGTCTAAAGGATCTACTTCTCTACTAACTATACTTTGTAAATTCATTATAAAAGAAGAAGCTACCAATACAGAATCTATAGTTTCATGAGGCATTGCCCCATGACCCCCTTTGCCTTTAATTTTTATTTTAAATACATCCGCTGAAGCCATAACGGGTCCTTCTTCAATAGCTGCCATACCATATGGAATATCACTCCAAAGATGAATAGCAAATACATTATCTACTGAATTCAATACCCCTTCTTTTATACAAGCTTTTGCCCCTTCTCCAACTTCTTCTGCTGGTTGAAATAATAATTTTATATTCCCTGTGATTTTATCCTTTATATTATTTAAAACTATTGCAGCTCCTAAAAGCATTGCCATGTGGCCATCATGACCACATGCATGCATTATTCCCTTATTTTTAGATACATAATCAAATTTATTGCATTCCTCAACTTGAATAGCATCCATATCTGCTCTTAATAAAACAGTTTTCCCTGGATTTTTTCCTTTTATATTTACCAAAATCCCTGTATTGGCTATACTTTCAAAATGTATATTAAATTTATTTAATTCTCTCTTAATTTTTTTAGATGTATTCTTTTCATCCCAACTACATTCTGGATAAGAATGAAAATACCTTCGTAAACCTATTATATATTTATCGTACTCATCTGTTATTTTATTTATAATATCCATAATTATCACCTATTACATATAGCTTATAGCTAAATATACTTATTTTATAATAAAAATTTAAGTAAGAAAATTGTACAATTATTAAAACATAATATGAGTATGTTATATTTTTAAAAATAAAGAATGGCAAAATTGTACAGTTTATAATCTAATTTTTAAAAAGCTGGAATTATAGATCCTTTATATTCTTCTTCAATATATTTTTTTATTTCCTGTGAATTAATAGCTTCATTTAAAACTTTTATATATTCTGCATTTTTGTTTTCAGTTTTAACTGCGATAACATTTGCATATGGTGAATCTTTTAATTCAATAGCAAGAGCATCTTTTAATGGATTTAAATTGGCTGAAACAGCATAATTAGTATTTATAACCGCTGCCTCTACATCACCTAAAGTTCTTGGAAGTTGAGCTGCGTCTAATTCTTCTACTTTTATGTTTTTAGGATTTTCTGTAATGTCTAATTTTGATACAAGTTCTCTTTCTTTTAATTTAATAATACCTTCCTTTTCTAATAATCTTAATGCTCTTGATTCGTTAGTTGGATCATTTGGTACTGCTATAGTGGCTCCATTTTTTAATTGTTTTAAATCTTTTATAGTCTTAGAATATATGCCCATAGGTTCTAAATGAACTTTAACTGTGTATGACAAATCAGTTTTTTTCTCTTTATTAAACTCCTCTAAATATGGTATGTGTTGATAAAAATTGGCATCTATTTCTCCGTCATTTAATGCAGTATTTGGAGTAACGTAATCAGTAAATTCTTTTATTTCTAAAGTGTATCCTTTTTTCTCTAAAATAGGTTTAACTTTTTTTAAGATTTCTGCATGTGGTTGTGGTGTTGCTCCAACTACAATTGTTTTTTTCTCTTTGACTTCTTCCTTACTACTTCCACACCCTACTAATGTTCCTAATCCTAAAATTAAAGTTGTTGCTATGGCAATAGATAATATTTTCTTTTTCATTATTAATTCCCCCTTATTATTTTATAAATTCTATTAATTATATAAAAAATTACCTTCTAAACTTATGGATATATAATATATTTACCACAAGTATATTGCATCTCATAAAACAAAACTGAATCAGTAAACAACTAAAAAAATTATCTTTTCTAAACATAACATACACAAACTTTTCCTAAAGTATTTTTAGTGAAATAACATTTCAATTAATCATACTTAAAGGTATATTGTTACAAAAAAGTGTTACATTTTTAGTTAAATAATATTTTAATTAATCTAACATTTTAGGATTCATATATTTTATATTAATATAAAATATTTAAGCCAAATTTTATATATTTCAAAACATTTTAAATTCATTAAATACTAAATGTTGAAATTTAAACTTTAATAAATCAAATGATTAGGTAAAACTAAAAAAACATTAACTACTAAAATGTTGGAATTAAAACTCCTTTATATTTTTTATTTATATATTCTTTTACTTCTTTAGATGTCAAAGCTTCTGAAAGCGCTTTTATATAGGTTTTGTCCTTGTCTTCTTTTCTAACAGCTATTATATTTACATAAGGAGAATCCTTATCCTCAATTAATATAGAATCTTTTGTAGGATTTAGTTTTGCTTCTATAGCATAATTTGTATTTATTATGGCTGCATCTATATCATTTAATATTCTAGGTACTTGTGGAGCATCTATTTCCTCTATCTTTAAATTCTTTTTATTTTCAATTATATCTGTTTTAGTTAATGAATCTCCTTTTTTAAGTTTTATAACCCCTGATTTTTCTAGTAATTTTAAAGCCCTTGTTTCATTAGTTGGATCATTAGGCACTGCAATAGTAGCACCATTTTTTAATTCATTTACATTTTTTATTTTTCTAGAATATAGTGCTATAGGAGCTATAAAAATCTTTGATGTAGGCTCTAACTCAGTTTTCTTTTCTTCATTAAATTTATCTAAATAAGGTATATGTTGAAAAAAGTTTGCATCTATTTCTCCATCATTTAATGCAGTATTTGGAGTAACATAATCGGTAAATTCTTTTATTTCCAATTTATAACCCTTTTTTTCTAACACAGGCTTAGCCGCTTTTAAAATTTCTCCTGCTGGTACTGGTGTTGCACCAACTACAATAGTCTTTTTCTCTGTAGATGTTTCTTTACTTTCTTTCAAAGAGCATCCTACAACCCCTAATGTGAAACCAATTGATAATACTGCTGCTAATAATCTTTTTTTATTCATAACTAATTCCCCCTAAATTTTAAACAATATCTTTTGCTTGTAATTTTACTTGATAAATTTTCTGTAAAATCCATTTCCTAAGCTTTGTATTACTTGAACTAAAATTATTAATATAATTATTGTATATATCATAATGTCTGTCTTAAACCTATAATATCCGTACTTAATAGCCACATCTCCTAATCCACCACCTCCTATAGCTCCTGCCATAGCTGAACATCCAACAACTGAAATTATAGTTAACGTTATAGCTACAATCATAGAAGGCATAGCTTCTTTTATTATTACTTTGAATATTATTTGAAAATCACTAGCTCCTAAAGATTTGGCAGCCTCAATTACTCCTTCATCTACTTCCTTCATTGCAGATTCTAAAACTCTAGTTGCAAAAGGTATTGCAGCTATTGTTAATGGTACTATTGCTGCTGTAGTTCCAATAGTCTTTCCTACTATAATCTTTGTAAATGGAAGTATAGCCACCATAAGAATTATAAAAGGAAATGACCTTAATAAATTAACAATAAAATCTAAAGATTTATATATTACTTTGTTTGGTCTTAGACCCCTTTCATCTGTAATTATAAGAATTATAGATGGTATAAATGCTAACAATACGGATAAAAAAGTAGATATAGAAACCATATACAAAGTTTCTTTCAACGCCTTAAATAATATATCTTGTAACATTTTATTGCACCTCCCAAGCTATAGACCTTGATGATAAATAATCACAAATTTTTTCTTTATTCTCCTTAGATATATTAACTACTAAACTTCCAAGAACATTTTCTCTAAATCTTTCTAGTTTACCCCAAACTATAGATATATCTATATCTAATTCTCTTGCCATATTAGTAATAATACTTTCATTGCTTAATTCTTTTGTAAAAAATATTTTTATATTTATCCCTTCTCTAGGTAATACTTCATCTTCTCCTAACAATTTTTTTAAATGTTTGTCAGGGTTTAAAAATAATTCTTGTGAAAATCCTAAGCTTTTTATTTCTCCTTTATCCATTATAGCTACCCTTTCACATACTTCTTTTATAACTTCCATTTGATGAGTTACTATAACTATTGTTATCCCTAATTTTTCATTTATATTTTTTAGTAAATTTAATATATCCTTAGTAGTTTTAGGATCTAAAGCAGAAGTAGCTTCATCACATAAAAGCACTTTAGGTTCTAATGCTAATGCCCTAGCTATAGCTACTCTTTGCTTTTGACCACCACTTAAATTTCTCGGTTTAACATTAGCCTTATCTTCAAGATCTACAAGCTTTAAAAGTTCTTTAACCCTACTTTTTATTTCCTTTTTGTCCATTCCCCATATTTCTAAGGGCAATGCTATATTTTCAAAGACATTTTTTCTTTTTAACAAATTAAAATTTTGAAAAATCATACCTAAGTCTTTTCTTAAAATTCTTAATTGTTTATTACTTAATTTTTCTATTTCCTCACCATTTATTTTTATGCTTCCTTCTTCGTAAGACTCTAAACCATTTAGGCACCTTAGCAAGGTAGATTTACCTGCTCCACTATGCCCTACTATTCCAAAAATCTCTCCTTCTCTTATAGATAAATTTATATCTTTTAGTATTATTTTATCTTTTATTACTTTCTTTAAATTAGAAATCTTTATCAACTTTTATCCCTCCACTAAAATTAGATTCTCATATCTATTTGGCCAAATAGAATTAAATAATATTTAAACCCGGGTGGAATTTTTTAATTAAAAAGTTCTCTATTTTCTTATCCATATAAGTATTAAAATAGCTTATTGGTTAATATATTAGCTATTATATCTTAGGTAAATAAATCTAGATGGTAACACACCATAGTAATCACTACGTAATCTATTAGCTATTATATCTTAGGTAAAAATTTAAACATATTATAAGTTAACATCAATAGGATAAAAAAATAAGCTAGAGAAAAATCTCTAGCTTTATGCACGAAACTTTCTCATCTTCCAGTTAAACCTGCAGGATTTAGCACCATGTATAGAAATCTATACTGGTTGCCGGGTTTCATAGGGCCAGTCCCTCCACCGCTCTTGATAAGAACTTATTTATTTAATTTTATTAACTTATTATTTAGCATAATACCCTATATTTAATAGCTTGTCAATAGAATTTATAAAATTAACTAATTTCTATAATTATTCTTCAAAAATTTATACATAATCTTCTTTTCTATATTAAAACTTTAATAAAAGAGTGCTCATATTTTCTAATAAAAATTTATATTTTTATTAATTCTAAAAAACTATTAAGGAGAATTCATATATTTCATTAATATTATTTCACTAATTCCCATGGAGTCTCCCAAGAATTTGCTACTTTTGTATCTGGCGCAAATCCTTTTGTCCACCATTTTGCTTTATAAATCTTTCCCTTATAGCTAACTTTATCTCCTGCATAATATTCTTTGTTAGGATTATATCCAGCTATTTCTCCTATCTCTCCTCCACTTTCACCATCATCTGTATCTCCTGGATCAGTTGTACTTGGTTTTTCTGGTATTTCTGTATCATTATCTGAATCACCTATTAGTTCCCATGGAGTCTCCCAAGAATTTGCTACTTTTGTATCCGGTGCAAATCCTTTTGTCCACCATTTTGCTTTATAAATCTTTCCCTTATAGCTAATTTTATCTCCTGCCCAATATTCTTTGTTAGGATTATATCCAGCTATTTCTCCTGTTTCTCCTCCATCTTCACCATCGCCAGGATCTTCTGGATCAGTTTCTGGTTTTTCTATTATTTCTGTAACATCATTTGAATCATATTTTGAAAGTATTTTACCAAATTCAAATTTTTCTTGTATTATAGAGCTATCAGTTATAGATACATAATCTGTTGCTCCTTGAGGATTTTGATAATCTCTGTTTACAGACCACATACCTATTAATCTCATTCCTACTGTTTTACCAAAATTCGCAACCTCTCTTGCTTCATTTTGATCAAGTATACTTCCACTATAATCTAAACCGTTCATAGGAGTAACTCCTATCATCTTCCAAATTTCTTTATCGCTCTTTTTTATATTAGCTTGTGCATATATATTTTTTAACTGTTTATGCACACTTTTAGCTGATTCTATAACTAAATCTCCCATAGTTCCATCTGGAGCTTTATATCCAAAGCACATAGTCATTACATTTACTCCACTTAATTCAACTCCATTTTTTACCGCATTTTTTACTACATCTACACCATTAGTCATCCCTGTAGGTAATACAGGTAATGTATACCATATTTCAAGTGGATAATTTTCAGCTTTAAGTTCCTTTTGAAGTAATGCAAGAGCTTTTGAACGTCTTTCTATAGAAGCATTATCAGCTACCCAAGCTCCTTCAATATCAAAATCTACATGAGTTAATCCATAATCTTTAATTATTTTCTTATATATATCTTTTAATTTATTAACATCTTTAATTGATGCTGCTAGTGGAGTATTAGCTTCTCCTCCAAAAGAAACCATTACATCTCCACCCATTTGCCTTAATGCTTTAATTTCCTTTAACAATCCTCCACCTTGATAATCAGTAGGACCCTCTTCCATATCATAATAAGTTCCCCAAGATGGTTGTCCATTTTTATCTACTACAAAACCTAATATAAAATGTTTAGTTCCTGTTTCCTTTGCATATTCAGTAAGTGAAAATACTGGATATGAACAAGCATCTACATAGGGAGCAAAAACAGTAGATCCCCAATATTCTTGTCCAATTCCTATATTAGTAGCTATTTTAGATTGTACAGTATTAATTCTTGCCTCTTTAGCTTGTACTACATTTCTCCCTGTAGAAACTGAAAAAGTAGCTCCTGAAGCTATTAATGCAGATAAAATAATTGCAGTAATTTTTTGTGACTTCATTGTATCTCCCCCCATAATTAATATTTTTAATTTTAAATAAATTAATACAGAACTAGTAATATTTATTATTAATTTTTAAATCATATCATATGATTGTTCAATTTTTCAATGTAAATGGCACAACTAGCATCTGTATTAGAATAAATGTTTAAAACTATTAATTTTAAAATAAGTTAATTAATATTTCCATTACATAATTTATCTCGTTAAAAAATTCGCAAACCTTAATGAATTTTAAAATTATTATATATTATGTAATTAAAAACATAAGCGTTAATGAATTAACTCATAGTATTTATTTTTTTATCTTAAAGTTATTCTTTAGTTTTAAATATTATTTTTAATAAAAACTATACATAGATTATAATAATACTCCATTTTACTATTAGTCTAAAAAAATAGAGATTAATCAATTTTAAAATTAACTAATCTCTCCTATATAAAACTTTATACGGTTATGGATGAATAAAAGTTCTTCTCATATCCAAAATAGAAAAGCTAATGTATTTTATAAAATATATAAAAGATATCATATATTTCTATTTTTATTTTAAGAAATTTTAAATTCATTTATCATGTTAACTCTTATTTATTACCATAAATTAATAGCGTCTGGCGTTAGTTTATAAACCATATCTTTTCTTTCTACTATTATTTTTGTTTTTTCTTTTACACTTTCATTCTCTACTACTTTTTGAATTAATTCTTTTGTAGGATTTACACAAATAGGATTTTCAACCATTTTAAACATAGAAAAATCTCCAGAAGTATCTCCATAAGCATAACTTTTATTTAAATCTATATCATATTTCTCCACTAACTCATTTATAGCTTTTTTCTTACTTTCACTATCCCACATAGGAATAACATCTCCTGTATAAATATTTTCTTCATTAAATTTATATACAGCACCTCTAAAATCATCAAATCCATACTTAGATGCCATTTCCTTTACTAATTCATAAGGACTTCCTGATATGGTTATTATTTTATGTCCCTGCTGCTTATGCCATTTAATACTATCCCTAGTAAATGTATAAACTCTATCGCCTTTTTGCTCTACTACTTTTTTCGCAATAAATTCTATTTGAGATTTGTGCAATCCTCTAATAGCTTCTATATATATACCTGCCATCTTTAAAAGATAATTATCATAATTCCCTTGCCTTTTATCCCATTTAACATATTCTGGTCTTACTTCATTATACCATCTTTCTGGTTCTATTATTTCATATTTTACTAATTTTTTAAAAACCTCTGTTATAAGACCTTCTCTATACAAAGTTCCATCAATATCAAAAAATGCTGCAATATTCATATTAATCCTCCTTAATTTTTCATAATTACTTAAAGCAATCATTAATAATTGTATGATTTCTGAAGCTATTTTTTATAATTACTTAACACAACCATCAAACAATAATTAATTTTAAATACATTTATTATTTTCTATCTATTATATGCTTTATATAATAAAAGAAAAAGGGGTTAAACCTTTTTCTTTTATTAAATTTATTTACTTATTATCATACTAAAAACTTATAGTTTAGATGAAGTAATTTTTCGAAAATACTAGTTGAATTATAAGAATCATTTGTTAGACAATACATATGCTTCTATATCTTTCATTTGATCTAGTGTTAAAGATAAAAACTCGCATCCTACTATAAAATAATCTTCATATTTTTCTACTCTTCTTACTATAGCCATACACCAAAAAGAAGGTTTTTCTGATAATCTTAATGAAAAATTTATAAAATCATTTTCTTTTAATTGGATTTTACTTTTTAACTTAACTCCAACTTTAGATATATCCACAACTTCCATTTTTGCTAAATCTTCACCATAAACTTCATATATACTTTCATTATTTACTCTAGGATAGTATATATAGATATTGCATTCTTTTCTTCTAGCTTTTCTTTTTTCATCATCTTTAATATAAATATATTCACTGCTTTTATAAATGTTTTGTTTTTTTCGCAACTTATTTCACCTCTACAAATTCCCTCCTTAAACTCTAGTGCATAGCTTACATAATTATTATATCATTTAATAAAACCAAACATCCATTTGTTTTTTTTATATAATTTTCAATTTTTTTATAAAAATATTAATTTTTTTTATACGTAATTAATATTTTATTTTTTACTTCTCATAATTATTCTATTTAAAACCTAGAATTATGTTATAAATTAAATTGACTTTCATTATTGTTGATGCTAAAATATTATTATAAATATTGATAACTATTTTCAACAAGGAGTGAATATTATGAGTATCTGTGAATTATTACCTGGCCAAACTGCTAAAATCTCTAGTATTTCTGGTAATGAAAAATTGGTAAAAAGATTAATGGCGTTAGGCTGCACTGAAGGCACAGAAATATCTCTAAAAAAAAGGGCCCCTTTAGGAGACCCCTTACTAATAAATTTAAGGGGATTTGATTTAGCTATAAGAAAAAAAGATGCTAAATTTATATCCGTAGATAAATAGACTGGAGGACAAATATGATAACAGCCGCATTACTTGGTAATCCCAATGTAGGTAAAACCTCTCTTTTTAATAATCTTACTGGCTCTAATCAATATGTTGGAAACTGGGCAGGTGTAACAGTAGAAAAAAAGGAAGGTTTTATTGGTAATTCTATAAAAATTGTGGATTTACCTGGAATATATGCTATGGATACATTTTCTAACGAAGAAAAAGTATCTAAAAATTTTCTAACTGATGGAAATGTTGATGTAATAATTAATATTGTAGATGCTTCAAATTTAGATAGAAATTTATACCTAACTACTCAATTAAAACAATTTAATAAGCCTATTATTTTAGTACTTAATATGGTTGATGTAGCTGAAAATAAAGGTATGAAAATAGATTATGAAATTCTATCTAAAGAACTCAATGTTAAAGTTATTCCTATGATAGCATCAAAGGGCATAGGAATTGATAAACTAATAGAAACTTTAGAAAATAAAACTTTTTTAAATTATAAAGATAATAAAAATTACAATTTTGAAAGTGAAAAAGATACTTATAATTTTATTGGTGATATTCTTGAAAAAGCAGTTACTATAAAAGAAAGAAATACTATTTCTAATACAGATAAAATCGATAAAATAGTTCTTAATCCAATACTTGCCTATCCTATATTTCTAGGAATATTATATATTATATTTAAATTTACTTTTAATTGGGTAGGTACACCTTTAGCAGATTATGTAGATGGTTTATTAAATGATAGCTTAATACCTTATTTAGGTACACTACTTCAAAATACAGCTCCTTGGTTTAAATCCTTACTATTAGACGGTATAGTAGCAGGAGTTGGTTCTGTAATAGTATTTTTACCAGTAATACTTACTTTATTTTTAGGTATATCCTTTTTAGAAGATAGTGGATATATGGCAAGAGCAGCTTTTATAATGGACAAACTAATGAGAAAAATGGGACTTTCTGGTAAAGCATTTATACCTATGGTAGTTGGTTTTGGTTGTTCTGTGCCTGGAATAATGTCTGCTAGAACTTTAGAAAGTGAAAGAGATAGAAAGCTTACTGCATTATTAGTTCCTTTAATGTCCTGTAATGCTAGATTACCTGTGTATGCTTTATTTGCTTCTGTGTTTTTCCCAGGACACGAAACTTCTATAGTTTTTTCTTTATATATTTTGGGAATACTATTAGCGTTTATAATAGGGCTTTTATTTAAAAATACTTTATTTAAAAAAGATGAAGAACCTTTTATAATAGAATTACCTGAATATAAAATGCCAGAATTAAAAAATTTAATATTGCATACTTGGGATAAAGGTAAAGGATTTTTGAAAAAAGCTGGAACTATAATATTTTCCATTTCAGTACTTGTCTGGTTGCTTTCAAACTTTAATTGTTCTGGAATGGTAGATATAAATGAAAGCTTTTTAGCTTCATTTGGTAAGATATTAGCACCTATATTTAAACCATTAGGTTTTTCAAGTTGGCAAGCTTCTGTGTCATTATTAACAGGTCTTATGGCTAAAGAAGTCATTGTTGGAACTATGGGAGTCATATATGGTGGTGATTTAAAAGTAAATCTTTTAAATCATTTTACAGCATTATCTGCTTACTCTTTTTTAGTTTTTGTATTATTATATACTCCTTGTGTATCTGTAATAGCTACTATGAAAAAAGAATATGGAACAAAAATGACTTTATTTTCTGTTACTTATCAGATTATATTAGCATGGATTATATCTTTCTTAATATATAACCTAGGTGCTTTAATCATATAGTTTAATAAAGAAGGTGATTAAATACCATGGAAATAATTATAGCTATAGTAATAATACTTTTAGCCATATTTATATTAGCTAAAAATATTAAAAAGAAAACCTCTGGACAATGCGATTGTTCATCATGTCCAACTGGTTGTTCTTGTAGCAATAAAAAAGAAAAAAATAAAAATAAATTTTAGTATATATAAATAACCATATTAAAATTTATAAAATGCATAATTTAAAGCTATAAATTTAGAATAAATATCTAAATTCATAGCTCTTTATTTTTGATTAAAAACTGTTATATATTATTCTAATTTACATATCAAACTTTTTAATATATCTTCAATGGACACTATACCTAAAAGTTTATTAGAAGAATCTACTATGGGCATAGCTATTATATCTTTATCTAAAATTTTCTTAGCTATAGATATAATATCTTCTTCTTTTGAGGCAGTAAAAACATCTTTTGTCATAACCCATTCTACAGGACAAGTATCATAGTGACCTTCTTCTATTAAAAATCTATAAATATCTGCCTTCACTATCATACCTATTAGATTTCCTTCTTCATTAACTACAGGTGCTCCATTTATATTGTTGTCATTCATAAGATCTAATGCCTTTTTTACACTATCTTTAGGCTTAAGAATAATAACATGTGTATTCATAATATCAGAAATCATATTAATCTCCTCCACAAACCATATTTTAAAATATGAAAATAGTTTTTATACCCTAACCATACTACCCTAATATTCTTTAAAGTTAGAATAAAAAGTAACTATGTTATTGGATAATCATTTACTAAAATTTAATAGTAAAAAAATTTTTTTATCTTAGTTTCAGTAGATACTGTACTAAGTTTAATACTAAAAAAATCTAAAAACTCTAATTATAAAAATTCTATAATTAATTATCTTAATTTAATAATAACACATATTTCCTATATATTATATAGTTACAAAACTTCAATTAGAGGAATTCTACACATTAAAATATTTACTAATAATATTTTAATATTTTAAAAGATTAATGTAAATTATAAATTTTGAGATATTACTACTTTGTTAGCAAAATCAACTAAATTTTAAAATATTATTGTAAATTATAAATC
>NZ_MRAE01000046.1 GCF_002008345.1 Clostridium tepidum
TTGTGGAATTATGTACTGATTTTTTTGTTGTGTGGAACAGGAATAATATTTACTATATCTTTAAAGTTTGTTCAAGTTTCAAAATTTAAAGCTTCATTTAAAAAAGCTTTTGGGGGAATGAGTTTAAAAGGGAAAAAAGCTGGCAGTGATGGAATGAGTTCATTTCAATCCTTAGCAACAGCAGTGGCAGCTCAAGTAGGTACTGGGAATTTAGCAGGAGCAGCCACCGCTATAGTATCAGGAGGACCTGGAGCGATTTTTTGGATGTGGATTAGTGCATTTTTAGGTATGGCAACTATTTTTGGAGAAGCTGTTTTAGCTCAAATATTTAAAGAAAAAGTTAATGGAGAAGTGACAGGAGGACCAGCTTATTATATAAGTAAAGGACTTAAAAGTAAATTTTTAGCTGGTTTTTTCTCTATAACTATAATATTAGCTTTAGGGTTTATAGGTAATATGGTTCAAGCTAATTCCATAGGGGCAGCTTTTTCTAATATTTCAAATATACCTTCTTGGATAATAGGAATAATAGTGGCGGCACTAGGGTTAATCGTTTTTATAGGAGGAATCGGGAGGATAGCTTCTGTAACAGAAAAAATGGTTCCTGTAATGGCTTTATTTTATATTATAGGAAGTATTATAATACTGGTTTCCAATTATACAAATATACTACCATCTTTTAAACTAATATTTGTATCAGCATTTAATCCTAAAGCTGCTATAGGAGGAGTTGCAGGAGTCACTGTAAAACAAGCTATGAGATATGGAGTAGCAAGAGGATTATTTTCAAATGAAGCTGGAATGGGATCAACACCACATGCTCATGCTGTAGCTAAAGTAAAACATCCAGTAGAACAAGGGCTAGTAGCTATAGTAGGTGTATTTATAGATACTTTTGTAGTTCTTACATTTACAGCATTGGTAATACTTACCACAGGTGTATTAGATGGTAAAACAACAGGAATAGAATTGACACAAAATGCATTTGTTAAAGGTTTGGGTAATTTTGGTGCATATTTTATAGCTATTGCATTATTTTTCTTTGCTTTTTCAACAATAATAGGATGGTATTTCTTTGGTGAAGCTAATGTAAAATATCTTTTTAAAGGTAAAGGGTTAAATGTATACAGAATTTTAGTTGCAATTTTTATAGTTTTAGGAACAACTTTAAAAGTAGATCTAGTTTGGGAACTTGCAGATACTTTTAATGGACTTATGGTAATTCCTAATGTAATAGCCTTAATAGCTTTGGTTAAAATAGTAAAAGAATCCTTAAAGGATTATAATGAAAATTTTAAAATATAAATAATTGTGGTCATTGTACTAATAACTGAAGTATTTATATAAGAATATATTTAAATAAAAAATTTATATATAATAATAAAATGATGTATTACCGACATAACTTTATGTTAATAATACATCATTTGTATTTTTATACAGAACATAGTGTTGTTAACTTAATTTTTATTCTAACTTTTATTATTATACTTTATGTATCTTTGCATAATTTACATTTTAAACTTTTTTATGAATTATGAATAATTATAGTTATTATTAATTTGTGTTGTTTTAATTAAAATACCTAAATAAATTTTTCTAATAATGATGTTAAACATAAATTATATTTGTTTATTAATAAAATAATATTAATATTTATGAAATAACTATAATATAAAGAATATTATGATATAATATATAGAAAATATGGTAAAATAAGGTTTGTATAATATAAATATAATAATTTTTTCCTGGAGGGAAATAAAAGTATGAATAGATTTTCTAAGAACATAGATGTGTATATAATTCTTTTATTATTAAACTTTTTTTGTATGTGTAGTTTTATGTATTTTAATTTAGATAAAAATGTTATAGTGAATTTCATAATGTTAGGTTTAATGTTTATTGTATCAATAATATCTTATTTTAGAGGTATAGTAGAAGGTTTTTTATTTAGTGCAATTATTATATTTTTTTATGTTACTTATGTAATTTACAATAATATGATTTATAGAAATCCAGTTGAATTTATTACATATATTTGGATGGCAGATATACCTTTAAATGCTCTCATATTTGGAAAATTATCTGAAAATATAATTTCAATTCAAAATATAAATGAAAGATTGCAAAAGGAATATAAAGATTTAATAACCATTGATAAGACTACTGGTCTTTTTAATTTAAAAGGATTTTATAAAGATTTGGAAAGAGAGATGAGTAAATCTAAAAGACATAAATTAAGCTTATCTCTTATGATAGTAAAAATACAATATTATGATGAACTTAATGCTATTGTAGGAGAGAAGAAGATGGAAGATATTTTAAAAATTATAAGCAATACCATAACTTTAGAAATTAGGGGAGAAGATATTAGTTATAAATTAAATAAAGATACCCTTGCAGTTCTTATGCCTAGCACGGATATACAAGGAGCTGAGGTTGTAAAAAGTAGAATAAAGGAAAGTATAAGCAAAGAGAAATTAAAGATAAAACAAAAAGACAAGAATGTTAATCTTGATATAAAAATAGGAGTATTACAATATAAAAATAATATAAAAGAAGCCTTTGAGTTTAAAGAATTAGCAGAAAGAGAGTTAGAGTATGATGTATAAGAAAAGAGTTATTTATTTAATGGTTTGTGTTTTTTTTATTGTAAATACTAATTGTAAAGTCAAAGGGATAGACAATATTCCTAAAGAAAAAGTATTAATAGTTCATGATAACTTTAATTCTTTTTTGTATGACAATAATATAATATATTCTGTTAGAGAACTTTTAGGGGCTTTTAATGCAAAAGTAAAAATAATTGATTTAGATAATTACAAAGAAAAAGAAATATATAATTATGATTATGTATTTGTGATTGCTGTAGATGAAGAGGTAAATAAAAAATGCTTTTTTATAGAAGATTTAAAAAAGTATAACAAAAAAATATGTTGGATAGGAAAAGGTATAGATATATTCTTGCAAAATAATCCTAAATATAAAATGAAATATATTGGAACTAAAAGGGATATCACAGAAACTTATTATTCTAATAAAAAAAGTATGAATATTTCTAATATGGAAAAATTTTATTTAGAATCAAATAAATATTTTACAATTTTAAACCCTTATTCTACAGATACAAAAATATATGCTTATTTAAGTAATGGACAAGATTACTTTCCTTACATAATAAATGAAAAAAATTTATGGCATATAAGTGAAATAGATAATAATTCAATAATTTTTTATATTTTTTCAGATGTTTTAAATGACATATTTGAAGTGAATAAGTTTGAAAAAGAAAAAGTTTTTATAAGGATAGAAGATGTGAATCCCTTAATAGACATAGATAAACTTAAATCTATAGCGGATTTTTTGTACAGCGAAGATATACCTTTTATAATATCTCTTGTTCCTATTGTTATGGATAGTAAAACAGGATATACAACTGGTATTTCAGATAAAAAAGAATTTATTGAAACTATAAAATATATGCAGAAAAAAGGTGGATCGATAATACTTTACGGATATATAAATCAAAATAGCAAAAAAGAGAAAATAAAAGAGAGTTATAAGTTTAAAAATCAAAAAGTAAGCAATTCTTTAAATTTTGATATGCAAAAGTATGTGTATGATAAGGTTGGGAAAAATCTTGATGAATGTGTTAAAAATCATATATATCCATTAGGTTTTGGAGCAACTCACTATGATATGGATATAAGAGAATACAAAGAACTAAAAAAATATTTTTCTACCTATGTAGGACAATATCAAAATAATAATAAATTTATCTTTAATGCTTACCCTTATATATTAAAAGATACGGAAACTTTTAACATATTTATACCAGAAAATCTTGGAAATATAGAAAATAACGGTTCATTATGGCTTAGAGAAATACAAGAAAACTTTCGTAGGATATCTATAGTAAGAGGGTATACTGCTGGCGTATTTTTTAATCCTAATATGGATATAAATTATTTAAAAAATTTAGTTGATTATTTTAAAAGTCAGAACGTTAATTTTTTAGATTTAAAAGAAGAAGAAAATTGGGTCAAGTGGAATGACATAAAAGTTTCATCAAAGGATGGAATTTTTAATGTGAAATATAAAGAAACGGAAGAATTTAATAAAAAAAATTTTAAGAAAAAACAACTTATAGATAGAGTTAATTTTATAATCATAATAATAGTAACCGTATTTGTTACTATATTCTTTTTATCAAAGAAAAAAGATAGAAATAAGTTTTTAAAGTGATAAACATGGAAGAGTTAAATTTGGTAGATTATTTTTTTATTTATTCTTTAGTTTCAATATGGATGCTATTGCTTGTAAATATAATTTTATCTTTGGCTGGATATAAATATTACTTAAAAACTTTAAATAATAGTGAAATTAAAAAAATAAAAGATGAGGAATATCCTACTGTGTCTATTTTAGTACCTGCTCATAATGAGGAAAAAGTAATAGGAAGAACTGTAAAATCTATTTTGCTTTTAAATTATCCTAGAAATAAAATGGAACTTATTGTTATAAATGATAATTCATCAGATAATACTAAAAAAATATTAGAACAGATTCAAAAAGAATATGAATATTACAATTTTAAAATAATAAGTACGGATAATGTAACAGGAGGAAAAGGAAAATCTAATGCTTTAAATATAGGATATAAGCATTCTAGTGGAGATTTTATAGCTGTATATGATGCAGACAATACTCCAGATAAAAATGCACTAAAATATCTTATAGAAAATATAATTGAGGATAGAAGTTTGGGAGCGGTCATAGGGAAATTTAGAACTAGAAATAAAGAAAGAAATATGTTAACTAGATTTATAAATATAGAAACTTTAAGTTTTCAATGGATGTGTCAAGCAGGAAGATGGAATTTACTAAATTTATGTACTATACCGGGAACTAACTTTGTAGTAAGAAAGGATGTAATAAAGAAACTCAATGGATGGGATCCAAAAGCTATAGCAGAAGATACAGAAATAAGTTTTAGAATATATGAACTAGGATATAAAATAAAATTTGTTCCAAATTCTGTGACTTGGGAACAAGAACCAGAAAATTTAAAGGTATGGTTTAAACAAAGGACTAGATGGGTTAAAGGTAATATTTATGTGCTTTTAAAATATTTTAAAAATATGTTCAAGAAAAGTAGAAGAAATATAATATTTGATATTTTCTATTTTTTTTCAGTATACTTTTTATTTTTATCTTCTGTATTAATATCTGATATTTTGTTTATTATGAGTGTTTTTTTTAATATAAATTTAAATGTTACTGGAAATTTTAATGTTTTGTGGATATTAGCTTATGTTCTTTTTGTTTTAGAAATAAGCTTGACTCTTACATTAGAAAAAGGGGAGAGTAATAGAAAGAACTTAATTTTTGTGTCTATTATGTATTTCACATATTGTCAAATGTGGATGGTAGTTGCTGTAAAAGGAATAATTCAATATATCCGTGATAAATTGCTTAAAAAGGAAGTTAAATGGTACAAGACAGAAAGATTTTAAAAGTAAATGGGGAAATATATATAGGATTAATAAAAAGTATTAATTAAAAAATATAAAAATATGAATTTATATAAATAAAAATATAAAAAGATGGGTAGGTGAAAACCTGATTAGCGTTTTATTAATATGATTCTAAAAATCAGGAATAAATTATGAAAAAGTTTTTAAGAACAATAATAATTATTATAATATTTTTCCTAGGAAATATTATAAGTGGACAAAATGTAATAGCAGCGTCAGATAAATCTAAAAATTTTAGAATAGAAAGAGACATTAACATGGAGGGTGTTTTTGGAAATAAGGTATTTTTCTTTAATATAGATAAAGAATGGAAAGTAGATAATATTTATTTAAATCTAATTTTTACAGAAAGTGAGCTTTTAGATAAGACTCAATCTTCATTAACAGTTTATATAAATAATTCTCCTGTATATTCTATGAAAGTTGGAGATAAAAAGAAATATAAAGAAAACAAAAAAATTAATATACCAAAGGATAAATTAATTAATGGATATAATGAAGTAAAAATTAAAATTTATAGTAGGATATCAGAAAAAACGTGTACAGATGATGTAAATAGTGGAAATTGGTTTATAATTCATAAGGAATCTTATGTGCATGTGGATTTTAAAGATAGAGAAGATACAAGAACTCTTAAAGAGTTTCCTTTTCCTTATTTAAAGAACAGTGATGAAGAGAGTGTAAGTAGTATGATTATAGTATCAGATAATTTTTCAAAAGGAGAAGTAACATCTGCTATGATGCTTTGTTCTAGCTTTGGCTCAAAAAAAAAATCTGACAATGTTAATATAAAAGTGTGTAAATTTTCAGATGCTAATCTAAAGAATAAATTAGATATAATTTTTATAGGTAACAAGAGTAATAGCCCTAAAGAGTTTTTATCTTTACTATCTAAAGAAGAAATAGATAGAATAGATGAAGATGCTATTATCAAAGAAGTTACTTCGCCTTATAATTCTAATAAAAAGTTATTATTATTAATATCCAATAACGAGAAAAATATTATAAAAGCTTCAAAATTGTTATGTAGCAAAGATTATATGAAACAAGTAGATAAAGATACTATAATTATTAATGATACTATGGATGTAGAAGATATAAAAGAAGAAAAATGGAATAAAATATTATTATCAGATTTAGGGTATGATAATGTAATTTTAAAAGGACCTTTTAAACAGGAAGCAATTTTTAATTTAAATATTCCTAAGGATAGATTTATAAAAGAAGGTTCAAAAATAGTTATAAATAATAGATATTCTAAAAACATAGATTTTGATAGGTCTCTTATAACAGTTTATATAAATGATACTCCTGTAGGTAGTAAAAAATTAAGTAGCAAAGATGCAGATAATGATAGTTTTGAAATAAGCATTCCAAAAGATATTAGGAATACTAGCAATTATGAAATAAAAGTAGTGTTTAATTTAGAAATTAAAGATTTATTTTGTACTTTTAGGGAAGAGGAGAATCCCTGGGCTTATATATTAAATAGTTCCTATATTTATACTCCTTATAAAGAGGGGCGAAATGCTGTATTTGAAAATTATCCTAATCCATTTATATCTAATGGGGGAATTAATAATTTAACATTAGTACTTTCAGATAATATTACGTCTAAAGAACTTGAGTTTGCAGGTAGTATAATGACGAATATAGGATGTGATTTAAATAATAATAAGGGTGAATTAAATGTAGTGTCAGCAAAAGATTTATCATCTAAATTAAAGAAAAATAATTTAATATTAATAGGAACACCAAGTACAAATTCTGCTATAAAAAAATTAAATAAAAATTTATATATTAAATTTAATAAAAACTTTACTGGCTTTCTATCTAATGAAAAAATGAAATTTTTTCAGGATTATGGTAGTAAATTGGCATCTATTCAACTTATAGAATCACCCTATAATGAAGATAATAATGCCATGATAGTAACATCAACCAACCCTAAAGATTTAGTTTTAGCACAAAAGTATTTAAGCGATATCTCTTTAGTAAAAAGTCTTAAAGGTAATGGTATAATTATAGATAGGAATAGAACAATTAAGTATTCATATTTTGGTGATAAATATGATAAAGAAAAACAAGAAGAACGTAATGTTAGTAAATTTAAAAATATGAGTTTAAACTCTAATATAAAAAATTTATTAATATTTTTTACATTTATAATGTTTATTTTAGTAGCAGGTTCTATATTATTTATAAGAAAATATAGAAGAAAGAATTATTAATATTAATTAAAAGTTAATAACTTTATTTGTATTTATAAAAAATAATTATTATAAACTAAAGATAAGGTAATTTAGGGGGAGGAGTATTGTGAAGAAGAATAAATTTGTAATAGGGATAATTATAGTATTTATTTTTATTTATTTATCAACTTTAAACCCAATTATTTATGGAGAAATAAATAAAATAAAGAATAAAATCTATGGAAAAACTTTAAATAATAAATTTGAAGTTAAAATAAAGTCTGGGAATTTGTCTACAGATTATAATATAGATCAAGTATTAAAGGATATAAATAAATTTGAATTAAATACAATAAATGTACCTGTAGTTATAAATATAAAAGATCTATCATCTAGTAACATGAGTGTGGATAAGGAAAGTGAAAAAAAGGCTATAGAATTAATAAAAAAATTAAGATGGAAAAAAATAAATATAATATTGGAGCCTTATCCTTGGATAGACAATGGAAGTCTTTATGAAACAGAATGGAATCCTAATGACAAAAAGCAGTTTTTTGAAAATTGGCGAAACAATGTAATTAAAGTTTTAATAGATAATATAGCAGTTCCTTACCATGTAGATGCTTTAAATGTGGCTTCTAATTTTGTATATATTGAAGATGAAGAAGAACAGTGGTGTAATACTATAGATTTTGCTAGAAAATATTATAAAGGGCTTATAACTTATAGAACTTGTTGGTGGTATACAGCTCATTGGGATGCTAAAACTAAAGAAGATTATGAGAAAAAATTAAATAATAAATTATTTTCTAAAATAGATTTTATATCTGTAGCAGCTTATTTTGAACTTATAGATAAAGATACTAATAGGGTAGAAGAACTTATAGAGGCTGTAAGTAATGTACCAAAACATGATAGAAAACAAAATATAAAAGAAGAATTATATAATTTTAATAAAAAGTGGAATAAACCTATTTTTTTTGGAGAGTTAGGTTTCCCACGAAAAAATAAGGCAGCCTTTGAACCTTGGAATCCGATACCATCCAATATTTCTAATAATAAAGAACAGGCTAGATGCTTTGAAGCTTATAGGAGAGTTTTTGAAAAGGAACCTTGGATTTTAGGGTTTTCTATTTTTGCTATAGGGGAGAATAGTGGGGATAAAAACTTTTATCCTTCAGAGGAAACTACAAAGGTAATCGAGAAATGGTATAGTAAATAGTGGGACTCTAAAAATGTTAAGATACACTGCCAAAATTTTTAATATTTATTAGTTAAGTAAAGTAATAAAACTATTGCTTATTATTTATATATGTGATATTGTTAGTTATGTTGTAAGTTTATTAACTTCAACAACTAAGGATTTAATGTGATAATAACATCTCCTCTTTTTAAGAAGTTATGTGAATCAGTTTTAAATCCTAATATTTAGAAGGAGGAATGTTAAAATGGCAGATAAGAACATAACATGTAAAGATTGTGGAAAGGAATTCGTTTTCACTGAAGGAGAACAAGAATTCTACAAAGAAAAAGGATTCGAAAATGAACCACAAAGATGCCCAGAATGCAGAAAAGCAAGAAAACAACAAAACAACAGAGGATTCAGAAGATAATTGAATTCGTAATTACACCTGTAAGAGATTACTCTTACAGGTTTTTTGTATAATTTTAAAGTTGGTATTATTTTGTAACTTAAGATAGATAAAATATTTATACTAAAGTGATTAATGTTCATAATACATATAAAAAATTAATGGGGAGGGTTATAGTATGAATGAACAAAAATATGAGAAAGTGGATAAAACAATAAACTTATTAAGAGCAAATTTGCTTAGTATTATTTTTTTAATTTTAGTGTTTGGTATAAATTATGGATTATATTATAAAATATGGGGAGAAAGTATAGGTTCAGTTATTAATGACACATATAGTTGTATCTTAATTATAATTTTTATAATAATACATGAGATTATTCATGGTATAGGTTTTTGTAGAGCAGATGGAGTTAATTGGAAGGATATAAAACTTGGGTTTAATATTAAAACTCTTACCCCTTATGCTCATTGTAAAATTTCTATATCTGCTAATATATATATATAATGGCTTTATTATTACCTAGTATAATGGTTGGACTTTTACCTACAATAATAGGATTAGTTCTTGGAATAAAAATGCTTGTTTTTGTTGGTAGTTTTTTGATTGTAGGTGGTACAGGCGATTTTATGATATATTGAGTAATTAGAAAATATGATGAAAAAACCTTAATTTATGATCATCCAGTAAAGGCAGGTTGTGAAGTTTATTTACCAAAAGAATAGTATAATAATTAAAATGGTGTCTTAAAATAGTTTTAATATAGAAAATATAGATATATACGTATATACGTAATAAACATATGAATTAGTTTACTACGTGTATTTTTTTACCCTATTTTTTAGTTAATTACTAAAAACTATTGAAAAACAATATCAATTGTGTTTAAATAGAGATACACCCCTGTGGTAGGGGGGTAAACATAAAATTATAGAAATAAATATAGTTTTTATTAAATTCTGAAACTAAATTAGGTTAAGTATATATGAAAAAACAGTTTTAAAAATCATTAAATTATTTAGTAAAATTAATATTTATATGATTAACAGAACTTTATATTATATAAGGAGGTATATGAAAGAATGAATGAAGAAAAAAAAGCAGCTATTCAAGCTTTAAAGACATCTAAAGGTCAGATAGAAGGAATAATAAAAATGATAGAAGAGGGTAGATATTGTATAGATATATCTAATCAAATCACAGCTGCTCAATCGCTATTAAAAAAATCTAATATGCTTATTTTAAAACAACATCTTAATCATTGTGTAAAACAAGCTTTTCTTCATGACAATGGAGAAGAAAAGGTAGATGAAATTATGGATACATTAACTAAATTGGTTGGTAAATAATAAATACATTTTTATAAATTTATTAAACGTTTAGTAATTTAATATAATAAAGGATTTTAAAAATCAGTTTAATATAAAGCAAATATGAATTTATATTAAAATGTTAGTCTAATATAAAAATTTAAAGGTGGTGTGCAAATGAAAAAGTTAAATTTTAATATAGAAGGAATGACTTGTGCAGCTTGCGCTAAAGCTGTGGAGCGAGTTTCTGAAAAATTAGAAGGTGTTATAGATGCTAATGTCAATATAGCAACAGAAAAGTTAAGTATAGTTTTTGATGATAAAAAGTGCAATATTTTAGCTATAGAAAAAGCTATAGAAAAGGCTGGATACAAAGCTTATTTAGATGGAGAACATATAATCTTAAATATAGAAGGAATGACTTGTGCAGCTTGTGCTAAGGCTGTAGAAAGAGTTTCAAAAAAGTTAGAAGGTGTTATAGATGCTAATGTTAATATAGCAACAGAAAAGCTTGATATTATTTTTGATAAATCAAAAGTAAGTTTAAATGATATAAAAGTTGCTATAGAAAAGGCAGGATATAAAGCTTTAGAAGAAAAAAATATAGAAGAAGAGAAAAAGGGAAAAGAAGATGCAATTAAATCTTTATGGAAAAGATTTATAATTTCTTTAATATTTGCAGTACCATTGATTACAATATCTATGGGAAGTATGATGGGATTAGAATTACCTAAGATTATTAATCCTATGCATAATCCTTTAAATTTTGGATTAATACAACTTATTTTAGTAATTCCAATTATATTGGTAGGAAATAAGTTTTTTAGGGTAGGTTTTAAATCTTTAGTTAAAGGAAGTCCTAATATGGATTCATTAATTTCTATAGGTACATCAGCAGCTGTAATATATGGTATTTTTGCTATATTACAAATATCTAAAGGTAATATGCATTATGCTCATGATTTATATTTTGAATCTGGAGCTACTATTTTAACTTTAATAACTTTAGGAAAATATTTAGAAGCTGTATCTAAAGGAAAAACCTCTGAAGCTATTAAAAAATTAATGGCATTAGCCCCTAAAAATGCAACAATAATAAAAGATAATAAGGAAATAATAATTCCTATAGAAGAAGTTAAAATAGATGATATAGTTTTGGTTAAACCAGGAGAAAAGCTACCTGTAGATGGAGAAATTATTGATGGTTCTACAGCTATAGATGAATCTATGCTTACAGGAGAAAGTTTGCCTGTAGAAAAACATATAGGAGATACAGTAGTGGCAGGAAGTATAAATAAACATGGAGTTATAAAATATAAAGCTACTAAAGTTGGTGCTGATACTACTTTATCACAAATTATAAAACTTGTAGAAGAAGCTCAGGGAAGCAAAGCTCCTATTGCAAGATTAGCGGATAAGATTTCTGCTTATTTTGTACCAACAGTAATAACTTTAGCTATAATTTCTTCTTTAGCTTGGTATATTAGTGGAGAATCATTAATATTTTCATTAACTATATTTATTTCTGTATTAGTAATAGCTTGTCCTTGTGCTTTAGGGTTAGCTACCCCAACAGCTATTATGGTGGGTACAGGAAAAGGTGCCGAAAATGGTGTGCTTATAAAAAGTGGAGGAGCATTAGAAACTGCTCATAAAGTTCAAAGTATTATATTTGATAAAACAGGAACTATTACAGAGGGAAAACCAAAGGTAACAGATATTTTAGTATCTGAAGGAATAGATAAAAAGTATCTGCTTCAAGTAGCGGCTACTGCAGAAAAAGGATCAGAACATCCTTTAGGGGAAGCTATAGTAAAAAAGGCAGAAGAAGAAAAACTAGAATTATTTGAAGGTAAGGATTTTAGAGCTATACCTGGTAAAGGTATAGAGGTTATTATAGAAAATAAAAAAGTGCTTCTTGGAAATTTAAAGCTTATGGAAGAATATAAAGTTGATATAAATGAGTTTATGGATAAATCTAATAAACTTTCAAAGGAAGGAAAAACTCCAATGTTTATATCTATAGAAAATAAAATTAAAGGAATAATAGCTGTAGCAGATACCCTTAAGGAAAATAGTAAAAAAGCCATAGAAGAGCTTCATAATATGGGAGTAGAAGTGGTTATGATAACTGGAGATAATAAGAATACCGCAGAGGCTATAGGAAAACAAGTGGGGATAGATAAGATTTTTTCAGAAGTTCTTCCTAAAGATAAAGCTAATTGGGTAAAAAAGCTTCAACAAGAAGAAAAAATTGTAGCTATGGTAGGAGACGGAATTAATGATGCTCCAGCTTTAGCTCAAGCAGATATAGGTATAGCAATAGGATCTGGAACAGATGTAGCTATAGAATCTGCAGATATTGTGCTTATAAAAAGTGATTTAATGGATGTACCAACAGCTCTTAAATTAAGCAGAGCTACAATAAAAAATATTAAAGAAAATTTATTTTGGGCCTTTGGATACAATACTTTGGGCATTCCAGTAGCCATGGGTATTTTACACATTTTTGGAGGACCGCTTTTAAATCCGATGATTGCAGCAGCGGCTATGAGTTTTAGTTCAGTTTCAGTGCTTTTAAATGCTTTAAGATTAAGAGGTTTTAAGGCTTAAATTAAATAAAATATAATAATAATTACTTGAAATTTATTTCAAAAAATTTCGCTTTGAAATAGATTTAGGTAAACAAAATTATATAAAATAAATTTTATAAAAATGGAGGAATTTTATTATGAAAATGAAAGTATCAATAGAAGGAATGAGTTGTATGCATTGTGTAAGTCATGTTGAGGAAGCACTTTCAGGGTTAAAGGGAATATCTAACATAAATGTTTCTTTAAAAGGAAAATTTGCAGAGTTTGATAGTACTGGTGAAGTTAGTGAAAATGATATAAAATCAGCTATAGAAGATTTTGGTTATGAATTTAAAGGAATAACAACAATTTAATATAAGATGTTATTTTGTAGTTTAGAAATTAGTGTGTCAAAACAGATTTGATTTTGGCACATTTTTTTTATTTTTTTATTAAAAATAATATAATCATTAACTAAAAATATAATTATATACTTTAAATTAAAATTATGATTTGCCATATTTTACGATAGATAATAAAATATATAGATAAATGTAATTTAAGGTTATTTATAGAAGATTTAATTTATATTAAGTAAAATTTATTATGTCCTTAAGTTTAAATTAATAAATTTAGCTTATACTTATTATTAGGTGGTGAAAATATGACAAAAATAGATAAAATAAATAAGGATATGATAAAAGGCCTTAGCAAGGATGAAATATTGTGTAGAATAAAGGATGGAAAAATTAATAGGTTGCCTAAAGTACCTTCACGAACCTTGGGACAAATAATTAAAGCAAATCTATTTACTAGTTATAATGCTTTAAATGCTATTTTAGCTATAATTGTTTTTATAGTTGGTTCACCCAAAAATGCTGTTTTTGCAGGGGTTATAATTACTAATACTATAATAGGAATGTTTCAAGAAATTAGAGCTAAGAGCATATTAGAAAGATTATCTGTTATAAATGAAAAATCTGTAGATGTTATAAGAGATGGAAAAGTTATTAATATAAATATAGAAGAAATTGTATTAGATGATATTATAGTTTTAAAATCAGGAGATCAAATATTAGTAGATTGTGAACTTCTCTCCAACAATGAAATAGAGGTAGATGAATCTTTAATTACAGGAGAATCAGATTCTATTTTAAAAAAGGAGAATGATGTACTTTTATCTGGAAGTTTTGTATCATCAGGTAATGCTTATGCAAAAGTAATTAATGTTGGGAAAAACACCTATGCATCAAAATTAGCAGAGGAAGCTAAGCAGTTTAAACTTATAAATTCAGAATTGCAAATATCTATAAATAAAATATTTAAAACAATAATGTGGCTTGCTATTCCAATAGGGTTATTGCTTACTTTTATCCAACTATTTTATGTTAAAAAAAGCTTGCAGGATGCACTTTTAGGTTCTATTTCAGGTATAGTAGGTATGGTGCCTGAAGGGTTGGTACTTCTTACTAGTGCTACTTTTGTGGTAGCTGTTATAAGACTTTCCAAATGGGACACACTTATTCAAGAACTACCGGCTACAGAGGTCTTGGCAAGAGTAGATGTTTTATGTTTAGATAAAACAGGAACTATAACTAAAGGTGATTTAAAAGTAACAGAAATACGATGTTTGAATAATGAAGATATAAAGTATGTAGATAAAATAATTGCTGCTATGGTTTATAGTTTTGAAAATGGAAATGCTACAGAAAAAGCATTGCTAGAAAAATATAAAGATAATCCTAATTTAAAAATTAAAAATAAAATACCTTTTTCATCAAGGAGAAAATGGTCAGCAGTAGAATTTGAAGAAGAAGGAGTTTTTATATTAGGAGCTCCAGAAATGATATTAAAAGATAAATATAAAAATATAGAAAATAAAATAGAAAAAGCGGCCGAAAAAGGAAAAAGAGTATTACTTTTAGCAAGTTATGAAGGAAAAGATTTTAATGAAGAGTTTAATGGAAATATTAAAGAGGTAGCTTTAATATTTATTGAGGACATAATAAGAGAAAATGCAGAGGAAATTATTAGTTATTTTAATAAAGAAAAAGTGGATCTTAAAATAATATCTGGGGACAATCCTATAACTGTATCTTCTATAGCTAAAAAAGTAGGTATAAAAAATGCAGAAAATTATATAGATGCTAGAGAATTGCCAGAAAATGAAGAAGAGTTAAGGAAGGTTGTTGATAAGATTTCTGTTTTTGGAAGAGTTTCTCCACATCAAAAAAAGAGCATAGTAAAGGCTCTTAAAAGTAATGGTCATACTGTAGCTATGACCGGTGATGGTGTAAATGATGTATTAGCATTAAAGGAATCAGATTGTGGTATTGCTATGGCTAGTGGCTCAGAAGCAACAAAAGCAGTAGCTCAATTAGTGCTTTTAAATTCAGATTTTTCAGCTATACCTCAGGTAGTTTTAGAAGGAAGAAAACTCATAAATAATTTGGAAAAGGTATCAGAATTATTTTTATCAAAAACAGTTTATTTTATAATTTTATCCATAATATTTGCGTTATTAGTAAAACCATTTCCAATAATACCAATACAGCTTACATTAGTAGGATCATTAAGCATAGGAATACCATCATTTTTTCTAGCTATATCACCTAATGAAGATGTAATAAAAGAAGATTTTCTGAAAAGAGTATTAGGAGTTTCCATACCTAATGGTATTTTAATAGGAATAAGTACAGCTTTAATGTTTTTGTTAGGAGATCATACAGGATTATCATTGAACCAATGTAGAACATTATCTTTAGTGACTTTTGGTAGTTTAAGTTTATTTATTTTACTTAAAGTATCTAGGCCATTAAATTTTTATAGAATTTTTATAGTTATTTCTATGACAACATTATTCATATTATCCTTTTTACTTCCTTTTACAAGAAGAATTTTTGTTATAGAATATTTTGGATCAGAATATATAGTGCCCATTATTGTTATATATTCTATAGTTATGATTTTAATGTTAATTATACCTAAAGTAAGTAAGATAATATCTAAAAAAATTAATTTAAAGAAAAATACTAATAAACTATAATAAAGACAAAGTGATTTACAAAATATATATTTT
>NZ_MRAE01000047.1 GCF_002008345.1 Clostridium tepidum
ATGTATATATTTATTATTTTAAAATAAATTTATATTACAAATATTTATTTTTTATCATAGAAAGTATAGTATCTTTTTCCACATTGTTGAATTAGGAAATAAAAAATGCAAGATTTTATTTTAAAACTTACAATTGTATATTGCAGCAAAAAAATTACAATAAAAAAACAAAGAAAATATGTAAATTTAAAACAAATAAGTATATAAAATCATATAAAGTCTGTTATAAATTAAACTTAGTATTGCTCTTGTAAATCGATTACAAAAAACTTATAATATGTATAAGTATAATTTTATTTTAATTTATAATAAAATGTAATATTTTGTAATGATAGCTAGTAAAAATATACTTGCAGATATGGACAAATTCCTATAAAATAATTAGTGTGCTCTTAAAATAAAATTAATATTTTAAAAATTTCTTAATAATTACTGTTTACTATTTAAAAAATAAATAACGATTATAGGAAATTTTTTTGTGTTTTATTTGGCATGGTTGTTGCTTACAATATTATGCAGAAGTTTTAACTTTATTAAATAGTTTATTATTTTATTTTAATTTTTAGCATAATAAATTTATTGCTTTTATTCAATCCATATTTAAGTTATAATATTGTGTATTTCATGATTTTTGCCATGTATGCATAAAGATAGGAGGATTAGTATGGAACTATTAACTTTTAAAAAAGGTGTTCATCCACCACATGGAAAATACCTTACAGAGAAAAAGCCTATAGAAGAATATTTACCAAAAGGCGATTTAGTTTTTCCTATGTCTCAACATATAGGGGCACCTTGTAATCCTGTAGTTAAAAAAGGGGACAGGGTATTAGTAGGTCAAGTTATAGGAGAAGCTACAGGCTTTGTATCTGCATCTATACACAGCAGTGTTTCAGGAACTGTAAAAAATATTGCACCCGTATTAACTGCAGCAGGAACAAAGTCAATGGCAGTTATTGTAGAAAATGATGGACAATATGAAGAAATTGAAATGCCAAAACCAAAAGATTACAACGAAATGACAAAAGAAGAAATAATCAAATTAATTCAACAAGCAGGTATCGTTGGTATGGGTGGAGCCTGTTTTCCAACTCATGTAAAACTTTCGCCACCACCAGACAAAAAAATAGATTCAATTATAGTAAATGCAGCAGAATGTGAGCCATATTTAACTTGTGATCACAGACTAATGCTAGAAGAATCAGATAAAATAGTAGAAGGTTTAAAAATAATATTAAAAATATTCCCAGAAGCTAAAGGGTATATAGGAATAGAAAACAATAAACCAGATGCTATAGAAGCTATGAAAAAAGCATCAGAAGGAATAGCAAATATAGAAGTTAAAGCTCTTAAAACTAAATATCCACAAGGAGCAGAAAAACAATTAATATATGCTATAAAAGGAAGAGAAGTTCAATCAGGAAAACTTCCAGCAGATGCAGGATGTGTTGTTCAAAACACTGCAACAGTTAGAGAAATATATAATGCAGTAGTTTTGGGAAGACCACTAATAGAAAGAATCATAACAGTTACAGGTGAAGCTGTTAGTGAACCTAAAAATATAAGAATAAAACTTGGAACAAGCTTTAGAGAATTAATAGAATTCTGTGGAGGATATAAAGAAGATCCAGTTAAAGTTATATCCGGTGGTCCAATGATGGGTATGACAATACCAACATTAGATATACCAACAGTAAAAGGCTCTTCAGGCTTATTAAGTTTAACTTCAGCTCAGGCGGTATTACCACAAGCATCAAGCTGTATTAGATGTGGAAGATGTGTAGAAGCATGTCCAATGAACTTAATTCCATCTACACTAGATTCTTTTTCTAATAGAGGGGAATTAGGTGCCTTTGAAGAGTTTCATGGTATAGATTGTATAGAATGTGGATGCTGTACTTTTGTATGTCCAGCTAAACGTCATTTAATTCAATCTATAAGAACAGCTAAGCGTGCAGTTATAGCTTCAAAAAGAAAAAAATAATTTAAGTAAGGAGTGACTTTGGATGTCTGAATCAATGTATACATTATCTTCATCTCCACATATTCGTTCAAAAGATTCTGTTCAATCAATAATGAGAGATGTTATAATAGCTTTACTTCCAGCAGCTATTGCAGGAGTATATTTTTTTAAATTAAAAGCACTTTTAGTTATACTAACAGCAGTTATCTCTTGTGTAGCAGCGGAATATATATGGGAAAAAGCTACAGGAAGAGATATAAGTATAGGAGATTTAAGTGCAGTAGTAACAGGGATTTTACTTGCATTTAACGTACCCCCAACACTTCCATTGTGGATGGTGGTTATAGGAAGTTTCTTTACTATAATAGTTGTTAAGCAATTTTTTGGAGGAATAGGACAAAATATAGTAAACCCAGCATTAGCAGGAAGAGCATTTTTACTTGCATCTTGGCCAGTAGCTATGACTACTTGGACTGTTGATGGAGTTACTACAGCTACACCACTTGCTATATTAAAAAGTGGTCAAGGAGATTTACCAACTTTAGCATCAGCTTTCCTAGGACATATAGGAGGATGTATTGGTGAAACATCAGCTTTAGCATTACTTATAGGTTTTGCATATCTTTTATATAGAAGAATAATAACTTGGCATATACCAGTTACTTATGTAGGAACTGTATTTATACTTACAACAATAATAGGTAGAAAAGGATTTATGTCAGGAGATGCAATATATGAAATATTTGTAGGTGGATTAATGTTAGGTGCTATATTTATGGCAACTGATTATACAACTTCACCAATGACTAAGAAAGGACAGGTTATCTTCGCAATAGGATGTGGTCTTATAACAACAGTTATCCGTATATTTGGAGGATATCCAGAAGGAGTTTCTTATTCAATATTATTAATGAATTTATGTGTACCTCTAATAGATAAATTTGTAACTCCAAGAGTATTTGGGGAGGTGAAATAATGGAAAAGAATGAAACTCTAAAATTAGGACTAAAGCTTTTTATGATAACAGCAATAGCTGGTCTTATATTAGGAGGAGCTTTTGTAATAACTAAAAAACCAATAGCAGATCAAGTAGAAAAAACAAATACTGAAGCTATGAAAGAAATCCTTCCAAAAGCAGATAAATTTGAAAAGATGGATGGAAAATCTAATAGCACTGTAACAGAAGTTAATGAAGGAAAAAAAGGTAATGATGTAGCAGGATATGCTATTAAAGTCTTAACAAAAGGTTACGGTGGACAAATAGAAATGATGGTGGGAGTTTCTACAGGTGGAAAAGTAGAAGGAATAAAAATTCTTTCCCATTCAGAAACACCAGGACTTGGAGCAAATGCAGAACAACCAAAATTCTCTGGACAATTTAAAGGAAAACCAACAGATAAAGATTTAGAAGTTGTTAAAACAGCACCAGGTAAAGACAACGAAATAGAAGCAATGACAGGAGCAACTATAACATCAAAAGCAGTTACAAAAGGTGTTAATGATGCTGTTAAATTTTACAAAGACGAGTTATCAAAAAATCCTTCTAGCAACGTAGGAGTAGATGGTGAATCTGGAGCTACAACAAGCTTTAATACAGAGGAACCAAAAGTAAATAATTATGTTGTAAATTATGAAAAAATGAATTAAAGGAGGATGAATGATGAGCGTTTTAGGAGAAAGATTAAAAAATGGAATTATAGATGAAAATGTTACTTTTGTCCAAGTTTTAGCAATGTGTCCTACTTTAGCGGTAACATCAAGTGCTAAAAATGGTATAGGTATGGGTCTTGCGTCTACAGTAGTTCTTATGGGTTCAAACCTAGTTATATCATTACTTAGAAAAGCAATACCAGATAAAATTCGTATACCATCATTTATAGTAGTAATAGCAGGCTTTGTTACATTACTTCAATTTTTAATGCAAGGTTTCGTACCAGCATTATACAAGTCACTAGGTATATTTATACCACTTATAGTTGTTAACTGTGTTATCCTAGGAAGAGCGGAAGCTTATGCATCAAAAAATGGTCCAGTATCTTCAATATTTGATGGACTAGGCCAAGGATTAGGATTTACAATTTCATTAACAGTAATAGGAATGATAAGAGAATTATTAGGAGCAGGACAATTATTTGGATATCAAATAATGCCATCTTCATTCCAACCAGCTTTAATAATGATACTTGCGCCAGGAGCATTCTTTACACTAGGAATATTAATGGCAATAATAAATAGCAGAAAATTAAAAAAAGCTAAATAACCAAGAGAAGGAATTTTAAATATCCTTATTTAAGAAAGAAGGGTGAAAAAAAGTATGAAAATATTTGCTTTGATTATATCAGCGTTATTTGTTAATAACTTCGTTTTAGCAAGATTTTTAGGAATATGTTCTTTCCTTGGTGTTTCAAAAAAAGTTGAAACTGCTACAGGAATGGGACTTGCAGTTACATTTGTTATGGCATTGGCATCACTTATATCTTATATAGTATACAGTGTTATACTTGTACCACTTAATATAACTTACTTATATACTATAGCTTTTATATTAGTTATAGCAGCATTAGTTCAATTTGTTGAAATGGTTATTAAAAAGAAAAGTCCAGGTCTTTATAAAGCACTAGGAATATTTTTACCACTTATAACTACAAACTGTGCTATATTAGGTGCGGTTATCATAAATATGAACGAAAAATACAATTTGATAGAATCATTAATATTTGGAACTTTCTCAGGATTAGGATATATGCTTGCAATAGTTCTTTTAGCAGGTTTAAGAGAAAGAATGGAAGCATGCGATAAAATGCCTAAGGCAATGCAAGGACTTCCAATCTCATTAATAACAGCAGGACTTATGGCAATCGCATTCTTAGGTTTCCAAGGACTACTACATTAGGAGGTGTAGATAGATGAATGAATTACTATTTCCTATATTAAGTTTAGGTGCGCTAGGGCTTATATTCGGTATTCTTTTAGGATATGCATCTAAAAAATTTGCTGTAGAAGTAGACCCTAAAGTACCATTAATAAGAGATTCGCTACCAGGAGCTAACTGTGGTGGTTGTGGATATGCAGGATGTGATGCTTATGCACAAGCAGTAGCAGAAGGTGCAGCACCACCAAATGCTTGTACAGTAGGTGGAGCTGGAG
The DNA here is from genome assembly GCF_002008345.1 of Clostridium tepidum. Classification (GTDB taxonomy): domain Bacteria; phylum Bacillota; class Clostridia; order Clostridiales; family Clostridiaceae; genus Clostridium_F; species Clostridium_F tepidum. The sequence continues at coordinate 5,111 of NZ_MRAE01000047.1, forward strand.
TAGCAGAAAAAGTAGCAGAAATAATGGGGGTTTCTGTAGAAGAATCAGAACCATTAAAAGCATATGTACAATGCAACGGAACTTGTGATAAAGCTAAACAAAGAGGAGAGTACTATGGAACAATGGATTGTCAACAAGCATCAGTAGTTCCAGGTGGTGCATCAAAATCTTGTCAATATGGATGTTTAGGTTTAGGCAGCTGTGTTAAAGCCTGTGCTTTTGATGCTATTCATGTAACAGAAGGTGGAATAGCACAAGTAGATCCAGAAAAATGCGTAGGTTGTGGAGCCTGTGTAAAAGCTTGTCCAAGAGCAGTAATAGATTTAAAACCATTATCAGCTGTAATTAGAGTAGCATGTAACTCTAAAGATACATTAAAAGCTGTTAAAGATACTTGCCAAGTAGGATGCATGACATGTAGATTATGTGAAAAAACTTGTCCAGTAAAGGCTATATCAATGGAAAATAATCTACCAGTAGTAGATAAAGAAAAATGCGTAAAATGTATGGCATGTGTTAAAAAATGTCCTACAAATGCATTAATAGCTTACGGAAAAGATATAAAAGTAAAAGAAGAAAAACCAGCAAACTAAGTATCAAGCTTTAATCAAAGTAGAAATTATGAATTGTAGAGTATATAATATGTAACACACAACGTAGAATATATATAGTACACAATGCATATAGCATAGAATTATGATATAGAGTATTAAAGTACGTATAAAAAGAAGCTGCTACACTAAATATTAGTGTGGCAGTTTTTTACATAAAATTAATAAACAATTATACATATAAACTAGATAATATTTAATAAAGCTCTAAAAAACAAAAGATTTTGTACGAATATTATATAGAATGATAAAATAAGAATTAATTTAGTATGCAATTTAAAGTATAGTAAATCACATAAATGGAGGGAAACTAATGTTAAAAAAGAATACAAAAATTCTTTCAGTTATCACTGCTACTTTAGTAATGGTATTAGGAATTTCTTTTACTAGTGTAAAAGCAGCTTCTATAAAAAGAATGGATGGAAGTAATAGAATAGATACGGCTAATAAAACAGCAAAAGAAATATTTAAAAAATCAGAATCTGTTATTTTAGTAAATGGTACAGGCTATGCAGATGCAGTAAGTTCAGCACCGCTTTCAAAATTATTAAATGCTCCAATACTTTTAACTGAAAATAAAGGAGTATTAGAGCCAGAAGTGCTAAAAACTATAAGTGATTTACAAAATGTAAAAAAAATATATATAGTTGGTGGTACTGGTGTTGTATCTACAACTATAGAAAATTCATTAAAAAGTAAGGGGTTCCAAGTTACACGTTACGATGGACAAAAATATGGTGACAAAACAAGATATGGAACTAATGCTAGAGTAGCAGAAGAAATATTAAGATTAAGTCCTACGTCAAAGACAGGTATTTTGGTAAATGGACAAGATGGATATGCAGATGCACTATCTGTAGCTTCCGTAGCAGCTACTAATGGTTATCCAGTATTATTTGGAAATACTAAAAGTGTACCAAATGTAATAAAAAATAATATAATATCAAAAAATAAATTACAGATTCTTGCAGTAGGTGGTAGTGGTGTATTACCTTCTTCTGTAGTTAGTTCTGTAAATGGTACAAAGATAACTTCAGATGCTCAATCTAAAAACAGATTTCAAACCAATTTAGCAGTGCTAGAATATTTTAAAGGTAAAGGTGGATTAGATTTTAGCTATGTATATATAGCAGCAGGAGGACAAGGCGGAAAAGCTGGACAAGGTCAATTTGCAGATGCTCTAGTAGCTTCAGCAGCAGCAGCTAAAACAGGCTCACCATTAGTTCTAAGTGGATTAGGAGCAGGTGCAACAGAAATAGCTAATGCAGAAAAATTTGTTGAAACTAATATAGAAGATGATGGTAGCTTAGTTATTGTTGGTGGAAAAGCTTCAGTATCAGAATCAGTGGAACAAAAATTAGATGAAAAAGTAGGAGATTTTAGAATATTAGATATATTTTAAGAAAGAGTATAGAAAAAAGAGTTAAGTAAACAAATTTCTTAGCTCTTTTTTTAATAGAAAATAATCAATTAACAATGTTAAATGATCAATTAATAATTATTAATTGATTATTGAGAATGTATTATCTTTCATTGTTCTTTAGCTTATTAAATAGTTTTATATTGCTTAAGTTTTTATTAAGATATTTAGTGCATATCCCTATAAAATAGCCTGTTATTATACCAGAAATCATAAGTACTGGTAAATACACATATATTCTAAAATCTTTTACTACAAAAGCTGCTACTAAAAGTTGGCCTATATTATGAAATATAGCACCACAAATACTTATGGAACTTAAACTTAAGTTTTCTTTAAATTTATAATAAAGAATAATCATAATAATGTTACTTAAAAAACCACCAGCTAAACTAAACATAAAAGAAGACATATTTCCTGCAAACATAGATCCTAAAAGGGTTCTTAAAAACATAACCAATAGGGCTTCATACCCACCTAACATAACCAATGTAATTAGTGATATAACATTTGCAAGACCTAGCTTAATACCAGGAAAAAGTACAGGTATTTGAGATTCTATTATGTATATAATTAGAGCGATACCTACCATCAAACTTAAAAAAATCATTTTTCTAGTATTAAAATTTTTATTTTTCATATATATTACTCCTAAATTTAATAAGAAACTTCGTCTACTTCTTTATCATTTTTTTCAATAGTAATTATAAGTTTATGAGGAAGACAAGCAGCTGTTTCTCCAGCTTTTTTTAATGTTCCTGATTTTACACAAATTTTATCAGGGCAATCTGCATCTACAAATTTAATAGAGCCTTTATTTATTTCTATAGTATTGTAATGTGTATGACCATTATCGTTATAATTAATTTTAAATTGCTCTTTTCCTTTAACTTTAGATAAATCAATTTTTTTTATAATTTTGCCATCCTGTTTTATTATGGCTATAGCATTTTCAGATTTTACAAAGAATTTGAAAAAAATGATGCTTATTATGCTTAAAGTCAGTAGTATAGCTACTAAATATATCACAACCTTATCACCTTTTTTCATAATTACACCACCTATTATTATATATAATATGAATTTGATTAACATAAAAGTTAAGGTTTTATAAAATTTAATATAAATCCATTAAATTTATTAATATAAATAATTCAATAATTTAATCATTTTGAAGTTTAAAATCTGTATTAGTTAGCTTAAATATATCTTTAAGCCCAGAGGTTATATAGACTTTTTTGTCATTAGTCACAAATACAGCTTCTACATCCTTTAAACTTTCTATTAATTTTTTACCTTCATCTAATCCTAAAGTGTAAACACTAGTAGATAATGCATCTCCATCTATAGAGTTATCTGATATTATAGAAACACTAATAAGACCTTTTTCAGCAGGATAGCCTGTTTTGGTATCAAATATATGATGATATCTTTTTCCCTCTTTTTCAAAAAATCTTTCGTAATTTCCAGACGTAACTACGGACTTGTCAGAAACAGATACTATACCTAAATAATTTCCACGAGGTTCCAAAGGATTTTGAACACCTATTTTCCAAGGAGTTTTGTCAGGTTTATTACCTAAAACATATACATTTCCCCCAAGGCTTAGAAAAGCAGAACTAACATTATAGTTTAAAAGAATTTTTTTTAGTTCATCTGCAGTATATCCTTTAGCAATAGCGCCTAAATCTATAGATTGACCTTTTCTTTTAAGCAAAATAGTAGATTGCTTTTCATTTATAATAATATCCCTATAATTTACAAGTTTTAAAGCATTATTTATTTCATCTTTAGATGGGATTCTTGCTTTGTCTGTTCCAATTCCCCAAAGAGAAACTAAGGGTTCTACGGTTATGTCAAAAGATCCTTTTGTCTTTTCACTATACATTAATGAAGCTTTTACAACATCTAAAGTGTTTTTGCTTACTTTAACAGGTGCTATTCCTGCATTTTTGTTAATTTTATTAACTTCGCTACTATCTATGTTGACAGACATTTTCTTTTCTATATCAGAAATTTTATCTACAGAAGCTTGCACTGCTTTTTCTGCATTTTTACCATAAGCTTTAATATTTATTATAGTTCCCATAAGATAAGTTTCTCTAGATATGGGTTCCGCTGATTTGGAATCACAACCTACAAAAACTAAAGGAAAACAAATGCATATAAAAAGTATAGTTACATATTTAATTTTCACAATAAATTCAACTCCAATCTTTAACTTACCATCATATTTTAAATTAAATATAAATGATATATCTTACAAAGTACATATTTAATTATATATTGTATGCAGTGATTATAAAAGTATTGTAGAAAAAATAACGTTAAATTATACAAGTTTAAAATCATATAAATTAAAATATATATTATAAAACTTAAAAATATTTCCATCAAAAAGGAGGATGTTACCATTATATATAGAATAATGTAATTAGAATAATATATGGTTAAAAATATGATTATAATAAAATAATTAATTAAAGTAAAAAATAAAAGAATATAGCTGAAAAAAATGTCGAAAAATATAATAAAAGATATAAAATAAAAGCAAAATGTAAAAATATATAATAATATGTAATTTTAAATCACATTTTGTAAAAAATATTATTAAATGAAATAAATATTACTTATAGAAAATGATGTTAGTACATGCTATAATTAAAAATGACTTAAAAATACTGTTTAGAAATATATAATCAAGGTAATATAAGTTATGTAAAATAAATTAAATAATACTATATTAATAAAAAAATATATATTAAGGAAAAGTTAACATGCTATTTAAAGCAAAATGCAACAAATGCAACAATAGTAATGTTATTTATTTTATTAATTAATGTTTACACATTTAAGGAGGTATAAGCACATGAATAAGAAAGGGACAAGAGCACTAGCAAGTGCTACAGTTGTTGGACTAGTTTTAGCAACTGTTACAACAGGAAATGTTAAAGCAGCACCAGGAGATGTTTATAGGGTGCAAGGAAATGACAGATATGAAACAGCTGCAAATGTAGCAAAAGCTAATTGGAAAGATGGAGCTAAAAATGTAATAATAGCTTCAGGAAATGGTTACGCCGATTCATTAAGTGCATCTGTATTAGCTAAAAAATTAAATGCACCAATAATCTTAACTACAGCAGGAGAATTAAATTCAAATGCTAAAAGTGCGTTAGAAACATTAAAACCAGAAAATGTTTATGTTATAGGTGGAAACGCATCTGTATCACAATCAGTAAGAGAAGGACTTAAAAAAGATTATAAAGTAACTGAATTAGGCGGACAAACTAGATTTGAAACTAACATAGCTGTAGCTAATTACTTAGTAGACAAGTTAGGGGTAAAAGCTGACAATGTTATGGTTGTTAATGGAAAAGATGGTTTCTCAGATGCTTTATCAGCAGCACCAGTAGCAGCAGCTAAAGAACAAGTTCTATTAATAGTAGGAAAAGATGCTTCTACAGCAGATTTAGCAGCTGACTTTGTAAAAAAACACAATTCAAAAGTAACTGTAATAGGAACAGAAGGAGTTGTTCCAGCAGCAGTTTACAATAAATTAGGAGCAAGTGAAAGAGTTAATGGTGGTGCAGATAGATTTGACACTAACCTAAAAATAATGGAACACTTCAAATTAAATGCTGATAGCATGTATGTAGCTAACGCAACTGATGGACAAAACGGTTATGCAGATGCTTTAGTAGCTTCAGCATTAGCAGGAAAAAATGGTGCACCATTAGTTCTAGTTGATACTAAAGATTCTCAAGGAACTAAGAATGCAATAAAATATATACAAGATAACAAAACTGACAAAACAGAAGTTTCTACAGTAGGTGGAAATGGTGTTATGCCAGATGAAATAGTTAATGAAATAAAAAATGCTGTTAAGCCAGAAATAAATAAAGTAGCTGCTGAATCAGTAATTTCTTTAAATGAAACTTCAGTTCAAGTAAAAGGTCTTGCAAAAGATACTAAAGAAGCTGACCTAAAAGATAAAAAAATAGAATTAAAGGCTGGAGATATTACTTTAACAGCAAAATATGTCCAATCAAGTTTAACTGAAGATGGAAAAGCTAACTTCGTATTAGAAAATGGTAAAAAGCTAGTAGATACTACAGAATATACAGTAGAATCTGACTGGGTTGAATTTGTTATAAATAAATTTGTGGCTAAAGTAGTTAATCCATATGTAAAAACAATAAATGTAACTACAAAAGCTATACAGGCAAAAGCAGATAATAATGTGTACTTTGAAGCTAAAAATCAATATGGTGAAGATATAGCTGTAAAAGGAAATGTAAATAATGTAAAAGTTACAGCTACAATAAATGGAGTGCCAGTAAAAGAAACTGAAATTAATAAAGATAATATAAATGATGGATATATAACAATAAATAATAAATTAAAAGAAGGCGATGACGTATTTGTCAGCTTTATAAATAAAATAGGTGATAAAGATGTTAAAGTTGGAACTGCTACATTTAAAGCTGTTAAAGTAGATGATTCTGTATCTACCACAATTTCAAATATGAAAGCTGAGTATATTGCAGAAGCTAATGGACATAAAATTAATGAAGAAGCTAAAGAAGTATTGCCAGATGATCAAATTAAATTAAGTGCTAAAATATCTGACCAATTTGGTAATCCAATGCCAGTAGGAACTGAAGCAAGATGGGTTGTTGAAGCGGGAAAAGACTTAGTAACAAAAACAGATGATTCAGCTATAGATGAAGTTTCAGATTCAGTAGATTTTACTTTTAAAGCTATAAAAGCCGGAGATTTAAAAGTATCAGCTTATTTAGCAAATGGTGAAAAAGCTACTTATGAAGTAAAAATAGGAGCTAAAAAATTAACAGAAGTAAAGGTTGCTGGAGAATCAGGAATAAACATAGCTGATGTTAAAGGAAATAACCATGAAGAAAAAATCGTAGGTGCTATAACTCCTAATAATGGAGCTATATTAACTCCAGATATGATTAAATTCGATATAAAAGCTATTAAAACTTCAGAAGAAGTTAAAACATCAGATGTAGAAGTTGTTGCTAAATTAAGAGGTAAGAATGATGAAAAGAAAAATGAAAATGATATAGTTATAGCTGTTAAATCATCAAAAGTTGGAAAATATGTAATAACTCCATATGTAGGTGAATCAGTAGAAAAAGGAATCAAAGGAAACATAATAACTGTTACAACTGATATAAATAAAGAGGTAGCTAGTATAGATGATATAAGTTTTGATGCTGCTGAATTAAAAACAGGATCAGAAATTAAGAAAGATATCGTATTTAGAAATAAACATAAAGAAGTTATTGTATTAGACAATGACACGACTGAAGTAATTGTTACTCCTGATGGCATGACTGGAAAAGTTACAAAAGAAGATATAAAGGACACTGACAAGAACAAAAATTTATTAACTCTTAAAGCAGATATTGATAAAGCTAAAACTTATAATGTTGTAATTAAAGTTAAAAATAGTGATGTAATAAGAGCATTTAATTTAACATTTAAGGCACCAGCATTTACAGGTGTTGAATTAGGTAATGATATAAATGGAGTAGTTAAGGGAGATCCAGATACTAAAGCTAAATATCAAGAAATTAAATTCTTAGATCAAGACGGAAAAACAATGTCTGTTAAGAATGAAGATATAAAAGTTTCTGTGACTAAACCAGATGGTCAGCCATTAGATGAAGGCGATGTATCTAAATTAATAACTTTAGGAAAAACTTATACAGTTGATAAAGATGGAAAAGTTACTTTTGAAGAAGTTGGAGCTGGAGAAGCTGTAGTTGCTATGAAAGTATTGCCTAAAGATGAAAAGGAAATTGAACCAGGAACATATACTATTAAAATTTCAGATAAAGATGGTAAAATTTCAGATACATTAAATATAACAGTAGGATCTAAGAGAATAGCTAAAACTATAGAAGTTAAACCAGAAGCAACTAAAGTTGTACTTGGTGGGAAAGTTAATGTTAAAGTAACTCCAAAAGATCAATATGGTGAGTTCATAAATGTAGGCAAAGAAAAACTTGAAGTATTGCCAGGTGTTAATTTTGAGGCAAGTGCTATAACAGAAATAAATAAAGATGGTGGAGCTGTAGATGCAGAGCATCCAGTAGCTGGATATCAAGTTGAGTTAACAGGAAAGACTAAAGGCACAAACGATGTTGTAGTTAACGTTAAAGAAGCTGATAAAGTTCTTTCAACTAATAAAGTAAGTATGACAGTTGATTCAGCTTCAGGTTTAATAGATTCAGTAGCTGTAGATACTAAGGATATAAAGCCTCTATATTCAACAAAAGATGGAGCTGTAGATATTACTAAATTAAAAGCTATTGTTAAAGCGGCAGATGGAACTATTATACCAGTATCAGAAAATGATTTAGATTGGAAAGTTATATCACAGAAAGATTCAGAAGGAAACGAAGTTAAAAAGAGAACTGTAACTGTAGATTCTAAAAATGGAGAAGTAAAAACAACTGAAACAACAGTTGGATCAGCAGTAATAGAAGTTACTACAGCTAACATGAAAAAAGCTACTATAACTTTAAAATTTGATAATAAAGATTCAGTTGCACAAAAAGGAACTGTTGAAGTTATTAATACAGCAACAGCTGAAGATGGAAAAACATTATTACCATTAGATGCTGATGATAAAAAAGAAGGAATTCAAATATCATTAGATAATGATGCAAAAGATGGAGAAAAAGATGGAGCAGTTAAAGTTGTATTAAATGCTAAAGATCAATATGGTAACCTACTTGAAGGTGACCAAATAAAAGAAAATGAAATAACTTTACGTGTTGATGATTCATCAGTTGTAAAAGCAGAAGTTAAGGAGGATAAAAATAAAAAAGCTGTAATAACTATAACTGCTAAGGGCGAAGGAGATTCTAAAGTATATGTAGAGTATGCAGGACAAACTATTGCTTTAGATGTAACTACTAACAAAGAAGCAGTAGAAAAAGCTAAAGAAGCAGCAGCAGAGTAAGAAGTAGCAAAAACAGTAGAAGATTTTAAAACAAAAAATAAGGAAGTATTAGAATTAAACGTAGATACAGTAAGCATAGACAATAAAGAAGCTGTAGAATCAGCAATTGCATCATATAATGCATTAGTAGATGCTGCTAAGGAACAATTAAAGTCTGAAAAAGCATTATTAGATAGTTTAAACGATAAAATTGTTACATTAGAAGCAATTAAACTTGCTAACTCAAAAATAGCAGATATTCCAGATGCAGATGATATTACTGCTGAAAATAAAGATGATGTTCAATCTAAAGTAGATGCAGCAGAGGCAGCAGTAAATGATGCAAAAAGTAAAGGAGCAAAAGATTCAGATTTTGTTGGTTTAGACAAAATTGAAGCAGCTAAAAATAAAATTGATACGCTTCAATAAGTTCGCTATATAATTAGGCTCATTCATTCGCAATGTCCTACCGGGAGTTGTGAATAAAGTGTCAGTTGAGAAAAGAAATTTTAAAAATATTAGAAGGGTAGACTAGTCTATCCTTCTAATATTTAAGATATATGATGAACGGATACATTTCAAAAACAAATCATTTCATAAATACTCATAAAAGCATAAAAGAGTCAGAGCCTATCACTGACTGAAAAGATAAATAAGCATACCTAAGACTATTGGGTGGATTAATCCATTCAATAGTCTTTTTAATGCGGATACATATTTATTATTATATCTTGTATTAATGTACTTTAAAGGTTTATATTTTATTATAATTAAATATAGATACATAATTTATATTTTATAGGATTCATTAAATTTAGCTACAAAGTAAGGAAGATATATAGCTGGAAATATATGATTTTTTTATAAAAAAGAGATCATTTAAAAATAAAAACAGCTTTAATTTTAATATAGTAGGTATAAATAAAGTATACATTTAGTAAAGTAAGTATTTTATGAATGTATATTTTATTTATATTTACAGTTTTAAAATTAAAGCTATTTTGAAGTATTCTTATTTTATGTTTTGAAATTTTTAACTAATTTTTAATTAACCATTTATTATTTTCTTTTACTACTATCCAATAATTTGCGTCTTTCTTTTCATTATCATCATTAACATTTTTTAGATAATATACTTTGTATAAATCTTTGTCTTTTTCTTCTGATTTCATATGACTCATTATACCTTTTATAGAGTCATTATCATACTTGAATGTTTCTTTACTTTTATTAGAATCTCTATAAGCATCAAATTGTTCCTTTGTAATAACTTTATTAGGATTTGAGAATAATGCTTTGTAATCTTCATAAGTTCCTTCTTTAAAGTTTTGTATTTTAACTACTTTATATATTGGTTCTAAAGGTGTACCAATAAATTTTTGTTTCTTTTGATATTGGTTATAACCAAATACTGCTAATAATACTATAACTATTCCTAAAATAATAAATTTACTCTTTCTTTTATTCATGTTATTTCCTCCATATAGTTTAATTAATATTAATTACTTATATATTATATAGTTTTTTAAGATAAATATAAAGGAATATAATGAAATTTATGTATTTTTAAGAATTTATTAGGTAAATAGTATTTATAATAATTTTTAAAATTTATTAATTAATATGGATATTAGTAAACCTCCTATAAAACAAATAAAAAAACTAATTATAAAAAACTTGTAGCTTCCTATTATATATTTATTTTGTGTATAATATTTTTTTAGCCAATAAAGTAGTAATGGATGAGATAAATATATTG
>NZ_MRAE01000048.1 GCF_002008345.1 Clostridium tepidum
CTTTAATAAAAATGCCTATCATATAAGATAACTTTTTATTTCTACTTTAAACAAAATATAAGTATTAGAATTAACAATAATATATAAAAATGGATTAAATAGAATATTATGTATTTAATATAATTTAATATTAAATTATACTTTTTATGTAAAGTTTAAAACAATAATTGCGATAATAAACAAGAAAAGTAAATTTTTTTAAAAAAAGGAGGTGAAAAAGTGAAGAAAAAGAAGTTTTCTATAATAATAATTTCTTTAATTATTATTACATCTATATTTTTAATTTATAACCACAATAAAACTACAAAAGATAATGCTAATAGCAATACTACTATTCAAAAGGTTCAATCTGAAAAAGGATACTCTAGAAATAATGATAGTACAAAAAATAAAAAAGTTTCTGAAAATAATTCCAATAAAGAAACTTCTTCGGTAAAGAAAGAAAATAAGGATTCTAAAATCAATGATAATGAAACATCTACTGTTATTAAAAATAATAGTTCTAAAAATTTAGACCAAGTAAAAAATTTAAATAAAATATCCTCATTAGAAATTGTTGATAGTGGTATAGAAAACATAGATAAATTAAAAGAAAAAGATAATATTAAAACTTTAAAAATAGTACACTGCAATATAAAAGATTTAGAGGTTATATCTACACTAAAGGGCCTTGAAAATTTAGAAATTATAGACTGTAATTTAGAAGATGTATCAATAATTAAAAATTTAAAAAACTTAGAAAGATTAGATATTAGCAACAACAAATTAAATAATTTAAAAGGATTAGAAAATCTAACAAATTTAAAAGAACTTTATATATCAAATAATAATATAACAGATATTAAACCATTGTATAACTTAATTAAGCTTACTAATTTAGATATTAGTGATAATAAAATTACTAGCATTAAAGAATTAAAAAATATAAAGTATATTAAAGAACTTAATATCTGTAACAATAATATATCTAATTTGGAAGGAATAGAAAACATGAATAAAATTAAAGGTCTTTGGGCTAGTAATAATAAAATAAATAATATTTCTATACTTTCAAACAAAAATGAAATAGTTAATTTAGCACTAGATAATAACAAAATATCAGATATATCAACTATAAGTAATTTTAAAAAGTTGAAATCTCTTAAACTAGATAATAATAATATATCTAGTTATAAACCATTAAAAAAAATATATAAAAACTTAGTTGAACCAGATTTTTCAATATAAAATAAAAATTATTTTTACTTAAAGTCATTAAAATTACTTATAAAAACTATTTTATAAGTATAAATAATTTAATTATATAAGGGGGAAAAACAATGAAAAAAAAGCTTCTGCCAAAACTGGTATTACCAGTTTTAATTGCATCATCTACTATTATAGGAGCAAATCATACAAAGGTTAATGCTGCACCTATAAAAGATGCAAAAATAAACTTAACTCAACCTAATGGACAAGTTATCCAATGTTATGCATCAGGAGATGAATTTTATAATTATTTACATGATTCAAATGGAAGGGCTATAGTTAAAGATGAAAAAACAGGTTATTACGTATATGGAAAATATGTAAAAGACAAAGTACAACCATCTAGAGAAAGAGTTACAGTTTCTAATGTTGAAATTTCAAAAAATATAACTGAAGATTCTAAAGTATACATGAAAGATGTAAAAGCTCCAAAGAATCAAATTGAAAAAGAAAGAGAACTTCTAAATGCAAATAATTCAGCACCACGAACTAAAAATATTGGACAACTTAATAATATAGTTGTTTTTATAAAATTCAGTGATCAAAATGAAATAACTAGAGATTTTTCTACTTATGATAGACAATTTAATGGGAAAAATCAAGTATCTTTAAATAATTACTATAAAGAAGTATCTTACAACAAATTAAATATTGATACAACTTTTTATCCAAAGCCTAATGGAAATCAAATTTTAAGCTATACAGATAGTCATCCTAGAAGTTATTATACTAACGTTCCACAAAACCAAAGAGCAGCTAGAGAACAAACTTTACTTAAAAATGCTGTAGAATCTATAAAAAATCAAATTCCACAAAATTTGAATGTGGATTCAGATAATGATGGTAAAGTTGATAATATATGCTTTATTGTAAAAGGGTCAACTACTGGATGGTCATCACTTTTATGGCCTCATAAATGGAATATGTTCTACCATGATGTAAGAATAAATGGTAAAAGAATAGATACTTATAATTTTCAATTAGAAGATTTTATGGGTAACAACGGAGTTGGAGTTTTAAGTCATGAAATGTTCCATACTCTAGGTGCACCAGATCTTTACCATTATAATTATGATGGTAAAGTAGCAGTAGGACCTTGGGATGTAATGGATCAAAACTTTACCGTACCTCAATCTATGGGTTCATATATGAAAATGTATTACGGTAAATGGATTAACACTATGCCTCAAATAAATAAACCTGGAAGATATTCAATAAATAAAATAGGTAATGAATCAAATAACAGTTATATAATAAAATCTCCAAATTCAAATAGCGAATTTTTTGTAGTAGAATATAGAAAAAAAGAAGGACGATATGAATCAAATTTACCTGGAGAAGGATTATTAGTTTATAGAATTAATACAACTTATAAAGGAAAAGGTAATTCAAGCGGTAATGATGAAGTATACGTGTATAGACCAAACGGCAGTTTATACAATGTTGGAAATATAAGGGCTGCAGCTTTAAATAATTCTAGGCCAAACATAAGTTCACAAGAATTATTCCTATCTAATGGTAAAGATAGCGGTATAAGTTTAAGAAATATTAATATATCAAATAATGCTGCTACTTTTGATGTGGTTATAAATGGACAAACTGCTGGTAACACTACAGGTGGCGAAGGAAATGAAACTAATGATAAAGTTTTACCTTTTAAATATAAAATAGATTTTGATAATACTAAGGAATTTACAACTTCCCAATATTTAACTGGTGAATGTTTATATGGCAAAAAAATCACTAATATTGAGTTATATGTAAATGGAAGTAAATTTATGGATGCTGAACGTAGTAGATTAAATGATCCTGAAAATAAACATAATGGATATGATCTATCTCAAGGTAGTTTTAAATTTTTCTTAGATTTTTCCAGATGGGCTGACGGCAGTTATCCATACCAAATAAAGGTAAAAACTGAAGATGGAAAACAATTTATAATTTCACAGGGATATTTTAAAGTAAAAAAACAAACTACAGGTAGTACAGATAATAAAGAAATTAAAGAATGGAAACCTTATACAAACTATAAAATCGGTGATATAGTAATGTATAAAAATTGTAAATATAAATGCATTCAAGCTCATAGATCTATATATAGTTGGGAACCTATATACACCCACTCTCTTTGGACAAGAATTTGTTAAATATAGTTTATACAATTACACTAAAAGTTAGGCTTAAAATTAAGCCTAACTTTTTACCTTTCTATTTTTTATGTAAATATTATATTTTTTTAATAGAACTTTAAACAGAACTCCTTTTTCAGTATTCGAAATTGAATATTTAGCATTATGTAAATCTAAAATCATTTTTACTATGTAAAGACCAAGCCCACTTCCTCCGCTCTTTCTATTACGAGATTTTTCAATTCTATAAAAAGGTTTAAATATTTCTTTAATTTCATCTTCATTTATATGAATCCCTGTATTTTCTACAATTAATATAATTTCATCTTTTTCTTCATATATATTTAAATAAACTTTTTCATTTTCTGGAGAATGATTAATAGCATTAGTTATTATATTATTTATTACTTTTTTTAATAATTTATTATCTCCATAAACAAATAAATCTTTTTTTATATTCTTATTTATAGTTATATTCTTTTTTATAGCTATAAAAGATATTCTATATATACATTCTTCTACCATATTGCTTAAGGAAACCTTCTCTTTTTTTGGTTTAAAACCTTGAGATTCTAACTTTGATATTTCTAGAGTTTCTTTAACCATATATTCCATATCATTCAAAACTTCAAGGTTTCTTTTTAAATATTTATCTCTATCTTTATAAATACCTATATTTGATAACATCCCTTCTATTTGACCTTTTAAAATAGTTATAGGTGTTTTTAATTCATGAGATATAGCGGCTATAAATTCTCTTCTTTTCTTCTCTATTTCTCTTTCTTTTAAAATATCATCCATCAATTGCTCATTAGCTTTTTGTAATTCTTCCATAGATATTCTTAAATTATAAGATAAATCATTTAAGCTTTGAGAAAGTTCACCTATTTCATCTTCCCTTTTCACTTCACATTTTTTAGTAAAATCTAATTTAGCCATCTCTTTAGCTACTTTATTCATGCTTATTAAAGGTTTAGATATAAATTTAGAATAAATTAAACCTCCTATTACAGAAATTAAGATTACAACTAATCCTATATAAGGTATAAGTAAAATTAAAACTTTAGATGCCTCTGATATTGGCTGAAGCGGAGCACTTAAATACAAATTATAGTTTTCATTTGTATTATAAAATTTTATTTTTCTGCGACTTTTATATGTAGACCTAGAATTTAAATTGTCTTTATTTTTAAAGTAAGGTAATTCTTCCTGTTCAGGTACAGTTATAAATCCTTTTTGAGGAACATTAGTAAAATAAACAACTCTTCCATAATCATCCGTTACTAATATAATAGCATTATTATCAGCCGAAATTTTTTCTAAGTACTCTTCAATATTATCTATGTCCAATTTAGGTGAATTATCTACCACAGAATCTAATTGTTTTTCTATAGTCATTTTTTTATATTTATAATAATAATTAGGAAGTAACATGTAAATTATTGAATAAGTGCAAATAGAGCTTGCTACTAATAATAGTGTAGTTACTAAAAATAGCCTATATACTATACTTTTTTTTAATTTATTTTTCAATTTTATACCCCACTCCTCTTACGGTTTTTATATAATCTACATTCAGCTTTTGTCTTAAATTTTTTATGTGAGTATCAATAACACGACTATCTCCAAAATAATCATAACCCCATATTTGGTTTAACAAAGTTTCTCTGGAAAAAACCCTTCCTACATTCGATATTAGTATCTCTAATATTTGAAATTCCTTATAAGTTAACTCTACTTCTTTATTATTAACTAAAGTTTTATAACTCGCAGGATTTATAGTTATTTCTTTAAAACTTAAAATTGATTCCTTTGCCCTTAAACCAGTGGCTCTTCTGAGCACTGCCTCTACTCTTTTTATTAACAAATTAATAGAAAATGGTTTAGTTATATAATCATCTATCTTAAGTTCAAATCCTTTTATTTCATCCTCTTCTTCTCCTAAAGCAGTAAGCATTATTATAGGAACATTAGATTCTTTTCTAATAATTTCACATACCACAAAACCATCTATTTTAGGCATCATTATATCTAATATTATTAGATCGAAATTACCCAGTTTAAACATTTCTACAGCCATTAATCCATCTGTAGCTTCTTCTACCAAATATCCACTTTCCTTTAAAACTTCACTTATAATAGTTTGTATATCAAGATCATCTTCCACCACAAGAATTTTTTTTGACATTATAATTCATCTCCTGTTTAAATAAATTATTATTTACAATTAGAAAAAAATTATAGATATTTAGTATGCAAAACCATATAACATCCTTCTAAAAACATTTAAATATATAATAAAAATAAATTCTTTTATATTTTATACTAATAAATACTTAAAATCTATGAACATATTTTTAATAATTATTACAAATAATTAATTTTCAATAAAAAATAATACTATCTAAAAATAAAAATAACTTTAATTTTAAAATTGTAAATATAAATAATATATTCACTATATTAAAATTAAAGCTATTTTCATATGTGTATTTTTATTATCTTGTATATTTAAGGTTTGGTTATACAAAGTTTAAGTAACTAAAATAATTAAATAACATATTTTAAAATATATTTAATTTATATACTATATTGATGTATTTTTTAAACAATATATGTTGTATGTCGATTAAAAATATTTTAATTATAAAATTTGAACAACTGAAAGTTTTAATATTCCAAGTTTATATTCTTATTTTTCTCAGCAAATCTTTCCTTAATCTCCTCTTTTCTACGTTTAATATCTGTAGTATTTATAGTAGCTATTACTCCTTCTACTACACTTTGAAATCTTTCAAAAGGAATTCCAACTGCCATTTCTTCATCCTTCCATTTAGCTAAAAATCTAGTACTCGGACAAAAAACTGTAGTATTTAATCTACCTTTCATATAAGGTTCTACAGTAGCTTCTGCACAAATTGCCTGCATTGAAGCACCTGTAATTTCTAGTCTACCACCTTCATGATATAAATATCCTTGTTGAATTCTCATAACTTGATAAGGATTTGCTACCAAAATTACCACATCAGGTATAATTTCAAATTCTTCTAAAGGTGCTACTGCCACTCCATAAGTAGTTGCGCCTGTTCTATACAATCCAGGTACCCCTTCTCTTACTCTTCTTGCTGCAGCTGGAGTTTTATATAGATTATATGAAAAATATTCTGTACCCGACTCTATTCTTTCTGTTGATGGTTCAAGATTTAAAGCAGTAGTACCTCCATCACAATTTAAATGTTCAAGCCTTATCTTAAATTTCTTGCCTCTAGTGGCTTTTTCTACTACACAACAATAAGCCAATGGTATATTAGGTTCTTTCCAATTTAAATTGTTATACTCTTCTTTATCAAAATATAGTTTTATTCCTACAGGTTTTCTACTTAAATTTAATGCACAATCAATATCTTCACATAATTCTTTAGTAATACTATTATCATACGGATCCTGTGGAAATCCATATGTAATTTTCTCATGTTTAAATGGCATATTTATCCCTCCAATTTTTATTATTGTACATACTTAACAGCAAAAGCAACAAGATTATTTAAATAAAGTAAAACCACAACAAAAATAATATATATAATATAAAAAACTGTCATAATTATTTCATTTATAGGCATATAAAGTTGTCTATAATATGTTCTAGTTTTATACTTATCAAAAGCACGAGTTTCCATAGCTATAGATATCCTTATACCTTTTCTAACAGCATTAGCCATCATAGGAAGTATATACATCTTTGAATTCCATACTTTAATAAATATATTTTTACTTTCTACAATTCCTCTCACTTTATGAGCATATTTTATGGTTCGAAGCTCATCTTTAAAAGTAGGAAGGAATCTATAAGCTGTTAGGAAAGCATATCCTATTTTGGGCGGCATCTTAAAATATTTTATCAAAGATATAACAAACTCTGTAGGATCTGTTGTTTTTACAAATATAGAAGTATAAATACTTATTAAAATTATTCTAAATCCTAATCCTAATACAGCAATAATCTTAAGTTCTTCTCCACTGGTATATCTAAAAACTAAAATAATACACATAAAAGTTAATGACATTAATATAAATCCTTTAACAGAATTTAATATTTCTAATAGATTTAAACTACTAAAAATAGACCCAATTATAACACCACTTATAATCAATATACCTGAAGAATAAGGTTTAAAATCTAAAGATCCTATTATGGTTATTATTATAAGAATCATTAATTTTAAAAATGGATTCATCTTATCTATAATATAATTTTTCTTCGTCATATTTTCTTCCTCTTTTTATGTAAAAATATTTTCTTTTATATTTTTAGGTGATCCTTCATATTTTATTTCTCCATTTTCTAATTGTATCACTCTATCACAACAATTCAAAACCATATCCATATCATGGGTTATCATAAGAATAGATGTACCTTGGCTATTTATTTTATATAATAAATTTATTAATTTTTCAAGATTTGTTCTATCTTGTCCATAAGTTGGTTCATCTAATATCAAAATAGATTGTCCATTTATCATCATGCTGGCTGTACTTAATCTTCTTTTTTGCCCTTGACTCAAAGAAAAGGGATTAGATAATCTGTGATTATCTAAATCAAATATAGACAAATATGAATTTACAGTGTTTTTTACTGTTTCTGAATCTTCCCTTCTTATTTCCAGACTTAATGCCATTTCTTTTTCAACAGTCATTTTAATAAATTGATGTTCAGGATTTTGGAATACAAGCCCAATATATTCTCCTAATTCTCTAGTATTTATATCTCTTATATCCCTCCCCTTTATTAATATACTTCCATTTTCTAATTTTAATAGCCCCATTAATATTTTTGATAAAGTAGATTTACCTGCTCCATTAGGTCCGATAATTGCTGCTATCTCTCCTTTGTATAAGGAAAAATTTACATTTTTTAATACATTGATATCTTTATTATAAGTAAAATATATTCGTTTTGCCTCTAATATTTTTTCTGTACACTCTTTATTTTTTCTTAAATTATGAGGAAAAGATAAACTTTTATAGCTTTCCATAAATGAAGCTTTCTCTATATTTTTAGCCCTATCTTTTTCAAACCAAATCACATCATCTATTATTTCACTAAATTCACTTATTTTATGTTCAACAATCAATATGGTTTTATGAAAATTATCCCTTAGGTTTTTTATAAGTTTTATTATTTCCTTAGTAGATTTAGGATCTAAATTTGCAGTGGGCTCATCCATTAAAATTACTTCAGGATCCAATGCTAATATAGAAGCCAAAGCTACCTTTTGTTTTTCTCCTCCTGAAAGTTGATTTAATCGTCTCTTTTTAAGATGTTTTATTCCTACTTGCTCTAAAACTTTATCAATAATATTATCCATATGGAATGGATCTATATTTATATTTTCAAGTCCAAAAGCTATTTCATCTTCAACTGTAAAAGTACATAATTGACTATCTGGATCTTGAAACATATAAGCAATTTCACCTGAAACAGTCTTTATACCTTTATTTTCTATATTTTCCCCTTTATAAATAATTTCACCGCTAATATTTCCCTCTATAATATCTGGTATTACCCCAGTAATGCACATAAGCAATGAACTTTTACCACATCCACTTTTACCTGTAAGAAGAGTAATTTTGTTCTTTTTTACTTTAATACTTATATTTTTAAAAACCTTATAATTATTCTGAAAAGAAAGGCTTAAATTTTTTATTTCAAGCAATATTAATATTCACTTCCTTTACTAATCTTAAAGTCATTAAGTACTCCTGTAGATTTTAAAGCTTTTCCTAATGCTATTGAAAGACCTGCTCCAAATATAACTGAACTAATTACTCTAATAATAAGCATTATTGGTATAAGTTTAGAATAAAGTTGAAATCCAAAAATAAAGTAATCTCTCATTGTTACAAGAATCATTGCCAAAATTGAAGCAATAGACATTTCAAAATAAGAAAACTTTGAGTATTTTCTGATTGCAACAGCTATCTCTACACCAGTTCCTTGAAGTAAAGATGCAACAATTATGTGTATTCCATAAGGACTTCCCATCAAAAGATTTACTAATCCTGTAAAAAGCGACCCCACAATTCCTGCACCAGGTTTTCTAATTATGTACATTGATAATAAGGCTGATATTAAATATATTCCATATATAATATCTCCTCCTAAAGGACCAGCTATAGTAGTAAGCGGTTGATAAATACTATCTAATCCCATAAAAACAACGCCCATAAGAGCACTTAACATGGCCATTACCACAATTTCCTTTAATTTTAAAGCTTGTTTCATATTATATATCCTCCAATCATTAATTTGTATAGGCTTTATTATAACATTAGTAAACATTGAATATATTGTCTAATAAAAAAAGAATTATGGTTTAATATGTAATTATTTAAAAAAGTAATAATTATTGACTTTTAATAAAGTTTCCAAACTGACATAAATTTATTTTTACTTAGGTATAAATACAAATTATACATAAACCATTTATTATCTACGATATAAATATATTATTACTTAAGACCACACCCCTAATATCAATTTTTATAAATATTAAATTATACAGCTTAATATCCTAATACAAGTCTTAATACAATTCTTAATTAATTTAAATTATATTTAAAAGTACTATATAAAAATTTCATTATGTTTATTGCATAGTTATTTTATCTTAAGGGAATAATTATCCTGTATATATGTATTATTCTATAAAGGGATGAGGTACCTATGAAAAATAAAAATTTAAATGAACTACAAAACAAAATTAATAATATTAGCCAATTAATCGGTGAAAAAAATAATTTAATAATAAAAAAATTTATAATATCCTCCAAATCTAATATAGAAGCTGCATTATTATACATAGACGGATTAGTTAATAATGAAATTATAGACAGAGATATCCTTAAACCTTTAATGATTCATGTAAAGGATGATCTGAGTAATATAAAAAATTTAGAAGAAATTCTTTGTAAAAAATACATATATCTTAGTAATACATCTTTAGAAGAAGATATTAATCAAGCTATTTTTCATATAAAGAGAGGAAAATCTATATTAATCTTACAGGGAGGTACAAAATTTATAATTTTTGATACTTCTGGTGGAGATTATAGAGGTATATCTGATCCAATAAATGAGACTTCTGTAAGAGCTTCTAGAGAAGGTTTTGTAGAAAAATTAGAAACTAATATAAGTATATTAAGAAGAAAAATAAAGGATAACAATTTAATAGAAGAACATTTAGTTATTGGAAAAAGAAATCAAACAGATGTAGTTTTGATGTACATTGACAATATAGCAGATAAAAGCATAGTTGATGATATAAGATTAAGATTAAATTCATTGGATATAGATGGATTTACAGGTACTGGTATGTTAGAACAACTCATAGAATATAATCCATATAGCATATTCCCACAGGGATTTTTTACAGAAAGACCAGATGTAGTAGAAGCAAATTTGTTTGAAGGTAAAATTGCTATTATTGTTGATGGAACTCCTTTTGTCGTAACAATTCCAGCAATATTTTTTGAATTTTTTCAGGCTATTGAAGATTATACACAAAGAACTATTATATCCACATTCACTAGAATATTAAGATATATTGCAGTTTTCATAGTTATAACATTACCTGCTATTTATATTACATTGATAAAATTTAATTCTGCACTAATTCCTTTTAAATTTTTAGGAGCTATTATTGAAGCACGAAGAGGTATAGCTTTGACTCCTTTTATGTCTGTATTATCTATGAATATAATTATAGATTTTTTAAGAGAAGGTGGTCTAAGACTTCCTTTTAAGATAGGGCAAACTCTAAGTGTTGTTGGCGGTATTATAATAGGTGATGCAGCATTACAGGCAAAAATAGTCAGTTCTACAACTTTACTTGTAGTAGGTATTTCTACAGTCTCTACTTTCTTAATACCTAACTATGAAATGGCTATTTCTATAAGATTAATAAGTTATCCAATGCTATTTTTAGGTAATTTTTTAGGAATGTTCGGCATTACAATAGGATGGTTTTTCTTAATATCCTATCTATGTACTTTAGAAAGTTACGGAGTACCTTATTTTAAAATATATAAAAATGATTTAAAAGATATATTTATAAGAAGTTCCCTTAATAAAATGGAAAAGCGACCAGAAATTATACCCAACTCAAATAAAACTAGGCAAAACAATTTTAGAGGGTTATTCAGGAGGAAAAATGATGACAAATAAAAATACAAAGATTTTAACAGAACATCAACTAACCCTTATAATTATAGCTTGTATGGTTGGTATAGAAATATTAGGATTGCCCAATTCTTCGATAAAAACAGCAAAACAAGATGCTTGGATATCTGTAATGCTAGGGGCAATCTATCCTTTATTCATTGGATTTATAACTATATACATAAGAAAAAAACATCCTAAAGAGGATATTTTAGATTTAAATAAAAAAATATATGGAGATATATTAGGAAACTTATTTAATTTAATCTTTATATTATTTTTTTTTATAATAGCCACTGATTTAGCTTCTTCAATAAAAGATGTACTAAGAGTTTATATGATTGATTTTTTAAGTCCTTTGAATATATTATCTTTACTTTTTTTATTTGTAGCCTATACAGCTTATGGAGGAGTTGAAGTAATAGGAAGAGTAAATGAAATATTATTTTATAGTAGTTTAATAGTATTTATTATTCCTTTTTTTTCTTTAAATAATGCAGATATAACTAACTTGCAACCAATACTTGGTTCTGGAATAAAAAATATTTTAAAAGGTGTTAAAGAAACTATAATTTCCTACTCAGGTTTGGAAATATTATTGATATTTTATGCCTTTACAGATCCAAATACAAAAATTAGAAAACCTATTTTAAGAGGTATAGCATTTACAACAGTAATTTATACTTCATATACAATATTATCTATACTATATCTAGGAATTAGTGCCTCTCAAAAGTTTTTCACTCCTGTTATTACATTAAGTGGAAGTATAATAATTCCTGTAATAAATTCTTTTAAGTACGTTTTTTTAGCTTTATGGACTATGATTATGTTTAAATGCATCTCTATATATTATTATATTTTTACTTATGGATTAAGTAAAATATTTAAAAAAGTTAACAGGGAAAATTGGATAATAATCTCCTATCCCCTAATGGTTATAATATCTTATTTATATGGAAGTGAAACTATAAGAAAAAACATAATAGGAAAAATATTTAATTATTATATACCTTATAATATAGTGTTTATTATCATTACAACCATATTAATAGCTTTAGGAAAAGGTGATAAAAATTGAAAAATAAAATGAAAAAAATAATAAGAATTGCTTTTGTTTTAATAATAGTTGTTAATTTAGTTGGTGAAAGAGGAACTTTAGTAGAAGAATTAAATCTTCCAAATAGTATAGGTTATGATATAGTTGAAAAAAAAGATAATAATGTATTTTATAATATTCCAATTAGAACTTATTTTTTAGAAAGCAAAGCTCCTAATGAAAGTAAAATAACAGCTGGAAAAGCTACTAATTTAGGAGAAACTAGAAATAAAAGACAGTTAGAAGCTAGTAAAGAATTTATATTAGGCCTAGAAAAATCTCTAGTTATAAGTGAAAAATATGCTAGGTTTGGAGTAAATACTATAATAGATATACTATTAAATAATCCTTTAGTAAATGATAACGCTAAAATAGTAATATGTAATGGCACGGCAAAAAATATTTTAGAGTATGAAGTAGAAAAATATAGTGGCAGAGAAGAATATATTGGTACATTAGTGGAACATTTATATACATTTAATTTTTTCTCACACAAATATACTTTGATGGATTTTATTATCACATCTACTTCTGAAGGGAAAAATCCAGTTTTACCTTATATAGATATTGTTGATAACGAATTAAAAATAACAGGATTAGCTATTTTTAATAAAGATAAAATGATTAGTAAATTAGACATGGATGATGTAAAAGCATTAAACCTATTAAGAGAAAATAATGGTAAAGGTGTTTTAACTATCGAAAAAAATTCTAAAGAATATATAAATTACTATCCTAAATCAAAACGTAAAGTTAAATGCTACAAAGAAGGAAATAAATTAAAATTTGTAATAGATATTAAATTAAATGGCCCTATCATATCTAATGAATTATATAAAGACTTAAATAATAATCCTAAGGTTCTCAAAAAATTTCAAAAAGATATGGAAAAATCTGTTGAAAATAAATGCTATCTTTTTATAAACAAAATAAAATCAGATATTAATATAGATATATTAAATTTAGGCTCTGTAGCTGCAGCTAAGTATGGAAGAGAAACCGGAATAGATTGGAATAAGGAAGTATTAAATTCTGATATTAAAGTTAATGTAAAAGTAAAAGTAGACAGTCAAGGTAGAGGAGATTATTGATTAAAAGGTTATAGGTTTTGGTAAGTTTAGGAGGACATTTCATGGAAAATAATATACATAATAAATTTACGAAAATGCAATTCACTCTAATTTTAATAGGCTCTATGATGGGTGTAGGCATTTTAAGTCTCCCTAATGATGTTATAAAAATTGCTAAACAAGACGGTTGGATATCTGTTTTATTGGGATCTATTTATCCTATATATATAATATTCATAGCAAATTACTTAAGCAAAAATTATCCACAAGAAAATTTTCTTGTTTTAAGTAAAAAATTTTTAGGTAATACTATCGGAAATATTTTGAATTTAATTTTTATTTTATATTTCATACTTATATCTTCAAAAGTGGCAACAGATATAACCAATGTATTACACATTTATATGGTAGATTTTTTAAATAAATGGACTATATTAATTGTCATGTATATTGTTATAGGTTATGCCATATATGGAGGTATTAAAACTATAGGCATACTAAATGAAGTCATATTTTTTTCTACAATTATTATATTCTTTATACCATTAGCAGCAATAAAAAATGCAGATATTTCAAATATACTACCAGTGTTTAATGGTGGGGTGTTAAATATAATAAAAGGAGTAAAAGAAACTACTTTTTCCTATTCCCAGATAGAAATAATTTTATTAATATATCCTCTATTAAATGATATTACAAAAGTAAAAAAATGTGGTTTAGTGAGTATTATTTTTATAACAACAGTTTATACTTTATTTACCATTACAAATATACTTTATTTAGGCATAAATACTAGCCTAAGATTTATATGGCCTATAGTTACTATTACTGAAAGTATACAAATGCCAGTAATAAATTCTTTTAGATATATATTTATGTCACTGTGGAGCTTGACAATGTTTAAAACTATATGCAATGGTTATTTTATTGCCGTTCATGAGTTAAGTAGATTGACTAAAAAAGCAAATGAAAAAATAATTATATTAGTAACTATTCCTTTAATGGTTTTAATATCAATTTTTTATGGAGATATGGTTAATTCAGCAAAAATTTTCAGTAAGATAATGCCTATATGTATAATTTACAATATAATTTTTACTTCTGTAATCACTTTATGTGCTTGGCGAAAAAAACAAAATAAAAATTCATTTCAAAATTCATGATATAAGTTCTAATAAAATTTATTAAAAAATACCAATAATTTATGCCAACATGAATCAAATATATACATATTATTTTTGATTTAAATTGTATTTATTTTTCATATATAGCAATGAGTAGTCTATAGTTATTTTATATATTAAAATATTTTATTGTTCTTCTATAAAAATATGCATAGAATAAAGATGAGTATAAATTTGGGGGAGGATTTATTTATGGACTGTATAAATCTTAATCAATTTAAATCTGCAAAGGAAAAATCACAAAGAAAAAAATATGAAAATGCTTCTAAAAAGTTTTTTTCTAATGGATACTATTGTTCAAATTCAAAAGAAAAGCTCAAATTTTATAATATGGCAATAAAACTGAATCCTAATTTTGTGGATGCTTATTTTAATAGAGCTGATTTATACAAAGAATTAAAAGAATACCATAAAGCTATACAAGACTATAATAAAATCTTAGAATTAGATCCTAAAGATAAAGATTGCTACAATAATAGAGCTATTGTATATTATTTAATAAAAAAATATGATAAAGCAATAGAAGATTTAAATACATTACTTTCCATAGATAAACATTATAAAAACATATATTTTAACAGAGGCATGATTTTTTTAAAAATGGAAGATTATAAAAGAGCAGCTATTGAATTTACAAAAGCCATACATGAAGATTTTAATGACAGTGAAGCTTATGAAAACAGAGCGTTTGCCTATTATAATTTAAAAAAATATTATCCTTCTATAAAAGATTATACATCTGCTCTTAAACTTAACCCCGAAAATAAAAATATTTACTTAAATAGAGGAACTATATATTATAAAATAAAAAAATATGAAAATGCCATATCTGATTATGCAAAGGCTTTAAATTGTGAAAAAAAAGAATCCTCTTTTTATCATAAAATTTATACC
>NZ_MRAE01000049.1 GCF_002008345.1 Clostridium tepidum
TAACACCACACAAAAAATTCGTAGGTCAAGTATACGTATTAAAGAAAGAAGAAGGTGGAAGACATACACCATTCTTTAACGGATACAGACCACAATTCTACTTCAGAACAACAGATGTTACAGGAACAATAAACTTACCAGAAGGAGTAGAAATGGTAATGCCTGGAGACCACATAGATATGTCAGTAGAGTTAATCACACCAGTAGCAATGCACGAAAACTTAAGATTCGCTATCAGAGAAGGTGGAAGAACAGTAGGTTCAGGAGTTGTTACAACAATATCTGAATAATTTTAAATTATAGGGACTGGGTTTCTAGACCTAGTCCTTTTAAGAACTAAAAAGATGTAAAAAAGTGGCGCATGTTCCATAGGATAAAATATTAAATTCGTTGACATATACAGTTAGTTATGATAAAGTAAGTAAGTGATGCAAAAAAATAAAAAGAAGTAGAACCTACACATATAGGTTATGTACTAGGAGGTGTAGATCATGAGAGTAAAAATAACACTAGCTTGTACAGAGTGCAAACAAAGAAATTATAATACAATGAAAAACAAGAAAAATGATCCAGATAGATTAGAAATGAACAAATATTGCCCACATTGCCATAAGCATACAGCTCATAAGGAAACAAAATAATCTGTTTCGGATTTGAATCCTTTATAATTTTTTAAGGATGTGAGTGAAATGGCCACAAATAAAACTACAAATAATATCGCATCAGCTAAGAAAAATGGTTTGTTAGGTTTCTTTAAAGATTTAAAGTATGAATTCAAAAGAATAACATGGGCTCCTAAAAAGGATGTAAAAAAAGCAACTCAAGTTGTTTTAGTGTTTTGCTTTATTTATATGATTATTGTTGGAGTATTTGATTATGGATTCAGCAACCTATTCAAATTAATATTTAAGCTGTAGAAGTGAATAAAAGGAGGGAAATAGGGATATCCTAATCCCTGAAATTATGTCAGAAGAAAAAGCGAAATGGTATGTGGTTCATACATATTCAGGATATGAAAATAAAGTTAAAGTTAATCTCCAAAAAACTGTAGATAACAGAAACTTGCATCATTGGATCTTCGATATACAAGTACCTATGGAAGAACAGGTTGAAGTTAAAGACGGTAAAAAAAAGATAACATTAAAGAAAACTTTTCCAGGATATGTATTAGTTAAAATGTTAATGACAGATGATTCATGGTACATAGTTAGAAATACTAGAGGGGTAACAGGGTTTGTAGGTCCAGGATCTAAGCCAGTACCTCTTACAGAAGAAGAAGTATTGTCTATGGGAATAAAAGAAAAACAACCAGAAGTAGATGTTGAGGTTGGAGAAAATGTTAAGGTTGTAGCAGGACCTTTAGAAGGATTCCCAGCGACTATACAAGAAATTAACGTAGAAAAATGTAAGATAAAAGCTTTAGTTAATATGTTTGGCAGGGAAACCCCTGTTGAACTTGATTTTAATCAGATAGAAAAACTTGATTAGCTATTAAGACAATTGTTTTAATTAGTGGGAGGATTTTAATCCGTATAACCACATATAGGAGGTGTAAAATATGGCTAAAAAAGTAGTAGGAATGATAAAACTTCAACTTCCAGCAGGAAAGGCAAGCCCAGCACCACCAGTAGGTCCAGCTTTAGGACAACACGGTGTTAATATTATGGGATTCTGTAAAGAATTTAATGCTAAAACTGCTAACCAAGCAGGATTAATAATTCCTGTAGTTATTACTGTATATCAGGATAGATCTTTTAGTTTTATACTAAAGACTCCACCAGCAGCTGTATTATTAAAGAAAGCAGCTGGAATAGAAAGTGGTTCTGGTGTTCCTAATAAGACTAAAGTAGCTAAGGTTACAAAAGATCAAATTAAGGAAATAGCAGAAACAAAAATGCCTGATTTAAATGCAGGATCTATAGAAGCAGCTATTAGCATGATAGCTGGAACAGCTAGAAGTATGGGCATAACTGTAGAAGAATAATAACTACTAAAAAAAGTGGGAGGTATATACCGTTAATACCACAAAGGAGGAATTAGAATGGGAAAAAAATACGCTGAAAGTGTAAAGTTAGTTGATAAAAATACACTATATACAGCTCAAGAAGCTATAGAACTTGTTACCAAAACATCAAAAGCTAAATTTGATGAAACTGTAGAGTTAGCTGTTAGACTTGGAGTAGATCCAAGACATGCAGATCAACAAGTTAGAGGAGCTGTTGTGCTTCCTCATGGAACTGGTAAAAAAGTTAGAGTTTTAGTTTTTGCTAAAGGCGAAAAAGTTAATGAAGCGCAAGAAGCAGGAGCTGACTTTGTTGGAGCAGAAGAATTAGTAGAAAAAATACAAAAAGAAAATTGGTTTGATTTTGATGTAGTTGTTGCTACACCAGATATGATGGGAGTAGTAGGAAGACTAGGTAGAGTATTAGGACCAAAAGGTTTAATGCCAAACCCAAAATCAGGTACAGTAACATTTGATGTTGCTAAAGCTATAGCTGATATTAAAGCAGGTAAAGTTGAATATAGAGTAGATAAAACTGCTATAATTCACGTGCCAATAGGAAAAGCTTCTTTCGGAGAAGAAAAATTATCAGATAACTTCCGTGTGTTAATGGAAGCTATTATAAAAGCTAAGCCAGCAGCAGCAAAAGGACAATATATAAAATCAGTTGCTATTTCAAGTACTATGGGACCAGGAATAAAAATTAATCCAGGTAAAGTATTAGAATAATATTGACAAAGTAATAATTTGTTGATATACTGATTAAAGTTGTAAAAATGAATATATCTCCGTAGACAGTGGGTGTTATACATAATTAGTGAAAACTAAGCCTACCTAGGAGTCTGATATAAAGTATATTAGGTCTCTCTGTCTTACGGAGAGACCTTTATTATTATAAATCACGGTAAACTGTGAGGAGGTGGACACACAGTGGGAAATAATAGACAATTAAAAGAAGCTAAAGTTAAAGAAATACAAGAAAAAATGGAGAAAGCTCAAGCTATAGTATTTGTTAAATATCAAGGTTTAACTGTTGAAGAAGATACTATGTTAAGAAAAGAGTTAAGAGAAGCAGGTGTTGAATATAAAGTTTATAAAAATACTTTATCAACTATAGCTGCTAAAAATTTAGGTTATGAAAGTTGCGTAGATTTATTAGAAGGACCTGTTTCAGTAGCTTTTGGCTACGATGATGTAACAGCTCCAGCTAGAGTTCTTAATAACTTCGCTAAGAAAAATAAGAACCTAGAATTAAAAGGTGGAATAATAGATGGAGAATTATATGATGTAGATAAAATTAAAAAAATTGCATCAATACCATCAAAAGATGTTCTTATCGCAAAACTACTTGGAAGTTTCAAAGCTCCAGTATCAAATTTTGCATATTTAATTAATGCTATTAAAGATAAGAAAGAATCAGAAGAAGCGTAAAATAAATTAAAAGAAAATTAGAAAGAAATTTTGGAGGTGCCTAAATAATGAAAAAAGAAGAAATCATTCAAGCTATAAAAGAAATGACTGTTTTAGAACTAAACGAATTAGTAGAAGCATGTGAAGAAGAATTTGGAGTAAGTGCAGCTGCACCAGTAGCTGTTGCAGGAGGAGCTGTTGCAGGAGGAGCAGGAGCTGCTGAAGAAAAAACTGAATTTGATGTAGTATTAGCTGATGCAGGTTCAGAAAAAATCAAAGTTATCAAAGCTGTAAGAGAAGTAACTGGATTAGGATTAAAAGAAGCTAAAGCTTTAGTTGATGGAGCTCCTAAAACATTAAAAGAAGCTGCATCTAAAGAAGATGGAGAAGCTATAAAAGCTAAATTAGAAGAAGTTGGAGCAAAAGTAGAATTAAAATAGTTTTACTCTACATAGAGGGGTACTAAAATAAGTACCCCTTTTTTAGTATACTTATAAGTATTGACAAAGTTTATGCAATATGATAATATAATGAATTGCATTGATTATATATAAATACAAGAAAATATGAATTAATTGTATTTATATGGTTATACTAATTTGATAATAATGTGTGAAATCCAAAAACACAATATTAAATTAAATTTTAAAAAGGTGTTTTTGGTTATTTTAGTTTATACAAGGGGTGAAATTATATGGTACATCCTGTCCAAGT
This sequence comes from Clostridium tepidum, assembly GCF_002008345.1. Classification (GTDB taxonomy): domain Bacteria; phylum Bacillota; class Clostridia; order Clostridiales; family Clostridiaceae; genus Clostridium_F; species Clostridium_F tepidum. The sequence goes on from NZ_MRAE01000049.1 coordinate 4,127, forward strand.
TGGCAAAAGGACTCGTATGAGTTTTTCGAGGCTTAAAGAAGTCGGTCAAATGCCAAATCTTATAGAAGTTCAGTTAGACTCATATGATTGGTTTTTAAAAGAAGGGTTACAAGAAGTTTTTGATGATATTAACCCGATTCAAGATTATACAGGTAATCTAAATTTAGAATTTGTAGGTTATAAACTAGATTTAGATAGTATTAAATACTCAGTTGAAGAGTGCAAAGAAAGAGATTCTACTTATGCAGCACCATTAAAAGTAAAAGTTAGACTTTTAAATAAGGAAACTGGTGAAATAAAAGAACAAGAAGTTTTTATGGGAGATTTCCCTTTAATGACAGAACAAGGAACTTTTATAATAAACGGTGCAGAAAGAGTTATAGTAAGCCAATTAGTTAGGTCACCAGGGGTTTATTATGACATGACTGTAGATAAAACAGGAAATAAATTATTTTCAGCTACAGTTATACCTAATAGAGGTGCATGGTTAGAATATGAGACAGATTCTAATAACATAATATATGTAAGAATTGACAAAACAAGAAAATTACCAATTACTATATTAGCAAGAGCATTAGGCTATGGTACTGATGCTGAAATAATAGAATTTTTCGGAGAAGATGAAAGATTAAAAGCAACAATAGAAAAAGATAATACAAAGACTAGAGAAGAAGCTTTACTTGAAATTTATAAAAGATTAAGACCAGGTGAACCACCTACTGTAGATAGTGCAGAATCTTTAATCGAATCTCTATTCTTTGATGCTAAAAGATATGATTTATCAAGAGTTGGAAGATATAAATTTAATAAAAAATTAGCAATCCATTTAAGAATAACAAATCAAATTGCAGATCAAGATGTAGTTAATCCACAAACAGGCGAAATCTTAGTACAAAAAGGTGAAAAGATAGATAAAGATAAGGCTATAGAAATACAAAACTGTGGTATTAATGAAGTATACATCAAGGTAGACGATAAATCATTTAAAGTAATTGGCAATCACTTTGTAGACATACATAGTTTAATTTCATTTGACATAAGTGATTTAAATATTAAAGAATATGTATTCTATCCTGTTTTAAAAGATATACTAGATAATTATGATGATGAAGAAAGTATAAAAGAAGAAATCAGAAAGAATATATATAGATTAATTCCTAAACATATTATAAGAGAAGATATATACGCTACTATAAATTATGAACTAGGATTAAGTTATGATATCGGATATAAAGATGACATAGATCATTTAGGAAATAGAAGATTAAGATCAGTAGGAGAATTATTACAAAATCAATTTAGAATTGGTCTGTCTAGAATGGAAAGAGTTGTTAAAGAAAGAATGACAATTCAAGATCAAGAAGTAATAACTCCACAAGCTTTAATAAATATTAGACCAGTAGCTGCGTCTATCAAGGAATTCTTTGGTAGTTCACAATTATCACAATTTATGGATCAAACTAATCCACTATCAGAATTAACTCATAAAAGAAGATTGTCAGCTCTAGGACCAGGAGGACTTTCAAGAGAAAGGGCAGGTTTTGAAGTAAGAGACGTTCACCATTCACATTATGGAAGAATGTGTCCTATAGAAACTCCAGAAGGACCTAATATAGGTCTTATAAACTCTTTAGCTACTTTTGCTAAAGTTAATGAATATGGTTTTATAGAAACACCATATAGAAGAATAGACCCTAAAAACAAAAGAGCTACAAATGAGATAGTGTATATGACAGCAGATGAAGAAGATTTATATGTAATAGCTAGATCAGATGAACCAATTGACGAGAATGGATATTTCATAGACGATAAAGTTACAGTTAGAGCTAAAGAAGAAGTATTAGTTGTTCCAGTTAGTGAAGTTGAATACATGGATATATCACCAAGACAATTGGTTTCTGTAGCAACTGCTATGATACCATTCCTTGAAAATGATGATGCCAGCCGTGCTCTTATGGGATCAAACATGCAACGTCAAGCTGTACCATTATTAAAGCCACAAGCTCCAATAGTTGGAACAGGTATAGAGTATAAAGCTGCCACAGATTCAGGGGTTCTTCCAAAGGCTAAAAATGCAGGAACAGTAATATATGTTTCAGCTGATGAAATAAGGGTAAGAAGAGATAGCGATGGAGGAATCGATAAATATAAATTATTGAAATTTAAGAGATCTAACCAAGGAACATGCATAAATCAAAGACCAATAGTTTCTAAAAACGAAGTAGTAGAAAAGGGAACATTATTAGCAGATGGACCTTCTACAGATCTTGGAGAAATAGCACTTGGTAAAAACATTCTTATGGGTTTCATAACTTGGGAAGGATATAACTACGAAGATGCTATGTTAATTTCAGAACAATTAGTAAGAGAAGACGTATTTACATCTATACACATAGAAGAATATGAAGCAGAAGCACGAGATACAAAATTAGGACCAGAAGAGATAACAAGGGATATACCTAATGTAGGAGAAGAAGCTCTTAAGGATATAGATGAAAGAGGTATCATTAGAATTGGGGCTGAAGTTAGATCTGGAGATATATTAGTAGGTAAAGTTACTCCAAAAGGAGAAACAGAACTAACAGCTGAAGAGAGATTACTTCGTGCTATATTTGGAGAAAAGGCAAGAGAAGTTAGAGATACATCACTTAGAGTTCCACATGGAGAAGCAGGAATTATAGTTGATGTTAAAATATTTACAAGAGAAAATGGTGATGAGTTACCACCAGGAGTTAATAAATTAGTTAGATGTTATATAGCTCAAAAAAGAAAAATATCTGTGGGAGATAAGATGGCAGGAAGACATGGTAATAAAGGGGTTATTTCTAGAGTTTTACCAGAAGAAGATATGCCATTCTTACCAGATGGAAGACCACTTCAAATATGCTTAAATCCTTTAGGTGTACCATCACGTATGAATATAGGTCAGGTATTAGAAGTACATTTAGGATTAGCTGCTAGTAAACTAGGTTGGCATATAGCTACACCAGTATTTGATGGAGCGATAGAATCTGATATAGTAGAGTGTTTGAAGAAAGCTGGTTATGCTGAAGATGGTAAAACTGTTTTATATGATGGAAGAACAGGAGAACCGTTTGATAATAGAGTAACTGTAGGGTATATGTATATTTTAAAATTAGCTCACTTAGTTGATGATAAAATACATGCTAGATCTACAGGTCCATACTCACTAGTAACTCAACAACCTCTAGGGGGTAAAGCTCAGTTTGGAGGACAAAGATTTGGTGAGATGGAAGTTTGGGCTTTAGAAGCTTATGGAGCAGCTCATACTCTTCAAGAAATATTAACAGTTAAATCAGATGACGTAGTTGGAAGAGTTAAAACTTATGAAGCCATAGTAAAAGGAGAAAATATTCCAGAACCTGGAGTGCCTGAATCATTCAAAGTTTTAATAAAAGAATTACAGGCATTGTGTTTAGATGTTAAAGTATTGAACGATGATAATCAAGAAATAAAATTAAAAGAATCTGTAGATGAAGATTCAGATGAATTAGAAGTAAATATCGAAGGTACAGAAAATCAAGAAGAACCAAAGGAACAAAAAGAAGACGTAAAAGAAAATAGCCAAGATATTAATGAATATGATGACTTAGGAGAAGAGGACGTAGAACCAGATTTAGAAGAGTTATCATTAGATGACTTAGATTTAGATGATTTTGGTGATGAACATTAATTTGAAGGGAGGATATACCCTTGTTTGAGTTAAATAATTTTGATGCTTTACAAATAGGTTTGGCTTCACCAGAGAAGATAAGAGAGTGGTCAAGAGGTGAAGTTAAGAAACCAGAGACTATAAATTATAGAACATTAAAACCAGAAAGAGATGGTTTGTTCTGTGAAAGAATTTTCGGTCCTATGAAGGATTGGGAATGTCATTGTGGTAAATATAAAAGAATAAGATATAAGGGCATAGTTTGTGATAGATGTGGAGTAGAGGTTACTAAAGCTAAAGTAAGACGTGAGAGAATGGGGCATATAGAACTTGCTGCCCCTGTATCTCATATATGGTATTTTAAAGGAATACCATCAAGAATGGGATTAATATTAGATATGTCTCCAAGAGCTTTAGAAAAAGTTTTATACTTTGCTTCATATGTAGTATTAGATCCGAAAGAAACACCACTTTTAAAGAAACAATTATTAAATGAAAAAGAATATAGAGAAGCTATAGATAAATATGGAGATGACAGCTTTGTTGCAGCAATGGGTGCAGAAGCTGTAAAGACTTTATTAGATGAAATAGATCTAGAACAAACATCTATTGAACTTAAAGAAGAGTTAAAAACAAGTACAGGACAAAAGAAAATAAGAATAATAAGAAGGTTAGAGGTAGTAGAATCTTTTAGAAAATCAGGAAATAGACCTGATTGGATGGTTATAGATGTTATTCCAGTAATTCCACCTGATTTAAGACCAATGGTTCAATTAGATGGAGGAAGATTTGCTACATCAGATTTAAATGATTTATATAGAAGAGTTATAAATAGAAATAATAGATTGAAAAAACTATTAGATCTAGGTGCGCCAGATATAATTGTAAGAAATGAAAAAAGAATGCTTCAAGAAGCTGTTGATGCTTTAATAGATAATGGTAGAAGAGGTAGACCGGTAACAGGACCAGGAAATAGACCACTTAAATCATTATCAGACATGTTAAAAGGTAAGCAAGGTAGATTTAGACAAAACTTACTAGGAAAACGTGTTGACTATTCAGGACGTTCAGTTATAGTTGTAGGACCAGAATTAAAAATGTATCAATGTGGATTGCCAAAAGAAATGGCCCTTGAATTATTCAAACCATTTGTTATGAAGAAACTTGTTCAAAATGGATTAGCACATAACATAAAAAGTGCCAAGAGAATGGTAGAAAGAGTTCAACCTCAAGTTTGGGATGTATTAGAAGAAGTTATTTCTGATCATCCAGTATTATTAAACCGTGCTCCTACTCTTCATAGATTAGGAATTCAAGCGTTCCAACCAGTATTAGTAGAAGGAAGAGCAATTAAGCTTCATCCACTAGTATGCACGGCTTATAATGCGGATTTTGATGGAGACCAAATGGCTGTTCACGTACCTTTGTCAGTTGAAGCTCAAGCAGAGGCAAGATTCTTAATGCTAGCTGCTCATAATATATTAAAACCATCTGATGGTAAACCAGTATCTGTACCTACACAAGATATGGTTCTAGGTTCATATTACCTAACAATGGATAAGGATGGAGTAAAAGGTGAAGGAAAAGCATTCTCTTCTCCAGAAGAAGTGCTTATGGCATATCAATGTAAAGAAGTTGATATACATGCTAAAATAAAAGTAAAGTTAAAGAAAGTTATAGATGGAGAAACTGTTGAAGGAATAATAGAAACAACACCAGGGAAAATTATATTTAATGAATCTATTCCACAAGATTTAGGATATATTGATAGAACAATACCTGAGAACAGATTAAAACTAGAGGTAGATTTCCTTGTATCTAAAAAGACGTTAGGTGGAATAATCAATAGGTGTTATATGAAACATGGAGCAACTAAAACCTCTATAATGTTGGATAAAATAAAAGCAAAAGGATATCATTACTCCACAATAGGTGCTGTTACAATTTCCACTTCAGATATGGTAGTTCCATCAGCTAAAAAAGAATTACTACAAAGTACGGAAAAACAAGTAGAAAAGATACAAAAAATGTATCGTAGAGGATTTATATCTGAAGAAGAAAGATATGAAAAAGTTATTGATCTTTGGACTAAAACAACAGAAGATGTAGCCAACGCTCTTATGGACAGTTTGGATAGCTTTAACCCTATATATATGATGGCAGATTCGGGAGCCAGAGGTTCTAAGAGTCAGATAAAGCAATTAGCTGGTATGAGAGGACTTATGGCTAATCCATCAGGTAAAATTATAGAGTTACCAATAAAAGCTTCCTTTAGAGAAGGGCTAGACGTGTTAGAATACTTTATCTCAACACATGGTGCTAGAAAAGGTAATGCGGATACAGCTTTAAAAACAGCTGACTCAGGATATTTAACTAGAAGACTTGTTGATGTTTCACAGGATGTTATAGTAAGACAAGAAGATTGTGGAACAGAAGAAGGATATGAAGTATCTGAAATAAAAGAAGGAAATGAAGTAATAGAATCTTTAGTTGAAAGACTTTCAGGTAGATATACTTCAGAAGATATTATTCATCCTAAAACAGGAGAAGTAATAGTAAAAAGAAACACATATATGGATGAAGAAATAGCCCAAAAAGTATCAGATGCAGGAATTAAGAAAGTTAAAATAAGATCTGTATTTACTTGTAAATCAAAACATGGTGTTTGTGCTAAATGCTATGGTATGAATATGGCTACATCACAAAAAATTCATATAGGTGAAGCTGTAGGTATTGTAGCAGCCCAAAGTATAGGAGAACCAGGAACTCAGCTTACAATGAGAACATTCCATACAGGTGGTGTTGCTGGAGCTGATATAACTCAAGGTCTTCCAAGGGTTGAGGAGCTTTTTGAAGCTAGAAAACCTAAAGGATTGGCTATTGTAAGTGAAGTGTCAGGAACAGTGAAGATGGAAGAAACTAAAAAGAAAAGAACAATAATAGTTGTAACTGAGGATGGAGAAGAGGTTTCTTATGATATTCCGTTTGGTTCTAGAATAAAAGTTGAAAATGGAGATATTATTTCAGCAGGAGACGAAATAACAGAAGGTTCAATAAATCCACATGATATTTTGAGAATAAAGGGTGTTGATGGAGTTAAAAATTATCTTTTATCAGAAGTTCAAAAAGTTTATAGATTACAAGGTGTTGATATAAATGATAAACATCTTGAAGTAGTTATAAGACAGATGACAAGAAAGATAAAAATTGAAGATTCAGGGGATACTGAATTATTACCTGGAACAATGATAGATGTTTTTGATTTTGAAGAAGCTAATAAAGAAATATTAGAAAAAGGTGGAGAACCAGCAGTAGGTAGAATAGCTTTACTAGGGATAACAAAAGCTGCACTTGCTACAGAGTCATTCCTTTCAGCTGCATCATTCCAAGAAACTACTAGAGTTCTTACAGATGCTGCGATTAAAGGAAAAATAGATCCATTATTAGGTTTAAAAGAAAATGTAATTATTGGTAAATTGATACCTGCAGGAACAGGTATGACAAGATATAGATCTATTGAAATAAATACCGATGAGGAAAACATTGAAGAAGATCCAATAGATTCAGTAGAAATATAGTATAGATAAATTTATTGACATTGTACTTTCAAAATGATAAAATACACCTGTTATATGTTTTAGTATAGGAAGCAAAGTTATTACTTTGTTTCCTTATTAATGGAATTTAGGGAGGAAGTCAACAATGATTGACAGACTTAAAGGCAATAAAGTTGTAGGGGTTAAACAGACAGTTAAAGCTTTAAAAAATAATACTGTTAAAACTTTGTATGTATCTAAGGATGCGGATGAAAGTTTAATAAAACCACTTATAGAATTGGCTGAGGAGAATTCCATAGATATAATAAAGATTGATACAATGAAAGAATTAGGACGACTTTGTGGTATTGATGTAAGTGCTGCTACAGCAGCATTACTGAAATAAAATTAGCTAATAAGTAGCCAATTTGGCATATTTATAGAAGAATTTATTTATCTAAGTATGAAGGAGGTGCACGTATGCCAACAATTAGCCAATTAGTAAGAAAAGGCAGAAAGACACTAGCATCAGCATCAAACTCACCAGCATTAAAAGAATGCCCACAAAAAAGAGGAGTTTGTACAGTAGTAAAAACAACAACTCCTAAAAAACCTAACTCAGCCTTAAGAAAAGTTGCTAGAGTTAGACTTACAAATGGATATGAAGTTACAGCTTACATACCAGGAGTAGGTCATAACCTACAAGAACATAGCGTTGTTCTTATAAGAGGTGGAAGAGTTAAGGACTTACCAGGGGTAAGATACCATATCGTAAGAGGGGCATTAGATGCAGCTGGAGTAGCTAACAGAATGCAATCTAGATCAAAATATGGTGCTAAAAAGCCAAAACAAAAATAGTATTCAGTATTTGATGTAATTTTTTAGAATGATAGTGCTATGTCTTCGGCGTTTATATAGATATATAGTTTATATTAATTTGCAGAAGTTCAGAGCGCTTTACGGCTAGATTATGTCGAGTACCTATGAACTTAAACTTAATGTTAAGGAGGGAAGAAAAGTGCCAAGAAAAGGACATATAGCAAAGAGAGATGTATTACCAGATCCAGTATATAACAGTAAGGTTGTTACAAAATTAATAAACAGCATAATGTTAGATGGTAAAAAGGGAGTAGCACAAAAAATATGCTACGACGCTTTTGAAATAGTGGCAGAAAAATCAGGTAAGGATGCAATGGAAGTTTTTGAAGCTGCTATGAATAACATAATGCCTTTACTTGAAGTAAAAGCAAGAAGAATAGGTGGAGCTACATATCAAGTTCCAATCGAAGTTAGACCAGAAAGAAGACAGACTTTAGGAATTAGATGGATGCTACTTGCCGCTAGAAAAAGAGGCGAAAGAAGCATGAAAGAAAGATTAGCAGGAGAATTGTTAGACGCATCTAATAATACTGGAGCAGCTGTTAAGAAAAGAGAAGACACACATAAAATGGCAGAAGCAAATAAAGCTTTCGCACATTACAGATACTAATACAAAACTGTTTTGGCTGTGCCAAAACAGTTTTGTCAAATTTGAATTTCAAAACGATGGGAGGAAAAGCAATTGGCGAAAAAAGAATATCCATTGGCAAAATTTCGTAATATCGGAATTATGGCCCATATAGATGCAGGAAAAACTACAGCAACAGAGCGTATATTATTTTATACAGGAAAAACTCATAAAATAGGTGAAACTCATGAGGGTGGAGCTACAATGGACTGGATGGAACAAGAACAAGAAAGAGGTATAACAATTACTTCTGCAGCAACAACTTGTTTTTGGAAAGATCATCAAATAAATATAATAGATACACCAGGACACGTAGATTTTACAGTTGAAGTTGAAAGATCTTTAAGAGTATTAGATGGTGCTGTAACAATACTAGATGCTAAAAGTGGTGTTGAACCACAAACAGAAACAGTATGGAGACAGGCGGATAATTACAAAGTACCAAGAATGGTATTCATAAATAAAATGGATAAATTAGGAGCAGACTTTTTAATGTCTGTAGGTACATTAAGAGATAGATTACATGCAAATGCAGTTCCGCTTCAATTACCAATAGGAGCAGAGGATTCATTCTCTGGAATTATAGATCTTGTAAAAAATGATGCTATTATATACAAAGATGATTTAGGAACTGTAATGGATGAAACAGAAATTCCAGAAGATATGAAAGAAATGGCTGAAGAATATAGAACAATGTTATTAGAAGCCGTTTCAGAAATAGATGAAGAATTAATGATGAAATACCTAGAAGGTGAAGAAATTTCTGTAGAAGAAATTAAAGCAGCTTTAAGAAAAGGTGTTTTAGCAAATAAAATAGTACCAGTTCTTTGTGGATCAGCTTATAAAAATAAAGGTGTTCAACTATTATTAGATGCTATAGTTGAATTTATGCCTTCACCATTAGATATCGAAGATGTTAAGGGAACAGATCCATCAACAGGTGAAGAAATGACAAGACCAGCAGATGATAGAGCTCCATTAGCAGCATTAGCATTTAAAATAGCAACAGATCCATTTATTGGTAAATTAGCTTTTACTAGAATTTACTCTGGAACAATGAAGAGCGGTACATATGTATTTAACTCTAATAAAGGTAAGAGAGAAAGAATAGGAAGACTAGTAAAAATGCACGCTAATCACAGGGAAGAAGTTGAAGAATTAAAAGCTGGAGATTTAGGTGCTATAGTTGGTCTTAAGGATACAACTACAGGAGATACACTTTGTGATGATGCAAATCCAATCATACTTGAAAACATGGAATTCCCAGAACCAGTTATAGACGTATCAATAGAACCAAAAACAAAAGCTGGTCAAGAAAAAATGGGTATAGCTTTAGCAAAACTTGCAGAAGAAGATCCAACATTTAGAACATATACAAATCAAGAAACAGGTCAAACAATTATTGCAGGTATGGGAGAACTTCATCTTGAAATAATTGTTGATAGACTTATAAGAGAATTCAAAGTTGAATGTAATGTAGGTCAACCACAAGTTGCTTACAAAGAAACTATTAGAAAGCCTGTTAAAGCTGAAGGTAAGTTTGTAAGACAATCAGGTGGACGTGGACAATACGGACATTGTTGGATTGAAATGATGCCAACTGAAGGAGAATATGAATTCGAAAATGCAATAGTTGGAGGAGCAATACCAAAAGAATATATTCCAGCAATTGATAATGGTATCCAAGAAGCTGCACAAAGCGGTATAATCGCAGGATATCCTGTTATTAACTTTAAAGTTAAATTATTTGACGGATCATACCATGATGTTGACTCATCAGAAATGGCCTTCAAAATCGCAGGTTCTATGGCATTTAAAAATGCTATGGCAAAAGCAGACCCTGTATTATTAGAACCTTCAATGAAAGTTGAAGTTGTTGTACCAGAAGAATATATGGGTGATGTAATAGGTGACATCAACTCAAGAAGAGGAAGAATAGAAGGAATGACTCCAAGAGCAGGTGCAGAAGTAATTAGAGCTTTCGTACCACTTTCAGAAATGTTTGGATATGCAACTACATTAAGATCTAAAACTCAAGGTAGAGGAAACTATGTAATGCAATTTGATCATTATGAAGAAGTTCCAAAGAGCATTCAAGATAAAATAATTGGAGAAAGAAAATAATATAAAATAGTATTAAAATAAAAGGAGGAAACAAAAATGGCAAAAGCAAAATTTGAAAGAAGCAAACCTCATGTAAACATAGGAACAATAGGTCACGTAGACCACGGTAAAACAACATTAACAGCAGCAATCACAACAGTATTAGCACAAAAAGGAGGAGCAGCAGCAACAAAATATGACGAAATAGATAAAGCTCCAGAAGAAAAAGAAAGAGGAATCACAATAAATACATCACACGTAGAGTATGAAACAGCAAATAGACACTATGCACACGTAGACTGTCCAGGACACGCTGACTATGTAAAGAACATGATAACA
>NZ_MRAE01000050.1 GCF_002008345.1 Clostridium tepidum
ATTTTATAACACAGAATATAATATGAATTTACTAATTCATTATATAAATAGAGATTCTTTATAGTAGATATACTTTAGATGTTTTTAATTTTAATCTTAATAAAATTTGTTATTTTATTTGTTATTTTAACTTTAAAATAGAGAAAAATTAATTGCAATACAGGATAAAATTGGAGGAATCAATATGAAAAAAGCTGCCATACATAGAAATTTTAGAAAAATCAAGAACTCTTATAATCAAACGGAAGATATAGTTAAAAATTCTAGGATTAATAGTCTATGGGAACAAGAAGCATCCATTAGAAAAAAATTAAAAAAATTAGAAAACATGAAAGAGGAAGATATAAGGGATTTTAATGAGGTTTATAATAATTATTTATACCTTTTAGACTATATATCTAAAAAATTAGTGGATGATTATAATAAAAAACATAATACTGACTTTGATTTTTATGAAATAATAAAAGGCAATAGGAAAAATTATTTAAAATCAGGCATAATAAGTGTTCTTGTAACTAGTCATATTCCAGTTATGGTGTTTAAAGAATTTGATAGAATATTTCCTAGAAATCCTAAAGATGAATATAAAGAAGTTAGATGTATGAATAGAAAATTTTATCTTCATTTAGGTGAAACTAATACTGGAAAAACTTATACCGCTATGGAAAGGTTAAAGTCAAATAAAAAAGGAATATATTTAGCACCTTTAAGAATACTTGCATTGGAAAATTTTGAAAAATTAAACAGAGAAGGTGTAATTTGTAATCTTATAACTGGAGAAGAGGAAATAAAAAGAAAGGGAGCACAACATGTATGTTGTACTATAGAAAAGTTAGATATTAATGAAGAATATGATATAGCTATTATAGATGAGATACAAATGATAGATGATGATCAAAGGGGGAGCGCTTGGACGAGAGCTATATTGGCATTAAAATGTAAAGAAATACATGTTTGTGGAGCATTAAATACAAAAGAATTAATAATAAGTATTATAGAAGATTGTGGAGATGAATATGAATTAAAAGAATACTTTAGAAATATACCTCTTAAACTTGAAGAAGACCCTTTTAAATTAAAAGATATAAAAAAAGGGGATGCATTAGTTACTTTTTCTAAAAAGAAGGTTCTTCAATTAGCAGATTATTATAAAGAATTAGGAATAAAAACTAGTGTAATATATGGAAATCTTCCACCGGAAGTTAGAAAAAAACAATATGAACAATTTATAAGTGGAAGTACTAATGTATTAATAACTACAGATGCTATAGGCATGGGAGTAAACCTTCCTATAAGAAGAATAGTATTTATGGATATTAAAAAATTTGATGGAACTGACATAAGATATTTAACTTCACAAGAAGTTAAACAAATAGCAGGAAGAGCTGGAAGGTTTGGTATATATAATATAGGTTATGTAGCATCCTATGGAAATACTCAAAATTTTGTAAAGGAAATGGTAGAATTATACGATAGAAAAATATACGAAGCTGTAATAGAACCAAGTGAAGCTATATTAGATGTAAAGCAACTTCCATTAAGGGAGAAATTAGCCATTTGGAGCATGAGGGAAGAAAAAAATTTGTTATACAGAAAAGCGGATATAGGGGAGAAAATTATAATATTAGACAGTATAAAAAATTATAAATTGCCAGAAAAATATCAATGGCAGCTATTAAAAGTACCCTTCGATGTTACTAATATAAATATAATGAATACTTTTTTAAAATATGTAAATGAGATTTTTGTAGGCAATTTTAAAAGTATATCTAAACCTAAGTTTAATTCTAAAGATTTATATGATTTAGAATTATATTATCAAAAATTAAACTTGTATTATTCATTATCTAAAAATTTTAATTTAGATTTTGATGAAGCTTGGGTTTACGATGAAAGGGTTAAATTAAGTACAGAAATAAATAAAGTACTTAGAAAAAGATTTGGTTTTTAACCATAAAAAGTTTTTGAATAAATTGATATATCATTATATATGCAATGTATATTCATTTAACTGATCATTTTATCATAATATTATAAAAATGTTTAAGGAGTATAGGTGGTAATTTATGAATTATGAGCACATGACCAGAGAGCAATTAATAGTTGAATTAGAAAAAAAAGATAAAATAATTAAAAATATTGCACATTGTGCTAGTATAGATTCTCTTACATCAGTGCTTAATAGAAAAAGAGGATTAGAAGATTTATATAGAGAGATAGAATTAGCTAAAATCAATAAAGAAAAGTTGACTATAGGATTTGCAGATGTAAATAATCTGAAATATATAAATGATAATTATGGTCATATTGCAGGAGATTATGTATTAATAACCTTGTGCAATATAATAAAGAGTAACATAAGAAAAAATGATTTTATATTTAGATATGGTGGAGATGAATTCATAATTGTGTTACCTAATACCAGTATAAAACAAAGTGCTATAGTTTGGAAGAGAATACGAAATAAAATAGAAGAGATAGGTAAAAATTTTAAATATGAAATAGGAATGAGTTGTGGTTTTGTAGAGTATGATGAATATTATAATAAATCCCTTAAGGAATTTATAAAAATGGCAGATTTTAAAATGTATGAAAGTAAGGTAAAATAGATAGATAAAATATTATATATATCAATATAAAGATATTTTAATTTGCAGAAGTTATTATGAAAATAGTATAAAGCAAAAAGAAATAAATAGATTTATATCTGTTTTAAGAAAAAATGGAATATTAATTACTGCAATTCACAATCATTGGTTATTTGAGGATCTAAGGCTTATGTATATTCATTTTGAATCAATAGATAAACCGATAAATTTTGCTAGAAAAGTAGCAGAAGAACTTGAGGTATTAAAAGGATAAAACAGAATAAAAGCAACGATTTTAGAATAAGCGTCAAAGATTAAAATAAATATATTTAGGGCTTAGAAAGTTCCTATATATAATAAAATTTGTATATGTATAAAGACATTTGGTTAATCCAAGTGTCTTTTGTATTAGAATGGCTAAATTCATAAAAAATATGCTATTTTTTAATGTAAATTTAATTGCTATAAAAAATTAATAATTTTATAAGAGGTTATAGAAATTATAGGGATTTCATTCTTGATATGATAAAATATACAAGTATATAATATATGTATTAAGAGTAGTAGTTATATAGTAATGAGAAAGAATAAAAAGTTTCTGAGCTAAAGGAAACTTAATTCAGTTTTACATATAATTAAAGATTTATTAAATTTACACAAGGAGGTTATATATATGAAAAAGAAAATTGGCACATTATTAATGGTCTTTCTTTTAGTCTTTTCTGTTTTATTTGTAGTAGGTTGCTCAAAAAATCAAGAAAAGCGAGAAAAAAAGGAAGGAACCAATACTACGCAGAAAACTAGTAAAAAAGAAAAAATTAAAATAGCTACTTTAAAGGGACCTACTGGTATGGGCATGGTTAAACTTATGGAAGAAAATAAAGACGATTATGATATTTACTTATTTGATGCCCCAGATCAAATAGTTTCTAAAATAGTAAATGGAGAATTAGATGCAGCGGCAGTTCCATCTAATTTAGCTTCAGTTTTATACAATAAAACAAAAGGAAAGGTTCAATTGGTTGGAGTAAATACCTTAGGAGTTTTATATATTGTAGAAAATGGAGATAATATAAAAAATATAAAAGATTTAAAGGGACAAACTATTTATGCTACAGGAAAGGGAGCTACTCCAGAATTTGTTTTAAACTATATATTAAAGAAAAATGGATTAGAACCTGATAAGGATGTAAAAATAGAATATAAGGCTCAGCATAATGATTTGGCAACTTTAGTAGCTTCAAAAAAGATAAAAATAGCAGTGCTTCCGGAACCTTTTGTAACAACAGCAAAAACTAAAAATAAGGATTTAAAAGTACAATTAGATTTAACAAAGGAATGGGATAGAGTATCTGAAAAAAATAAATTAACTATGGGAGCTTTAGTTTTTAGAAAGGATTTTATAGATAAAAATGAAGAAGAAGTAAAGAATTTTATGAAAAATTATAAAAATTCTGTAGAGTTTGTAAATCAAAATAAGGAAGAGGCTAGTAAACTTATAGAAAAAAACGGTATATTATCAAAGGCAAAAATAGCAGAAATGGCTATTCCAAAATGTAATATAGTGTTTATAGATGTTAAAGATGCCAAAGACTCTCTAGAAGAATTTTATAGTATTTTAAAAGAAAATGATCCAAAATCCATTGGAGGAAAACTACCAGATGAAAATTTCTACTATAAAGGAAAATAAAACACTTTTAAAACAAGTTAGAAAAACTTTAATAATAACGTTTTGGTTTTTTATATGGGAGCTTAGCTCCCTTTTTATAAATAATGAAATATTACTTCCAACACCTAAAAAAGTATTTGAAACTTTAACAATTATTGGAATTAAAAAATGTTTTTGGGTAAGCGTGTTTAAGAGTATAATAAGAGTAATTATAGGAATTTTTATGTCTATAGTATTAGGGATTAGTTTAGGTATAATAGCAGGAACAAATATTTTTATAGAAGAATTATTGGAACCTTTAGTAGTAACTATAAAGGCTACTCCTGTTATGTCAATTATAATAATAGCTTTAGTATGGTTTAAATCTTCTTATGTAGCCATATTTACCAGTATACTTATGTGTTTTCCTATAATATATACTAATGTTTTAGTTGGAATAAAGTCTGTTGATAAAAATTTAATAGAGATGGCTAATTTGTATAAAGTTAAAAACAAATATATATTAACAGATATATACATTCCAGCTATTAAACCTTATACTATATCGGGTATACTTATGTGTTTAGGGATAGGGTGGAAGGTTTCAGTAGCTTCAGAGGTTTTAAGTACTCCTAAATATTCTATAGGATTAAATCTTTTAAATGCTAAAGCTACATTAGCTACAGAAGAACTATTTTCTTGGACTATAGTAGTTATCTTGCTTAGCCTTATATTTGAAAATATGTTTAAATATTATGTTAAAAAGGTATTTTAAATGAAAAGGTATTTATCTTTATAATATTAATGCTAATATATTTATTTTATATTAAATTAGTGAATATAAAATTTTTTCACTTGCTTATAAGCAAAGCTTTTGATAGATAAAACCATAGCTTTAGCTATTAAAAATCAAGCCATAATAATTAATTAAATGGAGATAAAAACATGAAAAAACATGATTTAGTATATGAAATACGATTTATAAATGCTTCTAAATCTTATGGAGATAAAATAATTTTTAAAGATTTAAATTTAAATTTTGAAAAAAATAAAATAACTGCTATATTAGCTCCTTCGGGATATGGTAAAACAACTTTGCTAAATATTATGGCAGGTTTAGATAAGTTAGATAGTGGAAATTTTATTATGAGGTCTCAAAATATATCTTATATGTTCCAAGAAGATAGATTAATACCTTGGCTTAATGTTTACGAGAATATAGCTTTTGTGTTAAAATCTAATACTTGTAAGTGTGAAATAGAAAGCATTATAAATAAATATTTAGATTTAGTTAAATTAAAAGAGTATAAATACTACATTTTAGATAATTTAAGTGGAGGAATGAAAAGAAGGGTAGCTTTAGCTAGAGCCTTTGCTTATAAAAGTGAAGTTCTTATTATGGATGAACCTTTTAAAGGGCTGGATTTATCCCTTAAAAAAGAAATTATAGCCGGCTTTTTAAAACTTTGGGAAAAAGATAAAAGAACAGTTATAATAGTAACTCATGACATAAATGAGGCTAAGCTTCTAGCCCATAATACTTATTTTTTAGAGGAATATAGTTAAGCAAAGATTTTTATGTCTTTGCTTTTATATTTATATTAAAAAATTCAGATGAATAGGGAATTTTTTATTTTTCATATTGTCAGTTTTCTTTGAGTTATATTTAAGATTTTTATCATCATATGTAAATGGCATTAGACAATAACGAACAATAGTGATAATATATAAATAGCAAATGACAATAATGCTTGGAATTTTTATATAAAATAAAAGATTATAGGAGGAATAAAAATGAAAATAGCATGTGCAAGTAATGGAAATAATATTAGTGGACATTTTGGTCACTGTGAGGGATTTACAATTTATGAAGTAGAAAAAACAACTATTTTAAAAGAATACTTTAAACCAAATCCAGGACATAAACCAGGTTTTTTACCAGTTTTTTTAAAAGATTTAGAAGTAAATGTTATTATATCTGGGGGAATGGGAGAAACAGCTCAACAGTTATTTAATGAAAATGCAATAGAAGTTATAGTTGGGGTAGAGGGTTTATGTAAAAATGCTATAGAAAAATATTTAGAAGGAAATTTAAAATCTACAGGTAGTGTATGTAGAGAACATGAGCACGAAGGGCATTGTAATGAATAATTTTAGGGAAGGTTTATATGAGTACACAATTAGACTATTTTAAAAATTTAATTGAAAAAAAAGGGTATAAATTTACTTTCCAAAAGAAAAGCATATTAAGAACATTAATAGAAAGCTCTACCCATTTAAATGTAGAAGAACTATATAATAAAATTAAGAAAGATAATATAGGAATTGCTACGATTTATAGAAACTTAAAAGTTTTTGAAAGACTTGGCATAGTTAAGGAATTGAATATTAACGGTGTAAATTACTACGAGATGAAAATATTTAGTGGTAAACCCTTGCATATACATTTTAAATGTTTAAAATGTAATAGTATAATAGATATAAATGATAGTAAATTAGATTTAGAATATTTAAAATTAAGTAGAGATATGGAATATAAGGAAAATTTAGAAGTTCATGATGCTAATATATTATTTTTAGGGTTATGTAGTAGATGCAAGGAGGAAGGAAAATGCCAAGACCAACAAAGTTTAGAAGAGTAGAGTTTTTTCCGGAAAATAATTATTTCGTTCCATGGGGAAAACCTAAATGTGAAATACATGAGATAATATTAAAAGTTGAAGAATTAGAAGCTATGAGGCTTAAGGATATAGAAGAATTAAATCAAGAACAATGTGCAGAAAGAATGAAAATATCTCGTCAAACCTTTCAAAATGTAATAGATAGTGCTAGAAAAAAAGTAGCTATAGCTTTAACAGAAGGAAAGGCAATAAAAATAAGTGGAGGACATTATACAACCAAACTTTGCAAATTAAAATGTATTGATTGTGAAGAGGTATATGAGATAAATTATGAGCAGGATAGATATGTATGTCCTAATTGTGGTTCAGAAAAGATAATATGTAATAAGAGAGCAGATTTTTGTAGGAAATGGTGTAAGGGACAAAATAGGGAAGAACAGTATAAAAAAAATAAAAACATATAAATTATTAAATTAAGCGCCATTTATAAATGGCGCTTAATTATAATATATAATGTTAAGTTATAATAAAATCTAATTGAGTTTGATTGAAGTAACTTAAATAATTATTTAAAAATTTACATAAGTATATAATAGGGGGAGAATTTAAATGTCAAGAGTAATTGAAATTCATAAAGAAGGATTTAATTGTGCAGAATCTATAATTAAAGCTTTAAATGAAGAAAAAAATCTTAATATTCCAGTATCTATTGCAAGTCCTTTTGGTGGTGGAATGACAGTTGGAAGTACTTGTGGAGCTATTACTGGAGCTTTAATGGTTTTAGGTGCAATTAAAGGTAGACATGAGTGTAAAAATAAAAATCAATCTTTAGCTTTGACAAAAGAAGTTATGGCTAAAGTAAAAGAAAAGTATGGTACATTTGATTGTAGAGAATTAAAGAAAAAGGGGATATCTTGTGATGAGATGATAGAATTTGCTTATAATGTAGTAAAAGAATATATATAATTTAACGTATAAATAGGATTAACATTGATGTTTTAATGTTAATCCTATTTTAAAGTTTAATTTCACCTGTAACATTTTGAAATCATATAATGCTATGAGGTGATTTTATGAGAACTTTAAAAAAAGGTGATAGAGGATCAGACCTTATGAAAATTCAAGCAGTGCTTCAAAAGATAGGTTATGACGTAGGTCCTATAGATGGAATATTTGGGAATAAGACAGAGGAAACAGTTAAAAAGTTTCAGCAAAATAACGGTTTGACAGTAGATGGCATTATAGGCCCTAGAACTTATGAAGTATTGAGTAAGTTTATGTTAGGCTATAATAGTTATATTATAAGACCTGGAGATACTTTATATAATATAGCTAAAAGACATTATACTACTGTAAATAAGATATTAGTTGCTAATCCCAATATAGATCCTAAAAATCTTATTATAGGTGAAAGAATAATAGTTCCTATAGGCATTAATATAGTAGATACTAATATTAATTATACCTATGAAATTATGGAAAATGATATAATGGCTTTAAAAGCAAGATATCCTTTTATACAGATAGGTATTGCAGGAAAAAGTGTTTTAGGGAAAAACTTATATTATATAAAATTAGGAAATGGACCTAATGAAGTGTTTTATAATGGAGCTCATCATGCATTAGAGTGGATAACTACGCCATTGCTTATGAAATTTATTGAAGATTTTTCTAGAGCTTATAGTGAAAATAGCGAAATAAAGGGATATAATATAAATGATATTTGGAATAGGAGTAGTATTTATATAATACCAATGATTAATACAGATGGAGTAGATTTGGTTATAAATGGACTTCAAAACAACAATCCTTATTATAATGATTTAATAAAGTGGAATAATGGAAGTATGGATTTTTCAAAGGATTGGCAGGCTAATATACACGGGGTAGATTTAAATCATAATTATAATGCTTCTTGGTATGAATCTAAAATGGCAGAGGAATCTTATGGTGTCTATGGTCCAGGACCTACTCGATATGGAGGACCTTTCCCAGAATCAGAGCCTGAAAGTAGAAGTGTAGCTGATTTTACAAGAAAACATAATTTTAGATTGGTATTAGCATATCATAGTCAAGGACAGGTGATATTTTGGACTTATAAAGATATAATTCCACCAGGTTCAAGAGAAATTGGAGAGTTATTTTCAAAATTAAGTGGATATGAATTATCAGAAACATATGGAATTTCATCTTATGCAGGTTATAAGGACTGGTTTATATCAGCTTATAGAAGACCAGGTTTTACTATAGAAGTCGGAATAGGTGAGAATCCATTACCTATAAGTCAATTTGATCAAATATATGAGAATAATATAGAAATACTTTTGTTGGCGCCAATTGTTTAATTAAGATTTGATATATTAATCTAAAACATACCACCACTACTGTGAAATATTGGAAATTGTTGTGTGTTAAAATTTTAGACTATATTGTGTATATTGTATAGGAATGGATAGTTATAAATTTTAATAATTATTCATTCCTTATATAATTTATATTAAAATGATACGAATAGATTAATTTAAATAATAACACAAAATAAGAATTAATATATAGGAAAATATACATAGTAAAGAAAATTAATATATAAGAAAGTATATAATCAAGAGAAGCATTAATGTGGAAATAATAACAAACTAAAGTTAGGAGGAGCAAAATGTTAGATTTAGCTTTATTAGGTTGTGGAGGTGGTATGCCTATCCCAGATAGATTTTTATCTTCTCTTCTTATGAATTATAGAGGAAGAAAAATACTTATAGATTGCGGAGAAGGAACTCAAGTATCTATGAAAATGTTAGGGTGGGGATTTAAGTCTATTGATATTATTTGTATAACTCATATTCATGGGGATCATATAGTTGGATTGCCAGGACTGTTGAGTACTATAGGAAATAGTGGAAGAGAAGAAGTTTTAACTATAATAGGTCCAGAAGGAATAAAAGAAGTAATAAGTGGACTTAGAACTATAGTGCCGTATTTGCCTTATAATATTAATATAATAGAAAATCCTAAAAATTCATTGAAAATAAGGCTGATTAAGAATTCTATGGAAATATTAAAAGAATATAGTAATGATTTTATGGAAAGTAGAAGTTTAAAAAACTTTAGAATAAAAAAAGAAACTAATATAGATGAATGTGAGGATTATAATGATATACTAAATTGTGATATAGAGATTTCTACATTGGAATTGGAGCATTCTTCTCCTTGTATAGGATATAAATTTTATATTAATAGAAAACCTAAATTTAGTTTAGAAAAAGCAGAAAGAAATAATGTTCCAAAGTCTTTATGGAGCAAGCTTCAAAACGGAGAAAATATAATTTATGAAGGCATAAAGTACAATCCTAATATGGTTATGGGGAAAGGGCGTAGAGGAATAAAATTAAGTTATATTACAGATACAAGACCTATAGATTCTATAGTAGAATTTATAAAAAGTAGTGATTTATTCATATGTGAGGGAACTTATGGATATGATGAAGATTTACATAAAGCCATAAAAAATAAACATATGACTTTTAGAGAAGCAGCTAAATTAGCTATTAGAGGCAATGTTTCAGAACTTATGTTAACACACTTTAGTCCATCTATGATGGAGCCAGAAAATTTCAAACAAAATGCTATAGAAGTTTTTCCAAATACTGTGATAGGAAAAGATAGATTTATTAAAACATTATGTTTTAAGGAATAGATATTGAAACATAATTTACTTAGTGATAAAATATATTTGTCATAAAATACAGAATATAGTTTTAATTTAATGTGAATGAAGATTATTAAAATATTTATAATAACTAAAAAGTATGAAAAGATGCTTAGTTACTTATTTTCAAACTTTAAATTTAAATATGATAATCGGACACTACTCTGGATAGAATATTTAAATATAGTATTAAAGAAGAAAGACTATGTTTTAACAAGTTAGCTTTTTATTTAAAAGGACAGAGGTAAATTTAGTTTTGTTTGTTACACAAATATAGAAAATTTACTACTGTCTTTTTTATTTTTAAATTTCTATATACTAAAAATATAATATTTATAGGATTAATTTTTTATTAAGGAGGGGAAATAAAACTAAGATAAAAATTAAATTTTATATTTTTTATTTGCTATATAAAAATTAAATCGAGTTTAAGAAATTTATTTAATTTTGTTAAAAACTAAAGAAAGGAATAAAAATTATATGAAAAATACTAAAGAACAAAATTTGCAAAGAAATTTAGGATTGTTTGATGCTACAGCTATAGTTATAGGAATGGTTATAGGATCAGGTATATTTTTTAAACCATCTATAGTTTTTCAAAATGCTGCTTCACCAATGTTAGGTATTTTGGCTTGGCTAGTTGGAGGAATAATTACTATGGCATCTGGACTTACGGTAGCAGAAATTGCTTCATCTATTTCTAAAACTGGAGGAATATTTGTTTATATTAAAGAATTATATGGAGAAAAATATGCATTTTTATTAGGATGGGTTCAATCAATCGTATATATACCGGGATCAGCAGCAGCTTTAGCTATAGTGCTTTCTACGCAGGTTACTAGTTTTATATCTTTAACAGCCAAAGAACAAAAAGTTTTAGCTATTGCATTTATAGTATTTATAATGATTTTAAATATTATATCTACTAAATTAGTAAGCAAAATGCAGGGAATAATAACTATTGCTAAATTGATTCCTATAATTGCTATAATATTTTTAGGATTTATAAAAGGTACAGCAAAAGGGGTGACTTTAAATATTACTTCTTCAAGCACTATATCAGGATTTGGAGCTGCTCTTTTAGGTACACTATGGGCATATGATGGATGGATAAGTGTAGGAAATATGGCAGGAGAGCTTAAAAATCCTAAAAAAGACTTACCACGATCTATAATAATTGGATTGGGTACAACCATAGTAGTATATGTACTTATAAATTTAGCTTTAATTAAAATAATACCTATGGATGCAGTAATAGCTTCTAAAAAAACAGCATCAGATGCAGCTATAGTAATATTAGGTAATGCCGGATCAAAAATTATTTCAGCAGGAATATTAATAGCTATATTTGGAGCTTTAAATGGTTATTTGATGACAGGAGTTCGAATACCTTTAGCTATGTCCCAAGATAAAATTATACCTTTTAGTAATTTTTTTTGGTAAGGTTCATAAAAAATCGGGAACTCCAGTGAATGCATTTATATTTGAAACAATACTAGCTTGTTTATATGTATTATCAGGATCTTTTAATATATTAACGGATTTGGTTATGTTTATATTATGGTTATTCTTTACTATGACTGTTGCAGGTATATTTATTTTAAGAACTAAATTCAAACATTTAGAAAGACCATATAAGGTACCTTTATATCCGCTAGTTCCTCTTATAGGTATAATAGGAAGTTGTTACATAATAATAAGTACGTTAATAACAAATACTTTTTATGCTTTTTGTGGTATAATAATAACTTTATTAGGAATACCTGTTTATAATTATAAAAAAGAGGAATAAAGGAGAAATTGATTGCCCGTTGTAAAAGCTTTAGTATTATTAAATTATAAATTATATTTAGACAAGCTATGTTGTTCATTATATTTGCTATAGTTTTCTTTCAAAAAATATTAGCCTACAGTTATTTTAATATTATTATATTTTTCTGAAGGAACTATAAAAACAATATAAGTACTATACTTTCTAAATTAGATTTAAAAGATAGGATATAAATAGCTATATTTGTTTTTTAAAATTGTTATAGTAATTTCCGAGTGATAGGAAAGGGTGCTAGGAGTAGATTTTATTCTGTTATCTTTAAAGAAGTATTCTAACTTTAGCCTATTAAAAACAAGGATATGTGCCTTTATAGACAAATATCCTTGTTTAATATACAGTTGTATAATTTACTTTAAGTGACACTTTTCTTATCTTATATAAGTTATTACATTTTCATTTCTTTTAGGAGCTTTAACATCACTTGTGTTCTTATATCCTAAAGCTATTCCAAAATAAGGCTTATAACCATTAGGTATACTTAATTTTTCCATGATTTCTTTATTTTCAAATGCTAGCGAAATAAGCCCTATCCATAGAGATCCTATATTTAAGCTTTCAGCAGCAATTAACATATTTTCTATTGCAGCAGAACAATCAACTAAAGGAGAATAAGTACCTTCTTTTCCTGATACTATAATTAATGTAGGTGCACCATGAGTCAAATCAAGTTTCTCATTATTTCCCATATTCCTAAAATTTTCATTAGGTGAATTTTTAAGTTTTTCTTTAGCAATATTACTCATTTTAGTAATTAAATTTCGATTTTGGATAACAGTAAAATGCCAAGATTGATGATTACAACCAGAAGGTGCATATATTCCGGCTTCTAGGATGTGCTGAAGTTCTTCTTCTTTTATTTGCTCAGGTTTATAACTTCTTATACTTCTTCTATTTTTTATAGTTTGCAATACAGTATTCATATAAAATCCTCCTATAATGTATGATTTTTAAAGCTATTTTTCTATTGTTTAATATAACATTAATATATAATTTATTTAATAATTTTAATATTGATTTTATTTTTTATATTTAAAATATAGTAGTTTTTTATAAAATATTTTGTAAATTAATGAGCAAAAATCAATATTAAAAAATAATAAAATATAAATTAATGTTATTTATATTAATTGTAACATAAGTTTATGTAATTTTTATAATCATTTAATATAATTATTAAGGTATAAAACTAAATTATTTGAAGGTAATTTGGTGTAAAATATATAATAAATTAATCTTAATTATAATAGAAAAATTTTAATAATATAAGTGTGTAAGTTAATTAATGAGGAGACATTGTTTATTGATTATGAAGTGTATTTTCAAAAGTATTTATAGGAAATCTTACAGCATTCAATTTATTGCTTATTAATAGATAAAGTGTTATTGTATTTTATTTATATATGATGTGTATAAATGATTTAAAAGTAATATTTCATAATTATTAATAAAAATAATTATGAAATAATATTGTTAATAGTCTTATAGAGAAAGATTTAAAAGAGCATATATTAAAAACTAATTGAAAACTTTATTTGTATAAAAACATATATGTGTCATAATATATGCTCTTATTTTTAATATTAAAATTATTTTTTTTCATTGGATAACATTTCGCGTACAATTTTTATATATCTTTGGGATACTTCAGGGCAGGCTGTTAATAAGGTATCTATTACGTAATCAATATTAGTATCATCTATTTTTTTTGCAGTTGTATCTTCATCAATAAACATATCTTCATTATCAAGAGAATTATATATTTCATCTACTACTGGCGATTTCATAACTTTTTCATTTTCCACACAATCTTTACTAAAATATAGATTTTTATCTGCAACTACAAATTGACCATAAGTGTATTCTTTTTCTAGATTTTTCATATTTAAATTCTCACAAGGATATTTTGTATGTTCCACATGTTTTATATCTAATTTATTTCTGTATTCTTTTCGAGTGAGTACGGTCCTTATTTCTAACTCTAGCAATCTTTTTTTCATTTTTTCAGAAAGAACTTCTCCAAATTCAGAAATAAATCCCTTCATAGCTATAGTTTTTTTCATGTTATAATTTTTTTTCATTAAAACTACTCTCCTTATACTAATTTATTTTTAAGCAAGGATTTGGTAAGATTTATAAAAGTTTAATAAAAATTTTATATAATATAAAAACCACCTTAATAAAGGTGGCGTGGTTTGCTATTTATATATTAAAATATTTAATATATTTTATATTACAAAGTTATATTATAGCTTTATAACATTAGCAGCTTGAGGACCTTTTTGACCTTCTTCTACTTCGAATTCAACTTTTTGTCCTTCTTCAAGGTTTTTTCTTGGTTCATCTCCTTGGATAGCTGAGAAGTGAACAAATACGTCTTTTTCACCTTCTACTTCTATAAATCCAAATCCTTTCTCTGAGTTAAACCATTTTACTGTTCCAGTTTTCATTGATTGACCTCCTAGTGTAAAACATCACGCTTTACTAATTAAATTTTATTCTATAATTATAACATATTATTAACAAATAAACAAATATAATATTATATTTGTTTATAAAAATATTTTAATCTTAATTAAAGAACGTGCATATGATTAAAATAGAAGTAATATTTATGTTAATGTGTGATATTATTAGAATGTTATAACTTATAAAGAGTATATATAAATAAATTTTTATTTAAGCATTTTTATTTGGTTAAATATGTTAAATGTATAAATATATTCACATTTAACTTGAAATTAGAACATATATTTTATAGAATAAAATTTTGTTGAAATTTTATTTTTTTGCACTATTAATTCTTTTTTTTACTGCTAATTTTATATT
>NZ_MRAE01000006.1 GCF_002008345.1 Clostridium tepidum
ATATCAATATATTGCATATATCCGTTTAATTAAACAAAATATATTACATATATATTATACCTCTTATACCTATTTTAATTATGCAATTACTAAACTAATAATATTGGCTTAAAAATTAAACATCAAATTATTTAAAACCATTATAATGCCTTAATAATAAAATAGCATATTAAAGTTATTATTAACTAAATATTTAAGTAAATAACTCTAATATCTCTTCTTTTGATAATGTGTTCATTAATTGTGAATTTTTCAAATCACTATTCATAATATCATTTATAAGTTCCTTTTTATCCTCTTGTAATGTTATAATTTTTTCTTCAATAGTTTCTTTGCATACTAGTTTTATTACTTCTACTAAATTTTTCTGTCCTATTCTATGAGCTCTATCAGTAGCTTGATCTTCTATTGCTGGATTCCACCAAGGATCAAAATGAATAACTAAATTTGCTGATGTCAAATTTAATCCTGTACCTCCTGCTTTTAGTGATATTAAAAAAAGCTTAATATCAGAATTTTTATTAAATTCATTAACTAAACTAACTCTTTCACTGGCATTAGTTTCTCCATCTAAATAAAAGTATTTTATATCTTCTTTTCTTAATAATTTTGAAATGTTTTTTAGTACTGAAGTAAATTGTGAAAACAATAAAATTTTTTTACCTTCATTTATTCCTTCTCTAATTAATTGCATAGCTATTTTAAATTTTCCGCTTCCTCCTTTATACTCATCAATTATAAGGGAAGGATCTAAACATAACTGTCTTAGCTTTGTAAGGTAAGACAATATTGCTATCTTATCATCCTTACTATTTTTTAATTTATCCTTTATACTTTTCATATATGATTTATATATAACATTTTGGCTCATAGTCATTTCAACTAAAAATTTCTTCTCTATTTTATTAGGTAAATCTTTTAGTACATCTTTTTTTTCTCTTCTTAAAATAAATGGACGAATTAAAATTTTTAGTTCATCCATATTTTCTTCTCCCGCATTTATAAATTTATCTTTAAATCTTTCTTCATTATACAAATATCCTGGCATAATAAAATCAAATATAGACCAAAGCTCCATTAAGTTATTTTCAATTGGAGTTCCTGTTAATGCAAATCTCACTTTAGAATTAATTTTCTTAACACTATCTGTATTTTGAGCTAATGGATTTTTAATACTTTGTCCTTCATCTATTATACAAAAATCAAATATTATATCTTTATATAAATTAAAATCATTTCTTAAAGTTCCATAGGTAGTTATTAAAACATCATATTCATTTCTATTATCTAAAATTTTTATTCTCTCTTCCTTGTTTCCATGAATAATTGCAATCTTTAAATCTTTAGCAAATCTTTGAAATTCATCTTGCCAATTATATATTAAAGAGGTTGGTGTAACTATAAGACTTTTACTTCCCTTTTCTGATAATAAAAAACTTATTGTCTGTATTGTTTTACCAAGTCCCATTTCATCTGCTAAAATCCCTCCAAATTTCATATTACTTAAAATTTTCATCCATTTGTATCCTGCTATTTGATATTCTCTAAGAGTGGCATTAAGATTTTGGGGAACTTCATAATGTTTATCATTTATATTTATAATTTTATTTGATATGTTTTTAAGTAAATCCTTTTCTTTAATAAAAGCTTCTCCTTTATTTTGAATATAATAAGCTCTATTTTTATGAACTTTAATAGAATCTCCGGTTATATTACCATTAAAACTTAAATCGTCTAATAAACTTAGAAAATTCTTGATTCCTTCATCTTCTAAATCAATAAAACTATTATTCTTTGTTTTATAAAAACTTTTATTATTTTTAAAAGCTTTAAATATATTTTTAAATTCCCTCTTTGGAATATCTCCAATACTATAGGATAAATCTAACCATTCTTCAGAAGTTTCAACAATGTGAGCTTCTATAGAAGTCAAATCATATAAAACTAAATTATTAAAACTATCTTCAAAAATTATTTCTCCTAATTTTTCAAAGCTTTTTAATCCTTTAGTTAAAAAATTATATAAATCATTTTCATCTCCAATAAATAAAAAACCATTTTCTCCTTTTATAAACTTAAATTTTTCTAGTTCCATAATAATTTTTTCTTCTTTTTCTATATCTCTAATAATAATTTTCTTATTTAAATTTTCTTCTCTAAAATTTTGACATACTATATTACTAATATATAAATTTTCTCTTATAGTTGGTGGCAAATTTATCTTTATAAAATTTGATAAGCTTTTATTTCTTGCATCCCTAATAAGTTCAAAATATTCTTCTCCGTAGTACAATTTAACCCTACATAAAATTTGCTCTGATTCTTTATAAAAATAAAATTTTGGTATTATAAGATTTGATACAAAATTTTTAACTTTCTCATCAAAAGTTATTGTCTGGGAAATTTTATTTAATATTATTATTATTTCTCTAATAGTTTTTTCATCTTTATTAAATAATATGTTCCCTTGTTTTTTCAAATATTTATAGAAGTGTTTATATAATTCCCTTTGTATTTTAGAAGGAATATATAAATTATTATTATAGAAATATACTTCTCCTTTTTGAGTAAGAGGAATTGGGAATTTTTTCTTAGTAGTTAAACTAAACTTACCATCTATTTCTTTTAGAGTAAAGGAAAGGGGTAAATCTTTATGTATAATCTTACTATTATACTCTATATATTCATATTTAAATTTAATAATTTTATGATAAACACTATCTAAAAATCTTTCTAATGCATTAGGCAATATCCTTAATTTCCCCCCATCCACTATTTTAAAATTTAAATTTATCTGTTTATTCAATATTTCTTTATTTATTGATATGTATTCCTCTATAAATTTAATAATTTTTTCATCTTCCATAGAAAAATAATGAATTTTAGGATTATATACCAATCCATTATTAATAAAAACTTTACTTTCTTGAATTCTTCCTTCAATAAAATCCTCTAAAGAATTTATTGAATACATGATATTGTTTTTACCAATTTTGAAATAAACTTCATAATACTCTAAAACACTATTATTTATGTGATTTAGTTTTATGTTAATATTTAATTTTTCTTTTAAATTATTGCATTTTATTATTTTATTCAATATATTATTTCCTATTATAGATTTATCCTTATTTTCTTTGTTAATTTTATATTTAAGATTTTCAACTGCTAAATCATAAAACTTATACATAGTAGCTATAATATGTGGGCACAAAAATTCTTTTTTATAGGCAGAATTACTAATAAAATCATTGCAACTACATTTAGTTTTTTCTAATATACCCTTTTTCATATTTATTCTTATGTGGGTATAATAATCATTGCTTTTATTTTCATTTTTAACCTTCCCATATATATTATAAAAATCATCTATTTTTTTACTTTTTATATCAAATACTACACCACTTTTATAAATATTCTTTCCTTCTACTTTTATTAAACTTGGACATTTAATAAAAACTACCTCTATTAATTCTTTTAATTTCAATGACTATCACCTTCCACATTAATTATATACCAAATAGCCTTTATATTTATAATTTTATAAAAATATTTTGACTTTTATTTTTAGTCTATTATTTAATTTTTACTGCTGAATATAATAACCCACTTAATAAAACAATCTATTTTATTAAATGGGTATAAAAATAATTAAATAAAAATCACCAAATCTTTTTAATTTACTTCTATTTTACTAATTTATCACTATCTTTCAAAAAATTATCTATTAATTTTTCTGCCATTCTCTTTTCCATATTAGCTTTGCTAATTAAGGTAAAAATTAATAAAATTAGTTCTTTTAATTTATTATTTTTTCCCTGTAATTCTTTAGATTTTTCCTTTATTATATTATTTAATTTATTAAAATCTTCACAAAAATTTTCTAACTGAATTTGTTTAATATCTAAAAACGTTCCATATAAATCCTCCATTGGAGGGAATGTCTTTTCTTCCTTATGTATACTTTCCATAGTTGGGGTAAGGATTGTCTCAATATCTGAAAGAGATAAACTTTGTTTTAGGTTATAAATTATTTCTAATAATATTATTTGCTCTTTATTATATTTCTTTCCCTTTACAGTTGGGAAAAATTTTGTTTTAGCATAATTATTAACCATAGTTTTAGTCATTATTTTGTCATCTTTATCTCTCTTTAATGATTTTAGCTTCATATCAAACAGAGTAGTCACTTGATCCATATATAAATCTATATCTGGAATATCTGAAAGTTTTATATCATTAAATTTCGTAATATTTGAAAGAATATCCTTTAAATTTTCTTCATTATACTCCATAAAATCACCTCATTACAATTATATAGTATTAATTACTACAAATCCATATACTTTATTTTTATATATAGTTATTAGAACTATATATAGTTTTTATTAATATTTATATTTAACTATTAATAAAAATCTAATCTAAAATTCTGCATATTATTGAATAATTTTATTAAATTTATAATAATCTATATTACTAATTTTAAAAATACAGAGCATCTTAAAATAAAAAATAATTTAAACATATTATGATAATAAAAATATTCTAATTTTTCCACTTACATCTTGAAAATTTTTTTATTTAGTATTAAAATAACGATAATATATTATATAGTTTTTAAAACTACATATCGTTATATTAGTATATGAAAAGGCGGTGTTTTTTATGTTTAAAAAGTTTAGGGAACCATTAAGTGGTTTAACTCATTTATTTGGAGCTATTATGTCTATAGTAGGACTTATAATATTGATTAACTTTTCAATATTTCAAAATAGTCCTTTACATGTTGCAGTATTTTCAATTTTTGGTGCTAGTTTAATATTATTATATAGTGCTAGTTCTATATATCATCTTGTTACAGCTTCTAAAAAATCCATTAAAATATTAAGACGAATAGATCATTCAATGATATATATTTTAATTGCAGGTAGTTATACTCCTGTTTGTTTATTGGCTTTAAAAGGAACCTTTGGCTTAATCATGCTAACTATTATTTGGGTTCTAGCTATTATAGGAATATTGGTTAAAAATTTTTGGTTTTATGCTCCAAGATGGATATCTACTAGTTTCTATTTAATTATGGGTTGGCTTATAATTTTTGCAATATTTCCGTTATCTAAAATACTTTCCACAGGTGACTTATTTTGGTTAATAACTGGTGGAATTGCCTATTCTATAGGTGCAATAATTTATGGCACAAAGAAACCTAAAATTTTTAGTAAATATTTTACTTTTCACGATATTTTTCATATATTTGTACTTCTAGGTAGCCTATGCCACTTTATACATATGGCTAATTATATAATATATATGTAAAGAAAGGATAACCTCTAAGGCTATCCTTTTTATATTTATATTTCATTATACATAAAGCATATTGCAAAAACTTTATTTAATACTATAATGATATCTTTCCTGTTGCAAGTAAAATTACCATAAGTACTCCTACAGCAACTACTATAATTGAAGCAATTTTTTCTGTTGACGTATATTCTGCTCCCTTTTCCTTTTTAGCTTTATGAAAAACTATTATACCAAAAGCATACATTATAAATGCAAGGGCAAAATACTTAATTCCACCTGCATATATACCATATAGTGTATATATAGCTGATAAAATAGCTATTACCTTATCTTTTCCATTTATATTTTCTTGATTACATACTTTTATAGCATAAAATGATGATAAAGCATACGGAATTAACATACAAGTAGTTGCTATGGCAAACACTAAACCATAAGCTGATTGTAATTTATCTGAAAGTAATGAACATAAAAATATTTGACTTACAATATTTGTAAATGTTAATGAATTTATTGGAACATTAGCTGAATTTTCCTTAGCAAACCATTTTGGCATAACTCCATCTTTAGCTGCTACATATGGTATCTCTGCTGCAAGCATTACCCAACTTATTAATGCTCCAAATAATGATGTTATAAGTCCTAGTTTAACTATTACACCACCTGCTCCTCCAAATACTGTTTTTGATAAAACTTCTGCAAGAGGAGTTCCTGATGCTACAAGTTCTTTTGCTGGTATAATTCCCATTGCAAGTAATGAAATTGAAACATAAATAAGTAATGTAACTAAAAGGCTAATCACTGTTGCTTTACCAACTATAGCTTGTGATTCTGCTTTTTCTGAAAGTACTACAGAAGCTTCTACACCTATGAAGCACCAAATTATAGTTCCCATAGCCCCGTTGATTTGCTTTAATAGAGATGTTGATTCTCCAGAACTTGCAAGAACTGTACTCCAATTTTGAACTGTAAATAAATCTGGCTTAAATATAAATATACCTAGTATAATAACTAATGCCAATGGTAATAATTTACCTATAGTAACAACCGCATTTATAATTCCTGCACTTTTTGTTCCTTTTGTTTGAATAAAGTGTACAACCCATAATAATAAAGTTGCTGCTATGAAAGATATTATTGGCTTTAATTCATTTCCTGGTCCTAATAAGCTATTTATAGTTTTAAACATTAAAATTATAAAAGCAATATTTCCAAGCCAAGCAGAAAGCCAATAACCCCAAGCTGAATTAAATCCCATAAAATCTCCAAATCCATCTTGGGCATAAGAATAAATTCCACCCTTTAAATCTGGTCTCTTGTTAGCAAGGAATTGAAATACTAATGCTAAACATATAATTCCAAATCCACCTATTATCCAAGCAATTAGAGCTGCTTGTGGATTAGCTTTTGTTATTAAGTCTGTAGGACTATTAAAAATCCCACCACCTATCATGGATCCTATTCCAAGAGTAATCAAAAGTCCAAGACCTAATTTTTTATCTTGTGTTCCCATTTGCAAACCTCTTTTCTAAAAGTTTATATTCTGATATATGCATACCAGATGTGTATCCAGTATGCATATATATATATTATACAAATTTACATATATTATTATACAAAATCATATTAAAGCTTTAAGATAATTTAATTATCTTAAATTATCTCTGTGAAGTGGCATACTCATGCATCTTGGGCCGCCTCTTCCTCTTGAAAGCTCTGCACTTGGCATAGTAAGAACGTTAATTCCTTTCTTAGCTAGTATTTCATTTGATACATAGTTTCTTTCATAAGTTACAACAGTTCCTGGAGCTATTGCAAGAGTATTTGAACCATCATTCCATTGTTCTCTTCCTGCTATTATAAAGTCTCCACCACCACATTGAATTAATTCAACAGATGGAAGTCCAAGAGCTGAAGCTAATATTTTTTCTAGTGGATCTGTATGATGTTTAAATTTTAACATTCCATTTGCACCCTTAGTAACTTCATAAACACTAAGTGGTCCTTGAATTTGTGGATGAATTGTAAATTTATCATAATCAACCATTGTAAATACTGTATCAAGATGCATAAATGCTCTACAATTTGGTATGTCGAATACAAGTACTTTTTCAAAACTTTCATTTTTAGCAAATAAGCTTTTAGCTACTATTTCTATAGCTTCAGCTGATGTTCTATCACTGCATCCAATAGCTACAACTTTATCTGAAAGTACAAGTTCGTCTCCCCCTTCTATTGAATAAGGTAAAGTTCTATTATACCATAGATTAGTTTCACCATTAGCAAAATTTTTATGATATTTGTGAATGTATGTTAAGAATAAAGTTTCTCTTCTTCTAGCTTCTGTTTTCATTGTATTTATTGTCATTCCACTTCCGATAGAAGCAGCTGGATCTCTTGTGAAATAAAGGTTTGGCATTGGATCAAGGTAGAAAGGATAATCATCCTGCATTAAATCTACTAATGATGTAGCTTCTTTAACTTCGATATCTTTCTTTCTAACACCAGCCATTAATGTATCAACCATTTCTCTTGTTGGCATGTTAAGAAGATATTCAGTTAAAGCTTCTTTTACTACTTCAGATGTTATTTTACTTTCTGTTAAGAACTCTTCTAAGAATTCTTTTTTTATTTTAATATCTTCTAAAGTTTCTGCTGCAAGTTCTTCTAAGTATAAAACTTCAGTACCATTTTCTCTTAGAATTTCTGCAAATCTATCATGCTCTTCCCTTGCTACTTTTAAAAAAGGTATATCATCAAACAATAACCTCTCAAGATATTCAGGAACTAAATTTTCAATTTCTGCTCCCGGTCTATGAAGCATAACTTTATTAAGCTTTCCTATCTCGGAAGTTACATTAATAAAAGAACTCATTTTTTTTCCTCCTCTTGTGTACCCATGTACTAGTTATTTATTTAACATTTCGTATTCATTATACATTTAATGCATAATTAATTCAAACTGATATTTCCAGTCATAAATATGAAAATTTAACTGTATTTTTACATTTTTCTTCATTTTTTATATGTTTTTCTTAGATTTCGTCCCATTTTTACGTGATTTTAAAAATATTCTGTATATTATACATTTTTAAAATAATTTGTTTAATGCATATCAAATGCATAAATATGCATTATTTTTATTTTTTTATAGTTTTTATAAT
This sequence comes from Clostridium tepidum, assembly GCF_002008345.1. Classification (GTDB taxonomy): domain Bacteria; phylum Bacillota; class Clostridia; order Clostridiales; family Clostridiaceae; genus Clostridium_F; species Clostridium_F tepidum. The sequence goes on from NZ_MRAE01000006.1 coordinate 8,472, forward strand.
GTTTTTTTATAAATTTAAGTATATATATTTTTATTTATGCATATTTGTATCGTTTACTTTTTTTATTTATTCATTTAATTATGCATAATAAAGAATATTTAAACAAAATATTTTTTTTTATTTTTCTTAAATTTCTTAAATTTTATGTTTTTAAAATCAAAACCACTAAAACTTACCAAAAAAATTCCGTGAACTTTAGTGATTTGGTTAAAAATATTTATTTTATTACTATATATTTTTTACACTAGCGTTCAACGTTTGTAATTAAATCACTATTGACAAAATTAATATTAAAATTTATGAAATTAATCCATAAATATAATGATTTTATAAGGATATATAGTTTTTTAGATAAAATCTACAATACTAAAAAATTTTTATAAATAAATCTTCATAATAAGAGGTTTACATTATAAACAAAAAAACTTGTCAGTTATTAATTGACAAGTTAAAACATGTATACTATAAAAATTTATAATATCAAATTTCTATTTTATATCCTCACATAACAAATCTCTATATAAATTATAATTGTATTCATCAAAACATATAAATCTTACTTCTTGTATACTTTCATATTTTATCAAACTTTCTTTTACTGAATTATAAGCAACCTTTGCTGCTTTATCTTTAGGATACTTGTATACTCCTGTACTTATATTAGGGAAAGCTATAGTTTTAATATTTTTTTGATCAGCCAATTTTAAACTATTTTTATAAGCATTAGATAAAAGTTTTTTTTCGTTGTTATTGCCTCCATGCCATATAGGTCCTACAGTATGAATAACATATTTAGCTTTAAGATTTCCTCCAGAGGTTATCACTGCTTCTCCTGTCTTTAAGAAACCTATTTTTCTTACAATATCTTTACATTCCTGAAATATTTTATTCCCACCATCTCTATGAATAGCTCCATCTACACCACCACCACCAAGCAAGCTACTATTTGCAGCATTAACAATAGCATCTACATTTTCTTTTATAATATCACCCTTTAATATTTTTATTTTATTTATATATGATATATCCAAAATATATACCCCCTTTATATACTCTAATTAATTTAAACTATTTATATTACTAACTATTAATACCAAAGAATTTTGATGTAGCAATAATTTATAAAACTTCTATAGGATGTTGCCCTATAATAGGATTTACTCCAATAATAAAAATTATATTTACACAATCATTTATCAAAACCAAATTTGTAATATTCTGTTGCTAATACAATTATATAAAAAAATAAAAACTATTGATATGATAAATATTTTAAATATTAGATTATAAGTATTATACCATTTAAATCTTTTTTAATAATGAAATAGGTTGTCTCAAAACAATATTAGCTTTAAACTTAATATAAAAATACGCGCAATAAACTCTAGCAATTCTTAATTTTACTAAATAAAATTTTCTTATAATTCTTCATACAAGCGCAAAAACAATAGTGAAGCCAATAATAGCATCTCCACTTATTAAAAAAACGAATTGCTCTACGAATATATTATTTTATATTTATGGCTCGACAATTAAAGCTATTTTGAGACAGCCTACTTTATATTTATTTAGTTTAATCCAAGACGGTTTTTAACCGTTACTTTTCCATTTTCAAAAGTTACATTCATATTACTTCCATTAGAATTAGTCCATAAATATATGGATTTAATATTTCCATTAATTTTAGAAACATACATTAACTTTCCACCCCCTAATATATCCTTAACTTTGCTATAATTCATTCCCTTTTGAATTTTTGTATACTTTATTAAATTTACTTCTGCATTTTCTAGTGAAAGGCCTGATTGAGCTTTTCCTACAACTTTTCCATCTTTTACAATAACATTCATATTGCTATTGTCATAATTATACCAAGTATATATAACTACTTTTACACCATCTATCTCTGACTCTTCTGACTTTCTATACTGTCCTAAAATACTCTTTACCTCCTCATAATTTGAACCTATTTTTATATTACAAAACTTTTCATAATCTACTTTTTTAATTCCATCTTTTTCAACTTCAGTTTTGGTAGAATTTTTAGTATTTAAAATATTTATCATATTGCTATTATTGTAGCTAGCTATTCCAAATGAAATTACTACAATAATAATCCAAAACCAAATTTTTTTATAAAATGGTTCCCTTATTTTTTGAAACATTTAATCAACCTCTCTTATCTAAATAGTTCAGATATTATTATATGAAATTTATCTTTTATGTGACACTACTTATTAAGAATCATTTCATTCATATTTTAACTATTGGTATAGTTTTACTTTTTATTTTATGCTATAATTTGTTATGAAAACGAATACTAAAAAAGGGGGATTAATATAATGGAAATATCCGAAAGACTTACAAAATTAAGAGCATTAATGTCAAAAAAGAATATCGATATGTATATCGTACCTACTGCTGATTTCCATCAAAGTGAATATGTAGGTGAACACTTTAAAGCCAGAAAATACATAACTGGTTTTTCTGGTTCTGCAGGAACTGCTGTTATTACAAAAGATCATGCAGGACTTTGGACAGATGGGAGATACTTCTTGCAAGCTGAAAATCAATTAAAAGGAACTACTGTAGAATTATTTAAAATGGGAGAACCAGGTGTTCCAACTATAGAAGAATATATAGCAAATACACTTCCTAACAAAGGCACTCTTGGATTTGATGGTCGTGTTATTTCTATGGGAGATGGACAAAATTATGAAGCAATATTAGCAAAAAAAAATGCAACTATAAATTATGACTGTGATTTAATTGATAATATATGGGAAGATCGTCCACCACTTTCTGAAGAACCAGCTTTTGAACTTGATATAAAATACACTGGCGAATCTACGTCTTCTAAATTAAAACGTGTTAGAGAAGCAATGGCAGATGCAGGTACAAATGTACATGTTATTACATCTTTAGATGACATTGCATGGATCCTTAATATACGTGGAAATGATATTGAATTTTTCCCACTAATTTTAAGTTATCTTATAATTACAATGGATGAAGTTCATCTATTTATAAATGAAAATAAATTAAGTGAAGAAATCAAATCAAATCTTAAGAAAAATGGTGTATCATTTATACATCCATACAATGAAGTATACGAAGCAGTAAAAAAATTTAACCTTTCTGATATTGTTTTAGTCGACCCCGATAGAATGAATTATGCATTATATAATAACATTCCAAAAGATGTTAAAAAAATAGAAAAACGAAATCCATCTGTTTTATTTAAAGCTATAAAAAATCCAGTTGAAATTGAAAACATTAAAAAAGCTCAAATAAAAGATGGGGTAGCTCATACTAAATTTATGTACTGGCTTAAAAATAATATAGGCAAAGAAGTCATTACAGAAATAAGTGCATCAAATAAACTAGATGAATTCCGTGCAGAACAAGGCGGATTTATTCGTCCAAGCTTTGAACCTATTTCTTCATTTGGTGAACATGCTGCCATAGTACACTATGCTCCAACTCCTGAAACAGATGTGGAACTAAAAGAAGGTTCTTTATTCTTAACAGATACAGGTGCTGGTTTCTATGAAGGTTCTACAGATATTACAAGAACTTATGCATTAGGAGAAGTGCCACAAATAATGAAAGATCATTTTACTCTCACTGTTAATAGTAACATGCATCTTGCTCATGCAAAATTCCTTTATGGATGTAATGGTATGAATTTAGATATACTTGCACGTGCTCCATTCTGGAATAGAAACTTAAACTTTAACCATGGTACAGGTCACGGGGTTGGATACTTAATGAACATTCATGAAGCACCAACTGGATTTAGATGGCAATATCGTCCAAATGAAACTCATCCTTTTGAAGAAGGAATGGTTATTACTGATGAACCTGGTATCTATATTGCAGGATCACATGGTGTACGCATTGAAAATGAACTTCTTGTGTGTAAAGGTGAACAAAATGAATATGGTCAATTCATGTACTTTGAACCAATTACTTATGTTCCTATAGATTTAGATGCAATAAATCCTGAACTTATGACAACAGAAGAAAAAGCTTGGTTAAATGAATATCATGAAACTGTATATAATAAAATTTCACCATACCTTACTGAAGAAGAAAAAGATTGGTTAAAGAAGTATACCAGAAAAATTTAATAATTCAATCTGATTGGAAGAGACATACAATAATGTTAAACAAAACATTCCATTGGATGAATTTAATAATTAAATTATCCCAAAGAATTCATAAAAAAATAAAAATAAATATCTTTGGAAGTTGACCCAAAATTTTGTGTAAACATTTGTAAAAACTAATATATTTAAGAATAACTAGATATAAGTATTGTTATGCTAATATCTAGTTATTTTAATTTATTAAATATTATTACAGTTTGTAAAACATATATAATTTTAAACATTTTTAAAGCGGTATTATTTTTAAATTTTTATTTTAATAAATATCATACACTAAAAATCTTTTAAAATCTTTGCAATCTTTTTTCTTTTATAATTTTTATAATAGTTATACTTGTTATAAAAGTTAAATTAAATATTAAATAAAATATACTACTATATTCATTTAATTTTGTAAAAATTATAAAACTATCCAATTTATCAACAAGTATAGTAGCAAATATAAATACTATTATATATAAAATATTAGGATTTATTTTTTTTAATATGCTAGATAGTGAATAATAAAAAAAATAATTTTGATTTGCTATAGTTTGAAGTACTATACTAATCCATAAAAACATAAATACAAGTTCAAAATTACTTATACCAGGTATATATATTGTTTGTGCAAGAGATAAAGTAGGCCAATATAAATTTTTTGCTACATCTGAACCCATGTAATATATAGATACAAAACTTAGCCATATATAAACAATTACTACAATTAACGCACTTTTAAAAAATGAACTCTTTATCATATTTTTATCCTTAATTAAAGGAACTATTAAAAAAATAACTTCTATACCTAAAAAAGAATATACAGTCTCTATAGCAGCTTTTAAAATAGAAGAAAATGAAGTTCCAAATATAGGTTTAATATTTAGAATATTCCCTTTCTTTATTGCAATAAAAGTTATTAGTATTAATGGAATGGACAAGTGAAAAATAATTTGATTTATTCTACCTAAAGCTCTTATACCTTTAGAAGCAGCATATACTGAAATTAATAATATTGGAATAGCTAATTTATATTGTTCCAAAAATCCAACTAAATGAACCCTTAATAAATTGCTTATATCCGCAGTAGCGATAATTATATAAATAAAATATTGAAAAGAAAATATAAAAGAAAGTATATCCCCTAAAATTTTCCCAAAATAATTTTTACTTATCTCTAATATATTCATATTATAATAAGGTGTATCTTTAAATATCAATACAGCGCAAAGTAGTATATAAAAAGGATATAAGCTTCCTATTACTACTCCAATCCAACCATCATTTTCAGCTATCCTACTTAAACTAGCTGGAAGAGATAATATTCCTATTCCCACCATAGTTCCTACTATTGTAGCTATAACTTGATTTCCAGTTAATACATTATTATTTTTCATTACAGTTATCTCCTAATCCTCTATAAACAATCACTGTTTTCATAATGTGGTAATTTATTTTTAATAAATCTTAATATCTACGTTACATTCCTTAATATATAATTCCTATGTATTCATTACTATTATTTGCAAATTTATTAAGTTTAATCCACTTTAATCAAGTAAGAAATACCTATATATATTAAAACTTCTAATTCATATATTTTTCTTTATATATTACTATTTTTTAATATAAGCATTATTTATACTTAATCTATACCTGAAATTTCAAAACTTTTGTAACAAAATTATATTTCAAAAATATTTTAATAGTATGAAGATAAAGTGGAGGGATAGGCATGGAATACGAAATAAAAGATTGTATAGATGCTGGTAGTGAATACTGTCCTTGTCATTTAGCTGAAACAGGTGATTGTATATTATGCTCTCAGTTATCAGGCAAAAAATTTTGTGATTGCATAAATTGGAAGGGTGTTTGTATATATCAAGAATTTATGTGGAACGGAAAAAAAGCTAAAGAAGAAAGGGAGACTTATTTAGGGAAAATTCTAGAAAAAAAGAACATAGAAAATAAAACCATGGTATTAACTATAGCACTAAGCCATAAATTATGCCAACAATTAGTTTATCCAGGTAGTTTTGTATTTTTAAGAAACAAAAATAATTTTTGTTTTTACGATGCTCCTATTTCTATTATGGATGTTAATACAGAAGAAAACTTTATTAAGGTTGCTATTGAAATTAGGGGGGTAAAAACTAAAACCATAGCTAACTTAAACGAAAATGATGATATTTTAGTTAGAGGACCTTTCTGGAATGGGGTTTTAGGTCTAAAAAATATTTATAGAGCTAAAAATGGAACTAGTCTTTTAATATCAAGGGGTATAGGTCAAGCCCCATTAGTACCTGTTATGAAAAAATTAAATTCTAATGGAAATAAACTAATAACCATAATTGACAATTCTGGTTATGAAAATATATTAATAAAAGACTATTTAAAATTATATAATGCAGAAGTTATAGAATTAAATACTTTAAAATATGGTGAGCTTACAAATAGTTTAAAAAATAAATTAAAAGAAATACTGAATAAAAAAAATATTAATATAATTCATTGCTCTTCTCAAGATATTATAATATATAAACTTATAGAATTTTTAGGTGATAAAATCCCTATATCTAGCTCTAATAATGCAAAAATGTGTTGTGGTGAAGGTGTTTGTGGTACTTGTACTGTAAGATATAAGGGACATATAGTAAAAAGGTTATGTAAAGTACAAACAGAACCTAAATATGTATTTAGAGAAAGAAGACTTATTTAAAATTTTAAAAACCCCAGACATATTTGCCTGGGGTCTTTTAATTAACTTAAATATGAAAATCGCTATCCTTTTCTTTAGTATAATAGTAATTAATGATCTTTGTTTAAAAACTTGTTGTACTCATTAAGCAATGTGTCTAATTTTTGACTTAATAGTACAAGCTCCTCATCAACCAGCTGAGATTTTTCACTTATCAACTGATTCATCAAAGTTCTAACTTCTTCTATTTTTTTCAATAATAACTGTTCTTTTGACATAGTATCCCTCCTTTCCATTTCAACTATATAAAATCGAAGGGATACCATGTAATAATTTAAAATAAAAAAGAAATAAACCGTATCTTATATCATTCACTTTTTTTCATGATTTTTTTACAAGATACAATTTATTTCTTTTTCTATCTCTATATCAAATCATATAATTAATTTACATTTTATATTTTTTATGTTTAAATTTTATCCTATAACTATTCACTCCAACTATTCTATCTTCTTCAAAGTAGAAATAAAGAATAGTAAAACCTCTTTGTATAACAGATTATTCTAAAAAATAACTACTTTTAAAGCATATAACATTTAATAATTCTATTTATAATCTTCAATAAAATTAAAACTATATTTGTAAATTATAGTATTAAAAAATTTTTAATTTTAAGATATGAATACCAAAATTTACATCTTTTAATTATAATAATCTTATAAAAAATGAGGGACTGTGACCTAAAAAATTTACATACAATATATTGTTTTGTAAATTTAAAATTAACACAATATATTGTAAAATATATCCTTAATATCACAGCCCCATAAAATATCTCTCCAAATAAAGTTATCTATTTTAATATTTATTAATTATTTTTCTTTATCAACCATTGAATTTGATGGTTCAAGTAATTTGGCTTTCGCTATTTGACTATTTATTTCTCCAACAATAGCCTCTCTAAAATGATTTAAATCCTCTTGAGTTAATGTTGGTATTTTTTCCATTAACATTTTGTCAAACTTTTCCGCTTTTTCTTTACTACATTTCGGTACATCCTTATATTCCTGTTCTACTGCATAAAATATACTCTTAGCAATATTGTAGTGCATATTATATTGTTCATTTCCCATTTTTTTTATCAAAGCTTGTCTCTTTTCTTTAAAATACTTTACAATAACTGCACTTAAATATATAATAACTGCCCCTAGAATATTAATAATGGCATCTGTAATTATATGCATTATTTGGTTATTCATAATACAATCCCCCTATTTGTATTGTGATAACTTTATATTTACTTAACCATCTATTAATATTATATTATCCAAAATTTAATTTGACTCTATTATACATACAAGTTGAACTTTTTTCTGTTTACTTTAAAATAATAATTGTAAAATTTTATGTATATAATTATTAATAGCATTATAATAACTTAGGGGAATTATAATAAATAAAACAGCTTTTGAATATATTGCTGTCCAAAAGCCTCAAAAATTTTAACGGTTTCATTTAGCTTTTAACTGTAATAACATAATATCTATCTTCTTAATAAATGTTAGCTTTTCTATAAAATAAGTGTACATTTAATCTATATGCTATATATTTTACATTAAATTTAGTATATTTTTTAATAACTAAATTATTTAATAAAGTAATAAAAATAAAAGAGGTCATATCAAAATAATTTTTAAAACTATCTTGATACAACCTCTTTTAAGTTATTATTTTAAAACTTCATAATCTGCAACTATTCTATCTTCTTTAACTTTATTAATAAATTCTCCTACTTTTAAATGTTCAGGATGGTTTTGATATAAATTTAAATCTTCTAAATTTTCAAATTCTGAATATAAAACAACATCATATGCTTGTTTGGAATCATTGATATTTATACCAACCTCAATTAATTTAGCTTCTTTAATTTTTTGTTGTAAATTTTCTAATTTCATTTTTATTGTATTAGCATTTTCCAATTTTGATTTTCCTTCAGCAACTTCTTTTAGTTTCCACATAACAATATGTTTAATCAAGCTATTCACCTCTTTATTTAATTTTGATATATTTTATTATACATCTTGTAAAATATAATTTTAAGATATCTTTCCTAATATATTTATATTATATAAAATATTTTCAGCCTAAACAAATTTTATTTACATTCTCTATGTATTATTACAAAATTTCAATTAATTTTACTAAAATGATATAGACTTTACTTTATAAATTTACATTATTTTTCTTAGAGTAAATAGTGTAAGAATTTTAAAATGAGAATCGAAAAAAATTTCCTCTAAATCCAAGAACCTTATTTATATACTATTATATCTTCACAAAAATGAATACAATATAATCTAAATTATATTGTAAAAAACATCTAGAATATAAAAAACACAAAGCTGTCACACTAAAAAATATTACAATAATATTAATTAACCTTAAATTTTAAAACAATATATTGTATATAAATTTTTAGTGTTATAACCCCGTATTATTCAGGTTATGTTCAAAATATTCATGTTTACGAAATGCTAAATAATATTATCTCCCATATTACTTATCATTTTTAATTTCTGATTTTTTATTTTATTTATATTATAATAAACTTTTTCTATATCTATATTAGTAAATGTTCTATCTTTATATACTGTATTTCCATCTATTATAGTTAAGCATATATCATCAGATTGTGCAGAATAAATTAAATTAGCTAAAACATCATATACAGGTTTCAGATGAGGCTTATCAAAATCATAAATTACGATATCTGCTCTATTTCCTATCTTTATTGATCCACAATCCTTCCTACCTTGAGCCTTAGCACCATTTAAAGAAGAAATTTTCATAATTTCCTTTGTACTTAGAACTAGTGGATCTTTATTAATACCTTTATGTAATAAAGCTGCAAGATTAACCTCTTCTATCATATTTAAATTATTATTACTTGCTGCACCATCTGTTCCGATAGTAACGTTTATTCCATGCTCCAGCATTGATTTTAAAGGTGCTATCCCGCTTCCTAGTTTTAAATTACTACTTGGACAATGTGCTACTGTAACGTTATTTTCTTTTAATATATTAAAATCATCCTCTTCAAGATGTACACAATGAGCTGCTATTGTATTACTTTTAAATGTTCCACAATTAAAAAAATATTCTACTGGAGTTACTCCAAATCTTTTTTTACATTCCTTTATTTCCAATTCTGTTTCAGACAAATGAATATGCATATTCATATTCGTGCTGTTACAGTATTCAGAAATTTTTCTAACTGAATTCTCAGAAGAAGTATAAACAGCATGAATTGAAACATCAGCTTTTATCCTATCAGTATTAGTACCTTTTATATAATCATTTAGCATCTTTGTTTGTTTATAGGCATTTCCTTTAAAATAATCTTGATTTTCCGTAACATCAACATAGCCATAAGATAAATTAGCTTTTATTCCTGTTTCATAAACAGCTTTTAATATTCCTTCTAAATTAAAATACATATCATTAAAAGATACTACTCCACTTTTAATCATTTCCGAAATTCCTAATAATGCTCCATAATAACAATCTTCATCTGTAAGAAAAGATTCAAATGGCCATATTTTTTCACTTAACCATCTATTAAGTGGCAATCCTTCTCCATATCCTCTAATTAAAGTCATTGGTACATGACAATGCATATTAAAAAATCCTGGAACAGCAACTTTATTTTTTCCATCATAAATATATCCTGTATAATTTTCAGGTATATCTTTACCTATATAGCTTATTATATTTCCCTCTATAACTATATTAGTATCCTTTATAACATCATAATTATCATCTATTAGCGTAATATTTTTAATTAACATAAAATCTCTCCTATCCTATTAATATTTTTATAAATTTACAAAATTTCTCAATCCTATACATAAAAAAACATAATAGCTAATTATAACTTAACTCTTTTAATAGAATTAACTTACAATCAACTATTATGGTAGTTGGTAGAAACGTTCAACCAATTATGAACTTATATAAGTTATGTTTTTAATTATATACACTATACAATTATTTTTCAATAGTAGAAATTTTATATATTACCATTTGTTTATCAAATTATATAATATATTTATAAATTAACTATTATAATAAAATATTTTACTACTGCTTATTAACAAAAGATATACATTATTTAATTAAAATGCAGATTTAAATATTTCTATTATGTCTTGTTTACTTCCTTTTCTTGGGTTACTGAAAGCCTTACCATCTTTTAATGCCATTTCAGCCATGTATTCGATATCTTCTTCTTTTACTCCCATGTCTTTTAAGCTAGTTGGAATTCCAAGATCTTTTGAAAGTCTGAACATAGCATCTATAGCTTTTTCAGCTGCTTCCATTACTGATAATCCTTCTACGTTTTCTCCCATAAATTCAGCTATATCAGCGAATTTTTTAGGATTTGAAATTAAGTTATATTTATAAAGATCTAACATTACAACTCCAGAAAAAAGAGAGGAAAAAATAAATTTGAAATTAAGTTATATTTATAAAGATCTCCCTCATGAGTTGCAGCTATACCAATACCTTTACCACAATCGTGTGAACTTCCACCACCTATTGTAATTATCATATCACAGTTTTCTTTTTTAAATATTTCTAAACCTTCTTTAACATTTGTATCTTTTGGGTTTGGTTCTACTCCATCATAATATGTAACATCTATTCCAGCCTCAGTTAAATACTTAACCGTTAATTCAACTGCTCCACTTTCCATGTTTTTTAAAAATTTGTCTGTAACTATTAAGGCTTTTTTACCCAATATTTTACATCTTTCTCCTGCTACTGATATAGATCCTGCTCCCATAAAGTTTACAGTAGGTACTAAATAATCATACATTCTCATTTGTTTTTCCTCCTAATTTTATCAAAATGTTTGTTTATATCTATTTACATGCTTCTAAAGCATATTTAGCTATTTTCATATCATCTTCAACTGTTTCACCACTAACGCCTACTGCGCCTACTATTTCTCCATCTACAACTATTGGTAATCCACCACCAAAAGTAGCGATTCTACAGTTATTAGTCAATTGTAATCCATATAAACTCGCACCTGGTTGTATATTTGGAGTTACTTCATTTGTTGGAATTGCATCTGCAATTTATCAGCTTTAACCATTGCTGCAATTCCTACTGCATTTTCCATAGAAAATTCTTCTGCCAATCCACCTTTAACTTTCCGTGGTATAAATGTATCTACTGCAAGCAAATCTTGAATCTTTATATCTGCTATTTTTTGTGCAGTGAGTTTAGACATTACCTGTCTTACTTTTTCAAGCATTCCTCTGCATTAGTTCCTGGTTCTCCCTTTATATCCTCAATAGGAGCGCACAGATTTACAGATTGCATAATGTTCTCTGCTCCCTCTTCTACATCTACAGATTCTTTTCTTTTTAAACCATTTATATTAATTTTGCCTGCAGGAATTCTTTTTTCTTCCACATCTCCTTTAGGAGTTTTTATTACTACTGCAGATCTATTTCCAATTAGCGCTCTAGATATTGGAACTACAGATTTAGTTTCCTCTGAATTCAAACTAAAAACCGTTGCAATACCATAAGGATTAGATAATACCTCTACTACTCCTCCAGCCGGAGCTACCTCTACAGCTGCTATCATATTTAAAGGAACTTTTTCTAAAAGCATAACTTCATCTACTATAGGTATAACTTTCTTTAACCTATTATTTACTAGAACACCATTATCTTTTTGAAGTATAGCTCCAGTTATAGGAATTCCAGCATCCATTGCAAAATTTATTCTTGCTGCTGCTTCTAAAAAGCTTACATTACCTAAAACTACTACAATAAAATCTTCATCTTTTTTTAAATTTTTTACATCTATGTTTTCTAAATCTTCTATTTTAATTGTAGTTCCTACACCTAATCCTATACCTCCTGGTGTAGATGGATTGTGTCCTATCATTGTAGACTCAGTTATAATAGTTTCAGTTATAGTTTCCATAGCTACATCTCCAATAACTGGAGCTGCTTCATTTATTCTTAAAAGATCTAAGTCTTCTATATTCATTGAAACTTTGCCTAATGCTTGCTTAAGCGAATCGATTACACCATCTATATTATCTTTAGTACCTTTTATTCCTGTAGTTTTTACTATGCCACTAGACAAAAATTCTATATTTCCATCCTCATAAACCTTAGCTAGAGCTACTTCGGTGGTTACATTACCTATATCTGCTCCAGCAACAAATTTCATTTTAATCCTCCTAGTTTATTTTTTAACCTTTAAAACAAATATAATAATTGTTTTATTTTCAAAGCTATCTTTTCATAATTACTTAACAGAACCTATATAACATTAACTATCTTTTCTTAACTTATTTCTTTTTTCATATACTTTTGCTGCTTCTCTTACAAATTCAGCATTAACTTTTGCGCCATATTTATTTTTTAATTCTTCTGCAATATCTAAAAGCGCTTCCTTTGTTGAGCAGAATGGTCTTAATGCATTGTATATTTCAAGTATTCTTTCATCTGATATAGCTATAAGTTCAGAAGCTATTCTTAAATTTCTTGCTATAGCATATCTATTATCTGCTTCTGCTATTTTAGCTTGCATTTCTAATGTTTCTGGAGATATTCTCACATCTTCTGTTTTAACTTCTCCATTTAATACCTTTTGTAAAGTTATTTCTTTTAAATCTTTACCTGTTGGTGTTTTAACCCACTCTGGTCTTTTAGTAGCTAAAGGATATTCTGTTTTTGGATTTATATTTTTTAAATCTATACTCATCTTATTTATACCTCCACTCTCTTATAAGTTAACCTCTAATTGTATTAGTTTAGCACCTTCTACAACATGCTTAGTTTCTTTTATATGTAGTAGTGTAGCTTTTGCTTGATATTTTGGTCTTGCCATTTGATCATTTTCTGTTGGTACCGGTGCTGGTGACTCACCCTTTGCACATTTCTTTTTGATGGATAACAGTTGTTCCCTTAGACTGTATTCCTATTCCTGAACCACTATACTTTGCAGCATCATTTGCTATAAAAGATACATCTGAAGTTCTAATAACTCTAATTAAGCGTGCAGTAAGTCCTTCTTCTTCTATACCTGCTATAAGTTCTCTTAATACATCGCTATGAGGAATATTAATATTGTTTTATGCTGATATTTACTAAAAGCTGGTGCTAATGCTATAACTACTTCATCAGCTTTTTTCCTACTTCAGCATTTCCTATTTATTTTACTTCTAATTCTAGCATGATAAATTTATTAGTTTCATTACTCATAATTTCCAACTCCCATCTACTTTCCCTATTAATCTATATCTTCTGGTTTCATAGCATTATGAATATTTTTAATTTCTTCCCATCTTTCTTTACTTAATCTATATCCTGTTCCAGGTCCCATATAATCATTTCTATCATTAACAGCACTGATAACATTAAATTCTTTATCAAGTATTGCTGATGTGTGTAAATAGTCACCTGAAATTCTTTGTTTTAACATATTAAGAACATTTATAGCTATATCATCAAATCCACCCTTACTTAATGCTTTAACTATGTCAATTCCAGTTATTCCTCTTTTCATCATTTCTTCTGCTGCTTTTAAGTCTTCAACTACATTTCTTTCAGGCATATCCTCACTTCCGTGTGCATAAGTTGCAGCCTCAACTTCTTCATCTGTAATTACTGGAAGCCCTAATCCTTTAAATACTGCCTGTATGGCTTTTGCAGCCTTGTTTCTTATTTTAATTATTTCATCTTCTAATACTGGTCTTAATCCACCATCTACCATTAGATCTCTTTGAAGAACATTGTAATCATCAAAATCTTCTGCATCAAAATTTGAACCAGCAAACATATTGTCATAGTTAGGAACTGCACTATATCCTGAGAATATAAAATCTGTTCCTGGAAGCATTTGCATTAAAGTTCTTGCGGTTCTCCTTATATCTGAATGTGAAAATGTTTGATCGTTAGCTGAAGCTACTTCTATATCAATCATAGTTGTTATTAAGTTTTCTGCAAGTACGGCTCTTATTCCTGATGGTAATGCTCCTGGCATTCCTATACAACTAACAGCTCCATTTTGTAATCCTTGAACTCCTGCTCCTTTTGTGATATATATACATCTAGCTTCTAAATAAAACATTGATTTGCCTTCTGCATATCCCATTAATGCTTCTGATCCACTACCTGATGTAAATCTCATTTTAAGTCCTCTTGAAGCATAGGCTGATGCTAGAAATGCCTTTAACCATGGAGTATCATCTCCATCTGTAAATACTGATTCTGTTCCATAAACTGAAACTGTTTCTGCATAAGTCGTAAGCCCTCTCATTCCAAGTTCTAGTTCTGTCGCTTCTTCAACAGAACACTGAGTAAGTATTCCTCCACGACCTACTTGAGACCCTACAAGTAATGATAATGCATTAAATGGAGCATATCTTACTATACCTACTGTAGTTTCCATTTCTGCAAAACCTCTTACTGCTGCCTCTGCTGCATCCGCCGCTATCTGAACTGGATTATCTTTAAGATTTGTTACATGACACTGATTTGAAGGAGTTTTTCTTGCTCTCATTTTCTGAAGTGCCATCATCATTTCTACTACATTCATATGACCTACTACTTCTACTATTTTAGCTGGAGTTATTGAAGTTGTTATATCAACTATAGTATCTCTATCTACATTAACATCTACAAGCATTTTACTTATTTGTAATGAATCTAAGGCCATAGCCTTTTTTACATTATTAAGATTAATTCCATAATCAGCTATAAATCTATCTATCATGTCAAATTCTTCTCTTTTTTTGCCATCAAGTTCTGTAATTATACCATTTTCAATTTTCACACTTGGTTTCGGATCATTAGGGCTTTTCATTGCAATTAAACCTTCTTCTGGCCCATTCTCCTATAAATCCATCTTTGTTCACTGCACGTTCTGATGAAACTTGGAATCTTTTTGATCTCACTTCTTATTCCTTCTTAGTTTTGTATCTTAATATTTAATTTTTGCTAAATTATTTTTATCTCTCTTAACTTTGTAATTAAATATTACTATATTTTTGCGAAAACATTATCAAGTTTTTTATCGAATTTTTGTGTTTTGTGTTGTATTTTTATTAAATATTCTATATATTCATTTTTTTAAATTAATTCACTAAAAAAGAAATCACTCAATCTATTTAAAGATTGAGTGATTTTTTTTATTTTACTTCTGTACTCGCTAATTCGATTCTATATATTCCAAAGCTGGATATAAGACTTTATTAAATTTACTAAATTTATTTTTATCATTTTTTATATTGTTAATTTGTATTTGAATACAGTTTAACAATTCTAAATCTTTAATAGATTTTGAAAGATAAGCAATATCTCCATTTTTTAATGCTTCTCTTTCTAAGTATTCATCATCTGCTAACAATATTCTATACATAAGGTCACCCCTTTTTAAAGGTGTTTAGGTAAACTTATATTTACTTTTGTACCACAATTTATTTTACTTTTTATATCAATAGAATACCTTTCACCATAATAATATTGCATTCGCTGCTTAACATTATCAATGCCTATTCCATTTAAATTTTTATAATTTTCATAATCATTAATATACTTTAATTTGTATGAAGGCATTCCTACTCCATCATCTATTATGTTTATTATTAAATTTTTATTAGTTTCACAAGCTATAATTTTAATAGTTCCTCCATTTTCTTTTGCATGTAAGCCATTAACAATAGAATTTTCTATAAATGGTTGTAATATCATAAATGGAATTTCAATTTTTTTACATGTTTCTTCAATATCAAAATAAAATTTCAGTCTATCTCCAAATCTAATTTTTTGTAATGCTAAATAAGATGTACTATATCTGACTTCCTCATCAAAAGTCACCATTTGATCAACTTTTTTTAAATTATATTTTAGCATATCCGATAAATTGCATATAACTTCTCTAGTTTTAGGTGCACCTTCAACTAAAGCAAGAGAAGCAATAGTATTCAATGTATTAAATAAAAAATGTGGATTAACTTGAGATTGTAAATTCTTTAATTCTAATGTTTTTAATTTTTTTCAAATTCTGTTTGAATTTTTTCGTATTCCATAAATTTAATACTTTTTTTATTTAATTCTGATTGTGCCATTTTTAATACAGCTTCTCCCACTATATAATTACTTATATGAAACATCATATGTGCTACTGCTTCTATTTTTTCAAAAGGTATCACTGTAGTTTCATTATATAAGTCTAAAAGTTCATCCTCTAATTTAGGCTCATCAGAATTTTGAACACCTACTATGTTTTGTTACAGGTTTTCCTTTATAATCACATGTAATTATACCCAACCCGGTTGCTTGTGCAATATCATCTTGAATTTTTTGAAACATTTCTATATAATTTTTTATATTGTTTGTTCTATTATTTAATCTTCGTATAAATCAAAAATGCTATTGTAAAATAAATTATTATATAAAACATTTTCAAATAGATGCAAATGTATTTTTAAATAAAATCAGCTACAAAATAAACAAGAAGCTATCTTACAATATAATAATACATTGAACATAGCTTCTATATAGTAATGAGAAGTATTATGTTTTATTTAAGAGATTTTAATTAATCATTTTGTGATGCCCAATCTGCTGGATAAGTTACATATATAAATCTTGCATAATTAGGAACAGAAAATTGTATCTTGCTTCCTTTAGGTATTAAAATAAGTTCCCCCGCATCTGCTGATACTTTTCTTCCATCTATGATTATATCTAAATGCCCTTCTATAACATAGTCTATTTCATCATAATTTAAAGTCCAATCAAAAGTTGTTTCCTTCATTTCCATAATTCCACAACCAAGTCTTGGGCTTTCTTCTAAATCAAATAAATCTTTAGTATAAACTACATCATTAGGATTTCCTGTATCTAATCTATTAGATTCATCAACTTTTACTGTATTTAATTTAACTGAAGTTATTCCACTTATATCCTTATTTAATACAAAGTCTTTCTTTGGTGAAGTACTAACTTCATTTAATTTTTCTTCTATAATTTTTCTCACTAAATCTTCTATAACTTTAGAATCTAAGTTCATATATTATGCCTCCTTTTCTAACATTTTGTTAGCTATAAATACAGCTACTACTACCGCTGAAATTCCTGCTACAAGTTTTCCTATTATCATAAGGAATATCATATTTTTTGCAACTCCCGCAACAAATCCTAAGTGATCTCCAAATACAAAAGATGCTGAAACTGCAAAAGCAACATTTATTATTTTACCTTTATCATCCATATCTTTCATCATTCCAAACATTGGTATATTGTTTGCAAGAGAAGCAATCATTCCTGCTGCTGCTACATCATTCATCCCTAATATTTTACCAAGTCTCATTAATGGTTTTTTAAATACTTTAGTTATTACATAAACCATTGGGAAAGCTCCAGCTAGTACAACTGCAATATCAGAAACTACTGTGAAACCTTCTTCAATTGGTGCCATCCCTGGTATTATTACTATACCAGTTAGCTTTTCCACAACTGCTGCTGCAAGTCCTAAAGTAATTATAACTACTACAGTTTTACCAAAGTATGTAAATCCTTTTATTATTTTATCTGGAATCTTCCAAAGACCTATAGCAATTAATACTGCAAATAAAATTATTGGTACTAGATTTTTTAATATCATAGTAATAGAATATCCTGCTGTTAATCCTCCAGCTATAGCTCCAAAAGGTATTGTAATAATACCTGCAAGTACTCCTGTTGCTAAAAACTTATGATCTTCTTTTCTTATTATTCCAAGAGCTACTGGTATAGTAAATACTATAGTAGGTCCCATCATAGCTCCTAATATAACGCCTGCAAACATACCAGCTTCTGGGGAATTTGCTAGTTTTACTGCTAATTGGAATCCTCCCATATCATTTGCAAGCAAGGTTGTTGCAAACATAGCTGGATCTGCACCTAAAGCATTATAAATTGGTACAATAATTGGCTTTAAAACATTAGAAAGAACAGGAGCAAGACATATAACTCCAACCATAGCAAGAGTTAAGGATCCCATTGCCATAAAGCCTTCTTCCATTTGTTCTCCCAAGCCAAATTTATTGTTAAAGCATTTGTCTATGGCAGCTAATACCATGAATATAACCATTAAATAAATTATAATATCGTTTATTCCCATTAATAATCTCCTTCCAATATGAGTTTATTACAATATACTATCTATAATTAAAGGACTAGGTGAAGGAATAATTGAGTAATTTACAAGCCTTTTTTTATCTATAACTTTAATTCCTTCTTTTATCCCCTCATCTAAATCACTTACTGAACCTGAAACAATAAATAGTAGTTTTCCTCCTATTCCAAAAGCCATGTTTATTTTTAATATATCTATATTGGAAAACTTCAAGGCTTTATTTAAAGCTACTATTCCTGATGAAACATTCGTTGTTTCAATGGTTCCAATGGACTCTATAAATTTTGGCTTTTCTCTTTTACCTTTTAAAAATTCTATTATTCTATTATCTACTCTATTTATAATAAAAGTATCTATTATAAATTTTTCTCCTGCATTTTTTCCTAGATTCATAGCCTCATAAACTTCTTCTGAATCACCACTTATTATGAAAAGAAATTTTCCTGGACATATGGGTTTTGATAAAAGTATATTAACATAAGATTTTTTTACCATTAAATCACAAATTTCTATACCTTTACTTAAACTTCTGAATTCAATTCCACCTATAGATTTATCCATCGCTAACCTCTATAGAATCTATTATTCCAATTATTGTTGCATCTACTGGTATTTCCTTATTCCCAAGAGAAAATCTTGCTGAACTTCCAGTTGTAATAAGTACATAATCTCCCTGACCAGCACCAACATTATCAGAAACTACAAAAAGTTCATCTTTTTCTTTGGATTTATTTTTCATTATCTTTACAACTAAAAACTTTTGTCCACTCAATTTTTCATCTTTTCTAGTAGCCCATACGTTTCCTACAACTTTTCCTATTATCATAATAATCCTTCTCCTATTAAACTCTTTTAATAATCAATTGGTGAATTCTTATAAAATCAGATGCTAAAGGAGTAATTAAAGCTTTTTTATCTATTGAAATCTCTTTTACTCCTTTCATATATATCTTTCTTAAATCTGATTCAGTTATAAGTTTTTTTCCTTTGAATAAAAACTTTTCTTCATTATTATTGCTAACTAAATTGCTGATTTTTTTATTAGATTCATCTAAAGATTTTTCTTTATTTATATTACTTTCTATTTCGTCTAAAGAAGAAATTATATTTATTCCAAAAGTTTTTATCTTTTCTTCAAAGCCTACATACATATTCCAAAGAGCTTTTGGAGCTCTTTGCTTATATTTTTTATATTCTATTCCATCTTCCATCATGTAAACTTTTTTACCTTTTAAAAGCATTATGGATAAAAATTTATCCATCTGTTCTGAACAAATTCCGTTTGCTAAATTTGAAAAAAGTTTTATACATGTTCGTGGAATTATTATCCTATCACAATCTTTAATGCTTTCATCAAAATACCTAATATCATATTTTTTATTTAGATTTTCTTCTATTTCTTTATAAGGAGTAGTAGCTAGTATAACGACTCTTTCTTTTTTTATATTTTCATCTTTAAAGTTTAAATCAGAAAGTCTTTTAGCTACCTCCTTAGTTATCATGTCCACTAATTTTTCAAAATCCACTGGGCTAACCTCCTTGGTGAATTTATTTAATTATCTTTGCTAAGGTCCCCTTAGAAAATCCACATGCATTAGCCTCGTCATAATCTATATGCATATAAGTTTTAAATTTTTCACTCACTCTAATTACCACATCATCAAAAATTAACGGTCTTTGAGTTAAAACTTTAACCTTTACTATTTCTTTATCAGAAACATTAAATTTCTTGGCATCTTCTGGGGTCATGTGTATATGTCTTTTTGCTACAATTACACCTTTATCTTTTTGTATAACTTTATTTCCAGCCAATATTATAATTGAAGGAGTACCTTCTATATCTCCACTTTCTTTAATAGGTGCTTTTATTCCTAAAGCTAAAGCATCTGTTAAAGATACTTCAACTTGTGTTTCTTTTCTTTCTGGTCCTAACACTACTACATTACTTATAGTTCCTTTAGGTCCAACTAAAGTTACTCTTTCTTTACATGCATATTGTCCTGGTTGAGAAAGATCTTTTATCTTTGTAAGTTCATATCCTTCTCCAAATAATAAATCTATATCTTTTCTGCTTAAATGGACGTGCCTTCCTGAAGCTTCAACTTCTATAAACACTTCTTCCTTTACTTTTTTTGCTACTTCCTTTACTAAGGTTTCTAATAAAAGATTGTCCATCTTTTACCTCCTATTTTTGTTTATACTCCATTGTTCTATATTTAAACATCATTATCCAAAATAAAGATGATAATCTATTTAAGGCTCTTATTATATCTACTCTTTCTACTGCTCCATACTCATTTTTAAATGCTTTAAAAGCGCTAAGTTCTACTTCTCTTGTTAAGGTTCTTAAAGTATTTAAAGCTACAACTACTTCTCCCATAGTATAATCAGGCATAAAATGAGGCATTCCAAAGTATTTTTCAGGATAATGAGATTTTTCTCTTAGTTCTTCTTTTGTCATACCTTGAAGATTAAACTCTACAAGTTCTTCTTCAAGAACTTCGCATCTTAAAATTTTGCGGACAAAGTCTAATATTTCCTGAAGATCTTTAACAACTAAATCTTCCCCTAATTTGTTACATAATATTTGAGTTTCTAGTATTTTAGCTTCTAAAGCATCTATTTTACCTCTAAATATTATTCTATTATGATCTTTAAAAACTAAAGTATTTCCTTTTAGATGAGTCATATATTCAGGTTTTTCCTTAAGTCGTGCTCCAAATATTGTCTCATACTTATAATCATCAGACACTATTTTTTCTTCTTTCTTTTCCTGCTTCTTTTCCATAGCATCAATATATTTTAACTCTATATTATGTTCTGTTAAAAAAGATTTTGCTGAAGGCGTAACTATATCCTTTTTTAAAACTTGAAATTCTTTTAACTCTTTTAAATTTTCTTCTTTTAATCGTTTTCTAATTTCATTTTCTGTAATAACACTCATAATTTCACATCCCTTACTAGATGTATAGATGTGCTGAAAATTTTACAGCACATCTATTTTTAAATATTATTCAACAACTTTTGGTAATATAGTATCTACTTCAAAGTGTGGTCTTGGTATTACGTGTACAGATACTAATTCTCCAACTCTTTCAGCTGCTGCTGCTCCTGCATCTGTAGCAGCTTTAACAGCTCCTACATCTCCTCTTACCATAACTGTTACAAGTCCGCCTCCTACTTGTTCTTTTCCAACAAGAGTTACATTAGCAGCTTTAACCATTGCGTCTGCAGCTTCTATTGCTCCTACTAATCCTCTAGTTTCTATCATTCCTAATGCATTTGTGTTTGCCATAATAAAATTCCTCCTTAAATTTAAATGATTTTATTTATTATTTTATTTACTTTATTACTATTTTAATTCAGCTAATATTCTTTTTACTAATAAGTTTATTAACTCTTCAGTTTCAGAAGCATTTATTAAAGTATCTGAAACTTTTGTTTGTTCTATTTTAGAATCTCTTAAGTCCTCTATTTCACGAACTCCATATGTTATTCTCTTAATATTTATTAAATTTAATGGTCCTACATTGTCAGAAGTTGAACTTCCTCCAACCGCTCCACATCCTAAAGTAAGAGCTGGTAATATGTTAGTTGAAGCACCTATTCCACCTAAAGTTCCTGGAGTATTAACAAGAACTCTTGAAACTGGAACTCTAAGTCCAAATTCTCTTATAACTTCTTTGTTTTCAGAATGAATTCCGCAAGTATGTCCTGCACCTTCATTATTTAATATTTCTACACATCTTTCTATAGCACTTTCTAAATCATTTTCTACATAAAATGCTAAAATTGGTGAAAGTTTTTCTCTTGAATATGGTACCTTAGAACCAACTTCTGTTTCATAAGCTATTAACACTCTTGCTTCTTTTGGAACATCAATATTTGCAAGTTTAGCTATAGTTTGAACACTCTTACCTACTATTTGAGGGTTCATAGTTCCATTAGCTCTCATTATATACTTGGAAAGTTGAGCATTTTGTTCTTTAGTTAAGAAATATGCTCCTTGTTTTTTAAGTTCATTAACTACAGTTTCTTCCATGCATTTTTCAACAACTATGGATTGCTCTGATGCACATATTGTTCCATTGTCAAAAGTTTTAGAATCTAATATTCTCTTAACTGCTAAAGGCACATTTGCACTTTTTTCTATAAATGCTGGACCATTTCCAGGACCTACCCCTATAGCTGGTGTCCCTGAAGAATATGCAGCTTTAACCATTGCTGAACCACCAGTAGCCAAAATTAATGATACATCATCATGTTTCATTAATGCATCAGTAGCTTGCATAGTAGGCACAGTTATAGATAATATAGCATCTTTTGGACATCCAGCTTTTTCTGATGCTTCACTTATTATTTTAACTGTTTCAAGAATACATTTTTTAGCACCTGGGTGTGGTGAAAACACTATACTATTTCCGCTCTTTATTGATATCATAGCTTTATATATAACTGTAGATGTTGGATTAGTTGAAGGTATTAATCCAGCTATAACGCCCATTGGAATTCCAACTTCCATTACCTTCTTTTCCTTATCATCATTTATAATACCAACAGTTTTTACATCTTTAATGGATTCATAAACTGCTTTGGATGCAAATGTATTTTTTACAACTTTATCTTCCCATTTCCCAAATCCAGTTTCTTGCTCTGCCATTTTAGCAAGCTTAGCTGCATTTTCATATCCTGCATCAGCTATAGCTTTTGTTATTCTATCTAATTCTTCTTGGCTCATCTTAGCAAGTTGTTTTTGAGCCTTTTTAGATCTAGTTATTAAATTTCTTACTTCTTGTATAGAAACAAGATCCTTATCTAATATTTCCATTAGCTTTCCTCCTTAAGAAAATCTGTTATATTCTTTATAAGCACATCTTTTTTTGCAAATTTAATTTGCTTATTGGTCATAGATGAAATCTTAAGCTTTGAAGCTAACCTTCTAAGATCCTTTACTTTTAAATCCTTAAGTTCTTCTATTGAAGGTATTCTGCCTATATCATTTAAAGAATTCTTTGAATCTTTTTCTTCCTTTGATGTTAAGGTATCTTTGACCTTATTTGTTTTTTTAGAAGTAGTTTTATCTACTACACTCTCTGTATTTAAAGTTTCTTTTTTTTCTAAAGATTGTTCATCTAATTCTTCTTTCAAATTGCTTTTAAACTCATTTTTTGTCATATCTATATGACTATCTTTATCAATATTTTTCTTATCTTTTAAAAGTAGCTTTAATGTATCTTCATGTAATCTTGGAATTACATGACTATAGCGGAACACATTAAGTTTTTGTGATGTCTTAGCTCCTGCTTCTACTGCAGCTTGTACAGCTCCAACATCTCCTGTTATTTTTACTGTAACTATTCCACCTTTTATTTTTTCGCAACCTATAAGTTCTACATTAGCAGCTTTTAGAGCAGAATCGGCTGCTTCAATAGCCCCTAAGTATCCTCTTACTTCAATTAATCCTAAAGCTTTTATATCCATTATCTCCCCTTATTAATAGCTTGTTGGATTATCAGCAACAAATTGAACAGCATCTGCGAATGCATCACAAGCTGCTTTACATGCTGATTGGCTTCCTGTAAGTAATGCTCCTCCAAAGTTTGTTTCTGATGGAGGTCCAAATAAAGTAGCCATTGTAACATCTGCTGATTTTAAAGCTGCGTCTAAAGCATACATAGCTTCAAGAGGAGGAGCTATTAAATAGGCTAGAGCTTCTCCTTCTTTTACTCCTGCTACCTTAGAAAGATAAGAACCTGTTCTAGATATACAGTGTGCATAATAAGGTATAGATCCATCTTCATTTGCACTTACAAAATGAGGTCCATTTTCCATAAAATCAATTACTTCATTCATTCCACTTCTAACTTCAGCTGGATTTGGACCTGCTATTATTCCTATAACTTCTCCAGCTAATTTTGTAGATGCATTCCCTGCCCCACCATACATAGATCTTGCATATACAACATCTACATCAGCTGCTTTTGTTGCTTCATCTAAAGCTGTATAAGTAACATCATCACAATCTGCAGTTATCAAACCAAGACTTTTATGATGTGGCTCAAGTTCTAACTTTTCTGCCATTTCTGGACTTACATTTGTTATTATCTTTACACTTAGAACAGTTGGACGAATTGCTTCATGTTTCATTTGTTCCCCTCCATCCTTATTTCAAATCTATTCCAGATGCTTTTTTATCTATCATAGTCTTTATAAGTTCAGCTATATGTGCTCCAGCTTCAACTGCTGTAGTACCACCCTTATGAATGTTTGATATAACAGTTCTCTTAGCTTCTGGCATATTAACCTTAGGTTTATATGCTATATATGCACTCATAGATTCCGCAGTTACAAGACCTGGTCTTTCTCCAACAAGAAGACAAACAACATCTGCACCTGTAACTTCTCCTATATAGTCCATAGCTCCAACTCTACAATGTTTTACAAATATTATTTCTCCCATTTCCATTCCATAAACTTTTAAACCTTGCTCTATTGAAGGAAGTATATCTTCAACATTTGCTTCTATGGCTGCTGAACTTAATCCATCTCCAACAACCATTTGAACTTTTTGACCAGTTCCACATTTTTCTTTTATTAACTTAAGTGTTTCATCTGAAAACTTTCTTCCAAGGTCAGGACGAGTTAAATATTCATCCTTATCTCTACATAATGTTTCAACAGATATAAATTTATTTTTCTCTACAAACTCCTCAGAAACATAAGAGAAAACTGAATCTTGTGCTGCTGCATGGTCTGCTCTTACTCTTAAGGCAGTTATGGTTTTGTATCTAGCACCAGCCCTTCCAACTCCAAGTCTTGCTGGAGTCTTAGCTTTCATATTAAGATATCCTTCTTTATCTTTCGGATTTTTAACAAGAAGTTGTTTCTTTAAGTCTATTTCTGTAATATCTTCAAGACATTCATCATTATTTAATAAAGACTCAGCGCACTCCTTAGTTTCTTTTTTTATAGCTTCTTTATTATTTTCTTTAAGCATTTCTTTTAATAATTGTTCTACCACATCTTTTAATTGATTTTCATTCATTACCTACCATCCTCCTATCCTAAGAATATTGATGCATCTCCAGCTTTACTTGTAAGCTTACCATTTTTGCTAAATCCCATTTTTTCCATCCACATCTCGAATTCCTTTATAGGTCTTAATCCTAAAAGTTCTCTTAAAGCCGCTGTTTCATGATATCCAGTTGTTTGATAGTTAAGCATTACATCGTCTCCATGAGGAATTCCCATAAAATAAGTGCATCCTGCTGCAGAAAGTAATACTGATAAATTCTCTATGTCATTTTGATCAGCTTTCATGTGATTTGTGTAACAAGCATCACATCCCATTGGTACGCCTGAAAGTTTTCCCATAAAGTGATCTTCAAGACCTGCTCTTGTAACTTCCTTAGCATCATATAAATACTCTGGTCCTATAAATCCAACAACAGTATTTACTAGGAATGGTTCGAATTTTTTTGCAAATCCATAACATCTAGCTTCCATTGTTACTTGGTCAACACCATGGTATGCTTCTGAAGATAATTCAGAACCTTGTCCTGTTTCAAAATACATTACATTTGGACCTGCTGCAGTTCCATGTGTTAATGCTAATTGTCTAGCTTCTGCTATTGTTTCTGCTGTAAAACCAAAAGCTTCATTACCTTTTTCAGATCCAGCTATTGATTGGAATATTAAGTCTGCTGGTGCACCTTTTTTAATAGCTTCCATTTGTGTTGTAACGTGAGTAAGAACACAAGTTTGAGTTGGAATTTCCCACTTTCTCTTAAACTCATCAAATCTCTTTAATACTTTTGTTACACTTTCAACAGAATCATCAACTGGATTTAATCCTAAAACAGCATCACCTATTCCATAAGTTAATCCTTCCATTAAAGATGCTAATATTCCATCTGGATCATCTGTTGGATGGTTTGGTTGAAGTCTTGCTGATAATGTTCCAGATTCTCCTATAGTTGTATTACAATGAGCTGTTACTTTTATCTTCTTTGCTCCATAGATTAAGTCTAAGTTAGACATTATCTTAGCTACAGCAGCTATCATTTCTGAAGTTAATCCTCTTGAAATTCTTCTTATATCTGCTCCTGTTGTATTTTCATCTAATATCCACTCTCTAAGATCTGAAACTGTCCAGTTTTGTATTTCACTATAAATTTTCTCATTTACTGAGTCTTGGATTATTCTTGTTACTTCATCTATTTCATAAGGTACAGCTGGATTATTTCTTAAATCTCTTAAAGTAAGATTTGCTACTACCACCTTTGCAGCTACTCTTTCTTCTGCTGATTCAGCAGCCACCTTAGCTAGTTTATCTCCTGATTTTTCTTCGTTAGCCTTTGCCATTGCTTCATTTATTGTCTTAAATTCATAAGTACGACCAAATAGTCTTGTTTTTAAAATCACTTTGTATCCTCCTTCCAATTATTTAAAAACTAATGTTTTTACAACTACAGGTAAAACTTTTCCATCAGCAATTGGTTTTCCAATGTCAATATAATCTCCATTTTCAACCTTTATACTATCTATGCATATTACATCCTTTTTGAAATTCATTAAGGAATAAATAGCTTGTCCAAGAACTTTTGCCATATCATTTTCTACCACAATAACTAAAGGAAGTTTCCTAGAAATAATCTCTTCAAGTCCTTTACATATGCTCTCAGCATATCTTTGTACATCTTTAAAACTAGGATTTTTTTTCCCCTTAAGTCCTAATGCAACTTTTTGAAGATCATTTTCTAGCTTAAACCATTGTAGCTTTTCTTTTATGGCATTTTTAAATTCTTCTACTTCTTGAGCTTCCTCTTCTAATGATAACTTTATAATTGGTAAATTTTTCATAGGAAAACTATCTTGAGTATAGGTTATAGTGCTTCCGCTTATTTCAGTAGTATGAGATCCCGCTCCTACTACTGTGGCTCTTATAGTTTCTAGGGACTTTAAAAGTCTTAAATCCCTACAAAGCCTAGAGTTTTTAATAGCCTCTCCTAATAGAATTCCCACATCTCCATATTTAAAATAATCATCACAAGAATGCTCATTATATATATAATCTGCAACTCCTCCTGAGAAAGATATGCATGTTATTTTTTCTTTTAGTTCAATAGTTTTATTGGTAATTATATAATCAAAATATTCATCTTGCTCTGAAAGTCCAACACTTGCTTCAAGATATTTTACCATTTCATTTATGATTGGCATTAAGTTATCTTTTTTTGCTACATCTCCAAGATTTATATTGAAATTTTTATCTTTTATAATTCTCTGAATTTTCGGAGATATATATGTTATTTTTTTAGAATTTTTATCTATTTTAATAAGTCTTCCACCTACGTCTAAACATCCAGTTTCTATGACCTCTCCTCTATTAAATAAAGCTAGATTACTAGTTCCTCCACCAATGTCTATATTAACAACAGTAGTAGATTTTTCTTTTGAGTAAATATGCGCTCCTGCACCTTTAGCAGAAATTATACTTTCAAGATCTGGTCCAGCTGTAGCTACAACAAAATCCCCTGCAAATCCACTTAAAATATGTAAAACTTCGTTAGCATTTTCTTTTCTTGCAGTTTCTCCTGTTATAATAACAGCCCCTGTCTTTATTTCTTTTTTATCTATAGCAGCCTTTTTATATTCTAATTCCACTATATCTTTAACTTTTAATGCATCAATTTCTGTATTAGATATTAAAGGAGTAAAGTATACATCACTTCTATATATAATTTCTTTATCAACTATAGAAATTCTAGGTACTGAAAAGCTAGAGGCTGTATTCTCAACTATTAGTTTTGAAAAAACTAATTGAGTTGTTGAAGTACCAATATCGATACCAACACTTAAAAGTTCTTCCTTCATTTTTTCCACCTCCATAATAAAAAGGCTTAAAGTTATAACTAAACAATTAAGGAATTTTTATTCCTTCGTTATAACCTTAAGCCTCTTTGCTTAAATTTAAACCACTTCAACGTAGACTAGTTACATTTTAAACTCTATATTTACTTTTGTTCCTCTATTACTAGAGTTTATAAATATTTCACCTTTTAATTTATCCTTTACGTAACTTTTTACAATGGTGAGTCCAAGACTTTTAGATTTAGTTTCACGTTCTGTAAACCCTACTCCATTATCTATTACAGCCATCTGTATTTTTTCTCCATTACCCTTTACAATTACATATATATGACCTTTTTCTTTATCTTTAAATCCATGGTCATAAGAATTCTGAATAAGTTCATTTATTATAAGAGATATAGCAGTAGCCCTATCACTATCTATTTGAAACTCTTCTCCAATGACATTAATATCAATGGTTTTGCTGCTATTATCAAAACTTCTCTTAATATTATTTATTATTAAAGTTATTACCTCTATAATATTTACATTATCTGATACCTCTTGAGATAATAATTCATGAGTGGATGCTATTGCAAGTATTCTACTTACACTTTCCATCAAACAAACTCTTGCCTCTTCACTTTCACACCTTCTACTTTGAAGCCTTAAAAGTGATGATATAGTTTGAAGATTATTTTTTACTCTATGATGAATTTCTCTTATGGCAACAGATTTAGAAACAATTTGTGCCTCTTTTTCTTTTATATCAGTTATGTCTTTTATAATAACAGCAAGCACTAAATCTTTATGATTTAAAAGAATAGTTTTAAAACTAAAATAAGATTCATTAACTTGAGTCTCTTTTGAAATCATAGCATTTTCAGTGGATATTAAAGTTTGAATTACATTAATAAAATCATCATTTTATACAAATAAATCATTGTAATGAATATTAGCCTTAGATAAATCATATCCTAAATTTTTATAATAGGCTTCAGCCTTTATATTTTTTACTTTTAAGAATCCTTCACTATTAAATAGTAATATAACATCATCTAAAAAGTTTGTCAGAGAAAAGCTTAAATTATTTAAACTGTTAAAAGTAGTCATTATAGATTTTTCATGTTTAAAATCATTTTCTAAATTAAAATCTTTGCTAATTTCAGCACTTACATCTTGTTCTAAAATTAAAACTCCAACAGTTCTTTCTAAATGTTTTATAGGAACTATTCTTTGTTTAACAAATTTATTTTCTTGAGTTATTGCCTTTATATCTTTAGAAGCAACACCGGTTTTAAAGGTTTTTAAAACTCCTGGCTCCTTTTCTTTACACGCTACCTTACCTACTACTGTTGATGAGTATAGTGATTTCCCACTGGATGGTTTCCCATGAATAAGCACTATAGCTTCTTCTTTATATTTTGATAATACATCTATAAAAACATCACACTCATAAAAATCAGCCATAAGATTTAAGGATTTAGATACATCTATGATTTTTTTTATTTCATCTTCATTTAAGTCTGTATACTCTTTACAAAGAGCATCTATAACATAATTAGTCATAAGTGATTATAATTGTTTCTGCAATATTAATCATAGAACATCTCTTATCCATACTTAAGCTTCTTAATTTACTATAAGCTTCATCCTCTGTAATATTAAGCTCTTTCATTAGGATTCCCTTTGCTTTTTCTATAACTTTTCTCTCATCAAGCTTTTTAGTAGCTTTCTTAAGCTCTCCTTTTAGATTCTTAAATTCTTTTCCCCTTGATAGACACATCTCAATGGTAGGAATAAATGATTTCTCATCTAATGGTTTTACTAAATATCCAAAAGCACCTACATTTTTAGCCTTTTCAACGAATTCCTTATCGTTGAATGCAGTTAGTAATATAATACTTGCTGCAAGATTTTCCATATTTATCTTTTTACTTGCTTTAAGTCCATCTAATATAGGCATCTGTATATCCATTAAAACTAAATCTGGTGAATATTTTCTACATAATTCAATGGCATCAAAGCCATCAGAAGCTTCGCCTACTACATTGTATCCTTCTGCTTCCAAAATATCTCTTATATCCATTCTAGTAATAGGTTCATCATCGGCTATTACAACAGTTTTTTCATTCTAAGTATTCACCTCTACTAATACTAAATTTTATTTAAAAAATTCTGTAATTCTTCAACGCCTATGCCTTCCTTTGGAGATACCCTAAAGATTTTTTCTGCCCCAACAATTTCTAAATATTTCTCTTTTTCTTCCAAAACCTTTTCATCATCTACAAGATCAATTTTCGTTAATATACCAATAATTGTTTTTGAAAAACTCGCTCCAAACCCTGGGGGAAAATAACTTCTATCATCAGTAGCATCTTGTACAAGTCCTATAACATCTGCATCTGCGGATGTTACTATAAGTGCTTTATAATAGAATCTATTTTCTATATACTCTCCTGGTGTATCAATAGCATTTTCATACCCTTCTACAGCTTGAGTTTTTTTATATTCAATGTCTATATCATGAAGTCTTTGACAAAGAGTAGTCTTCCCACTTTGAGTTCTTCCTATTAATATTAATTTTTTCATATCCATTTCCCTCTAAGTCCTTGATATATTCGTAGAGGAAAAATTTAAAAGATTTGCAATAACATCTGTAACTTCCTTAAGAGCTGATTCTACTGAAGACACATCTCCAGTTATAACTACAGATCCGCTGAATCTATCTACAAAACCTAAAGAAATACCAGCAGCCTTTGTAGCAATATCAGCAGCAATTATAGCAGCTTCTCCTGGAGTTATTGTCAAAATCCCAATTGCATCTCTTTTATCTGCCACTAACCCTAACTTTTTATAAAGTTCTTCGTTTGGATTTGCTATTATATGAGCTAAAGTAACTTGTTTACCTGGAACATATTCCTGAATTACTCTTTGCTTTTCATCTTTCATACTATCAACTGCCTTCTTCCTAAAATAAAAGAGGCTTTTAAAAATAAATTTAAAAAACTTATTTTTAAATAGCCTCATTGCTGCTCAACTTAACTTATATACACGCCCTTGTGTATATTCACAATTATACATTTTTTTTTGTTTTTAGTCAATATATTTATGTATGAATTCTACTAATTTTATTTTCTTATTTTCCCTAATATATGAAGTACATCTTCTTTAGTAGGCTTTTTAGGGTTTGTAGCTGTACATGCATCCTTAAGAGCCATTTCTGATATATCATCTTTAAATTTATTAAAATCTTCATCTGTAACTTTACACTCAATTAAAGTTCGTGGCATTTTCATATCTTTCTGAAGCTTTTCTATGGCAGCTATTAAATTTTTAACAGCTGATCTTACATTACCTCCTGGAAGATTTAAAAGTTTTGCAATTTTTGCATACTTATTAGCTGCTTGTGTATATTTAACATCTACATATCCTTTTATATCTGCATTATACTCAATTATATGAGGAAGAAGTATAGAATTTATTCTTCCATGAGGTATATGAAGTTTCCCTCCAATAGCATGAGCTATTCCATGATTTAATCCAAGTGACGCTATACTAAAAGCCATTCCAGCCATACAAGATGCATTGTGCATTTTCTCTCTAGCTTTTAAATTACCTCCATTTTTATAAGCTTCCACTAAATTTTCAAATACAAGACTTATAGCTTTTTCTGCTAAAGCATCTGTAAAATCACTAGACTTAGTTGACACATATGCTTCTAAAGCATGAGTTAGTACATCCATACCTGTATCTGCTGTTATAAAATCTGGTACACTTTTAACAAGTTCTGGATCTAATATTGCTACTTCTGGAACTAGTTCATCTGAGACCAATGGATATTTAGCTCCTTTTTCTCTATCTGTAATAACAGAAAAAGCTGTTAATTCTGATCCAGTACCACTTGTTGTAGGTATAGCAATAAATTCTACTTCTTTTGAATTTACTATTTTTAAAGAAAAATCTTTTATAGCTTTAGCCGCATCTATAGCAGATCCTCCACCAATAGCTATTAAAATATCTGGATTTATTTTTGACATTTCCTTTATTCCTTTAACAACAATTTCAATAGGGGGATCTGGTACTATTTCACTAAATACAGAATATTCCACTTTATTACTATCTAAAGGCTTTATAATTTTATCTATCATGCCTGATTTTACCATAAATGGATCTGTAACTATAAATACCTTTTTATCTTTTATAGTATTGAGCGCATTTAAAGCTCCTTGTCCAAAATGCACTTTAGTTTTTATACTAAAACTGTTCATCTTTCATCACCTTTCCTTATGTTTCTTTAAATAGATTTTACTTTAAAAATAAAATTATAGTTTTTTAAATAAAAAAAGGCACTCCATAGACATCTATGGAGCACCTTTGCTCATACACTTCATTGTGTTTAATCTTAATATACTATTTTAAAAAAGTATTGTCAATAATATATATTCTACTATTATAAATCACCTTTGATTTTCTAAATCTTCTTTGATTAGAGTATAGCAGAATAATATACAACTCAATTTAAATTTAGATGGAATATAAACAATACTCAAATAATCATTAAAGCTTCTATGCTTTAATAAAATAAAAAATCCCACAGACCCCTTCTGTGGAATGCATAATATACATAACAATATTATGCTTAGTCTTCCCTCCGAAGAAAAGCTTTCTTGAATAATATTATTTAATAAGTATCCTGGCTCTCGCTTCAACCTTAGAGATCCTTCCCAGAAAAAAAATTCCAGTGGTTATATCTCCTCGTCCACGATTACAGTAGCGGGGGCTGCTATGGTTTTTCACCATATTCCTTATATAAATAATACATATTTACTTATCAATGTCATTATATCAAAATTATTTTATTTATTCAATATTAATCTTAAAATTATTTTTTAATTCTGTTACTATTTTAATAATTTAAGCAAATATTTTATTTATTATTTTCTTCTTTAACTATTTTAATTAAGCCTTCTTTGTTGTTTAAATTAGGATTTTCTAGAACTATATCCAATAAATCACTTAATATAATACCTATTTCTTTTCCTTGATTTATTCCTAACTCAATTAAATCATTCCCATTAATATCTAAATCTCTAACTGTTAATGGTTGTTTTTCTCTAAGTATTTTTTCGCATTTCATTTTTAAATTTAATATGTTATCAAACTCATGATATCCTTTAGCACTTCCTTTTATATCAGCAATTTGCAGTTCAAATAAATCATCTAAATTATCAATTCCTACTTTATTAATAAACTTTTTTATGCTAGAAGTTCTTAACTTATCATATCTAACCATATGATTATATACTAATTTAGCTACTTTATATATGGTCTTATTATCAAATTTTAATCTTTTTAATATATTTTTAGTCATATCTGTACTTATCTTTTCATGATCATGAAAATGCTCTTGTCCATTGTTTTCAATGCTAAAACATTTAGGTTTTCCTATATCATGTAATAACGCTGCCAATCTTAATTCTAATTTATTTGGCACATTTTCTACTACAGATAATATATGATTATATATATCTTTATCATGATATATATGATGTTGTTTAAATCCTATACAATCTTTTAATTCAGGAATAATATAATCTACTAAATTTAATTCAACCATATTTTTTATACCATAAACCGGTTGATTGCTTACTAATATTTTGCATAATTCATCTCTAATTCTTTCCATAGACACATTTGTTATATTTCTACTTAATTTTTTTATATTAATCTTTGTAGATTCTTCTATATAAAAATTCAATTGTGAAGCAAATCTTATACATCTTAACATTCTAAGTGAATCTTCATTAAACCTATGTTCTGAATTTCCTACACATCTAATTATTTTATTGTTTAGATCTTCTAATCCATGAAAATAATCTACTAATCCAGTTTTATTATTATAAGCCATAGCATTAATAGTTAAATCTCTACGTCTTAAATCTTCTTCTATGTTTGATGTAAACTTAACCTCTTTAGGACGTCTATTATCTTCATATTCTCCATCAATTCTAAATGTAGTTACTTCATAACCTATAGAGTTAATTAATATTGTTACAGTTCCATGTTTTAATCCTGTAGGTATAATTTTATATCCTAAACTTTTAAATATATTAACCACTTTTTCTGGATTCGCACTAGTTGTTATATCCCAATCATTAACCTTTCTTTCAAGCAAGCTATCTCTAACTGCTCCCCCTACTATATATGCTTCATAATCATTTTCTTGTAGAGTATTTATAATATACTCTACTCCTTTAGGTATTTGAATTTTTATATTTTTATCTATCATTATTTATCACACCTTTATTAATTTCTATAACTAATTCTTCTACTTTTTTTACAACTAGGTATGCTAGGTATTCATTTCTTTAATTTCTAATAATTCTGTTATCATTTTCTATATCTATATTTAAAAGATACCATTTGATTTTTTATACTATCTAATATGCGCTTCTCATTTTCACATTGAGAATAAAAATCTCTAACTAAAGCATTTTAAAATCTTCTTAGTTTAACTATAACACATTCTCAAATTTATCTATTACTTTTTATATAAAAACAAATTTACATTATGGCTTAATAACTTATCATATTTGTTATAAATAAATCATTCCCCTTTATTTATAACAATTCTATTATATTGAAATCTTAATTTTTTTCAATTCAACTCTATCTTTATTTTTTAAAATTATACTAAAAATTTATATTTTGATCTATTCTTTATCATATTTTAATAAAAACTCTGGCTTAAAAAATTTACATACAATAATATTGTTTTTTTAATTTAAAGCTAAAACAATATATTGTAGGATTTATTCTAATTGACATATCCCCTTTTTAAATTTAATTCATTTTATATTTATCCATTTTAATATTACGTTTAATATCTAAGATAGCATAATATAATTTACCCCATAAACAAACACACTTAATGTTAAAAGTCTTATTAATTAATTCTTTTATCAAACAATTTAGGATATAAATATAACAATATTCCATTAACTGCACTTATTAAAATATAATTAATTATACTATTTTTTAATTTTATAATTTGGAAACTTATAAAAAACGTTGAAAAAATAATTATAAAATTTATTAACGCGAATAATTTATTCTTTTTCATATTTTCCTCCTAGATTATTAATATAAAACAATTTATATTTTGTTTTTATTTCCAATTAAATCATATTTTGTATTATATGTGATTAAATTATACAATATTTTTAAAGAAAATACACTAAATAAAAAGGCTAAAGTTTATATTATTCTAAAAGCAATTAACTATAAAAGTTTATCCTTAAAATAATTCTCATATGAAATTATTTATTCTAAACATAATATTTTGACTAAATATTTATACCAAACTAACTTAATTTGTCCTAAATAAATAATAATTATAAGAAGTTTTGATTATATACTCTCATATAATCTAATGTAACTTTACAATTTTTAATTATTTTCATATTTTATATTTTTATAAAATCCTTATAATCCTTCTTTTTATATACCATTAAATATTTATTGCAAAACTTTATGTAACAAAAATATTTTTAAAAAATATTTTAATAGTATGATGATAAATTAGGAGGGTTACATCATTCAAAAACTTATATAAATAATTATAAAAATGTTTAAAGTAAAACCTATATAAACTTGGGGGTGGATTTTTAATGAAGGTTGTAGTTATCGGAGGCGGTTGGGCCGGATGCGCCGCAGCTATCAGTGCTAGAAAGGCTGGTGCTGATGTTAGTATATTTGAAAAGACAGATTTACTTTTAGGATTAGGTAATGTGGGTGGGATAATGCGAAACAACGGAAGGTTCACCGCATCAGAAGAGCTTATAGCTTTAGGTGCTGGTGATCTAATAAATATAACAGATGAAAACAGTAGACATAAAAACATAGATTTTCCTGGTCATAAACATGCATGGCTTTATGATGTAAATAAAGTAGAACCCGCTGTAAAAAATCATATGATAAATATGGGTATAGACATTCACCTTATTTCTAGAATAGTAGATGTAAAAAAAGAAGAAGATAAAATAAAAGGTATATATATTTCAGATAGAACTTATGTAGAAGGCGATGTATTTATAGAAACTACTGGTTCTACAGGACCTATGGGAAATTGTTTAAGATATGGTAATGGATGTTCTATGTGTGTTCTAAGATGTCCTGCCTTTGGCCCTAGAGTGAGCTTAACTTCAAGAGCTGGAGTAGAAGACTTTCAAGGTGAAAGAGAGGATGATTTATTAGGGGCTTTTAGTGGTTCATGTAAATTAGCTAAAGAAACTATGTCTGAAGACCTTATAAAACAACTTGATGAAACTGGAGTATTGGTTTTAAAGGTTCCAAAGGAAGATATAAATCTTGATAAATTAAAAATGAAAGTTTGTCAACAATATGCGCTAAAGGAATTTGCAGAAAATATTGTAATTTTAGATACTGGACATGCAAAATTAATGACTTCTTATTATCCTTTAGAAAAATTAAGAAAAATAAAAGGATTAGAAAAAGTAAAATATATAGATCCTTATGCTGGAGGAAAGGGTAATTCCATAAGATATTTATCTGTAGCTCCAAGAACCGATGATATGAAAGTAAAAGGACTTGATAATCTCTTTGTCGGCGGAGAAAAAAGCGGATTATTTGTTGGACATACTGAAGCTATAACCACAGGAAGCTTGGCTGGACACAATGCTGTAAGATATTGCTTAGGTATGCCATTATTAATCCTTCCAAGAAGTATAGCTTTAGGGGATTTAATAGCATATGCAAATCTTAAACTTTATTCAAAGGAAGGTAGGAAAAATAGATATACTTTCGCTGGTGCAGAATATTTTAAGAGAATGGTGGAAGAAAATTTATATAGTACAGATAAAGAAGAAATAAATAAAAGAATTTCAAAATTAAACTTAGAAAATGCTTTAGCGCAAAAATTAGTATAAAAACTTAGGAGCCATAGTTTTGGCTCCTTTTAAATATTAAATAAATTTTATTTGTAAAATTATAAACTTCAGAATTTATAATTTCATTTATACGTTTATTTCTGCTTTTTCTCCTAGCATTTCTTTATTCTGTTCTAATATTGGGTCCACTGCTTCTTTTATAAAGTCTACTACTTGACCTTCTGCTCTTCCTGTGAATTTTTTAGGTTTTATTAAAGCTAATATCTCTTCTTTAGTTAATCCAATAGATTTATCTTCTATTATTCTATCTATTAAATCATTAGATAACCCTTCCTGTTTAACTCTTCTTGCAGCTTCCATAGAATGACTTCTTATAATTTCATGAAGTTCCTGTCTATCTCCACCCTTTTTAACAGCTTCCATCATTATATTTTCTGTAGCCATAAATGGTAATTCTCTTTTTACATGACTTTCTATAACTTTTTCGTATACAACCATATTTTCTGATATATTCATATATAATTTAAGTACCCCATCTAAAGCTAGAAAAGCTTCAGCTATAGATATTCTCTTGTTAGCAGAATCATCTAGTGTTCTTTCGAACCATTGTGTTGATGCAGTTATAGCTGGATTTAAGGCATCTACTATAACATATCTTGCCAATGCTCCCATTCTTTCTGATCTCATTGGATTTCTCTTATAAGCCATTGCTGAAGAACCAATTTGGTTCTTTTCGAAGGGTTCTTCCATTTCCTTCATATTTTGAAGCAATCTTAAATCGTTACTAAATTTATATGCACTTTGGGCTATTTCTGATAGTGTATTTAATATAATTGAATCAACTTTTCTTGGGTAAGTTTGACCTGTCACCATATATTCACTGGAAAACCCCATTTTTTCTGCTACCTTTTTATCTAAAGCTTTTACTTTATTTTCATCTCCATCAAATAATTCCATAAAGCTAGCCTGAGTGCCTGTAGTTCCTTTAACACCTCTAAATCTTAAAGTATTTATAACAAATTCTAATTGTTCTAAATCTAACACTAAATCTTGTATCCATAGGGTTGCCCTTTTACCTACTGTAGTAAGTTGAGCTGGTTGAAGATGAGTAAATCCTAAAGTTGGCACATGTTTATATTCTAAAGCAAACTTTTTTAAGTTATTTATAACATTTACAATTTTTTTCTTTATTAAAATCATGGCTTCTTTCATAATTATTAGATCTGTATTATCACCTACATAACAACTTGTAGCTCCTAAATGTATTATTCCTTTTGCTTTAGGACACTGAATGCCATAAGCATATACATGACTCATAACATCATGACGAACTTCTTTTTCTCTTTCTTCTGCAACTTCATAGTTTATATCATCTATATATTTTTTTAATTCATTTATTTGCTCTTCTGTAATGTTTAATCCTAGTTCTCTTTCACTTTCCGCTAAAGCTACCCATAATTTTCTCCAAGTCTTAAATTTCATCTCTTCTGAAAATAAATAACTCATTTCCTTAGATGAATATCTTTTATTTAAAGGATTATTATAAATATCTCTCATTACTCCATCTCCTTTACGCGTACAATATATATATAATATTTTTATTTATTCACATTATAACATATATTATATCTTATTTTCAATTTTATATTCGGATATTTTATAAAAGTTATTATTTAATTCTTTTATGGATATATTTTAGCATAATCTTATTACTTTAATTATTTTTAAATAAAAATTATTTGGTATAAATATTTTTGTTCTATTTTTTTTTAGTCTTAATATAATTTATTAAGAAGTATTTAAAGGAGTGGATTTCATGTATAAAGTAAGTCTTATAGATAAAATTTCTTTTATATTAGTAATCATTGGAGCTATTAATTGGGGACTTATAGGTTTATGTAATTTTAATCTTGTTGGTGTATTATTTGGGGAACCTGCAAATTTTATAGGAAGATTAATTTATATATTAATAGGAGTGGCTGGAATTAATATGATATTATTTCTTTTTAAAACAAAAGGATCTTTAAAACATAAATAAAAGGCTCCCCAAAAGAGCCCTTAATTTTCTTATTCTAATGTGTTTATTAGTTTTGTAATTTCTTCTATAGCTAGAGTTTCATCATCACCAGAAGCCACTAATTTTATCTTTGCTCCACTTGTAACTCCTAATGAAAGAACTCCTATAAGGCTTTTTATGTTGGCTTTTTTACCATTAAATTCAATAGATAAATCTGACTTAAATGATGAAGCCTTTTTTACTAATAAAGTTGCTGGTCTTGCATGTAACCCAGTTGAACTGTTTACAGTTAATTCTCTTTCTAACATTTTATCCACCTCTTTTATAATCTATCTGTTTACTACAAAACATATACATAATATTATACCATTTTTTTCTACAGTTTTCAACAGTTTTTATAAACCATTACATGGTATTATTAACTCAATTTTTTCATAAAATTCTCTATTCTATTTAATCCTTTTTCTATATTCTTCATAGATGTAGCATAAGATAATCTTATAAAATTATCATTACCAAAAGCTATACCTGGTACTACTGCTACTTTTTCCTCTTCTAATAATATTTTTGAAAAATCTATTGAACCCTTTATTATATTTCCATTTATTGATTTTCCAATAGTTTTTGAAATATTAACCATTACATAAAAAGCTCCTTTAGGATTTATAGAAGATAATTTTTCTATAGAGTTTACTCTACTTACCATATAGTCCCTTCTTTTTTTAAACTCAACTAGCATATTTCTAACCTGAGTTTTATCTCCTCTAAGAGCTTCTAAGGAAGCATATTGAGCTATAGAATTAGGATTAGATGTAGTATGACTTTGCATATTAGCCATCACTTTTATTATATCCAAAGGTCCTGCTGCATATCCTATTCTCCAGCCTGTCATAGAATAGGATTTAGACATTCCATTTATAACTACAGTTCTTTTAAAGGCATCTTCTGATAAACTTGCTATACTTATATATTTTTCCTCTTCATACATTAACATTTCATATATTTCATCAGATATTATTAATAAATCATGTTTTTTTGCAAATAGTGCTAAAGCATTTAGATCTTCTTTGCTATATACTGTCCCAGTAGGATTATTAGGACTATTTATTATAATAGCCTTAGTTTTATCTGTTATTTTCTTTTCCAATTCTTCTATTTCATACTTAAAATCATTTTCCTCTTTTGTATCTACAAATACAGGTACTCCGCCATACAATTTTATAAGTTCTGGGTAACTTACCCAATAAGGTTTAGCTATTAAAACCTCATCATCTTCATTTAATATAGCTTGAAATAAATTTGA
Organism: Clostridium tepidum; assembly: GCF_002008345.1. GTDB lineage: Bacteria > Bacillota > Clostridia > Clostridiales > Clostridiaceae > Clostridium_F > Clostridium_F tepidum. The sequence continues at coordinate 49,621 of NZ_MRAE01000006.1, forward strand.
AAGACATTGCTTGGCTCCATTGCTTACTATTATTTCACTAGTTTCATAATTTAAACCATTATCTTTTTTAAATTTATCTACTATAGCCTGTTTTAACTCTATTATACCTGAAGCTGCTGTATATTTAGTATTTCCCTTTTCTATAGCTTCTATAGCCGCCTTTTGTATGTTTTCTGGTGTATTAAAATCTGGTTCTCCCGCTCCAAATCCTATAACGTCTATACCTTCTTTTTTCATTTTTTTTGCCTTTGCAGTTATTTCTAAAGTTAAAGAAGGTTCTATATTCATGGATTTATTAGATAATTTCATAATTTTGCCTCCATTTTTATTTATTTTAAAATTTAACTTCTTGCTACTAATATTACTCCTATCATTATAAAAGCAACTCCTAATATTCTTATAGGCGTTATATTTTCTTTAAAGAAAAAATAAGAGAATATCATTATTAATACATATCCTAAGCTTACCATTGGATATGCATAGCTTAATTCTACTTTACTCAATACTTTTATCCATAATAAAAAACTTACTCCATAAGATATTATACCTGCCATTACAGGCAAATTTTTTAATATAGCTAATATGCTCGATAATAAGTGTGTCGGTGAAAAATTCAATGTTAAGTTAACTGCCCCATATTTCACTAATATTTGTCCCAATGCTCCTAAAAAAACTGATGTCAATATTAAATATATCATCTTTTTAACTCCTTAAATAAAAGTATTCCATGTTTAACAAAATAAAGCCAAAAATATACCATTATAAATATTAATGGGAAAGCATATCTACCTTGCCCTTCTGTAATAAAATATACTGAAGTAAACATATAAAATAAAATTGTAGAATATAAATTAAATTCATTTAAATTTTCTGTTTTACCTTTTATTATTTGTATAAGTATAAAAATACTATAAATTAATATATACAATATGGCTGGAATAAAAAACATAGTTCTTATGCAGCTTGCTATAGCAAATAATCTTACTTTAAAATTATAACTTACATTAGTTGCCCCATGAACACTATAGGCTACATCATCTCCTATCATATATGTGTTAAACAATCTTTTAAATCCTAATATTACGAACTCTTTGGGATGAGATTTTATCCAGTCTTTAGCAGCTTTGTTTAGCATTTTGTTTTTTTTCGTGTAAGAAGCTTTTTTATACTCTTCTGTTTTTGCTAGTGAATTTTCTACATCATATATACTCATCCATCTTCCCATATTGTTTTGAGAATTATTGTTTATATAAAGTACTATCCCTCCATTATTTGATACAAAAGTAGGTTCTCCATTATATTTTGTATTTCTATAAAGCCAAGGACTTATTGTAATTAAAGCTACTACACTTATTATTATAGCTGATTTTAAAGGTCTTAAAAAAGATTTTTCTTTTAATAATTCAACTAAAAATATAGCAAAAGCATACAATAAGAAAAATGGCTTTACCATAGTAATTACTCCTACTAATATTCCCAAAATTAAATATTTATATCTTATAGTAGTAAAATATATATATGTTAATAATAAAAGCAATGTAGTAAACAATATTTCTGTTCCTAGAACACTATTAAAAAATATATTGTTTGGAAATAAAACAAATAGAGCAAATACTATTTTTCTATTTTTCTCTGTAATTTCTATTTTTCTTAATATCCCTAAAAATAATACTTGTCCAAAAAAAGTTAGTACTATATTAAATATTTTTCCTAAAATTATACTAGCTCCAAAAAGCTTAAATAACCCTCCCAAAACTATACTGTATCCAACTGAGGTATAAGTATCTCCCCATTTTCCTCCATTCGCTATGCTAACTGCTAAATTATAATAATATTCAAAATCTGAAAATAGTTTTGTATCTATAAAAGTTATCCAAAGAATAGAAAGAATAATAGATATAGTTATCATTATTTTATAGTAATTTGTTTTACTATGATTGTTGTTTTCATTTTTATAACCACTTAAATAATTAAATTCCATTACATTTATACACCTTCCTTAAAGTTTAAAATATATTATAACTACTACTGAAATTACCCATAATACCATATTCACTAAGAAAGGTTTATCCTTTCCAAAAACATCTTCTGGCTTTCCTCCTAAATTATGATTTGCCATTAAATATTGATATCTAAATATACCATATAATACAAAAGGTATAGTATACATCATTCTTTTACTTTGTACAGAACTAAAAGTATATAAACAATAAGATATTAAAATAGATGGTGTTACTATAGTTAACATATTATCTATAAGCTCTATTGAATATTCTTCTAATATCTTTCTATGGCTTCCACTTTTGTCTTTTAAAGTTATTATCTCACTCTTTCTTTTATTTAAAGCTAAGAACAAAGATAAAAGTATGGTGCATAAAAATAACCACGGTGATACAGAAACTTTTGTGGCTAAGCTACCACTTTCTACTCTTAATACAAATCCAAAAGTTATTACCATCACATCTAATATAACTATGTTTTTTAATTTAAAGCAATATAATATATTCGTTACAATATATAATATATATATATACATAACCTTATAATCTACAAATTTATAAGAGCAAAATAATACTATAATGAGCAATACTATATTCATAATTATAGCTGTACTTTTAGATACTCTTCCACTTGGAAGGGGTCTGTTTTTTTTCTCAGGATGTTTTCTATCCTTTTCTATATCTACTATATCATTAAGTATGTATATTGTAGATGAAGTTAAACAAAATAATATAAATGTTATTATATTATTTTTTAGTATACCTTCATTCATTAAATTGCCTGAAAATATTACTGCTGCAAACACAAAAAAGTTTTTTATCCACTGTTTGGGTCTCATTAATGCTATAATGCCTTTTATATCCATTTTTTCCTCCTAACATTACTACAAATGTTTTTTATAAGATATTTATAGTATAAAATATAACTAACATCTAATTTATCATATTTTAAGTATAAATTAAAGGACTTGAACATAAATTCAAGTCCTTTGTTCTATTATTTTAATTATCTTGGCTGAACTATTAATTTAATGGCAGTTCTTTCTTCGCCATCGATTTCTATATCAGTAAAGGCTGGTATACAAATTAAATCGATTCCACTTGGAGCCACAAAACCTCTCGCTATAGCTACTGCCTTAATTGCTTGATTAATAGCTCCTGCTCCTATTGCTTGTATCTCAGCAGCACCTCTTTCTCTTAACACACCTGCTAAAGCACCTGCCACTGAATTTGGACTTGATTTTGCTGAAACTTTTAATACTTCCATAAGTAAACCTCCTATTTTAACTTTAATTTAATAGTCTTACTTACATATATCTATTCTACAAAAAATTAAAAATTCCTTTTAAATTTTGTAAATTTTAGTAACTTATAAAACTTAAAAGGAATTTATTTTCTAATCTAATTATTTAGCATATTCAATGGCACGGGTTTCTCTGATGACGTTAACTTTTATTTGACCAGGATATTCAAGTTCACTTTCTATCTGTTTAACTACATTCCTAGCCATTTCAATACAGCCAGTATCATCAAGCACCTCTGGTTTAACCATAATTCTTATTTCTCTTCCCGCTTGAATTGCATATGACTTTTCTACACCTTCACACTCATTTGCAATTTCTTCTAATTTCTCTAATCTTTTTATATAAGCTTCTAAAGTCTCTCTTCTAGCTCCTGGTCTAGCTGCAGATATAGCATCTGCTGCTTGAACAAGTATTGCTTCTAGAGATTGTGGTTCCATATCACCATGATGTGCACCTATAGCATTTACTACTAATGCAGATTCACGGTATTTTTTAGCTATTTCAGAGCCTATAATTGCGTGTGGCCCTTCAACTTCATGATCTACCGCCTTACCTATATCATGTAATAAACCTACTCTTTTAGCTAGAGTTGGATCTATTCCAAGTTCGGAGGCCATAAGACCTGCTAAATATGAAACTTCTATAGAATGCTTTAATACATTTTGACCATAACTTGTTCTATACTTTAATCTACCTAATAATTTAGTTAATTCCATATGAAGACCATGGATACCTGTTTCAAAGGTAGCCTGTTCTCCTTCTTCTTTAATACTAACTTCAACTTCTTTTTTAGCTTTTTCAACCATTTCTTCAATTCTAGCTGGATGGATTCTACCATCAACTATTAATTTTTCTAATGCAATTCTTGCAACTTCTCTCCTAATTGGATCAAAACCAGATAATATAACAGCTTCTGGTGTATCATCTATTATTAGATCAACCCCTGTAAGCGTTTCTAATGTTCTTATATTTCTTCCTTCTCTTCCAATTATTCTTCCCTTCATTTCATCGTTAGGAAGATTAACTACATGAACTGTAGTTTCTGCTACATGATCTGCAGCACATCTTTGGATGGCATATGTAATGATTTCTCTTGCTTTTTTGTCTGCTTCTTCCTTAGCTTTAGTTTCTATTTCTTTTATCATTACTGCAGTTTCATGTTTCACTTCTTTTCTAACTTGTTCTAATAAAAATTCTTTAGCCTGTTCTGTTGTAAGTCCTGAAATTCTCTCTAATTCTATTCTTTGCTTTTCGTGAAGCTCTTCCATACGTGTTTCCACATCTTCTATTTTTTGTTGCTTTTTATTTAAAATTTCTTCTTTGTTTTCAAGGGCCTCACTCTTTTTATCTAAAGCTTCTTCCTTTTGAATTATTCTTCTTTCAAGACGTTGAACTTCATTACGCCTTTCTCTATTTTCTCTTTCAACTTCTGCTCTTAATTTATGAGCTTCTTCTTTAGCCTCTAATATGGCTTCTTTCTTTTTAGCTTCAGCTTCTCTTTCAGCATCTTCTTTCAATTTTCTAGCTTCCTTAGATGCTTCTGCTAATTTTTCTTTAACCTTTTTATCAACCACATATAAGCCTATAATTACGCAAATTACTATAATAATCACTGCGATTATTATATATTTTATTGGACCCATAAAACACCTCCTTTGCTTTTTCTGCTTGCCATATATAAGTAAATATGAAGCTTAGAAAAGGTGTCATATTATTCAATTGGATCGTGTATGCTAAACCAGATTTTGTTTTCATTTTATATTAAAAAAATGCCATTGTCAAGTTTATCTAGCATTATCTACCTCCCTTATTCATATATTTATAATTCTGTATTTATAAATTTTTTTCATAAAAAAAGTAGGATAAACTCCTACTTTTATCCTTCCTTATTATCTTCTTTTTTATTCTCTGTTTTATTCCCTATATCTAATTTTTTTACATCAACAATTGGTAAATCATGTTTTTTTCTTATAGCATTTTCTATCTCTAATGCTATATTTATATTATCTTTTAAAAATTGTTTTGCATTTTCTCTTCCCTGTCCTAATCTTGTATCTTTATAAGAGAACCAAGAACCACTTTTTTGAATTAACTCTTCTCTAACACCTACATCTAATATATTACCTACTTTTGATATTCCTTCATTATACATTATATCAAATTCTGCCATTTTAAATGGTGGTGCTACTTTATTTTTATTTATTTTTACTCTTGTTCTATTACCTAATACTTCATCCCCCTGCTTTATAGAGTCAATTCTTCTTACATCTAATCTAACAGAAGAATAGAATTTTAACGCTCTTCCACCAGGAGTTGTTTCTGGATTTCCAAACATTATACCAACCTTTTCTCTTAATTGGTTTATAAATATAGCTACACATTTAGATTTATTTATAGATCCTGCTAATTTTCTTAAAGCTTGAGACATAAGTCTTGCTTGAAGACCTACATGTGAGTCTCCCATTTCTCCTTCTATTTCTGCTCTAGGAACTAAAGCTGCTACAGAATCTACGACTATAACATCAACAGCTCCTGATCTTACTAAAGCTTCTGTAATCTCTAAAGCTTGTTCTCCTGTGTCTGGTTGAGAAACTATTAGGTTGTCTATATCAACACCTACATTTCTAGCATAAGATGGATCCAAAGCGTGTTCTGCATCTATAAAAGCTGCTGCTCCACCCATCTTTTGTGCTTCTGCTAATATATGAAGTGCTACAGTAGTTTTACCTGAGGATTCTGGACCATATATTTCTATTATTCTTCCTCTAGGCACTCCCCCTATACCTAATGCTATATCTAAATCTAAACTTCCTGTAGATATAGATTCTATGTTCAATATGCTATCTTCACCAAGCTTCATTATAGAACCTTTTCCAAATTGCTTTTCTATTTGCCCCATAGCTGCTTCTATGGCTTTTAATTTTTCTGGATTAATTTTGTTTGCCAATATTGACACCAACCTTTCCCTTACCGAACTTATGTTCTTCAATATAATTATATACTATTTTTTTACTATGGTCAACTTAATATGATATAAATAAAAGCTCCTTAAAGGAACTTTTATTTTAATTATTGACAATATATTTTTTTATAAACAGATTTCTAAGCTTTGTTAGAGGGTCTTTAATAGCTATGAAACTTAAAATTTATTATCCAATACATAACAGCTTTTTACTCCTAATAAAAAAAGAAATAGCAATATTAAGCCAAGTAGTTACCGAATAAATTTATTTATCATGACTCATTATATCTTTGTTTTTAATAAAGTAATCTACTCCTGATATTATAGTTATGATTATAGCTAATGCCATGGTAATATTAGTTGTAGCTGATATAATAGTTATATAGTTTACAGCCCAATCTCCTAATATATATATTCCCTCTTTATAATTTAAATTTACAAGAGCAAATATTATAGCTACTATTTGTATTACAGTTTTAGCTTTTCCCCATTTACTAGCAGCAATTACTACCCCCTCTGCAGAAGCTACACTTCTAAGACCTGTTACAGCAAATTCCCTAGCTATAATTATTATACAAACCCATCCAGGTATAATTTGAAAATCTACTAAAGATATTAATGCTGCTGTTACTAACATTTTGTCTGCTAGAGGATCCATTATTTTACCAAATCTAGTAACTTGATTTCTACTTCTAGCTATGTATCCATCTAACTTATCTGTAGCTGAAGCTATTACAAAAACTGCAGTAGCTATTACTGTACCGTAAGGTATATTCTTTGCTGATATAAATATAAGAAATATTGGGACTAAAAAAATTCTTAATATAGTTAGTTTATTGGCCAAATTCATTATAAACAACTCCTATTAAATCATATTCTAAACTATGAGTTACTCTTACCTTTATTATATCACCAATTTTTACGTTTTCATTTTTTTTAAAGTAAATTTCTCCATCTATTTCTGGTGACATCTCATAATTTCTTCCAGTATACATATCTTCTTTAATATTTTCTACTATAACTTCATATATCCTACCTATTTTTTCTTTATTTATTTCTTTGGATATATTTTGCTGAAGCACCATAATTTCTTCTTCTCTTTTTTCTTTTACTTTTTCATCTATTTGATTATCCATTATAGCTGCAGGTGTTCCTTCTTCTTTTGAATACTTAAATACACCTAGCTTATCTAATTTTATATCTAAAACAAAATCTTTGAGTTCATTAAATTCTTCTTCTGTTTCTCCAGGAAAACCTACTATTAATGAAGTTCTTAAAGTAATTCCTTTTATCTCTGCTCTTAATTTATTTATTATACTTACAATAGTTTCCTTTGTAGTTTTTCTTCCCATTCTTTTTAAAACAGAATTACTTATATGTTGTATAGGTAAATCTAAATATTTACACACTTTATCATTATTTTTAATCTCTTCTATAAGTTCATTAGTTATTTCCTCTGGATAACAGTATAATATTCTTATCCATTTTAAACCTTCTATTTTAGAAATATCTCTTAAAAGCTCATGTAAAACCTTTTTACCATATATATCTATTCCATACATAGTTGTATCTTGAGCTATTAATATTATTTCTTTAACACCTTGCTTAACTAAATTTTCTACTTCTTTTAATATATTCTCTTTTTTTCTACTTCTATACTTTCCTCTTATTCGAGGTATGGCACAATAAGTACAAAAATTATTACATCCTTCTGCTATTCTTACATAAGCTGTATATGTTGGAGTAGTTAATATTCTATTTCCTTCATTTATTTTTTTATCACTATATTTATAATAAAAACTTTTTTCTCCTGACTGTAAGAATTTTTTTATACTTTTAAGTAATTTATCATAGTCATTTACACCTAACATAATATCCATTTCTGGAATAAGTTCTTTAAGTTCTTCCTTATACCTTTGCGTCAAACATCCTGTGACTACTAGCACTTTACAATTATGAGTTTTCTTATAAGATGCCATTTGTAAAATGGTATTTATAGACTCCTCTTTAGCAGTTTCAATAAATCCGCACGTATTTACTATAATTACCTCTGCCTCTTTAGGATCTTTTACTAGTTCTGCTTCTTCATTTAATTTATATAGCATAAGTTCTGAATCAATCCTATTTTTATCACAACCTAAGCTAACTAATGCTATTTTAAATTTTCCCACCTGTTTTCCTCCTATATTTTTTATGTCACAAAAAATATTTTAAATCTACTTTAGAAATTTTACAAGTATTAAGCTGCAACAATTTTAAAAGTATTTACATATTACCCTGGAAATATTTGTTATATATTTCACTATTTTTATCAACTATTACTTGTCTTGGTTTATTACCATCTCTTCCAGAGATTATTCCCTTAGCTTCTAGCTGTTCTATTATTCTAGCTGCTCTATTATATCCTATTCTAAGTTTTCTTTGAATTAATGAAGTAGACACCTCTCCTAATTGTATAGATATTTTTATTGCTTCCTCTAAAAGCTCATCTTCCTCTCCTGATTCTATATTTACTGATGTATCTATTTGATCTATTATTTCTTCTTTATATTTTGCTTCTCCTTGCTTATCTTTTATACATGAAACTACATTTTCCACTTCACTTTCAGATATAAAAGCTCCTTGTATTCTAGTAGGCTTTGGAGAACCTGTTGGGTAAAATAACATATCTCCTTTTCCTAAAAGTTTTTCTGCACCAGACATATCTAATATTGTTCTAGAATCTATAGAACTAGATACTGCAAAAGATATTCTAGAAGGTATATTAGCTTTTATTATTCCTGTTATAACATCTACAGAAGGTCTTTGCGTTGCTATTACTAAGTGCATACCTGCCGCTCTAGCCATTTGAGCTAACCTACTTATGTAATCTTCTATATCGTTTGGACACACCATCATTAAATCAGCAAGCTCATCTATTATTATTATCACATAAGGTAATTTATTTTCTATTTTTCCTTGATTATACAAATTATTATATCCTTCTATGTTTCTTACACTATTTTCTGCAAATAAAGAATATCTCTTTGTCATTTCATTTACTGCCCAATGAAGAGCTCCTGCTGCTTTTTTAGGATCTGTAACAACCGGAATTAACAAATGAGGTATACCATTATATATACTAAGTTCTACTACCTTTGGATCTACCATGAGTAATTTTACATTGTCCGGAGAATATTTATATAAAATACTTATTATTAATGTATTTATACATACACTTTTTCCTGAACCTGTAGCTCCTGCTATTAATAAATGAGGCATTTTGGATAAATCTGATACTACACAACTACCACTTATATCCTTTCCTAAAGCAAAAGCTAGTCCATCATCAAATCTCTGAAAATCTTCTGATTCTATAACTTCTCTTAAATATACTGGTGTTAAAGATTTGTTTGGCACTTCTATACCAACTGCAGATTTTCCTGGTATAGGAGCCTCTATCCTAACGCCTGAAGATGCTAAATTTAAAGCTATATCATCTGCTAAATTTACTATTTTACTAACTTTAACCCCTGCATTAGGCTGAAGTTCGAATCTGGTAACTGAAGGTCCTCTACTTACTTGCATAACCTTAGCTTCCACACCAAAGCTACTTAAAGTTTCTTCTAACTTATTTGCATTGTTTATAAGTTCTTTTTTATCTTCTTTATTTAGCTTTGATTGAATATTTTGTTTTAAAAGTTCCAATGTTGGATAATTATATTCTATTTTTTTATTAGTTCCACCTTCATCTATATTTTTGCTAAGTTCTTCCTTTATAGATTCTTCCCCACCATATTCTTTAACCATACGTGTGTTTTCATTAAAAGAATTATCTACAATATTTAAAGGCTCTTCTTTTATTTCTGAATTTTTCATAAAATCTAATATTTTAATTTTATCTTTAATATTTCTAGTTAATCCTTCATCTTTTTCTAAATCTGAAGCTAATTCATTTTCTATTCCATCTGTATCATCTTTATCTTCCATAGCTTTTTCTTTTGATTTTTTATTTTTTATACTTCTTTGTACCTGTAAAGTCTGTAATATAGTCCCCAAAGATACTTGGAATATTAATATAAAGCTTATTATATAAACGCATATAAACAATATATAACAACCTATACTTCCAAATAATTTATATAAAGGAACATCTATTAAGTAAGATATTATGCCACCATGAATCATTGTATTTTCTCTGTAGAATTTTGACATACCGAGCATTATATCTTCTGTACCATAACTTTTTAAAAGTATCATTTGTAAAAATAATAATGTATTTATAGAAAAAAGAACTATACCATAAAATTTAGAATTTAAATTTATTTTATTTTTTTTTCCTATAAAACAACATCCTGTGAATATTATTAGTATTGGAAATACTAAAGCTCCTAAACCTAATACAGCTATAAGTACTCTTTTTATAAAATTTCCAACTATTCCAGAGGAAGAAGAAGCAAACACACTAAAAAGTACAAATATTCCTATACTTATTAAAATTATACCTGTTATATCATTATTCTTTTTCTCAGTTTTATTAGATTTAGTTCTCTTCTTTGCCATACTTTTAATTCACCTCCTAACCAGTAAAACTTAATTTAAGCTACATTTTATAAATTCTACATTAAACTTTTATATCCTTTTATATAAAAAAATGCATAATCATCTTATAACAATTAATATATATAAGCTATATAAATAGAATATATGCAGCTTGTACCTTTTGTAACATCTATAATTATTTACAATAGATTTATATAATATTTACATAAATCATTAAAGTACCATAGGATGTATAAATCCTATGGTTTTTGTTTTTCATCTATTAATTTATTTAATTTATCTAATGCCTCTTTTACTCCACCCACTTCATTTATAATTCCACATTCTACTGCTTGCTTACCTATGAGTATAGTTCCCATATCATTTAATAATTCATCACTTTGAAGCATAAATTCTTTTAATTTTTCCTTGCTTATTTTAGAAGTTCTAACTATAAATTCTATTATTCTTTCTTGCATTTTATTAAAATATTCAAAAGTTTGAGGCACTCCTATTATTAATCCATTCATTCTTATAGGATGAACTATCATTGTAGCTGTTGGAGATATAAAAGAATAATCTGCTGATGTGGCTAAAGGTACACCTATAGAGTGCCCTCCTCCTATTACTAAAGATACTGTAGGCTTACTTAAGCTTCTTATCATTTCAGCAATAGCAAGACCAGCTTCTACATCCCCTCCTACAGTATTTAATATCATAAAAACACCTTCTACTTCTTTAGATGTTTCTAACGCTATTAATTGAGGAATTAAGTGTTCATATCTTGTAGCCTTTGTTTGAGGAGACAACACCATATGACCCTCAATTTGACCTATTATGGGTAGAACTTGAATTCTATCTGCTTGCTTTGGTGGTAAATTTGTAGTTCCAAATTCTTTCAATGTATCTATCTTTTCATTTCTTTGATTTTTTTCTTTTTCGTCTGCCATACATAATTACCTCCTACCATATGAATCGAATATACATATTTTATGCATATGGTAGAGGTACTATACATTTAAATTATTAATTTATATATTTAAAATTTTATATATGATTATACTTACTATATAAAATTTTAATATACACATTTATATTAATAATATAAAATTTAATTTTGTAGGCAATCTAATTTAAATTCACGATGTAATGATTTTATAGCTTTTTCTGTATCTTCTTTAGAAACTAAACACCATATAGTTGTATGAGAATCTGCAGTTTGAAGTACTTCTATATTCTCCCTTACAAGTGCTTTTAATATTTTAGCCATCACTCCAGGTATTCCTCTCATTCTACTACCTATTACAGCTATTTTACTACAATCTTCTAAATAAGAAAACTTTATTTTTAATTCTTTCATTATAGAACTAAGTTTATTTAAATCCTGTTCATCTATAGTAAATATTTTTTCTTTTGGAAATACATTTATAAGATCTATACTAATAGAATTTTCTGCTAATGAATTTAATAAATTATCATAATTTTTATTTTCTTTATTTTCTTCTGATTTTACTATAATTTGTGTCCTATTACTCATATGAGTAATACCTGTTATGACATTGCTGGGATTTTTAACTCCTATATTATTTATTATAGTTCCTTCACAATTTGTCATAGTGTTCTTTATTACAAGTTTAGTATTTGATGTCATTGCAATCTCCACTGCTCTTGGATGTATTACCTTAGCCCCTTGATCTGCAAATTGAAACACTTCATTATAACTTATTTCTTTTATTAAGGATGCATTCTCTACTATTCGAGGATCTGCAGTCATTATACCATCTACATCTGTATATATTTCTACACTTTCAGCCTTTAGGGCATCACCTAAAAGAGCTGCAGTAACATCACTGCCACCTCTACCTAAAGTAGTTATATATCCTTCTTCACTCTTTCCTTGGAAACCTGCTACTACAGGAATTTTACCTTTTTCTAAAATATCTATTATTCTATTTTTTTCTACCCTAAGTACAGCAGCATTATTAAAGTTATTATCTGTTATAATACCTGCCTGTCCTCCCATTAAAGGAACTGCTTCAATTCCTTTATTAAAAAGTTCTGAACTCATAACTACTGCGCTTATTAATTCCCCACATCCCATTAAGAGATCAGCAGCTAAGGTATTTTTATCTAAAAAGTCTTCTCCAACTAAAGATCTTAATGTATCTGTAGCATAAGGCTGTCCTTTTCTACCCATGGCAGATACTACTACAACTGGATAGTATCCTGCTTTTTTTGCCTTAGCTATCTTATCTACTACTAAAGCTCTTCTTTCAGCTGTAGATACAGATGTTCCTCCAAATTTTTGAATTAAAATTTTCATTTGTCTACCATCTCCCTAGCGGATTTTTTTTAACTCTTTTTTTTCAGCATCAATTATTATAGTTCTTGCTCCTATTTTTTTTACAGCGTCCCAAGATACTTCTAATAAACTTGGTTTAGAAAACAATCCCATCTTTCCTCCGGATTCGCTTAATATTAAAAACTTTAAATATCCATTCTCATCTATTACTAAATCATTGTTTCCTAAAACTCCATATTTATCTCCATCATTTATATTTATAAGCTCGTATCTTTCCATATCGCTATAACGTTTTATATTTTCTTCCATAATACTCCTCCTATTACTTCTCATAATATTCATATTCAATATTATGAGAAATAGTGAGAGCTTATTACAAAAATATATTATATTAATTTTGATTTTGTCTCTTTAAATGCGTTTTGATTTTCTTCTAGGATATTTTTTACATTTTCTAAATTTAATTTTTCTCCTACAAAAGCTGAATTTTTTATACCAGCTCCAAATGTTCTATCCATTATTTCCTTTAGATTATCTTGAGTTATATTATCTATCTTTTTCATTATTATTTCCGGATCATTTATTCTATTTAAAAATAATACAGATTTACCATTGTTAAACATTCTAGTGCTGGTACTTTCTAATCCTAATATGTAACTTCCTTTTAATTGCTCTTTTGATTTTATTAATTTTTCTTTATTTATACCTTTCTTTGAAAAATCCTTTACTACTTCTTTTATTAAATTTATAGTATCTTCAGTATAGTTTGGATTTAAGCCTGTGTAAATACTTACTGCTCCCGTATTATTAAAGGATGAAATATAAGAATATATACTGTAACATAGTCCTTTTTCTTCTCTTATCTTCTGGAATAATATAGATGAAGCTCCTCCTCCTAATACATTACTAAGTAATACAAGAGGGTATATATCATCATTACCTAATTCCAATCCTTCAAATCCTAAACTTATATGAAGTTGTTCTATATTTTTATTTTTAAATAAGTGGTTATTTTCTATTTTAGGTTTTGAATAACATGTTATATTTTTATTTTCGCCACTATTCCAATTACCAAAATATTTATTTATTAACTTTTCTAATTTATCTATATCAAAATTACCACATATAGATATAACTGTGTTTTGTGGAATATAATATTTATTTATATAATCTACTATATCTTTTTTTTTAAAGGATTTTATATTTTTAACTGTTCCTAAAATAGGGTAGGAAATAGAATCATTGCCCCATATAGCCTTGCAATGTAAATCTGATAGTACATCCTCTGGAGAATCTTCAGTCATATTTATTTCTTCTATTACCACGCCTTTTTCTTTTTCTATATCTTCTTCTTTAAATTTACTATTAAATAACATATCAGATAAAACATCTAGAGCTAATTCTATATGAGAATTTAGTATTTTTACATAATAACAAGTGGCTTCTTTTCCTGTAAATGCATTTATTTGTCCACCTACATCTTCTATACATTCAGCTATCTCTAATGCACTTCTATTTTCTGTGCCTTTAAACATCATATGTTCTATAAAGTGAGAAATACCATTATTCTTTAAATTCTCATTTCTTGAACCATTTTCTATCCAAAGACCTACACTTACAGATTTAACATAGTCTATCTTTTCTAAAACCACTTTTAGCCCATTATCTAATGTAAATAAATTATACACTAATTAATTCCTCCTAAACCCTGTACTTCTAAAAAAATAAAAAGGCAGATATGCCCTTCTATTTTTATTATTTATCTCTTTCTTCGTCTTTTTTTGCAATAGCATCTTTTCTTGATAAATTTATTCTGCCTTGACTATCTATATCTGTAACTTTAACTAATATTTCATCTCCTACAGATACTATGTCTTCTACCTTTTCTACTCTAGAAAAATCTAATTTAGATATATGAACTAGACCTTCTTTACCTGGTAGTATTTCTACAAATGCTCCGAAATTAGTAGTTTTTGTTACCTTACCTAGATAGATTTCTCCTTGAACCACTTCTTTTGTTAATCCCTCTATTATACTTATAGCTTTCTTAACACCTTCTGGCTCATTGTTAGATGTTACAAACACTTTACCGTCTTCTTTTATTTCTATTTTTACATTTGTATCTGCTATTATTTTATTTATTACTTTTCCACCAGCACCTATAACATCTCTAATTTTTTCTGGATCTATGCATATTATTTCTGTTCTTGGTGCATATTTAGATAATTCTTTTCTTGGTTCTGGTATACATTTTTTTATCTTTTCTAATATGTGTAGTCTTGCCTTTTTAGCACCTTCTAATGCATCTCTTACACAATTAAATGATAATCCAGCTATTTTTGTATCAAATTGTATAGATGTAATTCCTTTTTCTGTTCCTGCTACTTTAAAATCCATGTCTCCAAAGAAATCCTCTATACCTTGAATATCTGTTATTACCTTTTCTTTTTGTAAATCCTCACTAGTTATAAGCCCCATAGCTATACCTGCAGCTGGTCTTTTTATAGGTACACCTGCATCTAATAGAGCTAATGTACTTCCACAAACACTGGCTTGTGATGTTGAACCATTTGAACTTAGCACTTCTGATACTAATCTTATAGTATATGGAAATTCTTCTTCAGATGGAATTAACGGCTCTAAAGCTCTTTCAGCTAAAGCCCCGTGACCAATTTCACGTCTTCCTGGTCCCCTTAAAGGTCTAACTTCTCCAACACTATAAGATGGGAAATTATAATGATGCATATAACGTTTAGACGCTTCTTCTGCTATACCGTCTAATATTTGAACATCTCCTAAAGCTCCTAAAGTAGCTACAGTCATTACTTGAGTTAATCCTCTTGTAAATAAACCTGTACCATGAGTTCTAGGAAGTATACCTACTTCACAACTTATAGGTCTTATTTCATCAAAAGCCCTTCCATCTGGCCTTCTATTTTCATTTAAAAGCATATTTCTAACTATTTCTTTTTGAGTTTTGTATATAACCTCTGCTATATCTGCTTCTTTTCCCTCATATTTTTCTGAAAATTCTTCTGATATTTTCTCTTTAACTTTATCTAACTGAGCACTTCTTTCATCTTTATCCATTATATACATAGCTTCTTTTATCATATCAAAAGCAAATTCTCTGACTTCTTTTTCTATTTCTTCATCTACTTTGTATAATATAGGTTCATCTTTAGTTTTCCCAAACTTAGCCATAGCCTCTTCTTGGAATTCAACTATATTTTTACATTCTTCAAAACCAAACATGATAGCATCATACATAGTTTCTTCATCTATTTCATGTCCACCTGCTTCTACCATCATAACTCTTTCTTTTGTAGCACAAACAGTTAAATCTAATATACTATTTTCTCTTTGGGCTACAGTTGGATTTATTATAAACTTTCCATCTACTAAGCCTACAGAAACAGCCGCTACTGGTGTTGTAAATGGTATGCTAGATAGGCATAAAGCTAAAGAAGAGCCATTTATAGCTAATATTTCTGGTAAATTATCCTGCTCTACAGATAAAACTGTATTAACTATTTGAACATCATTTCTATATCCCTTTGGAAATAGAGGTCTTAATGGTCTATCTATAGATCTGGCATGTAATATAGATTTATCAGAAGGTTTTCCTTCTCTTTTAATGAATCCTCCGGGAATTTTCCCTACTGAATATAGTCTTTCTTCATATTCAACGCTTAATGGAAAAAAATCTATTCCCTCTCTTGGTTCTTTAGAAGCGTTAGCATTTATCATAACTACCGTATCTCCATAACTCATAAATATAGCAGCATTTGAAAGCATTCCTACCTTACCAAAATCTACTTTCATTTTTCTTCCTGCTACAGTAGTTTCTAATGTATGAATCATACATTAACCTCCCTTCAATAATTGAACTAATAGTATAATTATAACACTATTACATTTATAGAAAACATTTAATTTTTATATTTCTTTATATACTATTAATATATTTTTATAATATTTTATGTATTTATAGCATTTCATCATTTTATGTATTTATAACACTTTAAACGTTAAACTCATTTATGCTATTATTTATAGTATTTTTAATATTACAGTTATTATACTTTATAAATTTTCCAGTATAATTTATTAAAATAATAGAGCGGGGTTAAGCCGCTCTTATTACTTTTATTACTTTCTTAAACCTAATTCTTTTATGATAGCACGATATCTTTCAATATCTTCACGCATTAGGTAATTTAAAAGACCTCTTCTTTTACCAACCATCATTAAAAGACCTCTTCTTGAGTGATGGTCTTTTTTATGTTCTTTTAAGTGGCTGTTTAAATGATTAATTCTTTCTGTAAGTAATGCTATTTGAACTTCTGGAGAACCTGTATCTCCTTCATGTCTTGCATATTTAGCCATTATTTCTTGTTTTCTTGCTTTATCCATTGTAAGCACCTCCAAATAATTATCTCCTTTATCCAAGAATACCGTTGGCAATTCGGCATTCTTAGCATAAGGTTCACGAAATGTATTATAACAAATAAATATATAAATGTAAATTAATTTTTATAAATTAATTTCTATAAATTAATTTGCACAATTTGTCTTTCAGCAAAAATTTTATCCTTTTCTAATTGTTGTTTTAATTCTTCTAAAGAAGAGAATTTTTTCTCATCTCTAATTCGCTTTGAAAAATATATAATTATATCTTCTCCATATATATCCTCGTGAAAATCTAATATATGAGTTTCTATATTTAGCTTTTTATCTTCTACTGTAGGATTATATCCTACATTAGTAATACCTTTATAAAGTTTATTTTTATATTCTATTAGAGTATAATATACTCCCCCTCTTGGAAGAACATATTTTGTATTATAGTTTAAGTTTACTGTAGGGAAACCTAATTTTCTGCCCAACTGTTTTCCTCTCACTACATTACCTTTTAAAAAATAATTTCTACCAAGCATTTTTTTTGCCTTATCTACATTACCATCATCTATCAATATATGTCTAATTTTAGAACTGCTTATTACTTCATTTAAATATTTAACTGGTGAAACTACATTAAGATTAAAATTAAATTCTTGGCTCATTTTATTTAAAAGTTCTATATCTCCTAAATTTTTATAACCAAATCTATAATTAAATCCTACTACAAACCCATCTGCATTATAGTAATATAACATCTTTTTTATAAAATCTTCTGGAGAAAGTTCCATACACTCTTTATCAAAATCAATAAAGTTAACTATATCTACTCCGTTTTTTTCTAATATTTTTGCCTTACTAGGATTATCTAATAGAATTTTAGGAGCTATTTCTTTATTTATAACATTTAAAGGATGGTCTTTAAAAGTAAAAACCATACTTTTGCCATTATTCTCTTTAGCCATTTTTTTTGCTTCTTTTACCAGTTTCATATGTCCCTTATGAAGTCCATCAAAACTCCCTAAAGCTATATAAGTTTTATATTGTAATTTAGTAGAAAAATTATCCTCCATAATTATCATAAGCTATTACTCCTAAGTTAATAATTTATGAATTTTAAATCCACATTTATTTTTCATTCCTAATCCTATAAAATTACCACCTTTTATATAAGTTCTATATAATTTATTTTCTTCTATATTATCTAAAACTCTTTTGTCTTTTAATATTACTCCATTTAATACAAGCTTTTCAAATTTTTTATCTAAAAATAATTCTTTGTAATCCTTTAAAGCTTCATCTATAGGGGTTAAATGCTGATTTATATTTTCCTCATTTAAATCTTCTAGCTTTATTGCTTCTTTTATATTGAAAGGACTTGCTTCTAATCTTTGCAGATTCCACATTACTGCCCCGCATCCTAAATCCTTGCCTATATCAAAACATAAACTTCTTATATAAGTTCCTTTTGAACACTTAACATCAAATATAACATAAGGTAAATCTATACTTAAAATACATATATCATATATATGTATTTTTCTTGGTTTTCTCTCTACCTCTATTCTTTTTCTAGCTAAATCATAGAGTTTCTGACCATTAACTTTTAAAGCAGAATACATAGGCGGTATCTGCTCTATATCTCCTATATATTTTTTTATAATCTTTTCCACATCTATAGACTTTGCATTTACCTGTTTTTCTTCTAAAACAGTTCCTTCTCTATCATAAGTATCTGTAGTTGTACCCAGTTTCATCTCTACTCTATAGGTTTTAGTTCCTTCCATTACGTAATCAACTATTTTGGTAGCCTTGCCTATACATATAGGAAGAACACCTGAAGCTAAGGGATCTAATGTACCTGTATGTCCAACCTTTTTTATTTTTGCTATTTTTCTTATAATTCTAACCACATCAAAAGATGTTATTCCTTTTGGCTTTAAAACATTTATTACTCCATCCATTTATATCAACTCTTTTTTTATAGTTTCTATTAATTTTCTTTCTACTATATCTAAAGTTTTTCCTTTTACAAATGCTCCTGAGGCGCGAATGTGACCCCCTCCTCCAAAGCTTTCAGCTATTTTTCTTACATCTACATATTCTTTAGATCTTAAACTTATCTTTACCCCTTCTTCTACCTCTTTAAATAATACAGCAACTTCTACAGTTCCTATTTGCATTCCCTGTGATATAATATCCGATGTATCCTTTGCATCTTCCATATTTAACTCTTCTAACATATTTTTTGTTACTTTCATAACACATAATTTCTCATTTTCTAAATACATTTCATCTAAAACTTTCCCATAAAGTTTTAATCTATTAAATGTTTTATTTTCAAAAATCTTCCTATGTATTAAGTTGAAATTTATTCCAGCATCCACCAAACAACCTGCTATATTATGGGTTTCAGATGTAGTACTTGGATATCTAAAAGAACCAGTATCTGTAATTAAAGATGTATATAGGCAAATGGCTATATCTTTATCTATATTTATTTCTAATTTTTGAAGTAACTTATATACAACTTCAGCTACTGCTGAAGCTTTTGTATCTACAAAATTGAAATCTCCATACATATCATTGGATAAATGATGATCTATATTTATTAGGGCATACTTTTTATTTTGTAAATCTAATTCTGCATTTATTCTTTCTATGTTTCCGCAATCTAATACTATAACACAATCTGTATCTTCTGTAGGATTTTCTACATCTCCTGTAATTTCCTCACTATAAGGTAAATATTTAAAAGTTTCCGGTGTAGGTTCTTTTGAAAGTATATAAGTTTTTTTGTTAAGTTTTCTTAAGCCCTGAAGTAATCCTAAAGCACTTCCTAATGAATCTCCATCAGGAGAAGTATGGAAAGTAATAGCAATACTATTACTTTCCTTTATTTTATCTAGTATATCATTAGTTACCATTTGATTCATTCTCCTTTATTGAATGAAGAAGTTCATCTATGTGCATACCTCTTTCAATACTATTATCTACTTCTATTATGATTTCTGGTGTATTTCTTAATTTAACTCGTCTTCCAACTTCTTTTCTTATAAAGCCTGCAGAGCTTTTTAACGCCTGTAGGGATTCTTCTTTTGCTTTTTCATTTCCAAAAATACTTACATATACTTTTGCATATTTCAAATCTTTCGTAACATTTACCTCTGTTACACTAACCATGGCACTTAGTCTTGGATCTTTTATATCATTATGAATAATATTGCTCACTTCTTTTTTTACTTCTTCATTTATTCTTCCTGCTCTATATTTTGCCATGAAAATCACTCCTTTTTTTTAGAAGAGAACTTATAGTGTTTTCTTTTTAACCTCTTCCATAATAAAGCATTCAATTATGTCGCCTTCTTTTATATCATTAAATTTTTCTATACTAAGTCCACATTCATATCCTTGAGCAACTTCTTTAGCATCATCTTTAAATCTCTTTAAAGATGCAAGTTCTGATTCAAATATTACTATACCATCTCTTATTACTCTTGCTCCTGAATTTCTAGCTATTTTACCTGTTTGTACATAAGCTCCTGCTATAGTTCCCACACTAGATATTTTATAAACCTGTCTAACCTCTGCAGTACCTATGACTACTTCTTTAAATTCTGGTTCTAGCATACCTAACATGGCTGATTTTATATCTTCTATGGCATCATATATAACTCTGTATGTTTTAATATCTACACCGTCTCTTTCAGAAGCTATAGAAGCATTACTATCAGGTCTTACATTAAATCCTAATATAATAGCATTAGAAGCTGTAGCTAATGTAACATCTGTTTCATTTATAGCTCCAACACCACCATGAATAACTCTAACCTTTACTTCTTCTGTTGAAAGCTTTTCTAATGATTGTTTTAAAGCCTCTACAGATCCCTGAACATCAGCTTTTACAATTAACGCCAATTCTTTTACTGTTCCTTCTTGTATTTGATTATATAAATCTTCTAAAGAAACCTTATGAGTAGATTGTAAATATTCATCTCTTATTTTTTCTTTTCTCTTATCTGCAATACCTCTAGCAGTTTTTTCGTCTTTAACTTGATAGAATTTATCTCCTGCTTCAGGCACTTCTGATAAACCTAATATCTCTACTGGTGTAGAAGGTCCTGCTGATTTTATATTCTTACCTTTATCATTAAACATAGCTCTTATTCTTCCATATGTAGATCCTACTACTATAGAATCTCCTACTCTTAAAGTACCATTTTGGATAAGCAATGTAGCTACTGCTCCTCTTCCTTTATCAAGTTTAGCTTCTACTACTGTTCCTTTTGCTTTTCTATTTGGATTTGCTTTTAATTCAAGCATTTCTGATGATAAAAGTATCATTTCTAATAATTCGTCTATACCCTCTTTTGTATGAGCTGAAACTGGAACACATATAGTATCTCCACCCCAGTCCTCTGCAACTAGACCATATTCTGTCAATTCTTGTTTAACTTTATCTATATTGGCACCAACTCTATCTATTTTATTTATAGCAACTATTAATGGAACATTGGCTGCTTTACAATGACTTATAGCTTCTTGAGTTTGAGGCATTATTCCATCGTCTGCTGCTACTACTAATATAACTATATCTGTAACTTGTGCTCCTCTTGCTCTCATAGCTGTAAAAGCTGCGTGACCTGGAGTATCTAAAAAAGTTATTGATTCTCCGTTTACTTGTACGGTATAAGCACCTATATGTTGGGTTATTCCACCTGCTTCTGTAGAAGTTACCTTTGATTTTCTTATAGCATCTAACAAAGATGTTTTTCCATGATCAACATGCCCCATAACAGTTATAATAGGAGATCTTTTTTGTAAATGCTCTTCTTCTTCATTATCTTCTAATATATCTTCTAAATCATCTTCTTCATCTTGATCTTCTTTTATAATTTCTTTATAAAATTTTGCTGCTAATTTTTCAGCCATTTCAAAGTTTATTTCTTGATTTACAGAGGCCATAACACCCATAAGCATTAATTCCTTTATAACTTCTGCATAAGATTTTCCTAGTTTATCTGATATTTCTTTTACTGTTATAGTATCAGAAGTCATTGTAATTATACCTATATCTTCTGTATCTTCAGTAGTTGCTTTTTCCTTTTTATTATCTTTGTTACCTTTTTTAGTGGATTTTTTATTATTTGTTGATTCTTTTATTGTTTTCTTCGCTGTAGTTTCTATTTCATCATCTTCTTCCTTTGTTTTTTCTGACTTCTCATTTCCTGATACTAATTCTTTTATAAGATCTGCATCTTCATCTTCTATAGCGCTCATATGATTCTTTACTTCTAAACCAAACTCTTCTTCTAATAATGTTATAAGCTCTTTACTTGATATTTCTAACTCTTTAGCTAATTCATATACTCTTATTTTTGCCAAATTATTCACCCCCGAAACTAATGCTCTTGGCTATTTTTCCATAATTTTAATAACTTATTAGCCATACCTTCATTCTTTACAGCTAATACTTTTATAAACTCTCTTCCTAAAACATTGCCTAATTCTTTTTCATTATACCCCTCTATAAGAGGTATATTATTTTTTTCACATTTTATTTTGAATTTGTTTTTACTATTTTTTGAAGCATCACAAGATATTATAACCGCATAAACTGTTTTTTTTATTACAGCTTCTTCACATTTATTGTATCCTTCTATTAAATGTCCTGCTTTTTTAGTCAAACTTAAAAACTGTAAAAACTTATTTTGCATCATCTTCTATTTCACCTTTTAATCTTTCATAAACTTCTTCATCTAGTTTAATTTCTAAGTTTCTTTCTAATCTTTTAGATTTATATGCTTCATTAAAACATTCTATATTTTTACAAATATAAGCTCCTCTTCCTGCCTTTTTGCCAGTTAAATCTACTGAAACCTCACCTTCTTTGCTTTTAACAACTCGTATAAGCTCTTTTTTAGGTTTCATTTCACTACATCCTGTGCACATTCTTAAAGGTATTTTTCTTTTTTTCATCCTTTAATCACCTGCTTTATTATATATATTTTTTATTTTATTAAAATTCATCCTTAAAAATCTCTTCTATAGCTTTTTCTGTATCAATATTTATTTCTTCTTCATTATCTTCTTCATTTTCATATAAATTTGATGATTCTTTTGATATATCCTCTTTTTCCTCTTTTGTATCTTCGACTATTGTAGCTATTTCTTCGTTTAAATCTATTTTTTCATCTTTATTTTCTAATATTTCATCATCTTTGATTTCAGATAAATTTAATGTTCCTTCTTTTTCTGCTTGAGACCTGCTTTTTATATCTATTTTCCAACCAGTTAATTTAGCTGCCAATCTAACATTTTGTCCTTCTTTACCTATAGCTAAAGATAGTTGGCTATCATCTACTATAACCCTTGCAGCTTTATTTTCTTCATCTACTATAGTTACGTCAATTACTTTAGCTGGACTTAAGGAGTTACATATAAGTTCATCCGGAAATTTACTCCATTTTATTATATCTATTTTCTCATTTTTAAGTTCATTTACTATATTTTGAACTCTAACACCTTTAGGTCCAACACAAGCCCCCATTGGATCTACAGTCTCGTCATTAGAATGTACTGCTATTTTAGTTCTTGATCCTGCTTCTCTTGCTATACTTTTTATCTCTACTATTCCATTATATATTTCTGGAACTTCAAGTTCAAATAACCTTTTTACTAAACCAGGATGAGTTCTTGATATTAAAACTTGTGGTCCCTTTGTAGTATTTTTTACTTCCACTACATATAATTTTATTTTTTCATTAAATTTGAATTGTTCTCCTGGAATTTGTTCATTTGGACCTAAGACTGCTTCTGATTTTCCTACATTTATAAGTATATTTCCCTTGTCTTTTCTTAGGACAGTTCCAGTTAATATATCTTCTTCTTTTTCTATATATTCGTTATAAACAATTCTTCTTTCTTCTTCTTTTATTCTTTGTATAACTACTTGTTTAGCTGCTTGAGCTGCTATTCTTCCAAATTTTTTAGGAGTTACTTCAATATTTATTATGTCACCTAATTCATAATTGGGATCTATTTTTTTAGCATCTTCTAATGATATTTCTTCAATTTCTTCTTCTACAAAGTCTACTACTTTTTTTTGAGCATATACTTTTATTTCTCCATTTTCTCTATTCATTATTACTTTTACATTATTAGTTGACACACCTTGTTTTGCATAATTTTTTTTATATGCTGTTACTAAAGCATCTTCTATAGTTGTAAATAAAAGATCTGCACTTATACCCTTTTCTTTTACTATTTCCTTTAATGCTTCGACAAATTCCTGGTTCATTTTTTTATTAACCTCCTTACAGTTCCTCTTTTAAAGTAGTCTTTGATATTTTTTCCTTAGGTATAGTTACTATGTTTTCTTCAACTTTTATATTTATCTCATTTTCATTGAAGTCTATTAATTCACCCTCATATTTTTTCTTTTTATTTATTGGTGAATATAAATTTAAAATTATGTTATAACCCTTATATTTTTCTAAGTGTTTATCTGTATATAAAATTCTTTCAATTCCTGGTGAAGAAACTTCTAAATAATAGCTATCTTGAATTGGGTCCAATTCATCTAATAATTCACTAATTGCTCTACTTACCTTTTCACAATCTTCTAAAGATACACCTTTTTCACTATCTATATATATTCTTAAATAATTTTCCTTTCCTTCTTTAACAAATTCTATATGATATAGTTCATAGTTTAAACCTTCAACAATAGGTTCTATTTTGTCTTTAAGATTTTCAACTAAACTATGTTTGCTCATAAAAATCCCTCCTTGCTATTTGAAAATATATTTAAATATATTTTATACACTTAGTTTTTCCAAATAATTAACTATTATTTTATATTAATTTAAAAACGCAACTTACGCTGCGTTTTTTTACAAATAGAAAGAGCGGGTTTATACCCACTCTGTGCTTTAACATATGTCTTGCTCTTTACTATTTTCATTTTATCATAGTAGAATATTAATTTCAAGGAAAAGTTATGAAACTAAAAAAATAACCATTGACATCATAAGTTTTTTAACAAAAATATCCATTTGATTATGAATATATTCAAAAATTAAAATTTAGTTAAAGACTAAATAAAGATATTTGATTAGTTTCTTGCATTCCTCGTAAACAACCATGATTTTCTAAAGTTTCTATAACAGTCTTTGTAACTTTGGTTCTTAATCTTAAATCTTCTTTTGATATAAATTCACCATGTAATCTTGCTTCTTCTATACTCTTAGCTGCATTTTTTCCTACTCCTTGAAGAGCACTTAAAGGTGGTCTTATACTTTCTCCTTCTATCAAAAATTTAGTAGCATGGGATTTATATAAATCTACTTTTAAGAATTTTATACCTCTTTTATACATCTCATAAGATATTTCAAGTATAGTTAAAAGACCTTTATCCTTTTGAGTTATATTATTGCCCATAGCATATAATTCATCCATTTTTTCTTTTATTTTTTCTTCTCCTTTTACTATTAAATCTGCATCAAAATCATCTGCTCTAACAGAAAAATAAGTAGCATAATAAGCATTAGGATAGTAAACTTTAAAATAAGCTATTCTTATAGCCATCATTACATAAGCTACTGCATGACCCTTAGGAAACATGTATTTTATTTTTTTACAGGACTCTATATACCAATCCGGAACACCATGTTCTTTCATCAAGGCCTCCTGTTCTTCTGTAAGTCCTTTACCTTTTCTCACCTTCTCCATTATTGTAAAGGCACTCTTTGGTGGCAATCCCATTTGAAGCAGATATATCATTATATCATCTCTTGTTGATATACAATCCTTTATAGTAGTATATCCTTCTTTTATAAAGTACTGAGCATTATTAAGCCATACATCTGTACCATGGGATAATCCTGATATTCTAACTAATTCTGCAAAACTTTTAGGCTTAGTATCTACAAGCATTTGCCTTACAAATTTAGTACCAAACTCAGGTAATCCATAGGTTCCTACAGGACAATTTATATCTTCTTCTGTAACACCTAAAGCTTTAGGAGATGTAAATAAACTTATAACTTTAGGATCCCCCAAAGGTATACCTTTAGGATCTACCCCAGTTAAATCCTGAAGCATTCTAAGCACTGTAGGATCATCATGACCTAATATATCTAATTTTAGAAGTCTACCACTTATAGAGTGATAATCAAAGTGCGTGGTTATAACATCACTTTCTGTATCATCTGCTGGATGCTGTATAGGAGTAAAATTAAATATTTCATTATCTGCAGGCACAACCATAATGCCTCCTGGATGTTGTCCTGATGTTCTTTTAACTCCTGTACATCCCTTAGACAATCTTTCTATTTCTGCATTGTTAGCTTTTATATTCTTTTCATCTAAATATTTTTTTACAAAACCATAGGCGGTTTTTTCAGCTATAGTACCAATAGTTCCTGCTTTAAAAACATGGCCCTTTCCAAATAAAACCTCTGTATATTTATGAACTACTCCTTGATATTCTCCTGAAAAATTTAAATCTATATCTGGTTCTTTGTCTCCTTCAAAACCTAAAAAAGTTTCAAATGGTATATCATGACCATCTTTTATTAACTTAGTTCCACATTTAGGACAATCTTTATCCTTTAAATCTGCTCCTGAACCTACAGAGCCATCCGTAAAAAATTCGCTATATTTACATTCTGGACAAACATAATGTGGCGGTAACCCATTAACTTCTGTAATATCTGACATAGTTGCTGCAAAGGAAGATCCAACAGATCCTCTAGATCCTACTAAATATCCATCCTCATAAGATTTAGCTACTAATTTATGAGCTATTAAATATAATACCGCATAACCATTATTTATTATAGAATTTAATTCCT
Source organism: Clostridium tepidum (assembly GCF_002008345.1). Lineage (GTDB taxonomy): Bacteria > Bacillota > Clostridia > Clostridiales > Clostridiaceae > Clostridium_F > Clostridium_F tepidum. The sequence continues at coordinate 76,968 of NZ_MRAE01000006.1, forward strand.
TGGTTAATCTCTTCTCTACTATTTCAGGAAGTGGATCCCCATATATAGCATGAGCTTTTTCTAAAGTCATTCTTTTTATGTCTTCTTCTGCTCCTTCTATTTTAGGTGGAAAAGTCTCCTCTGGAATTGGTTTTATATTGTCTATCATATCTGCTATTTTATTTGTATTATAAATTACTACCTCTTTTGCTTTTTCTTCCCCTAAATACTCAAATTCTTTAATCATTTCCTCAGTAGTTCTAAAATAAAGGGGCGGTTGGTTATCTGCGTCACTAAATCCTTGACCTGACATTAATATTCTTCTAAAAACTTCATGTTCTTTATCTAAAAAATGCACATCACAAGTTGCTACTACAGGTTTATTATAAAACTTTCCTAATTCACATATTTTTTTATTTATTTCTTTAAGTTCTTCCTCATCTTTTACAGAACCATTTTTTATAAGGAACTCATTATTACCTAAAGGCTGTATTTCTAAATAATCATAAAATTCTACCATATTTTTTAATTCTTCTTTTGTTTTTCCCCTTAATATTTCTTTATATATTTGCCCCGCCTCACAAGCAGAGCCTATTATGAGTCCTTCCTTATACTCATTTATAAGACTTTTAGGCATTCTTGGTCTTTTAAAGAAATACTCTAAGTTAGATTTAGAAACTAATTTATATAAATTTTTAAGTCCCACCGCATTCTTAGCCAAAATTATTAAATGATATGTGGGTTCTTTTTTTATATTTATATTACCTAGAAATTCTTTATTTAAATTATGTAAAGTAATTATTTCTTTTTCTTTTAATATTTCAAAACATTTTAATAAAATATCCGCTGTTGCTTTAGCATCATCTACAGCTCTATGGTGATTTTCTAATGGTATACCTAAATGCTTTGCTATAACATTTAATTTATATCTCTTTAATTCAGGAAACAAAAATCTGCTCAGTGTCACCGTATCCATTACACTATTTTTAAACTCTATTTGTAAATCCTTGCAATTTTTATTTATAAAAGATATATCAAAATCTGCATTATGAGCTACCACTACAGAATCACCTATAAATTCTATAAATCTTGGTAGTATTTTATCTATAGTTTCCTTATCTTCTACCATGTTATCCGTTATACTTGTAAGCTCTGTTATTTTATCAGGTATATTCCTTTCAGGATTTACAAATTCACTAAATCTATCTATTATCTTTCCCTTTTCTATCTTTACTGCACCTATTTCAATAATTTTATCATTTTGACTTGAAAATCCTGTAGTTTCCAAGTCAAAAACTACAAAAGTATCTTCTATAGTTTTGTCTCCTGCCTTAGATACAATAGGTATGCCATCATCTACAAGATAAGCTTCTATTCCATATATAACTTTTATATTATACTTTTTAGCCGCATTCATAGCATCTGGATAAGCTTGAACTACGCCGTGATCCGTAATAGCTACTGCCTTGTGTCCCCATTTAGCAGCCCTTTTTACTAATTCTGTTACTGGAGTCATTCCATCCATAGCACTCATTTGACTATGCATATGAAGTTCTACTCTTTTTTCTTCCGCTATATCCATTTTCTCTATTTTTGTAGTTTTTACTATATCCTTTGCCATTATTACATATTCTCTTGCATAAGGGTCATTTACTATTTCTCCTCTAACCTTACAATAAAGACCTTCTTTTATTTCTTCTATTATTGCATCTGCCTCCTTAGGCCTTGGAAAAAATTTAACTGTCATAGAGTTAGTATAATCTGTTATAAAGAATGTTACTATTTTTCTTCCAGTTTTTGTTTCTATAATTTCTTTTTTAAATATATCTCCACAAACTACAACTATTCCTGAATTTTCATTTATATCTTTCATGAATATACTATCTTCTTTTATACTTCTTCCCAATATAATAGAATTATCTTTATTTTCATTTTCACTAGATTTTAATAAATTTTCTTTTTTAGCTACTTTCTTTTCTTTAAATTTAATTTCACTAAAAACAGTTTTTATCATAGACTTTTCCATAGTTTCTATAGTCTTAAAGTAGTCTTCTTCGTTTAATGACTTATCATATTCTAATTTTACATTGCACTTTATTCCAAATATATCCTTTATGTAGGATTTTAATTTACTCTCAAATTTATTTTTGGAAAGAAACTTACATAAAAATTCATTGTTGTAAGTTATGTTTATGCTATTTTCTGAAACTTCTCTTTTTGATTTTAAAAGACAATCTCTAGCAATGGGTATAGAAGAGGAAGCTAAATTTACTATATCAACCCAATATTTCTTTGAAAGTTCTTCTAAAGTAATATGAGATAGGTCTTTATAACAAATTATTTCAAAATCCTTTACCATCGAAAATCTATTTTTTAATATATTTTTTATGTATGTTTCTTTTTCTTTGGTAAAATTTTCAATAGATTTTAATATTAATTTTAATTTATTTTTCTTCCTAAAATACTGAACTCTTACTATTTTTATTTCTTTATCTATATCAAATTCTTCTTTATTTATTTCCTTTTGTAAATCATTAACTGAAGTACTCTCCATATTATTCCTCCTAAGAATAATTGTATGATTTTTAAATCTATTTTTATAATTGCTTAACACAACCATAATGTTATGCATTAAAACATAATAAATATATTATCATATTTAAAAAAATAAAAAAATGAATTTCAACTTAAAATTTAAAGTAAATTTATCTAGTAATAATACCTATAAAATAATGTAGGCACATTCTTGAATAAATATTTTTAATAATTAAAAATTTACTCCAAATAAAAGTTAAAATTCTTTGTATACTCATATTGTATGTATATTTAAATTGAAATTAATTTAAATAAAATAAAAAATCAATAAATTACATCTTCTCTATTTCTTTTATAAGATCTTCTATTATATATTCTTCCTTGACTTTTTTTATAACCTGACCTTTTTTAAATATAAGACCTTCTCCTTTTCCTCCTGCTATACCTATATCTGCTTCTCTTGCTTCTCCAGGACCATTAACTACACATCCCATTACAGCTACTTTAATATTTTTTTTACAGTTTGAAAGCCTTTTTTCTACTTCTTTAGCTATAGATATTAAATCTATATTGGTTCTTCCACAAGTTGGACAAGATACAAATTCTATTCCTTCTTTTACATAACCTAAAGACCTTAATATTTCTTTACCTATTTTAATCTCCTCTACAGGATCTCCTGTAATAGATACCCTTATAGTATCACCTATACCTTCTGCTAATAGTGAACCTATTCCTACACTAGATTTTATAGTTCCCCTAAAAGTAGTTCCTGCTTCTGTAACACCTAAATGCAATGGATAGTTTACTTTTTGTGATATTAATCTATAACTTTCTATCATCTGCATAACATTAGAGGATTTTATAGATATTACTATATCGTTAAAATTACACTTTTCTAATATAGTTACATGCTGAAGAGCACTTTCCACTAATGCTTCTGGGCTTACTTTTCCATATTTATCTAATACATCCTTTTTAAGTGAACCTGAATTTACTCCTATTCTTATAGGAATAGCTCTTTCTTTGGCAGCTTTTGCTACCATTTTCACTCTTTCTATAGAACCTATATTCCCTGGATTTATTCTTAAAGCATGAACTCCATTTTTTATAGATTCTAAAGCTAATTTATAATCAAAATGTATATCCGCTACTACTGGAATCTTAGACTCTCTAGTTATTATTTTTAAAGCTTCACTAGCTTCCATATCTGGTACTGCACATCTTATTATATCACAACCTATTTCCTCTAATCTTTTTATTTGATTTAATGTGCTTTTAACATCTCTAGTATCTGTATTTGTCATCGACTGTATAGAAACAGGAGCATCTCCTCCTACATATATATTTCCCACTTTAACTTTTCTAGTTAATTTTCTCTCCATTGTTTCATCTCCTAGCTTTACTAGCATCTAACAAAATTAATAAATTTATAATTTTAGTTTTTATACCTTATATAATAATCCTAATTTAAATTTATAATTTTTATCAATTTCTTTTTAGGTTTATTTAAAACATCCTCAAAAATACTTTTGTTTTTAATACTTAATCCAATTAGAATTTTATCGGATACAATATATCCTTTATAGTTACTAAAATCATAAGTCCCATCAATATAGCAAATCCTATATAATTTACAAATCCTACTTTATTTTCATCTACTTTTTTTCCTGTAATAGCTTCAAATAAAAATAATAATATATATCCTCCATCTAAAGCTGGAAAAGGTATAATATTAAATATAGCTAGTTGTGAACTTATATAAGCTGCAAATGCCATTAAACTTATTATACCTGCCTGAGCTGCTTTTCCTGAAACTTTAATTATAGTTAATGGCCCTCCCACATCATTTTTAGAAACCTTTCCTTGAAATAAAGTTCCAAAAAATCCAAAGGTTTGTTTTATCAAGGATCCAGTTTGCTTAAATCCTTGCTTTATAGATTCGTTAAAGCTTAAATTCTCTATTAATGTAGGATATATTCCTATAACATATCTATTTTCTTTAGTATCTTTAATTGGAGTTAACTTAATATTATTTTCCTTATTATTTCTTATAAATTTTATATTTAAAGGTGCTCCATTTCCTGTATAAATAATTGATTGAAAATCATCCCAAGTGGTAATTTTTTTATCATTAGCCTCTATTATTTTATCACCTGACATAAGTCCTGTTACTGCTGCAGGACTATTTGGTACCACCTTTTCTATTATAGGTGCGAAGTACCCTCTTTGAGACACTATTATAGCAAATAACACTATACTTAATACTAAATTCATAAAAGGACCTGCTATAACTACACTTAATTTTCTTAAAGGAGATTTGTTATTAAAAGCTCTTTCATCCGTACTTTTTTCTTCGTCTCCTAACATTTTTACATATCCACCTATTGGTAAAAGTTTTATTAAATATTCTGTTTCTTTACCCTTTATTCCTATAAGCTTAGGACCCATACCTATAGAAAATTCTTCCACCTTTATCCCATTTGCCTTGGCCATAATAAAATGACCAAATTCATGTACTAAAACTAGTATGCCAAAGGCTAAAATAGCTGCTACTATATACATTAATTAACCTCCTTTAAAATTCTAACCATAAATTAAATTTTACTACACATCATACTTCTTTTCTAAATATTCTCTAACTTCTTTATCTATATTTATTATATTTTCCAATGTAGCTTCCACAGGTTTATAAAATTTATTCATACATTCTTCTAATAATTCACCTATACATAAAAACTTTATTTTCTCTCTTAAAAACAAATCTACCGCTACCTCATTGGCTCCATTTAATATAGCTGGCATTATTCCACCTTTTTTTCCTACTTCATAGGCTAATTTTAAAGGTAAAAATGTGTCCATATCTGGTTTTTCAAAAGTTAAACTAGATATTTTATAAAAATCTAAAGATTCTATTCGTGATTTTTTTCTATTAGGATAATTCAAAGCATATTGTATAGGTAATCTCATATCTGGAACTGCCATTTGTGCTATTATACTTCCATCTTTATATTCCACCATAGAATGAACTATACTTTGTGGATGTACTACTACTTTTATATTTTCATAATCTACATCAAATAAAAAATGAGCTTCTATAACTTCTAATCCTTTATTCATTAATGTAGCAGAATCTATAGATATTTTCCTCCCCATATTCCACTTAGGATGTTTAAGAGCATGCTCTGGCTTTATATCTGTAAGTTCTTCTTTTTTTCTTCCTCTAAAAGGGCCTCCTGAAGCTGTTAATATTATATTTTTAACTTCTTCTTTTTTATTTCCCCTTAAACATTGAAAAATAGCTCCATGCTCTGAGTCTACAGGTAATATACTTACATTATGCTCTTTAGCTTTACTAATAACCAATTCTCCGGCTACCACTAAAGTTTCTTTGTTGGCTAAAGCGATATCTTTTCCACTTTCTATGGCTTTTATAGTAGGAACTAATCCTATCATTCCTACCACAGAAGTAACTACTATATTTACTTCCTCTAGTGTACTTATATAAACCATTCCTTCCATGCCTTTTAAAACTTTTGTCTCTAATTTATTATCTATACAAAAATCTTCTACTACTTTAAAAGCATGTTCTTCCATTAAAACTGCATACTTAGGGTTAAACTCCTTTATAATTTCTATGACTTTTTTATAATTTTTGTTTGCAGATACAGCTATTAATTTTAATTCTTCCTTTTCTCTTCTTATTACATCTAAAGTTTGTGTTCCGATAGACCCTGTTGCTCCTAATATAGTTATATTCTTCAAAATGTCATCTCTCCTCTAACAACTTTCATTTAAGTTTTTACAAATTCTTTAAGGGTTATTATATATAGGGGACCTAAAAGTAATCCTAAAAATCCTAAAATTTTAAAACCTATATATATAGATATTATTATAGCTAAAGCAGGCAATTGAAGCTTAGAACTCATAAATTTAGTTTCTAATATTTGTCTCGATATTATTAATAATAAATAAAGACATATAAGCCCTAAAAATATTACATAATTTTTAATATAAAATTGATATAATATTAAAGGTAAAAAAATTACAACTGTTCCTATGTAAGGTAACATGTCTAATATACCACATAACACCCCTAATATTAAATAGTTATTTATATTTAATATTTTTAATCCTATTATAGTTTGAAATGTAGTAAATATTACTAAAAAACATTCTATTTTTATTATTTCCTTTAATTTATATATTTTATCTCTAATTTTTTCAAATTCATTAGTACCTATATATTTTTTAATATTTTCTAATATAGCATATTTATCCACCAAAATAAAGTATATAGACACGCTAGCTATAAAATATGCAAAAATCCATTCTGTTGTATAACTAGCCCCTTTTCTAAAAAACTCACCATTTAACAAAGCCACATCTATATTATTTAAATTTTTGTTAAATATATGTTTTTTTATGTTTAATATTTTATTTATATCATTTATGAAAGAATCTATTTCTGTCTTAAAATTATAATAGTACCCTTTTAATAATATTAAATTATTATAAATAAAATTTCCTATCAAAAAAATTAATAAAAACAATATAATATTTACCAAAATTATACTTATTATAGAATTTACATTACGATTAAATATATTTTTACTACATAAAAAATTATAAATAGGATTACATAAAAAAAGCAGAACTACTATTATAAAAAATGGTTTAAAATAATTTTTAATTAATAAAGCTAACAAAAAAATTATTATGAATATTATTATAGCATAGATTATATCCTTATATTTATGTTTATAATACTTCAATACTTTTTCTCCTATTATTGCTTTCTAAATAAATATATTCATAATAAGTTATATATATTAAGTTCATTTTCAAAAATAAATTCAAAAATATTTTTAATTTACTTTTTAAATTATGGGTAGATTATTTAATACCATATAAATATTTGCTTATTAATTTATATTATTCCCTTTGTTACCTTATTTATATTATCAATTTAAATTTTATTTATACTACTATAAAAATTAAGTAAATTTAATAAATATAAAATTTTTTCTAAATTATAAATAAAAAACTCAATCTACGTAAATATAGATTGAGTTTTTTATTTATAAACTTTAAAATTGTAATATAAAAGTTAAATAATAATACACTGCTACTGAAGAAAATAAAATACTGTCAAACCTGTCTAATATTCCTCCATGACCTGGTATTAAATTACTATAATCCTTTACACCTGCATATCTTTTTATAGATGAAGCTACCAAATCTCCAAATTGACAAACTATGCCACATATAATTCCAATTAACACATAGTGTATGATTTCTATATTAACTCCGAATTTAAATATAATAATTCCAAATATGGTACAAGCTAAAGATGCTCCTACTATGCCTCCTATAGAACCTTCTATGGTTTTTTTAGGACTTACTTTAGGACATAATTTATTTTTCCCAAAATACTTTCCTACATAATAAGCTGTAGTATCACAAAGCCAAGCAGAAATAAATATAAGCCATACCAAATAATTGCCGTAGGTTTTATTATTAACCAAAACTATAAAACTAAAAAATATAGGTATATATAAAAATCCTAAAAGAGTTATTGCCACATCTATAAAATTATACTTTAAATTTATAACCGGTATAACTAAAAGTATAAAAACAGATAATATAACAATATAAAAAATATTTTTATAACTTATAGTATTTAAAAGTGGTATATAATATATTAAGCATAATAAGTATCCTATTATTTCTACAGGATGTATATCTTTATTTTTTACTACTTTATAAAATTCATACATACCACCCAAAGAAAGGGCCAATATACCCCATTTTAAAAATACTCCTCCTACAAATAGGAATATTACAAAAGGCGCTAATACTAAAGCCCCTATATATCTACTATTCATCTTATTCTCTCCTATTCTAAAAGGTTATTTTACTGCTCCAAATCTTCTATCTCTATTTTGATAATCATATATAGCTTTATGAAGATGCTCTTTTTTAAAATCAGGCCATTTTATGTCTGAATACCAAAATTCTGAATAGGCACATTGCCACAATAAAAAATTACTTATTCTTTTTTCTCCACTGGGTCTTATTATTAAATCTGGATCAGGCATACCTTTTGTATAAAGATAATTAGAAATAATCTCTTCATTTATTTCCTCTTCTGTTATCTTTCCTATTTTTATATCTTTATATATGTCTTTCACTACTCTTACTATTTCATTTCTTCCGCCATAATTCAAAGCTAAATTTAGTGTTAAGCCTGTATTGTTTTTAGTTTCTTCATAGGCCTTCTTTAATTCATTTACGCATACATCTGGTAATTTTTCTATATCACCTATAGCGTTAACTATTACATTATTCTCATTAAGTTCTTTAACTTCTTTTCTTAAATACTGAACTAATAAAGTCATAAGAGCACTAACTTCATCCTTAGGTCTCTTCCAATTTTCTGTAGAAAAAGCATATAAAGTTAAATACTTAACATCTAAATTATTACATTCTTTAACTATTTCTCTTATAGTTTCAACACCAGCTTTATGTCCCATAGTTCTAGGCAAATTTCTTTCTTTTGCCCATCTTCCATTCCCATCCATTATGATAGCAATATGTTTTGGTATGTTATTCTTATCTACATTTATATCTACACTAACTTTCTTATTATTTGAAAAAAATTTTTTCATAAAGTTACCTCCAACATATCTACTTTAAATTACTAAAAAACCTGCTAATAAGCAGGTTATATGTTTATATAGATAGTATTTCCTTTTCTTTTGCACTTATTATAGAATCTACTTCTTTTATAAATTTGTCTGTTTTCTTTTGAATTTCTTCTTCTGCTTTTTTAATATCATCTTCTGAAACATCTTCTTTTTTTAGATTCTTAACATCATCATTGCAATCTCTTCTTATAGATCTTATAGCTACTTTTGTTTCTTCTCCAGTTTTTTTCACAGTTTTAACTATATTTTTTCTTGTTTCTTCTGTCAATTCTGGTATGATAAGTCTTATTACACTACCATCATTAGAAGGATTTAAACCTAGATCAGATTTTAATATAGCTTTTTCTATAGCTCCAATAGCACTCTTATCCCAAGGTTGTATTGAAAGAACTCTTGGTTCTGGTACAGATATATTAGCTAATTGATTAATTGGGGTCATAGAACCATAATATTCTGCCTCTATTCTATCAAGCATAGCTGGATTAGCTCTACCAGCTTTCATTGAAGATAATTCTCTTTTTAAAGCTTCAATACTTTTTCCCATTTTGTTATCTGCTTTTTGTAATATTTCTTTTATCATTTAAATATCCTCCCTTATTTTGAATTTGAAACTAGAGTACCTATTTCTTCTCCAGTTACAGCCTTTATTATATTACAAGGTTCATCTAATCCAAAAACTAATATAGGAATATCATTATCCATACATAAAGAAGTAGCAGTAGAATCCATTACCTGTAATCCTTGTTCTAGTACTTCTATATAAGATAAATTATTATATTTTATAGCATCATCATATTTATGAGGATCTTTATTATAAACACCATCTACTTTTTTAGCAAGTAATATAACATCTGCTTCTATTTCAGCTGCTCTTAGGGCAGCTGCTGTATCTGTTGAAAAATATGGATTACCTGTACCAGATGCAAATATAACTACTCTTTCTTTTTCTAGATGTCTCATAGCTCTTCTTCTTATAAATGGTTCTGCAATTTCTTTCATTTCTATAGCAGTTTGAACTCTAGTATTAACTCCAAGTTGTTCTAATGAATCTTGAAGAGCTAAAGCATTTATACAAGTAGCTAACATTCCCATATAATCTGCTGTGGTTCTATCCATACCTGAGCCACTTCTACCTCTCCAAATATTTCCTCCACCAACTACTGCGCCTACCTCTATTCCCATGTCAACTAATTTTTTTATTTGTTCTGATATTTCTTTAGTAAATTCAAAATCAATTCCAAAACCTTTTTCACCTGATAAAGCTTCTCCTGATAACTTTAACATAACGCGCTTATACTTTGGTTCACTCATCTATATTATACCTCCAAATTATTCTAAATTAAATATATTATGTACTATAACTTCATTTTTAGGTTAAAAGAAATTGAACATTCCTATAAAATATTATATACCTATAGAAACCATCTCTCTATGAATAACATTTGTATAAGACTTCATTTAGTAAAATTCATTATAATTATATCATATAAAATTAAATAATATCTACTTTCTATACTATAACTAAACTATGTACTATATAAATTTCTTAATAATACACCAAATAAAATCTTTTTAATTTTCTATCATTATATGTTTCTTATAAAATTTATTATTAACTTATTTCCCAAAAAAAGAGAACACTCAGTGTTCTCTTTTTTAATTATTTTCCTTGGTTCATTTGTTTTTGAACTTCTTCAGCAAAGTCTTCTTCTTTCTTTTCTATACCTTCACCTTTTTCGTATCTTACGAAAGCTTCTACAGTTATATCTGCACCGATTTCTTTTGATTGTTCTTGTAAGTATTTAGTTATAGTATAATCTCCGTTTTTAACCCAAAGTTGTTCAACTAAACAATTTTCTTTGTAATATTTATTGATTCTTCCCATAACCATTTTTTCAACAACTTTTTCTGGTTTTCCTTCATTTAAAGCTTGAACTCTGTATATTTCTTTTTCTTTTTCTAATGTATCAGCATCAACATCATCTCTATTTAAGAATAACGGATTTGTTGCTGCAACTTGCATTGCTACATCTTTAGCTATTTGAACTAATCTTTCATCTTCTTTTTCACAAGCTAATTTTACAAGAACACCTATTCTTCCACCACCATGGATGTAACTTGTTATAACACCTTTATCTACTGAAAGTTTAGCTATTCTTCTTAAGTTCATATTTTCACCTAATTTAGCTATTAATTCAGTTATTGCATCTTTAACTGACTTGCTTTCATCTGCTATATATTTTTCTTCTAATAATTCTTCTGCAGTTGAAACATTTGAAAGAGCTGTTTGTTTTGCTAAATTGTTAGCTAATTCTACAAATAATTCGTTTACTGAAACGAAATCTGTTTCGCAATTGAATTCTATTATTGATCCATTTTTCATATCTTCAGATATGTATGTGCTTACAATACCTTCTGCTGCTATTCTGCCTGATTTTTTAGCTGCTGCTGCTAAACCTTTTTCTCTTAATACTTCTATAGCTTTTTCTAAATCTCCATCACATTCTGATAAAGCTTTTTTACAATCCATCATTCCTGCGCCAGTTTTTTCTCTTAAATCTTTTACCATTTTAGCACTGATCATTATATATTCCTCCTACTTTAACTAATTTAAAAGGTAAATGAGAGCTTAGTCCCACCTACCTTATATTTTTCATTTATAATAGCTAAATTATTCTGCTAATTGTTCTCCTTGTCTTCCTTCAAGAATAGCATCAGCCATTTTTGCTGCTATTAATCTTACAGCTCTTATAGCATCATCATTTCCTGGAATTACGAAATCTACTTCATCTGGATCACAGTTTGTATCTACTATAGCTACAACTGGGATTCCTAGTCTTTTAGCTTCTAATATAGCGTTCTTTTCTTTTCTTGGGTCAACAACGAACATAGCTCCTATATTGTTTGCATCTAGCTTTCTTATTCCACCTAAGTTCTTTTCTAATTTTTCTCTTTCATTTCTTAATTTTATAACTTCTTTTTTAGGAAGAACTTCAAATGTTCCATCTTCTTCCATTTTGTCTAATTCTTCTAATTTTTTTATTCTAGCTGTTATTGTTGTGAAGTTTGTTAACATTCCACCTAACCATCTATTGTTAACAAAATGCATTTCTGATCTTTTAGCTTCTTCTTCTATAGCTTCTTGAGCTTGTTTTTTAGTTCCTACAAATAATACATCTTTTCCTTCTTCTGCAACTGATCTTAAGAAGTTATAAGCTTCCTCTACCTTTTTAACTGTTTTTTGTAAATCAATAATGTAAATTCCATTTCTTTCTGTAAATATGTATGGAGCCATTTTAGGGTTCCATCTTCTTGTTTGATGTCCAAAGTGAACACCTGCTTCTAATAATTGTTTCATTGATATAACTGACATAAATTTACCTCCTTGGTTTTTCCTCCATTATCCTCATATTTATAAACTACCTCTTAAGGCACCATTTATAAAATTAGATAATGTGTGTATTTTTCTCCTTAGGTAGTATATCATACCCTAGTATGTTATTCAATAATAATTTCAAAAAATTTTTGGTATATTTTCCTTCATTAATTTTTCTTAACTAAGAATTTCTTTTGTAAAATTATACTAAAAAATAAAGAAGTCATATGACTTCTTTATTATTTTATCTTTTTTAATTCTTCTAAAAGCTTATCATTTAATATTCTGATATGAGTTCCTTTCATACCTAGAGATCTTGATTCTATAACTCCTGCACTTTCAAATTTTCTTAGTGCATTTACTATAACAGATCTTGTTATTCCAACCTTATCTGCTATTTTAGATGCTACTAATAATCCTTCTGTACCATCTAATTCATTAAATATATGTTCCACAGCTTCTAATTCTGAATAAGATAATGTTCCTATAGCTAATTGAACTACAGCTTTCTTTCTTGCTTCTTCTTCTATTTCATCTTGTTTTGATCTTAATATTTCAAGACCAATTATTGTGGCACTATATTCTGCTAATACTAAATCTTCATCAGTAAATTTTTTATCGAATCTAGCTAGCAATAATGTACCTAACCTCTCTCTATTTCCATTTATAGGAACTATTGTTGACAATTTATTATTTATTTTGCAATCTTTTAAATCATCAAATACGCATTTATCATGATTAGGTGAATTGGACAAAGTTTCATTTACATTTAACAATTTATTATTGTAAAAATCCGGGAATCTATTTTCTTTTAAAACAACTTCTCTTACTTCATCACATTCAAATCCAGCATAAAATTTAGATCCCAATATTTTTCCTTTTCTACTAATTATATATACGTTACATTGTAAAACATCGCTTAATAAATCACATATATCTTCGAAATCTACTGGTTCTGTACCTGATTTTTGCAATATTTTATTCAACATTCTTGTTTTATCTAGTAATGAATTCATAGGTTTTCCTCCTTATATTACCTCTTCTACTTTAATTTATATACTGATTTCTGCTGCTTTTCATATTATGCCTTAAAAAATTTCGACTATTAAAAATATTTAGAATTGTTGCCTGTCCTTATCTATAATAACATAAGGGGTTGTTTATTTCAACATTTAAAATATAATAAATAACAATTATTCATATAAATTAGTTATTAATATACTATTCTTTATTATTTAAATATTTTTTATGCTTGCACTCTGTATTAGAACATTCATAATATTCACCTTTAGCTTTACTTTGTTTTTTCACCATATAACTTCCACATTCTTCACATTTATCTTTTACAGGTTCTGACCAACTTACAAAGTCACACTCAGGATAGTTACTACATCCATAAAATTTTCTTCCTTTTCTACTTTTCTTTATTAAAACTTTTCCATTTCCACATTTAGGACATTCAACATCTATTTCTTCTATTATAGGCTTAGTATTTTTACAGTCTGGATATCCTGGACATGCTAAAAAATCTCCATATCTTCCATGTTTAATAACCATATTTCTTCCACATTTTTCACATATCACGTCTGTTACTTTATCTTCAATAGTTACTTTTGCTATTTCTTTTTCTGCTATTTCTATAGATTTTATTAAAGGTTCAAAAAAATCATTTACTACCTCTCTCCAAGATTTTTTCCCTTCTTCTATATAATCTAATTTATTTTCCATCTCCGCTGTAAATTCTAAATCTACTATTTGTTTAAAATATTCACTTACTATATTGTTTACTATATCTCCTAGTTCTGTAGGTTTTAAAGTCTTTTTTTCTCTTTCTACATATTTTCTATCTAATATTGTAGATATAATAGGGGCATAAGTACTCGGTCTACCTATACCATTTTCCTCTAAAGTTTTTACTAAAGAGGCTTCTGAATATCTAGCTGGTGGTTGAGTAAAATGTTGACTTTTATTTATAGATTTTTCTTTTAAGACTTCATTTTCCTCTAATTCAGGTATTTTTATACTGTCTTTTTCTTCTTCTGTAGAATATTCATATACCTTCATAAAACCATCAAAAGATATTAAGGATCCACTAACTCTTAATCCATATTCCCCATTTTCTATACTTATAGATGTAGAATCTAAAATACAAGAAGCCATTTGACTTGCTACAAACCTTTTCCATATTAATTCATATAATTTATATTGTTGTGGTGTTAAACTTTCCTTAGCTAATGCAGGAGTTATTTCAACATTAGTTGGTCTTATAGCTTCATGAGCGTCCTGTACATTTTTCTTTCCTTTAAAAATCCTCGGAGTCTTTGGTATATATTCATTTCCAAAATTATTTTTTATATGCTCTAAAGTTGATTTTTGAGCTTCTTCTGATATCCTTATAGAATCTGTTCTCATATAGGTTATAAGACCTACTGTCCCAAACCCTTTAATATCTATACCTTCATATAATTGTTGAGCTATAGACATAGTTTTTTTAGTAGAAAAATTCAATTTTTTATAAGAATCTTGTTGAAGAGTACTTGTTGTAAAAGGTGCTAACGGATTTTTATTTTTCTTTGTCTTCTTTATTTTTTTTACAATAAATTCACCTTTTTTTAAGTCATTTATTATTTTAATAGCTTCTTCTTCACTATTTATTTCTATTTTTTTACCTGATTTAGTAGTAAGTTTAATTATAAAAGGTTTTTTATTTTTTTCTTTGTGTACTTCACATTCTATAGTCCAATATTCTTGAGGTATAAATTTTTCAATTTCTCTTTCCCTATCACATATCATTCTTAAAGCAACAGATTGAACTCTACCTGCACTTAATCCCCATTTGACTTTATTCCATAGTATAGGGCTTATTTTATATCCTACTAACCTATCTAGAACTCTTCTTGCTTGTTGAGCATCTACTACATTTTCATTTATTTTTCTCGGAGACTTTATTGCTTTCTTTATAGAAGTTTTAGTTATCTCATTAAATTCTATTCTGCACTCTTCATTCTCATCTATTTTAAGTGCATGGGCTAAATGCCAAGAAATAGCCTCTCCTTCTCTATCTGGGTCTGTTGCTAAATATACTTTAGAACTTTTTTTAGCTTCTTTTCTAAGTTTATCTAAAAGTTCACCTTTTCCTCTTATTGTTATATATTTAGGATTGTAATTATTTTCTATATCAACACCTAACTGACTTTTAGGCAAATCTCTTACATGGCCCATTGATGCCTCAACTACATAGTTTTTTCCTAAATACTTCTTTATAGTTTTAGCTTTTGCTGGTGATTCTACTATTACTAAATTTTGTCCCATTCTATTTCTCTGGTAAGACTAATGACCAGAGTCACACCCCCTTGCCTGATATACTAATTTAAAATTACATCTTCTATGATGCTACTATTTCTATTAAACCTTAGTTACAATTACACATTATTAAATTCTATATTAAGTAATCTTATTATTGTACTTAAATAGATTTTCTTTAAAAGAATTAAATATATCTATTTAAGTATTAGAAAAATTTTATCCAATTATTTAACTCTAACTTAACACAAAAGCAAATATTTCAAATTATAAACAGTCAAATTTATAAATGCTAAATTTAAGCAAGCCAGCTGCACAAAGTGCTAATTCACCAAAAACAAATTTTTAAAAATTCTTGCTATAAGAGTATTTTTAAAAATAACACTTGGATAAACAGTTTTTATAATATTTATATATAACTATAAACACTTTTATGTACAATATATAAACTCTACATTTTTATATTATACTCTACCTATTAGGATTTAACATAATAGTTGCCAGCCAAACAAATTATTTCTTTTTTTAGCTGCAATTCAAATAATACCTCATATAAATGTTTTATGTCAACATCAATTAATTTTAATAAGTCATTTATATGTTTGGGATCATGGCTTAATGCATTATAAACTTTTCCTTGTAAGCTATTTTTTAAGATCACATTGTTATTCTTATTATTATTTAAATTTATTTTTTCTATACCTATATAATCTAATATATCTTCCACATTAGTAAATACATATGCACCTTCTTTTATGATTTTATTTGTACCTATGCTCTCTTTTGAAAATATAGAGCCTGGAACTGCTACTACATCTTTTCCTTGTTCTAAGGCTATTTCTGTGGTTATTAATGAACCGCTTTTTTCTCCTGCTTCTACAACTATTACTATATCACTCAAACCACTAATTATCCTGTTTCTTCTAGGAAAATTATATGATAAAGGTGGTGTTCCTGGTAAAAATTCAGATATTACACAACCGTCTTTACTTATAATATCATATATCTTTTTATTTTGCTTTGGATATACAACATCAATGCCACTTCCTAAAATTGCTGTAGTAAATCCATTATTCTCTATGCAATATAAATGGGCATAATAATCTATTCCCTTAGCCATACCACTAACTACCATTACATTGTTCTCTGCCAAAGCCTCACTTATAATCTTTGTTACCTTCATACCATAAATAGAACATTTTCTAGAACCTACAATAGCAGCAGATTTAATTACACTAAATTTTTCTATGTTTCCTTTATAAAACAATACAGCTGGCGCATCATCATAATTTCTTAATCTAGCTGGATATTCTTTTTCCATATAATTTACTATCTTAATATTATCTTTTATTATCTTATTTTTAATATTATTTATTTTTTCTTTGTCCCAAGCTATTTTAAAATTATTAATTACTTTAAATATATTTTTATTTATGTTTTTTTCATATTTAAAATTCTGTACATAGTCAAATATATTATGTACAGATTCAAACTCTTGTAACAATTTTATTTTTATATTATTTGAGACCTTAGAACTAGCATACCATAAATTTAAATCTATCATTTTATCACCTTTTTATAATTTTATCCCATAACTACCCACTCTAGCATTAAAATCTTATCAAAAATTGAAATAAAAAGTGGCTAGTCTTTTTAATAACTATTTCATAATCTTTAATTAATATAAAAAATTAGAAAGCTATTTATCTTTCAATTGTAGTCAAATATTATTATTTTATTCACTTTTAAAATATAAAAAAATAAATCCCTATAAATACTTATATATTTAATATAAATAGTCAATAATCTATATAACATAAAAGTATATTTTATAAATGTCTATTAAATACATATATTAAATTTATGAGGTGATTTTTTTGAATAGTAAAGTCATTACAGCAGCTTTAAATGGAGCTTGTTGTAATTTAATATCTGTAGAAGTAAATATAAGTCATGGTCTTCCTTCTTTTAATATAGTAGGCCTTGCAGATACCTCTGTTAAAGAATCTAAAGAAAGAGTTAAAGCAGCAATAGAAAATTCAGGATATGAATTTCCTATAAGCAAAATAACAGTAAATCTCTCCCCGGCTGATATAAAAAAAGAAGGCTCTTCTTTTGATTTACCTATAGCCCTTGCTATATTAGCTGCTACAGATCAAATCGGTAATGATTTATTAAAAGACTATATAATTTTAGGTGAACTTTCACTATTTGGTGAAATAAATAAAATAAGAGGGGCTCTTCCTATAGCATTAGAAGCTTTAGAAAACAATTATTTTAATTTTATAGTCCCTATAAATAATGCTAATGAATGTGCTATGCTATATAAAATAAATGTTTATCCTTTTTCCCATTTAAAAGAAGTTATACATTTCATTTATTATAAAGATTTGCTTCCATATAAAATTGATAAATCTACTATAAATTCAAACACAGAAAAAGAAAAAAATTTTTCTGAAATAACTGGTCAAGAAAGCTCAAAAAGGGCATTAGAAATAGCTGCAGCAGGTTATCACAATGTAATAATGTCTGGTCCTCCTGGCTGTGGTAAAACTATGCTAGCAGAAAGATTTCCTTCCATAATTCCTAATTTAAATTATGAAGAATCTTTAGAAGTAACTAAAATATACAGTATAGCTGGAAAATTAGACAAAAATGGTTCACTAATAACTACGCGTCCCTTTAGGAGTCCTCACAGTACTTCTTCTCAAGCAGCTTTAACTGGTGGTGGATCTCATTTAATTCCTGGAGAAATTTCTTTAGCTCATAAGGGTGTTTTGTTTTTAGATGAAATATTAGAGTTTAAAAAAGAAGTACTAGAAGCTTTAAGACAGCCTTTAGAAGATAAAAAAATAACTATAAGTAGATTTAGCGGAACTGCTACCTATAGCTCAGACTTCATATTGCTAGGAACTTTAAACCCTTGTCCGTGTGGTTTTCTAGGTTCTGAAAAGACTTGTCATTGTAGTGATTATGAAATAAAAAGATACCTAAAAAAACTTTCTGGTCCTCTTTTAGATAGAATTGATATTTTTACCTTTGTACCTTCTTTATCTTATAGTGAAATAAAAAATAATAAAACATCTGAGTCTTCTGAAAAGATAAAAGAAAGAGTGTATGCAGCACGAGAAATTCAAAGAAAAAGATTTATTAATGAAGGAATATATAATAATTCTCAAATGAAAAAAATTCACTTAAAAAAATACTGCAATTTAAATAATGAAGCTTCAAATATATTAGAAAAAATATATGATAAATTTAATTTAAGTGTTCGTTCTTATGGTCGCATACTTAAAGTTGCTAGAACTATAGCTGATTTAAATAATAATAATAAAATTCAAAAAGAAGATGTAATAGAAGCTCTGCAGTATAGAAAATTTGTAAATACTGATGTAATATGATAAAGGGTGATAATTTATGCATTATTGCAATAAAGATATTGGTTATTTTGGTGAATCCATAGCTACTAATTATATAAGAAATCAGGGATATATTATATTGGAAAGAAATTTCACATGTAAATTAGGTGAAATAGATATAATAGCTAAGGATAAAAATTTCATTGTATTTATAGAAGTTAAAACTAGATATAGCTCTTTCTATGGTAATCCTAGTGAATCTATAACTTTTAGAAAACAAAATAAAATTTATAAAACAGCCCAATTATATATAATAAACAAAAATATCCACAACAAATTCTATTTTAGATTTGATGTAATAGAAGTGTCCCTAAACAATTTTGATAATAGTTACTCCGTAAATCTTATCAAAAATGCTTTTCAAATATGATTAAATAATTCTTTTATGTGTAAAAACATATATTATCATATTAACTTTTAGAAGAATATATTAAAAATATAAAAATACACCTACATAAATATATTTATATCCTTTAATAACAATTAAACAATTTAAAATTTAAGTAGTTTTTACAATTAGCTTGTTGGATAACTAAATATATTATATGTACTAGGCAAAAATTTTTACCTAAACATATTAGTTATTCTTTCGGTGTATTTTTTATATTTTTTTAATTATAGTATGTTTGATAAAAAACTCATTCTATGTATTTTAGAAGGTCCATATTTTTTTATTGCTTGTACATGTTCCTCTGTACCATAACCTACATTATGATTAAAACCATACATAACTAACTCTTTTGAATATTCTTTCATCATATTATCTCTATACACTTTAGCTACAATAGATGCAGCTGCTATATTAATACTTTTATTGTCACCTTTTATTATAAATTCATTTTTTATATTTAAATTTTTAACTGCATATCCATCAGATAAAACTAAATCAGGCTTCACTTTAAGACCTTTTACAGCTCTTTTAAGCACTTCATTATTACTCCAAGCTATACCTCTTTCATCTATAGTTTTATTATCTACTAAAGCTATATTATAGCTTATAGCTCTTTCTCTTATTATTATATCTAATTCTTCTCTCTTTTTTTCTGAAAGTTTTTTAGAATCTTTTATATTAAGAATTCTTTTCGTTTCCTCTACATTTAAATCTAAAACCACTGCAGCAGCAACAATAGGACCTGCTAAAGGTCCTCTTCCAACTTCATCTACTCCTGCTATTAAATAATTTCTACCGTATCTTTTATCAAAATTATACATATTATTTGTTCTTTTTATTTCTTCCTCATACTTATTTAAAAACTTTTGAAGAGACTCTCCTAACTTCATAACATTTTTTCGTGAATCATTATTTAACTTTTCTATTATATTCTCAATTTGTTTCTTTTGAGAATATATAAATTCTTTTTTTATTTTATCTATATATTCCTTTATTTCATTATAGCGTATATTTTCTACATTATTTATATTCATATCTATACCTCTATGTTATTTTAATTTTTAATATTTATTTAATGTTTAAGTAAAAAACATTATTATTTATTTGTATTATAGAAAAATTATAGAACATTATATTTAATATATTTTTTTAATCAATAAAATTAATTTATATGTTTTATCTAAGAAAATTTAATTCCAATTTATAATTTAAAACTATTAGATTATAATTATAATTTATTATAATTATAAAAGTGGATACATTACTTTAATGTATCCTTCTAATTTATATAATATTGTTGCTATTTATTAGTATTTTCCATAATATCTTCTGGAGCTTCTAAAGAAATAGGTCCTAATTTTCCCCCTCTAAATTCATCTAATAAAATTACAGATATTCTATTATAATCTATTTCTCCTTTTGAAATTAATGCTCCTCTTTTCCTACCTATATTATCTAAATTATCTAAAGGATTTTCCTCTAATGATTCTAATTTATATCTTTTCATTAATCTTTCTGGATATTTATCTTGAATTCTCTCTACCAATTTTAAAGCTAGAGTTTCTATATCCATAATTTCATCTTTAATAGCTCCTGTAAAAGCTAAGTTTAGCTGTACTGTTTCACTATCTAACTTGGGCCATAAAACTCCTGGGGTATCCATTAATTCTATATCCATCTTTGTTTTTATCCATTGTTTACTCTTGGTAACTCCTGGTCTATCTCCTACTTTAGCTATAGAATTTTTAGCCATTTTATTTATGAATGATGATTTCCCTACATTAGGTATACCTACCACCATAACCCTATCTACTATTTTAACTAAACCTTTATTTTTCATTCTTTCATGTTTATCTTTCAAAAGTTCATTTAATGTAGGTTTTATTTTGTTTAACCCTTCTCCTGTTACAGAATTTACTGCTAAAACCTTTATGCTATCTTCAGATAGTGAGTTTATCCATTTTTTAGTTACTTTATCTTCTGCTAAATCTTTCTTATTTAAAAGAATTATTCGTGGTTTATTACCACATATATCTTCTATGTCTGGATTTTTACTTGAACTTACTATTCTAGCATCTCTTATTTCTATTATAGCATCTACCATTTTTAAACTTTCTTTTATTTGTCTACGAGTTTTTGCCATATGCCCTGGAAACCAATTTATATTCATCTTTCTATATATCCTCCCTCTATCTTTATCTCATTTGTATTAGTATTAATGCCTTATTCCACTATAAAAATAATTATAGGAAAATTAGTATTCTATATTAATTTTTCTCTACATATAAATAACCCAATCTAATAAATCATAAATTTAAATTAATTAAAAATTATCCTATGTTAACATATTTAATATATGATTTTATAAAATAAAAGATAATATATAGCTAAATAATTATTACTAACTCATACTATAAAGGCAAAATTCATTTCAAACTAAAATTTTTATTTACTTTTAGAGTATAAACTACCAAACTTGTTAAAAGGATATATTCTCATTGCTGCTCTTCCTACTACTAGTTTATAATTCACAAAACCAACATCTGGGAATCTACTGTCTCTACTATGATTTCTGTTATCTCCCATAACAAATACTGAATTTTCTGGAACTTTCACCTCATTAAAATCTTCCATATACTTTTCTAGTATATAATCTTCTTCTTTAGCTTTACCATTTACATAGACTTTATTGTCATGTATACTCACTGTATCTCCCGAAACAGCTATAACTCTTTTTATAAATTTTTCTCTAGTATCTGATGGATATTTAATTACAACTATATCTCCAGCCTTAGGTTTTCTAAAATAATAACTTACCTTTTCTACTATAAGTCTATCCTTATTGTTTAATGTTGGATCCATAGAATGCCCTTCTACACTTACGGTTTCCATTACAAAAGTTATGATTAAAAAAGCTGCTATTACAGCTACTATTATAGATTTTACAATTTCCATTAACTCTTTTAACATAAAATCCACCCCTCTTATATGAAAAAAAGGGACTTATGCTAAAGCCCCTTATGTTCCATTATATTCTTTCTTTAACTTTTGCTGCTTTACCTACTCTATCTCTTAAGTAATATAATTTAGCTCTTCTTACTTTACCTTTTCTTACAACTTGGATTTTTTCAATTAATGGTGAATTAACTGGGAAAGTTTTTTCAACTGCTACGTTGTAAGCAACTCTTCTTACTGTGAAAGTTTCTCTTACTCCACCATTTTGTCTTTTTATAACTGTTCCTTCAAATACTTGAACTCTTTCTCTAGTTCCTTCTTTGATTCTTTGGTGAACTTTTACAGTATCTCCTACATTGAATTCTGGTAAATCATTTCTTAATTGTTCAGCTTCTATAGCTTTTATAACTTCTAACATTGTGCATTCCCTCCTTTAATTTTTTGACGTTCTTGCCTAAATTAATATAACTCAATATGTATAAGCAGAGGACCGCCCGTACTAGCACAAAATTTATTTTACCACAGTAAAAATCTTTATTCAATATTTTTTGTAATTAAAAAAAATTTTTCCTATTATTTTTTATTAAAATCTTTTAATAGTTTTTTATCTTCTTCTGTCAATTTATATCTATTAAACAAATCTGGTCTTACTTTATTAGTAATCATAAGGGATTTAACTTTTCGCCATTTTTTTATATTTTCATGATGACCGGATAAAAGAACATCTGGTACAGATTTTCCTTCGTATACAGCTGGTCTTGTATATTGAGGATATTCTAAGAGTCCATTGTAAAAAGATTCATCCTCATAGCTCTCACTACTTCCTAATACCCCGTCCACTAATCTACATATGGAATCTACTATAGGAATACAAGCCATTTCTCCTCCTGTTAAAACAAAATCTCCTAAAGATATTTCCATATCTATATATCCATAAGCCCGTTCATCTATCCCTTCATAATGTCCACATAAAAATATTAATTCTTCCTCTTTAGCTAATTCTTTAGCTAAGCTTTGATTAAAAGTTTTTCCTTTAGGTCCTAAAAATATAACCTTACCTTTATTTTCTTTTTTAACAGCTCTTATAGAATCAACTATAGGCTGTACTGACATTACCATGCCAGCTCCTCCTCCATAAGGATAATCATCTACTTTTTTATGCTTATTCATAGTATAATTTCTTATATTTACAGTATTTATTTTTAAAATTTTATTTTCTATAGCCCTACCTATTATACTATGATTAAATATGGAAAACATTTCTGGAAATAGTGTCAATATATCTATTCGCATTGCCATATCTCCAATGGTTTTATAGTTACAGTTTTATTTTTTATATCTATATTTGTAACTATATCCTTTATAGCTGGCACTAGTATTTCAACCTCTCCCTTTACCTCATATACATCATTACTGCCAGTTTTTATCACATCTGATATTTGTCCTATTTCTTCACCATTTTCATCTACAACTTTACATTCCATTAAATCTGCTATAAAATAGCTTCCCTTTGGAAGTGTTACAGAATTTTCTCTTTTTATTTCTAAAAGTTTTCTCCTGTATTTATTAGCTTCTTCTATAGAATCTATCCCCTCTATTTTTAAAATTACATTATTAGGTTGAAATTTACAAGATAATATTTTTCTTGCTTCTCCATCTAAAAATACTTCTTTTAATTTTTTAAATCTTTTCATATCATCAGTTAAAGGATATACTTTTACTTCTCCTTTTATACCATGAGTATTTATTATCTCTCCTACAGCTAGAAACTCTTTCATATACCTTCTCTCCTCTAACCATTATATTATAATCATTCCCATTTTTCTTTTATAAATTCAAAATAATTAAAATATGCTATATATCAAAAAGAGTTAGGCACACCTAACTCTTCTAAATTATTTCAACAACAACTCTTTTGTTCTCTTTTATAGCTGCTGCCTTGACAACAGTTCTAATAGCTTTTGCTATTCTTCCCTGTTTCCCTATTACTTTTCCCATATCTTCAGGTGCAACTTTTAGTTCAAGGATTACGGATTGCTCTCCTAAAATTTCATTCACTTGAACTTGATCTGGGCTATCAACTAATGCTTTCGCTATAGTCTCAACTAAAGCCTTCATTTGAATACACCCCCAGTTAACTATTTAACAGAAATACCTGCTTTTTCAATTAATTTTTTAACTGTATCAGTTGGTTGTGCACCATTTTTTATCCATGTTTGAACTTTTTCTTCATCTAATTTTATAGTTGAAGGTTCAGTTAATGGATTATAGTATCCTATTTCTTCTACAAATCTACCATCTCTTGGTGATCTAGAATCAGCAATAACTACTCTGTAAAATGGAGCTTTCTTAGAACCCATTCTTCTTAATCTCATTTTTACTGCCATGTTTTTCACCTCCTTTAAAATATATTTATTTAAAATGGTAATTTACCAAATAAACCTTTTTTAAATCCTTTTTCCATGCCTTTCATTTGCTTCATCATTTTTTTAGAAGCCTGAAAATCTTTAAGAAGCTTATTTACATTCTGAACATTTGTTCCTGACCCTTTTGCTATTCTCCTTTTTCTAGAAGGTGAAGAAGATATTAATGAAGGATTTCTTCTCTCTTCTATAGTCATTGAATTAATTATAGCTTCTGTTTTTTTCATTTCTTTTTCACTGGAACTTAAATCTATATTTTTTAATTCCTTAGAATTTATTCCTGGTATCATTTCTAATAACTTACTAATAGGACCTAATTTTTTCATTTGCTGCATAGATTCTAAGAAATCTTCGAAGTTAAATTCTTGATTTAACATTCTTTCTCCAATTTCTTTAGCTTTCTTTTCATCTATAGATTGTTGCGCTTTTTCAATTAAAGAAAGCACATCTCCCATACCAAGTATTCTTGAAGCCATTCTATCTGGATGGAATACTTCTAAATCATTCATTTTTTCACCTAAACCTACAAATTTTATAGGTTTGCCTGTCATGGATTTAATAGAAAGTGCAGCTCCTCCTCTTGTATCTCCATCTAATTTTGTAAGTATTACACCACTTATATCTAGTTTATCATTAAAATTGTTAGCTACATTTACAGCATCTTGACCGGTCATAGCATCTACTACCAATAATATTTCATTTGGGTTTACTTCTTCTTTTATGTTATGAAGCTCATTCATAAGCTCTTCATCTATATGAAGTCGTCCTGCTGTATCTATTATAACTACATTGTTTTTATTATTTTTAGCATGTTCTATAGCAGCCTTAGATATATCCACAGGGTTTAACTTATCCCCCATAGTAAATACTGGGATATCAATTTGTTTGCCAACTACTTGAAGTTGTTTTATAGCTGCTGGTCTATATACATCACAAGCTACAAGCAAAGGTCTTTTATTTCTCTTTCTAAGATGAAGAGCAAGTTTTCCCGCCATAGTAGTTTTTCCTGCCCCTTGAAGACCTACAAGCATTATAACTGTTAGTCCTGAAGTGGAAGAATTTAAAGTACTTTCTGTACTTCCCATAAGCTCTGTTAACTCTTCATTTACTATTTTTATAACCTGTTGACCAGGCGTTAAACTTTCAAGCACTTCATTACCCATACATTTTTCAGTAACATTCTTTATAAAGTTTTTAACAACTTTATAATTAACATCTGCTTCTAATAGTGCAAGTTTAACTTCCCTCATGGCTTCTTTTATATCTTTTTCTGAAAGCTTACCTTTACCTCTAAGCTTTTTTAAAGCATCCTGAAGTTTAGAAGCTAATCCATCAAATGCCATTATAATCCACTCCTAAATATTATCAATTATATATTTTTTTATACGATCAACTTCTTGAATATTTTCTTCTGTTAATTTATTTAGCATATCTATTAATTTTTCTTTAGAATCTTCTAATTTTATAAATCTTTCCATCATATGAAGCTTTTCTTCATACTGCAAAAGAGTTTTATGACATCTTTTAACTATGTCATGCACTGCTTGCCTGCTAGTATTAGTTAGTTCTGATATTTCTTTTAATGAATAATCATTATTATAGTACAAGTCCATTATTTTGTTCTGCTTTTCCGTAAGTAAACTACCATAAAAATCCAGTAGCAAGGACATTTCCACTATTTCTTCCATAAAATATCACAGACTTCAATCTAACTCCCTTTAATATTTTTTTATTTTCTTTAAAGCCTTTTAGTTTTATTAAATTATTTTATATTATGCTTTAAAAGGTTTCTTAATTTTATTAAGTTGTTTTATCTTTCTAACGGAATATATAATATCAAAGTATTAAAGAGCTGTCAAGTATTTTTACTTAACAGCTCTAATTTTTTTATATTTATTAAATAGTTTTATATTATTAATAAAATATACAATATAAAATTATTTAAAATAAAGCTTCTACAAATTCTTCAGGATTAAATTCTTGTAGATCTTCTATACCTTCTCCAACACCTATAAGTTTTACAGGTATATCTAATTGATCTTTTATAGATATTACTACTCCACCTTTTGCGGTACCATCTAATTTAGTAAGTATTATACCATCTATAGGACATGCTGCCATAAATTCTTTTGCTTGTATAACAGCATTTTGACCTGTAGTAGCATCCAAAACTAATAATATTTCTTTAGAAGCCTCACTATATTCTCTTTCTAAAATTTTATTTATTTTTGAAAGTTCATTCATTAAATTCTTTTTATTGTGTAATCTTCCTGCAGTATCACATACTAATACATCTGCTTTTCTTGATTTAGCTGCTTGAACTGCATCAAAAACTACCGCTCCTGGATCTGATCCTTCTTGGTGTTTTATTATATCTACTTTAGATCTATTACTCCATACTTCTAATTGATCTATAGCCGCTGCTCTAAAAGTATCTGCCGCAGCCATTATAACTTTATAACCTTGGCTTTTTAATTTTGCTGAAACTTTTCCTATGGAAGTAGTTTTTCCTACACCATTAACTCCAATTATAAGCATAACCTTTGGAGTAACATCTGGTGTTATAGTTCCTTTTTCTTTCCCCAATATTTCTAATATAACTCTTTTAAGACAAGGTTTTATTTCTGCTGGATCCTTTATTTTTTCTTCTTTTACTTTTTCCCTTAATCTATCTATAATTTTTATAGAAGTGTCTACTCCTATATCTGCAGTAACAAGTATTTCTTCTAACTCTTCATATAAATCTTCATCTATAGTTACAGCTAAATTTAATACATTACTTATTTTATCTGTAAAACCATCCTTAGTTTTTGTTAATCCTTCTTTTAATTTATCAAAAAATTTTCCAAACATAGTATCTCCCCTTTTATATATCTATTATTTTATAACTCCCTATAATAATTTATTTTAAAAATATAAATATTTTATTAAGGGCATCTTTTCTCAACAACTATTTCCTAATTCTTATTTGGAGTAAAAAATACATCTAGATTAAAAAAACTTCTTTTTATAAAGTAGCCGCAACTTGATCTTTTGAAGTTAAATCTACAGATATAATTTTTGATACACCTTTTTCTTCCATTGTAACTCCATATAATGCATCGCAAGCTTCCATAGTTCCTTTTCTATGAGTTATAACTATAAACTGACTATTTTCTGAAAATTCCTTTAAAAAATCTGCATATCTAGATACATTAGCATCATCTAATGCAGCTTCAATTTCGTCCAATATGCAAAAAGGTGTAGGTTTCATTTTCAAAATAGCAAATAACAATGCTATAGCAGATAGTCCCTTCTCTCCACCAGACATAAGATTTATATTTTGAAGCTTTTTACCTGGTGGTTGAACATTTATTTCTATATTAGCTGTAAGTTCATCTCCATTGGATAGTATTAAATCCGCACTACCACCTTTAAATAACTCTCTAAAAGTTTCATTAAAGTTCTTTCTCAATTTATTAAAATTCTCACTAAATACAGTTCTCATTTTATTTGTCATTTCTTCAATAACACTTAAAAGTTCTTCTTTCGACTTTACTAAATCTTCCTTTTGATTATTCATAAATGTTATCTTTTCACTTAATTCTTTATATTCCTCTATAGCTCCTACATTTACTGTACCTAAATTAGCTATTTGCATTTTTAAATTCTGTACATGTTCTTTATATTTTATAACATTTATATCTTCATTTTTATAATTAAGTGCTTCTGCATAAGTTAAAGAAAACTCCTCATTTAACTTATTATACAAGTTATCTCTCTCTGTTATGTATCTTGTTTTTTGAATATCCTGTCTGTGAATTTCATCTTCTTTTTTACTTAAAACTAATACTAAATTTTCTTCTTTATTTTTATTTTTTTCTAATTCTTCCTTTAGCTTTATTCTTTCTATTTCATACTTTTTAAATTTATCTTCTAAACTTTCTAAATAAGTTTTTATATCTTTTATATTTTCTTCATTTTCTTTTACATTATTTTCAAACTTTTCTATATCTATTTTATTATTATAATTACTCTTATTTATATTTTTATTTTCATTATTTAAATTCGCAATATTAGTATCTACAGCATATAATTCTTTTTTTACACTAATTAAAATTTCATCTAATTTAGCCTTTTCTATTTTACAATCTATTAATTTATCTTTTATGTCTTTTATATTTTTTTCTTCATTTTGAAGAAACTCTTCACATTCTCTTATAGAATTATGATTTAAATCTTTTTTTAATTGAAGATCTTCTAATTGTTTTTGCAATATATTTATATTCTCCTCAATCTCTTTTATTTTATCTTTTGTTAATATAATTTCTTCTCTAGAGATGTTTAAAGAACTTTTAAGCCTTTCTGTATCTTCTTTTATTGCATTTAATTTACCAGTAAATTTAGTTATTTCTATATTATTATAGTAAACTTCATCCTTTATATTTAAATTTTCCTCATCTAAGGTTTTTATTAAATTTTTAGTTTCTAATATACTACTCATAACTTCTTCTATAGTATTTTTTGTTTCTATTAATTCTTTTTTAGTTTCTTCTATCTCTCTTTTTCTGCTTATTATACTACTTCCGGTTCTATGTTTTGCGCTACCACCTGTTAATGATCCACCTGGATTTATAACCTCTCCTTCTAACGTTACTATTTTAAAAGAATAATTTAATTTCTTGGCAATTTTAAGGGCACTATCCATATCCTTTGCTACTAGTGTTCTGCCTAATACATAATCTATTATATTAGAAAATTTAGTATCATAATCTATAAGCTCACTAGCTATTCCTAAAAATCCATCTTCTTTTGTAATATTATTTATTTTAGCTTTTCTTCCCTGTATTGTAGTTAAAGGTAAAAAAGTAGCTCTTCCTAAACTTTTTTTCTTTAAATAGTTTATTAATATCTTAGCTTTATCTTCATCTTCTGTTATAACATTAGATATAGCTCCACCTAAAGCTATCTCCATTGCTACTTCCATTTCTTTTTTTACCTTTATTATGTCCCCTAAAACTTCACAGCCACCTTTAATATTCTCTATCTTCCCACAGTTTACATGCTCCATCAAAGTTTTTACACTTCTATTATATCCCTCATAATGTTTTTCTAAATTTGAAAGCATATTGTAATTTGCCTCTAGTCTACTATAAGCTGCATTTTTTTCTTTTAATTTTTTTTCTTTATTATTAAGAGATGTTTTTAGAGAAACTATATTTTTGCTGTTTTCTTTCAATTTATTCTCTAAGGAAGCTATATTTTCTCTTATGTAAGTTATTTCTTTTTCTATATCTTCCTTAGTTTTTATATTTATATTTATAGAACCTATATAGCTATCACAGGAACTTTTTATATTATCTAATTTATTTTTTAAATTTACTATTTCATTTTCCATTACGGATATTGCATTTCTAATATTAGAATTATTACTTAGTATTTCTATTTCTTCAGATTTTAATATTTTTAATTTTTCTTCCTTTTCTCTTAGTTCCTTATTGAAATTATTTACTTTGTCTTCTTTTTTACTTATTTCTTCTTCTAAATATTTTTCTTCTTCCTTTAATTTACATAGCTTTTCTTCTAAGCCTTTTTTTTCTTTTAAATAATTTTTTAACTTTTCTTCATTAATGTTTAAAGTATTTTCTTTTACCTTTATATTTTCCTTTAAATTTTTTATTTTTTCTTTTAATAAAATATTTTCATTTTCTATATCCTTATTTTTATCTTTATTATAATAATATTCTTCTTTATTCTTACTATTATTTTTATCTAGATTTTCTAATTTATCATTAAACTCTGAAATTATTTGTTTATACTTTAATTTTTCATTTTTTAAACTTTCTATATTTTCACTTAAAGAAATCATATTATTATTTATATTTTCTAAATCTTTTTCTATTTTATTTATGGAATGTATCATAATATTAACTTCTTTATGCTTTAATTCCTCTGACAAATTTAAAAACTTTTTAGCTTTTTCGCTTTCAATTTTAAGTGGTTCTATTCTTTCCTCGTAAGTATTTAATATATCTTTTATTCTTATAAGGTTTTGTTCTGTGTTGGAAAGTTTTTTATCTGCCTCTTCTTTTCTCCATTTGAATTTAACTATACCTGCAGCTTCTTCTAAAAGACTTCTTCTTTCCTCTGGTTTTCCACTTAAAACTGCCTCTATTTTACCTTGTCCTATTATAGAATAGCCTTCTTTACCTATACCTGTATCCATAAATAACTCTTGTATATCTTTAAGCCTACATTGAGTATTATTTAAATAATATTCACTCTCACCAGATCTATATAATCTTCTAGCTATAGTTACTTCTGTATATTCGATGGGTAATTCTTTATCACTGTTATCTAATACCAATGAAACTTGACAAAGCCCTACTGGTTTTCTATATTGAGTACCTGCAAATATAACATCCTCCATTTTACTACCTCTTAAGGATTTTACACTTTGTTCTCCTAAAACCCACCTTACTGCATCAGATATATTGCTTTTTCCACTACCATTAGGACCTACTATTGCTGTGACACCTTGTTTAAATATTAATTCAGTTTTATCTGCAAAAGATTTAAAACCCCTTATTTCAATTGATTTTAAAAACATGTAGTACAACTCCTATCTGGCAAAAAACATCGGTAATATGCTAGCAATGAATATGATTGTCATAACAACAACTAAAACCTTAGTCATTTTTTCTCTTTTTTCCTTTCTCATTTAGACTTTACCTCCCTTTAAAAATAATATCATCATAATAGTTTATTATATTAAAAAAAATATTAATTAGCAAACTCAAAATATGTATCCCCACTGAAGATAAAACAGTGGGGATATTAAAGTTTACATTAATTTAATTCTTAATTATTATTCTATACAAATGATTTTTTCCCTTCTTCTGAAAGATTTTTCATATATTCTTTTATAGATATACGCTCTTCATTTATACCTTTTTTAATAACTATATTGCCTCTAGCCAATTTTTTATCTTGTGTAACTTTAATTTTTTTAATTTTCTTTTCATTTATAAATTCATTAAAAAATTGTTTTTTATTACAATATAATTTAGAAATATCCTTATCATTAATATAAATTTCTAATTTTTCTTCTAAATTATTTTCTATATAAGAAAAAATAGCTTCATTAATTATTTTTCCTTCTACTAATTCTCTAAAAGCTGGATGAAAAGGCCCTGAAATTACATCTTTATTTTCGTTTATTTCCTCTGTAGGCTGAAGTCCTATTCTTATTACTTTTACTCCTTCTTTGTCATACATAGAATATAGTATCTTAGTTACATCTATAGCTTCATCCAAAGTATAAGGTTCATAAATTTGTTTTTTAAGCATATATTCCATAGGAGTATCTTTTATTACTAAAGCCGGATATATCCTGGCTATGTCTGGCTTCATTTCTAAAGATTTTTCTACAGTCTCTATATTCTTTTTAAAAGTATCTCCTGGTAATCCTAACATTATTTGATGACCTAAAGTAAATCCATATTCTTTTATAAGCTTTGAAGCCTTATATACTTCTTCTACAGAATGACCTCTTCCTGATTTTAAGAGAACTTCATCATCTAAAGATTGAACTCCTAATTCAATTATATCTGCTGAATATTTTTTTAAATTATCTAAAATATCTTTGTTTATATAATCTGGTCTTGTAGACATATGTATATAATCTATTATTCCTTTATCTTTATATTCCTTGGCCACTTTTAAAAGACTATTTTGTCTCTCTATAGGTATGCCTGTGAAGGTTCCCCCAAAAAAGGAAACTTCTAATATTGAATTTTCTCTATCTATAGTATTAATATAGGCCTCTATAGTATCTCTTACATAATTTTCATCTATTATTTCATTCTTTTCTCCTGTTATCTTATGTTGATTGCAAAACACACAATTATGTGGACACCCCTCCTGTGCCACAAATATTGGTATTATATAATGATTCCTACTCATGACTATCACCTAATTTTTTTAATGCTTCTTTTGCTGCATTTTGTTCTGATTCTTTTTTACTATATCCTATTCCTGTACCCTTAACCTCATTATCTATGCTTACATTAGTAAAGAACTTTCTTCTATGTGGAGGACCTTCCTGCTTTAATAATTCATAATTTATAGTAAGATCATTGTTTTGTTGAACGATTTCCTGTAGTGTAGTTTTATAATCTAATATAATCTCATCTTTCATAGCTTTCTCTATTATTTCTTTAAAATTTTTCATAACAAATTCTCTTGCAGCGTCTAATCCTTTGTCTAAATATATAGCAGCTATTATAGATTCTACACAATCAGCTAATATGGAAACTCTCTCTCTTCCGCCTGTTAATTCTTCTCCTTTGCTCATTTGTAAATAGAATCCTAAATCCCATTCTTTAGCTATTTCATAAAGAGAATTTTCACAAACTATTATAGCCCTCTTTCTAGTAAGTTCTCCTTCTTTCTTATCTTCATATTTTTGATATAAATGTTCAGAGATTATAAGTTGCAATACAGAATCACCTAAAAACTCTAATCTTTCATAATATTTTATATTTTTTTTACCATTAGCATATGAGCTATGAGTTAATGCTACGTCTAATAAATTTTCATTTTTAAAACATACTTTAAGTTTATACTGAAGCTCTTTTAAAATATCCTGCCTATTTTTCAAATTTTTCACTCCCTAGAAGTTCATTCTTCAGTATATTTATTAAATAAACTCAAGAATAAACTTATATTTTAATATAAAATCCCCGCTAAAGGCGGGGATAAAAATCAATTATTCCTCAGTATGTGATTTTATGTAGTTAACTACATCTCCCACTGTAGAAATTTCTTCTGCGTCTTCATCTGGTATTTCTAAATCAAATTCAGTTTCTAATGCCATTATTAATTCAACTATATCAAGTGAATCCGCCCCTAAATCATCAACAAAAGATGATTCCATAGTTATTTCTTCTTCATCTATACTTAATTGTTCTGCTATTGTAGATTTTATCTTTTCAAAAATCATTTATGTCACCTCCTAATGCTTTATACATAAATAATATTACATAACTATTTCTACGTCAATATATTCATTAAGTTCAATTAAATATTATTTTCTATTAAATTTTCTAAATTATTCTCTATTTCTTCAATTATCTTTCTATCATAACAAATTTTAGATTGTCTTATAGCGTTTTTAAATGCTTTTGCATCAGAACTTCCGTGAGCTTTTATACATATACCTTTAGCACCTAAAAAAGGTGATCCACCATATTCTGCATAATCAAATTTCTTTTTAAATCCTTTAAATACAGGTTTTAAAAGTAATCCTCCTATTTTTCCTCTTGTGGATGACATTATTTCCTTTTTTAGCATAGAAAATATGTTTAAAGCAACTCCTTCATAGGTCTTTAGAACAGTATTCCCTACAAATCCATCACATACAGTAATATTAACTTCTCCTTTTGGTATATCTCTTGGTTCTATATTGCCTATAAAATTAAAATCTGTATTTTTTAATAATTTATATGCAGCTTTTGTAAGCTCATTACCTTTTTCTTCTTCAGCACCTATATTTACTAATCCTATTGTTGGATTTTTAACTCCTAACACACCTTCAAAATAAACTTTTCCCATCATAGCAAACTGAACTAAATATTCTGGTTTGCAATCTACATTAGCTCCAGAATCTGCTACCATAAAAGGTGCCTTAGCTCCTGGAAGCAATGGTGCTAAACAAACTCTATTTATTCCCTTTATTCTTCCTAAAACAAAAGTAGCTCCTGCCATTAATGCCCCAGTACTTCCTGCAGATATAATAGCGTCCGCTTTGCCCTCTTTTACTAATTCTAGCGCCCTTACCATACTTGAATCTTTTTTTCTTCTTATAGCTTTTACTGGTGCTTCATTAGTACTTATAACTTCCTTTGCATTTAGTATCTCTATTTTGTTTCCTTTATATTCTCTTTTATCCAATTCATTTTTTATTAATTCTTCACTACCTGTTATTATTATATGTACATCTTCATATTCTTTGACAGCCTGTATACATCCATCTACAACTTCTCCTGGAGCGAAATCTCCTCCCATACCATCTACAGCTATTATCATAATATCACTTCCCTTCTAATATAAAGTATAAGCTAATTTTTTTTCTTTCACAAGAAAAAAAGAAAGTCGTAAGACTTTCTTTTTTATAATTATTTATCGTTTGATACAACTTCTTTGCCATTGTAATATCCACAACTTTTACATACTCTATGAGCAAGTTTCATTTCGTGACATTGAGGGCATTCAACGATTCCTGGTAAGCTTAATTTGAAAGTTTGAGCTTTTCTAGAATCTCTTCTTGCTTTTGAAGTTTTTCTTGCTGGATTTCCCACTGTAAACACCTCCTTACTGAGTAGAAAAAAAGTCTTTTAGTTTTGCCAACCTTGGATCTATATCTTTTTCACATTCACACTTTGAAAAATTCAAATTAGTACCGCATTGTTGGCATAAGCCTTTACAATTTTTCTTACAGAGTCTTTTTATTGGTAATTTTATAATTATGTTATTTTCTATAACCTCTGTAACATCAATAGCTTCATTTTTTAGTAAGATAACCTCATCATCTTCACATTGGGGATTATTTGTAAAACTCTCATGTACCTCTGTGTCAACATGGTGTTTAAACTTTTGAAGACATCTAGAACAAGAAAGCTCAATTTCTGCACTTAACTTTCCATCTAAAGTTAATATACCTTCAGATACATTAACTACCCCTTCTAATGTTGGTGCTTCTAAATAAAGAATCTCTTCTTCTCCATCAAAGAATTTTTTATCATCCTCTAACTTAAGATGAATTTCTTTACTTACCTTTATTTTTTTTATTAAATCAGATACATCTAAATTCATAAAACTCACCTCAATTATAGCAACCACAATTTATTATATAAAGGGCATATTAAAAAGTCAAGTATTTTATAAGCAAACAAAGCTATTGTATTTACATTTTTAAAACTTATATTATATTATTTAGCTGTTATTTCTTTAGTATCTCTCGCTATCATTAACTCTTCGTCAGTTGGTATAACAAATACTTTTACTTTAGAATCTGGAGTACTTATTTCTACTGCTTTTCCTCTTTGTTTATTCTTTTCAGCATCTATTTTAATACCTAAGTATTCTAATCCACTTAAAATTTCTGCTCTACTTACTGCTGAATTTTCTCCTAATCCTGCTGTAAATACTATAGCATCTACACCATTTAATACTGCTGTATAAGCCCCAATTGTTTGTCTTACTGTATAGTGATATACATCTAAAGCTAGTTTAGCTCTTTTATTTCCTTCTTCTGCTGCACCTTCTATATCTCTAAAATCACTGCTTACTCCTGATATTCCTAATACACCTGACTTTTTATTAATAACATTATCTACTTCATCTGGTGACATTTTTAATTCTCTTTCCATGAAAAGAAGTATTGCTGGATCTATATCTCCGCATCTAGTTCCCATAGCTAATCCTGCAAGTGGAGTAAATCCCATAGAAGTTTCTACAGATTTTCCTCCTTTTACAGCACATAAACTTGCTCCATTTCCTAAATGGCAAGTAATTAATTTAAGATCTTTAAGATCTTTTTTCATCATTTCTGCTGCTACACTAGATACATATCTATGTGATGTTCCATGGAAACCATATTTTCTTATACCATTTTGTTCATATAATTCATATGGTAATGGATACATATATGCATAATCTGGTAATGTTTGATGGAATGCTGTATCAAATACTGCTACCATTGGAGTATTTGGCATAAGTTCTCTACAAGCATTTATTCCTATTATGTTTGGTGGATTGTGTAGTGGTGCTAATTTAACACAATCTTCTAAAGCTTTCATAACTTCGTCATCTATAAGCACTGAATTAGCATATTTTTCTCCACCGTGAACAACTCTATGTCCTACCGCTGCTATTTCTGACATATTAGCTATTACACCATGTTCTTTGTCTACTAATGCTTTTAAAACTAATTCTATAGCTTTTTTATGATCCTTCATAGGTTCTTCTATTATATATTTTTCTCCATTAACTTTTTGAGTCAATATAGAACCTTCTATTCCTATTCTTTCCACTAATCCTTTTGCTAAAGCTTCTTCAGAAGTCATGTCTATTAATTGATATTTTAATGATGAACTTCCACAGTTAACTACTAGTATTTTCATTATTTTTCCACCCTTCATATATATGTTTTATATAATATTTTCACTTAATAATTTTTAAAATATTATTGTAATTAAAATTATATTTTTATATCTAAATTATTGTTATATAAATCAATTAATCATTTAAATTTTAAATAATTAATTACATATTTTGCGCTTGAACTGCTGTTACAGCAACAACATTAACTATATCATCACTGCTACATCCTCTTGATAAATCATTAATTGGTTTTGCAAAACCTTGACATATTGGTCCTATTGCGCTAGCATTTGCAAATCTTTGAACTAATTTATATCCTATGTTGCCTGCTTGTAAGTCTGGGAATACTAAAACATTAGCTTTTCCAGCAACAGCACTATTTGGAGCTTTTAAGTCTGCAACCTTTGGTACTATAGCTGCATCTAACTGTAATTCTCCATCTATATCAAGATCTGGTCTTTTTTCTTTTGCTATTTTTGTAGCTTCTGCTACTTTATCTACTAAATCATGTTTTGCACTTCCCTTTGATGAGAAAGATAGCATAGCTACTTTAGGTTCAATATCACATAATGCTTTGGCAGTTTCTGCTGTAGATATAGCAATTGCAGCTAGTTCATCTGATGTTGGATTAGGATTTACCGCACAATCTGCAAATAAAAGCATACCATTTTTACCATATTCACAATTTGGAATTTCCATTATAAATGCACTTGAAACAACAGATGTTCCCTTAGCTGTTTTAACTATTTGTAATCCTGGTCTTAATAAATCTCCTGTAGTATGTATTGCACCAGAAACTAATCCATCTGCATCTTCCATTTTAACCATCATTGTAGCAAAATATATAGGATCTTTAACTATTTGTTCTGCTTTCTCCATAGTAACGCCTTTATGTTTTCTTAATTCATAAAATTCTTTTGCATATATAGAAACTTTATCTGAGGTTTCTGGATTTACAATTTCTGCCCCATCTATAGAAACATTTAATTTTTTTGCTGTAGAATTTATTTTTTCTTCATTTCCTATTAAAATTATGTGAGCTAGTTCATTTCTTAATATTTTTGAACACCCTTCAATATTTCTCTCTTCTTCGCCTTCTGCTAGTACGATTTTCTTTTTGTCACTTTTAGCTTTTTCCCATAAGCCTTTCATTAAATCCATTAAAACTACTCCCTTCAAACATAAAAATTAAATTAAATAAATATAAAAATTAAATAAAAATTACACTTAACTATCAAATAAACTTATTATTTTACAGATTTCATGATAGTCATTGTAATATTTTTCACTTTATCTACTAATTTCTTTATAATTATACAAATAAATCATTTTTTACACACTAATTACAGATAAATGAATACATATATATAGTATAAACACTTTTTATTAAAATTTTCAACAATAAAATTATAAACTTGAAAAAAACCCAGGTAAAATTAAAATTTCACCTGGTTTTCAGCATTTAATATCTAAAAGCTTTACAAATATATTTAAAATCTAAAATATATATTAAGCTTGCGCATCTTTTTTAACTTTAGAAGCTGAATTAAACATCATAACTGCAGTATAAAGTATAACAAGTATTATTAACCATTTTAATATATCTAATGGTAATGATTGTACTAAATAATATGCCACAAATACACCTACTAACCCAAATATAGTTATAGCTAAAGATGCTTTTCTATCATAAGCTCCTTCTTTTACAAATTTAAGTGATGCTGCTGGCATTAAAAATGCACAAGATCCCATCATTATTGGGAAAGCAACCTTTGGACTCATTCCTAAAGCATACACTAAAGCCATACATGGTGCATATAAACCTATTCCTAAAGTCATTAAAGCTCCTAATATAAAGTTACCTATAATTGCTACTATAAGTTTTACACCATGAAGTCCAACTGCATCTCCACCTGCTGGCATGAAGTTTAACTGTCCTGCAAGCATTACTAAAGCAACTATTATAAGTGCCACTCCCATAGCAAACTGAACTTTTTTCTCATCTAGTTTTGATACAACCCCTGCACCTACTACCGCACCTACTGTTGCTGCTATTAATAAAGAAAATAATGTTAAAGGTTCTACTTTTATACCATTTATAAATAAAATAGCTTCTACAGCAACTGGTATAGTACATGCAACATTTAATGTACCTGGTAAAGTTCTATCCTTTGAAAGTTTAAAATTTTTAAGTAATGCTGTAGTCGGAGCAAAACTTCCTATTCCTAAAGTATCAAAAAAATTAGTAATAAATCCTACTGCTCCTAATGCAAAAAAATTAGTCTTCTCAATATTTCCTTCTTTAGTTGCTTTAATATAATCCTGTAAGAAAGCAACTACAAAAAAGATTG
The DNA here is from genome assembly GCF_002008345.1 of Clostridium tepidum. Lineage (GTDB taxonomy): Bacteria > Bacillota > Clostridia > Clostridiales > Clostridiaceae > Clostridium_F > Clostridium_F tepidum. The sequence goes on from NZ_MRAE01000006.1 coordinate 116,551, forward strand.
TTAAAATAATCAAAAGACCCAAAACTACTTTTACCATTTTCCACACCTCTTTTTATTTATTTTTATAATATAATTTTAATACAAATTCATATTTTTTTCTATAGATTTTTTTATGTTTTTTGACATTTTCTTAACGTTATTTTAATATTATTATATAATTTACTTAATTTTTAAAAAATTTAAAATAGACCTTTATATTCCTATTATTTTAACTTTTACTACAATTATTAATAGTTTTTATTATTTAAACTTAGATGAGTTTTAATAAATTTAAAACAATATTATTAGATATAAATTTTTTATAGAATAAAATCTATTATTTTTTTCAAAAGAGCTCCACTTAATAAAGTAGAGCTCTTTTTTAATTATTAAACTTTTGCTATATATTCGTATGGTAATGGAACAACTTTTCCTGCTGAAGGAATTTTAATTAACTGTTCTAATGTATCTTTTACTATTGCTGTTTGCATTTCTACATTATTAGGTTCTCCTGCATTAGCTCCCATTGGAACTCTTGGAGCAACCGCTCTTGGTGTACCAGTTTGTTTAACAACTGGTGGAAGAGCAGCTATTATTATTGTAGGAATTCCTATTTCTTCAATCGCTCTCTGCACTAAAACTGCAGATCTATGACAAGTTCCTCATCCAGCAGTCATCAATACAGCATCTACGCCTTCATCTTTTAAAATTTTAGCTATAGCTGGACCTGTTTCTTCTTTAAATTTTTGTTGGTTTCCGCCACCACCCATGAATCCTATATGAGTTTTAGCAACTGCCTTTATAAATCCTTCATCTGCTAATTCTCTTAATCTATCTAAAGGAAACATTGCATTGATGTCTTTATTAACATCTGAATTATCATATCCACCGTGAGATACCATCATATCTGATGTTTTAGCATCTCCTGGTACTAATCTATATGTGAAGTCACCTGCTAAATTAAATCTTTTATCTGATTTTAAGTGAACTCCTGCTGCTGTAGCTAATGCTACTGTCATATCTTTTAGTTCCTTTGTAACTGGCGCCCATACTGGGTTAGGAGTTATAGGAACAAATATTTCTGATTGTAATCCCTTTACAATATTCATTCTAGTAACCTTCCCTTCAATTTATAAATTTATTTATGTCTTTCCTCAGGATTTAGACCACGTCTTTTTTGTATTTCTAAATTACTTACGTATTTTTCATTTATTTTTTCTGATAACACTTCTACAAAACTCATATTAAGTCCGATTTCTTGACCTACTTTAAGTTCATAATCAGATATTATCATTCTCCTTGGTACTTTTAAGTATCCAAGTCTTCCTTTAAAATCTATGGCTACTGCTCCGTCAGATACATCTACAATAACGCCTTGCATTTCTAGGATTTTATCACCATATTTTAAGCTCATTTATATCCCTACTTTGTAGCGTATTTTTCTTTTCTCTTTTCGCTCATTGGTATTTTTATTGTTATCTATCATGTATTTCATATATTTGTTACCAACAACTAAAGCACCTTGAACTGCACAGAATGAGAAGGCTACACATGGAACACCTCTCATACCTATTTGTTCTACGTGACTTGCAAAGTCAATATGGTTATTTCCAAAACCTTCAGTTGTAACAAAAGCACCATCAACATCCATAGCTTCTATCATCATACCTAATCTTTCAGATACATAGAATTTTTCACTGTTGATTTGTGGACTTCCTACAAATATAACTCCTGCTAAATCTATTTCTTCATCTTTCATGCATTCCATTACAAGAGGTTCTCTAAAGTAATGTCTTGAACATTCTTTTGAAGCAGGTCCAATACAAGTTAATGCATGGATACCACCATCTAATACTTCTGTTGGTGAAAGCATTACTGGAACGTTTCCTAAGTCAACGTTTGGTTTAGCTCCTATTACTCCAACTGGTTCTAATGGTAATATTAAGTTATCGTGCATAGCACCTTGACCCATTATTTCTTTAACAATTACAACTTTTTTCTTTCCTGGTCTTCTTACTTGTTCAAAAGTTTCAGTGTTAACTACTAATGAATCATCTTCAACAGCTTTTAAAGCTTCTCTAATTTCTTGAGTTATGAAATCTGTTGCTTTATGAGCAGCTAATGGACCTGGTCTTTCCATTCCTGTTCCTCTTTTTATAGTTACTTGAGTTTTTATAAATATTTCACCTTTATCAGGAGCACCTGGTCTTCCCCACATGATATTTTCTTCTAGTATACCTTCTGATGAACCAAATTCGCCTATTTGAACTCCATCTTCATCTATACCAGTTACCATTACAATAGCTCCATCTATAACTCTTGTAACGCCTTCACCTAACTTAGCATCTAAACCTTCTTTAGTAGCTATTGGTTGTACGTCCATTATAGTTTCACTATAAGTGTTATATTTATCTGGAGTTATTATTTCTAATTTTATATCTTTAACTAATTCATCTACATTGAATGCATCTTCACAGATGTTTTCTCTTATATAAAGAGTTGTTCCTTCAATTTTAGTTTCTTTACCAAATTCTACTTTATCTATTTTGTAGTGTTTTCTTGTAACTGATCTTATTACTTTTTCTTCTAATTTAACTTCTTTTTTAGCTTCAACTGCTACTGGTGATGCAGTTACTGTACCTTTTTCAGCTTTTACTGCTGGAACAGCTACTGATTTTCCTGCACCTACTTTTCCATTTAAAGGAACTTCTATATCGATTCCTTTTCCTTCAGCTATTCTGATTCTTAAAGTTCCACCACTTATTGTCGCTTGTGTATCAGCACTCATGTTTACTTCCTCCTCAAATCCTTCTAATATATCAGGTGTTACAGGAGTTAAAGCTGGTGTATCAACTGATAAAGTTGCTCCAATTACTTCTTTTCTTGTAAGTACTCTTTCATCTAATGAAATTAAAAGAGAATCTACAAGTTTTTCAAAATGCATTGGATTTTCTAAATCACTAGCTTTTATAGTATCTCCTGCTTTTAAGTTATATTTTAGAACTGCTTTTTCATTTTCTTCAGTTAATTCTTCTGAAACTTCTTCAGCTTTTTCTTCTGAATCACCTATAGTCTTAGCTCCTTCAACTATATCTGAAGTTAATGGTGTTAATGAATCCACAGTTTTTAACAATTTAGCTCCTATTACTTCTCCAACTTTTAAACAATTATCTGGAATAGTTAATAAACCTGAATCCACCATATCTGGGAATATTTCTGGATCTTCTAAGTTGTCAGCAGTTAATATTGTTCCTGCTTCTGCTCTACAACATACTACTGCAGATTCATTCTTTAATGCTTCTGCATGTTCTGGTGTCATTGACATAAAACATAACCTCCTATTTTTTTATTTTTAAATTATTCCTGTGGAAGTCTTCTTGTTAATGTGTAATCAATAGTTCTAAATATATGATCAGTATGATGATATACTGGAACTTTGGCTTTTGGAGCTATTTGCATAACTGTATTTGAACAATCACTACAGTTTGATATTAGTATTCTTTCTGCTCCATCTTTTTTAAGCTGCATAACTGCAGCTGCTTGGCCTGGTCATTCACCAGGTGTTTTACATTTTCCTGGTCCATTTCCTTTACCCTTTGGATATTCTATGTTTTTGCAATCAACTACTCCTGCAATTTTTGCATTCATTTTAGTTGCTACATCTTTTAATCTTTCTTCATTAGCTCCACAGGCACATACTAGTAATCCTAATGGACCTTTATATTCTGGTAGTGGTATTGTAACTATAGCTCCACCAGATATTTTAGTAACTGCATCCTTTTCTATATCTCCAGCTTTTCCAGTGTATGGTCCACCTATTACTAGTTCGCCATATTCACCATCTATTCCACCAGATTTTTCTATTAAATCTTTTATTGGTGTTCCAACTGGCACTTGTAAGAATACATTTGGCTTGTTACCAGATTTTAGTTTCCCTATTACAGTTATATCCTTATCTATAACTGGTTTTCCTTCTTCTACAGCTCTTGTAATATTTGATAAAGTTTCAGCATTCATTACAATACATTTTGCTTCTATTGGAAGCTCTGTTACATCTAGCCATTTATCAAAT
>NZ_MRAE01000051.1 GCF_002008345.1 Clostridium tepidum
GTATATACAAATATAAAATAAAATTATAAATAAAAAAATCTTTCTTAGGTAAAATCTAATTTATTTTATATTTAAGAAATATTTTTTTATGTTAAAATATAAACATGAAATAATAAAAACACATTAATATTTATATGAATACTAAGGCAAATAGGATTTAATTAAATTAAATAGTGTTATTTTTATAACAAATTTGTTTTTATATTTTAAAATTTGTGGTAATATATATTTATGGGATATTTATTTAAAGGTTTACAATGAAGGACAGTATAAATTTAGAGGTGGATTATATGAAAAAAGATGTTGCAATAGCTTTTATAGGAAATAATATTTTTTATCATTTAGGTGCAATTAAAGCTATAGAGGAATATAATATATTTAATAAATTTAATGCAGTATCAGGAACTGGATTAGGATCTTTAAGTGCTATAATGTTTGCAAAAAAAGATTATAATTCATTTAAAGATTTATGTAATTCAATTAATGATGCAAAAAAAATATATATTAAAAAAGATGAAATTTATAAAATTGTGAATATGCATACTATAAATAAACATTTAAATGAAAAAATATATGCATGGAGTCAAAAGATTTCACAAGAAGGTATGATAAGCTGTAATGATATGATGAAAATTTTAAATAATAAATATATGAATATAGATGAAAATTGTTTTAAAATAGATTGTTATTTAGGATGTTATGAACTGCCTTTTATGAGGAAATTATCATTTAAATTAAATGATTATGATTATAATTATTTAGATAAAATTATATTGAATTCAACAGCAGAACCTAATATATTTACTAATAAAGTAAAAAGTAAATCTATAATTTCAGGAGATATAAATTGTGAATTATCTATAGAAATATTAAAAGATAATAATTATGAAAATATATTAATAGTTGATTCAGATAATATGAAAATAGGATATAAATATAAAGGTATAGAAAAAAATATAAATAACAATATTAATAATAAATCAGAAGAATATTATATAGAAAAAGCATATAAGGACACAGTAAATATTATAAAAAATAATTTGAAAAATACAGCTTAAAGGAAAATTTAATAAATATAAAAAGGTTACTAATGATTATTAAAGTATCTTTAGTAGCTTTTTTTTATAGAATATTAACTAAAACATAAATAGAACATTATAATGAAGTAAGATAAGTTTATTATATTAAAAATAAAAATATTCTTAAATTAGTGAATACAAGATTTTTGTGTTATAATGTATGAGTTAAAGAAATAAGGTTTAGGAAGATTAAATTTATTATCGAGAAAGGTTGGTGGTAGTTGTGGAATCTGGACCTTATGAGCCAAGCTCGAAATTTAATACAATAAATAGTAAGTGCCACAGTTACAAAGCCTTTCTATTTAATTTAGGCCTGAATTTCATAATAAAGTTATGAATTTATATAGGTGTGTTATATTTTAAGAATTTGATTTAATTATAAAAAGCTTATTAATGAAAACTGTGTTCTGAAAATTTAAATTAAATTAATATAAAAGGCTTTGTTTGTGGTACCTAAAGGAGGAACCACAATGAAAAAAGTACTGGAACTTATAAATAACAAAAAGTATTCAGAAGCAAGAGAAGAACTTTTAAAATTAAATAATGTAGATATAGCTACTTTACTGGAAGAAGTAGATGATAAAAAAAGTATGCTAGTTTTATTTAGATTATTACCTAAGGACATAGAAATAGATGTATTTTCTTATATGTCAAACGATATGCAACAATATATAATTCAATCTGTTACTCATGAAGAAATGGCTACAATAATAGATCAGTTATATTTTGATGATGTTATTGATTTACTAGAGGAAATGCCTGCTAATATAGTTAAAAAGATTTTATTAAATACAGATGAGAAAAAAAGAAAACTTATAAACCAGTTTTTAAAATATGAAGAAGATTCAGCTGGCAGTATAATGACTATAGAATTTGTAGATTTGAAAAAAGAAATGACTGTGGAACAGGCTATAGAACGTATAAGAAAAATTGGTTTGGATAAGCAAACTATAAATACTTGTTATGTTATTGATAAAAACAGAAAATTAGAAGGAATCATTTCCATAAGAAGACTTATACTAAGCAATAAAGATGTAGTAATAAAAGATATCATGAAAGAAAACTATGTTTGTATAAATACTTTTGATGATCAAGAATATGTTGCTAGTCAATTTAAAAAGTATGATTTAGTTTCTATGCCAGTGGTTGATAAAGAACATAGATTAGTTGGTATAATAACTATAGATGATATAGTTGATATAATAGATCAAGAAAATACAGAAGACTTTCATAAAATGGCAGCTATGGAACCTTCAGAAGAAGAATATTTAAAAACAGGAGTTTTTGAATTAGCAAAACATAGAATACTATGGCTTTTAGTACTTATGATATCAGCTACATTTACAGGAAATATTATTAGAAAATCTGAAGATGTACTTCAATCTGTAGTTATACTTGCGTCCTTTATACCAATGTTAATGGATACTGGTGGAAACTCAGGTTCACAATCATCAACCTTAGTTATAAGGGGGTTGGCATTGGGAGAAATAGAGCTTAAAGATATATTTAAGGTTATGTGGAAAGAATTTAGAGTAAGTGTAGTTGTAGGTATAGTTTTATCAGTAGTTAACTTTTTAAGAATATATTTTATAGAAAGAGTTAGTTTTATGGTATCTATTACTGTATGTATAAGTTTATTTTTTACAGTAGTATTAGCTAAAGTTGTAGGAGGTATATTACCTATAGTAGCTAAAAGATTTAAGTTAGATCCAGCTATAATGGCTAGTCCATTAATAACAACTATAGTAGATGCAGTGGCACTTTTAATTTATTTTGCTACAGCTCAAATATTGCTTGGAATATAAAAGAGGAATTTTAACAGAAAATAAATTGAAAAATTAATAAATTTCTAAAATAATTTAATTGTATGTAAAGCTTATAAATAGACATAGGTATGTTTAATTTTTTAAATATACCTATGTCTATTTATGTATATGTTTAAAAATAAATTATGAAATTTATCATTTACATAAAATTTATATAAATTTTTATTTATAAAATAATATAATATTTTAAAATTCATTAATAAAGATACTAACTAAAAGAAATAGGCTGTTAATTAGAAAAATTAGTATTTATAGTATCATATTATTTTATTATTTAATAATAATTTTATATAATATACTATATAAAATTATAATATATTATAGATTTATAAAATTTTATAAATAATTATAAAATCTTGTCGTTGACAGTTTACAAAATTAAATTTATAATAGAAAAAAATGAAAGTTGAACACATTTAAAAATTCATATTAGCCCATGATGAGAATAGTAGCTTAAATATAAGTTAAAGAGAGTCAGTGGTTGGTGAAAACTGATACTGTGTATTTTAGCGAATCCGCCTCGGAGGTAATTGCGATGAGCAATACGGTTAAAACCGTTATATTTTTGAGAGAATCATATAATCTTTTATATGGTTAATAAGGGTGGCAACGCGAGTCAATCGTCCCTACTAAGGGAGGTTGACTCTTTTTTGTATTATAAAAACAAAGTATATACTGATATTAAAAGAAATTATACCTTCATCATATAAGTTAATATAATTATATTTATACAATGAAATTTAAATAATTAATTAGTTAAACAAAGAAAGAAAAATAGGATTCCTATATATTTTTATAAAAATTTTACTTTAGCAATTTATAATAACGAAGTAAAATCTATCAAGAAATAAGTTGGTGAAATTAGAGCATATTTTTAAATAAACATTTTGCCAATACAATATATAAAAAATATAAATTCATAGTTCAGAATATTGAAAAAATAATCAAGATTATAGTGAAATTTAAGAGGAGGATGTTTATTATGCATAAAAGATTATTTATTCCAGGACCAGTAGAAGTAGAGAAAGATGTGTTAGAAAAAATGAGTACAGCTATGATAGGACATAGAAGCAAAGAGGCATCAGTTCTTCAGAAAAATATTAGTGATAAATTAAGAAAAGTGTTTAATACAAAAGAGGAAATTTTATTATCAACATCTTCTGGTAGTGGTCTTATGGAAGGTGCTATAAGATGTACAACAGGTAAGAGAGCAGCAGTATTTGTTATAGGTGCTTTTGGGAAGAGATGGTATGACATGGCTGTAGCAAACAATGTACCAGCAGATTTATATGAAGTGCCATGGGGAGAAGCTTTAAAAGCAGAATTAGTAGAAGAAGTTTTATCTACAGGAAAATATGATTCCATCTTTATAACTCATAATGAAACATCTACAGGTGTTATGAATCCAGTGGAAGAAATAAGCAAGGTGATAAAAAAGTATCCAGAGGTAATATGGTCATTAGATTGTGTTAGTTCTATGGGAGGAACAAAAATAGATGTAGATAAATTGGGAGTAGACATATGTATAACTTCTACTCAAAAAGCATTAGCATTGCCACCAGGAATGGCTATCTGTTCATTTTCACAAAGAGCTGTAGAAAGAGCAGAAAAAGTTACTAACAGAGGATATTATTTAGATTTACTTTCTCTTTATAAATATATACAAAAGAAAAACTATCAATATCCATCTACCCCTTCTTTATCTCATATGTTTGCTATGGATTATAGACTAGACAAAATATTAGAAGAAGGTCTTGAAAATAGATATGAAAGACATATAGAAATGGCAGAGTATGTAAGGGCATGGGCTAGAAAATACTTTAAAATTTATGGGGATGAAAAATATCTATCAAATACTTTAACTAATATAGAAAACACAAGAAATATAGATATTAAAAAGTTAAATGAAGAATTGGGTAAAAGAGGTTTCCAAATATCTAATGGTTATGGAAATTTAAAAGACAAAGGATTTAGAATAGCCCACATGGGACAATGCACTTTAGAAGATATAAAAGAATTACTAGAAAATATAAATGAAATATTAAATTTAAAATAAAACTAATTTAAAATAAAACTAATTTAAAATAGATTGATTATATTTAATAAATAAGAGTATTGAGATATTTAGATATATTTGAAAGGGTGAAATTTATGATAAAAATATTAGTTTCTGATGGAATGGAGAAAAATGCTTTAAATAAATTAAAAGCACAAGGATTTGTAGTGCTAGATAAACATTTTGAAAAAGAGGAGCTTAAAGATAAAATAAAAGATTTTGATGCTATTATAATAAGATCAGCTACTAAAGTAGACAAGGAAATAATAGATGCAGGAATAAAAGGAAATTTAAAATTGGTTGTAAGAGCAGGTGTTGGTCTTGATAATGTGGACTTAGAATATTCTAAAGAAAAAGGTGTTAAGGTATTTAATACACCTAAAGCTAGCAGTGTATCTGTAGCAGAATTAACTATAGGACACATGCTTTGTATAAGCAGATTTATAAACACAGCGAATGTCACTATGCTTGAAGGAAAGTGGGAAAAGAAAAAATATAAGGGAACGGAGATATATGGAAAGACATTAGGTTTAATAGGGTTTGGAAGGATATCTAGAGAGGTAGCTAAAAGAGCCAATGCTTTAGGCATGAATGTAATTTATTATGATATAGCAGGCAAGTGCGAAGAATATAAAAAATTTAAATGCTGTACTTTAGAGTATGTATTAAAAACTTCAGATTTTATATCTCTTCATATACCTTTTGATAAGGATAGAGGAGCTTTATTAAAAGAAGAAGAATTTAATATAATGAAAGATGGAGTTTATATAATAAATTGTGCTAGAGGTGGAGTAATAGAAGAAGGAGCTCTTTTAAAAGCGCTTAATAATGGAAAAGTAACAGCAGCAGCCTTAGATGTATTTGAAAATGAGCCAAAACCAAAAGAAGAACTTATAAATCATGAAAGAGTAAGTGTAACACCTCATATAGGAGCATCTACTAAAGAAGCTCAAATGAGAATAGGAGAAGAAATAGTAGATATAATGGATAATTTTTTTAATATAGGGGGAGAAGAACATGACCATATTAAAGTCATTTAGAGCAATAAGACCTAATAAAGGATTTGAACGTAAAATAGCAGCACTACCTTATGATGTAGTTAACACTAATGAAGCTAAAGACAGAGGGGACAAAAACCCCTATTCTTTCTTGCATATAGATAGAGCAGAAATAGATTTAAATAAAGATATTAATCCTTATGACCAAAAAGTTTATGATAAGGCAAGAGAAAATTTAGATACTATGATAAAAAAAGGACTATTTATAAAAGAAGAAAAGCCAATGTTATATATTTATAGTCTTAATATGAATGGAAACATACAAACAGGTATAGTTGGATGTTTATCTATTGATGATTATATCAATAATGTAATTAAAAAACATGAGTTTACAAGAGAAGAGAAAGAACTAGATAGAATAAATCATGTTGATACATGCAGCGCTCATACAGGACCTATATTTTTAACTTATAAATATGGAGAAAAATTAAATGCTATTATAGAAAATTACACTAAAAATAAAGCTTTATATGATTTTGTTGCAGAAGATGGAGTTAAGCATACAGTATGGCAAATAGATGATGAAAGTAAAATAGAAGAAATATGTAATATATTTAAAAACATATCTTCTGTTTATATAGCAGATGGGCATCATAGAGCAGCGTCAGCAGTAAAAGTAGGATTAAAAAGAAGAAAAGAAAATAAAAACTATACAGGGGAAGAAGAGTTTAATTATTTTTTAGGTGTACTTTTTCCACATAAAGAATTAAAAATAATGGATTATAATAGAGTGGTAAAAGATACATTAGGTTATACAGAGAAAGAATTTATCAGTAAAATAGAAGAAAAATTTATAGTGAAAGAATACAATCCTAAATTAGAAGAAAAATTTATACCAAAAGAAGATAATTCTATAATAGAAAATGAAAAAAATGCAGAAGATTATGGAGTGCAGAATATTTTACAGTATGGACAATTAGAAAGAACAAATATAGAGAATATGCAATATAGACCTAAGGAAAAATACAATTTTGGTATGTATTATAAAAAGAAATGGTATGTTCTAACTGCAAAACCAAATACATTTAATGCTGAGGATGAAGTAGAATCATTGGATGCAGCTATATTACAAAATAATTTATTAGAACCAATACTTAAGATAGAAGATCCAAGAACAGATAATAGAATAGATTTTGTAGGTGGAATAAGAGGGCTAAAAATATTAGAAGAATTAGTGGATAAAACAGAAAATGGAGTAGCTTTTTCTATGTATCCTACAGCAATAGAAGAAATAATAAAAATAGCTGACAATAATAAGGTTATGCCACCAAAATCTACTTGGTTTGAACCAAAATTAAGAAGCGGATTATTTATACATGAAATATAATAAATGTATATAGCAAAAAAAGATTAATCAAGAAAAACAAAGATTGAGCAAAGAGAAGAAAAGAATAGTGAAAATAGCAGAAAAGATATTGAAATTCAAGGTTGTTTAGTCTTTTGTTTATATGTACAATAAAATATACCCACTAAAAAAGAATAGTTAATGTAAAATAGAAATTTAATATATGTAAAAATATATAATAATAGTTAATTAATAATTAAAGAATTTCAATTAAGAATAAGGAATATTAAAAAGCCTTATTCTTTTTTTGTTCAAACTTTGTATGATTCTATTATCATATTAAATTAGCATATACCCTACAATTTTTAATATTTCTTTAAGTAATAATTTTAAATAGTATTGTATTTTTATATTTTATTATGTATGTTTAAATACAATTTAATAATTTTAATAAATAAGCTAAATACAAAAATAGTTTTAATATAAATAGTTTTTTTAGACAAAATAAGGATATACTAATTTTATTATGTTCTATAGTTTTTATGTGCTATTGTAAAAAATTTAAAGTAAATAATAAGAAATTGATAAAGTTAGATTAGAAAAATCAAAACAAAATATAATATTTAAAATAATATAGTATTTTAAAATATATAATTTTAGAAAGGACGATGATTATGGCATTTAAAATCAATGATATTGTTACTTGGGTTGGAAAAATAGACTGGGAATTAAGAACATTTCATGGGAAGGAATATTCCACAAATAGAGGCTCATCTTATAATTCATATTTAATTAAAGATGAAAAAAATGTACTTATAGATACTGTTTGGCAACCATTTTCAAAGGAGTTTATTTCTAATCTAAAAAAGGAAATAGATTTGGATAAGATAGATTATATTATTATAAATCATTCAGAAAATGACCATAGTGGGGCATTACCTGAACTCATGAAGGAAATTCCCGATACCCCAATATATTGTACTAAAAATGGAGCAAAGTTACTAAAGGCTCATTATCATGAGGATTGGAATTTTGTGGAGGTTAAAACAGGAGATACTTTAGAAATAGGAAAAAATAAGTTGACTTTTATTGAAGCAAAAATGCTCCATTGGCCAGATAGTATGTTTACTTATTTAAGTGGCAAAAACATATTGTTTAGTAATGATGCTTTTGGACAGCACTATGCATCAGAACTTATGTATAATGATAAAGTTGATAGTTCAGAATTATTACAGGAGGCAATAAAATACTATGCAAATATTTTGACACCTTTTAGTCCATTAGTAATAAAGAAAATAGAGGAAATTTTAAGTTTTAATTTACCGGTTGATATGATTTGTTCTAGTCATGGTATTATTTGGAGGGAAAATCCTCTTCAAATTGTAGATAAATATATAATATGGGCTAAAAATTATAAAGAAAATCAAGTTACTATAATTTATGATACTATGTGGAATAGTACAAGAAGAATGGCAGAGACTATAGCAGAAGGTATAAAAGAAATAAATAAAAATGTTACAATAAAAATTTTTAATTCCTCAAAAAATGATAAAAACGATATTATAACAGAAGTATTTAAATCAAAATTGATTCTTGTAGGATCTTCAACCATAAATAAAGGGATGTTGTCATCTACAGCATCAATACTTGAAATGATAAAAGGACTTGGATTTAAAGGTAAAAAAGCTGCAGCATTTGGAAGCTACGGATGGGGAGGAGAATCTGTTAAACTTATTACAGAAGAATTAAATAAAGCAGGATTTGAAATAATAAATGATGGAATAAGAGAAATATGGAATCCTGATGATGAAGCGTTAGATAGATGTAGAAGTTTTGGGAAAGAGATAGGAGAAAATATTAAATAATTAAAAAGATAAAGAGTTTGAGATTAAATACTTATAACTTCTCTTTTTCTTTGAAAATAAGTATATTATGTATTTAAAAGGCAAGAATTTAAAAATGCAGACATTGGAGCCATATCCTCTGTATTATCTTATTCTGTAATAAAAAATGCTCTTTATAAAGTTATAAAAATTAAAAAACAGAGGATCTTGGAGAAAAAATTATAGTACAAGATGGAACTTTTTATAATAAGGCTGTTTTAAGAGCTTTTGAAAAAATTACTGGTAAAGATGTGATAAGACCTGATATTGCTGGGCTTATGAAGAACCTTTGGAGCTGTTCTTATTGCAAAAGATAGATATAGTGAAGGTGATATTTCTAATATTTTAGATAAAGCTAAAATTGAAAATTTTAGAATGTCAAATGAATTTAGGCATTGTGGATTATGTAGCATCAATTGTTTACTTACTATAAGTAAATTTTCTGATGGAAGAAAGTTTATTTCAGGTAATAGATGGATATGGATATATTCTAGTTATATCTTTAAGTGCTCAAGGAATAGAAAACAATCCTGGATTTAAAATAACCTTACCAATCATTAACAAATTATTAATGGTATTGGTTTATGGAGATATGTTTTTGAAAATGACAAATAGAGTAAGACCTTACGAAAAAATAAAAAATTCAACAAAATTACTTTACTTAAAATGGCTATATATGATTAGAGAAATCAAGAGAAGATATCCTTATTTAAATATCGCACCAATAGATTATGATCCAGGAGCAAGCAAAATTAACCAATTAAACAGAATAAAATTTATGCTTTCTACTGCCATTAAAAATTTAGAAAAAGATAAACAAAGTAAGGTGGAAATAAAAGATTAAATTAAATAGAATTTAAAATAAGAAAATTAACTAGTAAGGAAGAGTTTTTATTATTCTCTTCCTTACTAGTTAATTATATTGCTTTTTCGATTTTATTACTATTAGAAAGTGAGGGGGTTTTTAAAAATTCATTTTTTAGACTTTTTCTAAGGGATATCATTGCAATTATCATTATAAAAGCAAATGGAAAGGCTGCTATTATAGAAGCCGTCTGTATCATATCTAATCCTCCAGCTAGGAGAAAAACAATAGTTAAAGATGCTTGAATTATACCCCAAATAAACTTTTTAGAATTTTTAGGATTTAAGTTTCCATTAGAAGAAAGCATAGCTAATACAAAGGTTGCAGAATCTGCGGAAGTAACAAAGAAAGTTCCTAAAAGCATTATAGCAAGTAAGGAAATAACATAACCAAAGTGATATTCATTCATAACAACAAAGAAAGCAGTTTCAGCTCGTTTAATTGCATTAATTGCTACAGAATTTGTAACATGAAATCCCATTGTTCCAAATACTGCAAACCATATAAAACAAATCAAAGATGGGACAAGTAAAACTCCTAATAAAAATTCTCTTATAGTTCTTCCTTTAGAAATTCTAGCTATAAATATTCCTACAGGAGGAGCCCAAGCTATCCACCATCCCCAATAGAAAATAGTCCATTTTTTATACCAATTACCATTAACAAATATATTATTATTGTCTATTAGTAGTTCTTTTATATAAACTCCTAGCCCAGAAAATAAATTTTTACCCATATCCAAAGTAGGACCAATTATTATTACAGATATTAATAAAATTGCTGCTAATAGCATATTTAAATTAGATAACCCTTGAATACCCTTATCAAGTCCTGAAGAAGCAGATGCTATAAAACATATAGTAACTAAGGCTATTATGATAAGTTGAACTTTAATATTTTCAGGAATATTAAATAAGTAATTTAAACCCGCATTAATTTGAAGTGTACCAAGTCCAAGTGAAGTAATTACTCCTGCTACAGTTGCAAATATAGTGAAAATATTCATTATATTCCCAATCCAACCAGAGGCTTTTTCTTCACCTATTATAGGTATTAACAAACTACTCATTAAAGCTGGTTTATCTTTTCTAAATTGAAAATAAGTTAATGCTAAAGCTAAAACAGCATAACAAGACCAAGCCGAAATCCCCCAGTGTAGAAATGATTTTGTCATAGCAAAAGTTTTGGCTTCCTGTGTAAAGCCTTGTAATTTAAATGGGTGAATATAATGGTTTAAAGGTTCTGCAACTCCCCAAAAGATTAAACCAATACCCATACCGGCACTAAAAAGCATAGTAAACCAAGAAATCAAACTATACTCTGGTTTTTCGTTGTTTTTACCTAATTTGATTTTCCCATATTTACTAAAGGCTGCCCATATACAAAAAATAAAAAAAGATAGCATAACCAGTATATAAAACCAAGAGAATCTATCCAGTAAAAAATTTAATATATTTTTGGTAGATTTTGAAAAAGAATTAATATTAAAAAAAGCTAACAACAATATAAGTGATAAGCTTATGATTGATACATAAAAAACTTTTTCTTTTTTAATTTTTTGAATCATATACATCCTCCTCAAACTGACAACTTATAAAAAACACTAATATGTCAGATTGTGATTTTAATTATAACACATATATTATATTTTGTAAAATTTACTAATTTCATTTTGTTATCTAAATTTTGAGTTTATTTAAAATCAATGTATAATTGTATAATAGTAGTTGTTAGCTAGTCAGTAATTATTAAATTATTATTTATAAGGAGAAGAATTATGGAAAATATAGATACTCCCAAATATATAAAAATAGCAATAGATATAGCTCACAAAATTTATAATAATGAATTTAAGGTAGGGGAAAAAATTAGAGGAAGATCTACCTTATCAAGTAAATATAATGTATCTCCGGAAACTATAAGAAGAGCTATTTCTTTACTTAAAGATATGCAAGTAGTAGAAGTTACAGAAAAAAGTGGTATATATATTAAATCCATCGAAAATGCATATCTATTTATACATAGATTTAATGCTAAAAATAATATTAAAGAACTTAGAAAGAAGATAAAATCTCTTCAAAAAGAAAAAATGAAAATTGAAAAAGAAATAGATAAATATATGGATTTAATTTTAGAAAACTCCATTCAATTTGAAAATATAAATTTAGAATCTTCTTATGAAATGGTGATATATTCAAATTCTTATATAGTAAATAAAACTATTTCTGATACAGAATTTTGGAAGTATACCAATGGTACAATAATCTCTGTAAAAAGAAATGATAAGATGTATATATCTCCAGGACCTTATTTTCGATTTGAAGCAGGGGATATTATAAGAGTTATATGTAGCGATGAGGATTTAGATAGAGCTAAAAATTATATACAATGGGGAACAAAATAGGGAAAATATCAGCTGTAAAGTATTAACATTATAAATAAAATTATTATAGAGTATGACATAATAATTATTAAATTTTTTATTATATCTAAAATTATTTAGTATAGGATTTGATTTTTTAGTATAATTTAATCTTAAGGTAATATAAAATAGTAAGTAAAATAATTAGAGTATTTTAAGGAGGTATTTTATGTTAGTAAATTTCACATTAAATTTAGAAGAGTCTATGGAACATTTACATAAAAATGGAGCTTTTTTAACTGGCAATGCAGATGGAAAAGTAAATACTATGACCATATCTTGGGGAAACATAGGTTTTCAGTGGAGAAGGCCTATATTTATAGCTTTAGTTAGAGAAAGCAGATATACCAAGGAATTTATAGATAAAAGTGGCGAGTTTACAGTAACAATTCCTTTTGATGATAGCATGAAAGAAGCTTTAGCGTTTTGTGGATCAAAGTCTGGAAGAGAGTATGATAAGATAAAAGAATGTAATTTAAGCTTAATAGATGGTGACAAAGTAAAAACTCCAGTTATAAAAAGTAATGGAATGCATTATGAATGTAAGGTTATTTACAAACAACCTTTAGATTTAAATGCTATGGACAAAGAATTATTAGATACATTCTATAATGATGGTAATAATCATGTTTTATATTATGGAGAAATTTTAAATTGCTATGAATTATAATATTCAAAATTAGTTTTTATTACAAAAGTATCTCAAAATATATTTAATTTTAAGATAAAAACATAAAAAATACACAGAATAAAAGGATTTATATTGTATTTATATGTTTAATTTTTAAAATTAAATCTATTTTTATTTAGGGATACTTTTTTTAAAAAGAAAAATAATTGTATGGGTAGTTATAAAATATATAGAAATATTAAAGTTTGGATTAATTTACAAGGATAATATTTAAATAATAGGAACAATAATGTATAATAATTACTAATTAATATATTTATTCAATATTTATTAAAGTATAATTTGTTTAGTTTGAGTTAAAAATTAATTAAAGGGATGTTGTAAAATTCTAATTAATTTAGCAACTGTGTTTATTTTTAATAATACAATATCAGTATATAAAAAATAATATAGAAAGAAGATGAATTTGAAATGTATACTAATACAATAACTCCAAAAGAAGCTAAGAAAATCTTAAGCCAAAGAGATGATATAATAGTATTAGATGTAAGAAATGAAAATGAATATAGAGAAGGTCATATAAAGGGTAGTAAATTGATGCCCATAGAATTACTAGAAACCAATATTGAAGATGAAGTACCAGATAAAAATTCTACAATTTTTATTTATTGCAATAGTGGCAAAAAAGCTAAAATTGCTTACGAGCATTTAAAGGAATTAGGGTATAACAATTTATATGATTTAGGTGGAATAGAAGATTGGCCTTATGAAATAGAAAAATAATTATTTATATAATTAAGAAGAGAATTGCTTAATTACAAATTTTAGAATAATAGTTATAGTATATTGTGTTTTCATAATATAAACCAATAATATATTATTTATAAGATTTAAATTATGCAATTCTCTTAATGTTTAATAATATATGTTAAGTTTTAGGACTTGCTCCTGTTATTGCTTCTATTTCGCTGTCTTTACTGGTTTAATAAATATATGTTAAGTTTTAGACTTCATAAGAAAAAGAAATTTTAAATTAAAATATAACTTTATAAATATATAGGAACTATAATAGAAAAGAGCCATGGGGAGGATGTAATTTAATGGGGTATAACATAATAGATATAATAGATAATTTAATATATATAGAAGAAAAAGGATATAACATGTTTAAAGAAATAAGTGAAAACTGTAAAGATAGTAAAGTTTCTATAGTTGCAAAAACAATAGCTAATCAGGAAAATAAACATATACAATATTATGAAAATCTTAAAGAGAATATAAAAACTTTAGAAAAAGAAGATATAGATTTTTTTATTTATGATAAAATATCGGCTAGAATACAGCAATTTAAATTTAATATGAATATTACTAAAATGGATAATGTAAAAGAACTAATAAATTTTTCTATAGATTTTGAAAAAGAAAATTTAGCATTGCTAATAGATATACAGGGACAATTAGTAAGAAAGGAAACAGATACTAATATGTTGTCCTATAATGTAATGGGAAAAATAATAAATGAAGAGAAAAAACATATAGAATTGTTAAATCCATATTATAAGTAAATTTAAAATTAAAGTTAGTATATATTGTTTTTTTAATCCTAATGTTAAGGATTAATTATATGATATTATTTTAAAATTTATGAACAAATTATTAAAAATTTTTATAAAGTTGAAGAATAGTTTATTAATAATTATAATAGCCATAATTATTAATAAACTATGTTTTTAAAATCAGCATAAAGTGAATAATAGGAGGATTTTCTTATGATTATTGATAAAGATCAAGTAAAAAATATGAATCCATATATATTATTAAGTTTAGTAAATACCAAGC